>NZ_RXYK01000009.1 GCF_003968655.1 Chlorobium phaeovibrioides | reverse complement strand
TTGCTGCAGACGATTAAGAGGTAGTGTACGAAGGTCTTGCCGAGGTAGGTCGCTATGTCTTTCGGGTGCTGGCCGCTAATGTCGATCCCGATTTCCTGCATGGCTTTGAAGGCAAGAGGATGAACGGCATCGGCGGGCTGGGTGCCGGCACTGAGGACCTCGAAACGGTCTCCTGCCATGTTGCGGAGGAGCCCTTCAGCCATCTGGCTGCGGGCAGTGTTTTCAGTGCAAAGGATGAGAACGGTCTTCTTCTTGTCCATGCTCGTCGGTAGGTTGGTTTCAAGGAAATTTTGAAAAAAATAAGATACCGCTCCCGTTCAACACCATCTGCTGATCTTGCAAGAATGTAACAATTGCTTCGGTTCAGGGATGCAAGCCAGCGGAGCTCCTGCGGCTTCATGGCAGGCCCTGGTGCGTAGTATCAGCAATGGCAACCGATATGCAGCTTTTTGAACGATGGCGCTGGTTCCCCCACTGTATCTGCACCCTTCCGGTTATCTCTCCCCCTGATCAAAACCACATCTGATCAGCGTGGCAGCTCGGTGCCTTCATTCATAATTCGGATGTATTCCACATAGGAATAGATGCGGTTTCTCTTCTGCCCGGTCACCTCTTTGACAATGCCAAGCTGCTCCAATTCACGCAGGCACGCATTGACAGTTGCCGGTGAGAGCCGGGTCTTTTCCTGTATCCAGTTTGGCGAAGCCATCGGTCGTTCCAGCATCGCTTTGTGAATCAGGTGTGCCGAGCCGGAAATACGCTTCAGCCTGTTGATACGCTGACCATCCTCGGCAGAAAGCTTCATCAATTGTTGAGCTGTATCCACAGCCTGTGTCGCGGTGTGAATCACTGCATCGGCAAAGAAATGCAGCCATGCTTCCCAGTCGCCGGTCAGGCGTACTTCATTCAGCAGTTCGTAGTACCGTTGCCGATGAGTCTTGAAATATAAACTCAGGTAGAGCATCGGTTCCTTCAATACCTTCTCAGAACAAAGCAGCAAGGTAATGACCAGACGACCAAGACGCCCGTTGCCATCGAGAAACGGGTGGATCGTTTCAAATTGCACATGCGCCAGCGCCGCTTTGATCAGAACCGAGGTCTTTTCCGGCTGGTCGTGTAAAAACAGCTCCAGCTTGCCCATGCACTCCTGAACATTTTCCGGAGGCGGAGGGACGAACGCCGCCATACCGGGACGGCTGCCACCAATCCAGTTCTGGCTTCTGCGAAACTCCCCCGGATCACATTCCTTGCCGCGACCCGTTGAGAGCAGCACGCTGTGAATCTCTTTCAGCAAGCGAAGTGAAAGCGGAAAATCCTCATTCAACCGGTTCAAACCATGATTCAACGCTGCTACATAATTGCTAACCTCCTGCACATCATCAAGCGGCACTCCGGGTTGATGTTCAAATTCAAACAGCAGCAGATCAGAAAGGGAGGACTGAGTTCCCTCGATCATTGAGGAAAGCACCGCTTCTTTGCGCACATACATGTAAAGGAAGAGCGAAGTGTCCGGCAGCAATACCGAAACGCTGTCCAGACGACCAAGAGCCAACAATGCCTGATCAAACTTTTCCCGAAGTTCTGATGACCACTCAATTGGCGGCGTAGGTGGTAACGGTGCGGGAACAAAGGCTTTCGCCTTTTCCCCGACGGTCGAAATGGTTATGTAATGGCCTTGTAGATTCCGGTTCATGCTCTTATTTCACTTTTTGAATTAACAGTTTTTTTATTTCAATTTATAGCGTAAAGCAAAATAACACTATGGCGCAAAACTGTCAAGGCCGTGTTCAGGAATGCTCTTCAGACTCGGGTTGAAAAAAGATGTAGAATAAAGGTGGGGAGAATGGAGAGAATCAGGTGGCTGGAGAGAGGTTCCGGAACGATGTCAAAACAGCCGAAACCCTTTAAAAACAAGGGGAAAAAGAAAACCCGCCTAACCAGAGAATCACTCTGGAGAGACGGGTTTTCATTTTCAAAATGGTGGAGATGTCATCCAGATCCGGGTACTGCTCTTTCAACCAGTCTTCGACCTGTGCCGCGCTGCAGTCCGGGCACTGCCTGATACGACCCCGGAAAAACTCCTCGTAGTCTTCCAGCTTCCGGTGACGACAAGTCATACTGGAGAGATGATCCTGGAACTCCTGGCTGTTCATTTGAAGGTACTTGCGCACCGTTTTGCGATCAAGACCGGTGCTGCGGCTGATCTGATTGATACGCAACCCTTTTTCGAAAAGATTCTTAACTTTATTGTACATGGTTAAGCGCTTTAACTGTGATTCCATAGCTCTTCCTGTTTGATTGGGTGGAACCTTCAAACATAGGGCTATGGGTGTTTTTTTACGCCAACCCGGGGAATCTTATTTTCCGAAAAATGGGGATTGTTAATTTCCGATTACAGATGTATACATGGGTTCCTCAACAATCATGGGATCACGAGTGGACGGATGAACAGCTCTATAAGAAGTACAAGCTCACCAAGGAAGAGATCGATTACATTGAAACGGTGATGCGCCCGATGGAGATACAGGGGAGTTTTTTAGATGAGTAAGCCCATCGAGCAAATTCTGAAATTGAAGCCATAGAGAGGGACTGCCCATGCCGAAAAAAAAATCACCGAACAGCGTGCGCCTCCGCAACAGCACGGCGGAGTTTTTGACCTTTGCTTATCAGACCGGCGGCGACGGGGTGGAGGTGCGGGTGCAGGACGCGACGATCTGGCTGTCGCAGAAAAACATGGGGTTTCTTTTTGAGACAACGCCGGAAAACGTGTTGATGCACCTGAAGAACATTTACGCCGAACACGAACTGACCGAGGATGCAACTGCTAAGGATTTCTTAGCAGTTCAAACCGAAGGGAAACGCCAGGTTCAGCGCAATATCCTGCACTACAATCTGGATGCGATCATCGCGGTGGGCTACCGGGTGAACTCCAATCGCGCTACGGCCTTCCGGCAGTGGGCCACGGGGGTTTTGCGGGACTATACGCTCCGGGGCTATGTGATGGATCGGAAGCGCATGGAAAACGGGGCATTCCTTGATGAGGACTACTTTGAACGCCTGTTGGAGGAAATCCGGGAAATCCGCCTGTCCGAACGGCGTTTTTATCAAAAGATCGCCGACATCTATGCTACAGCGATGGATTACGACAAGGACGCATCGATCACTCAGGAGTTTTTTGCCAAGGTGCAGAATAAGATGCATTACGCCGTTCACGGTCATACCGCTGCCGAGTTGATCTTCAGGCGGGCAGACCACACGAAAGAACGGATGGGCTTGACCACCAGGGCCAAAGCCCCCGCCGGCAAGATTCTGAAAAGCGATGTCGTGTGGCAAAGAACTACCTTTCAGCGGCGGAACTGGAAGATTTGGGGCGCATCGCAAACTTATTTTCTCTCGATAGCTGCCCTATAGATGGGGAGTACTTCACACGAAGAGAAAAGGTGGCACACGGAGGAAAGAGCAGGAACGAGAAAAACCCCAAGACGCCTATTAAATAAGGTGTCTTGGGGGTTTGTCGGTAAAGCCAGGGACATGTAACGGGTGGAGATGCCGGGAGTCGAACCCGGGTCCAGAACAATGCTTGATACAATCACCACACTCATCTCCGGTGCTCATGGTTTCGTGGTCCGGAACTGCACCGGTAAAGGCCGTGCCACTAGCCCGAATGAATACCCGCCTGCCCCTTCGGGCGAAAGCAGACGGGGCTTACTTGCGCGAACCGAAGCTCAAGCGCGAATTATGCCATCCTGCGGTTTTTGAGTAAGCGCATCCGCCTCAGGACGATGGCTGATTAATTAACTTGTGCTAATCAGGCAGCCATTGCATACGAATAATCGTCTGCATCTATTGTTTGCATAGACTTCTTTAACGAGTCCATCCATGCTGAAACTCGGAGTGCAATCATATCTCACACCTGCCCTGTCGAAAGCCTGTCATCCCCAGTAAAATCAAAGAACCTTTGTTGCCTCAATGCAATTGTATATATACTTTTCAACAGTAAAGAACAACAACATTCATTATTGAACCGTTCCCCATGCTGAAAAACCTCAGTACCAGAAAAGTCCTCATATGGGGCGTCATTTCATGGCTTGCGCTTATCGTCCTGCTGATGGTGATTGGCTGAAAAAGAGATCAGTTCAAACCCGGCAGTTCGGGTGAATTGGCTATGAGCTGGTACTCTCCTCCCTTGGAGCGCACGGTCCTGCTCCACATCCATTCATAGGCGTCGCTGAAAACAAGCTCGCGGGTTGCGTCGGTGGTGTACCAGGAGCCAACTTCAAACTCTTCCTCAAGCTGGCCTGCGTTCCAACCGGAATAGCCGAGAAAAAAGCGCACCTCCGAAGGTGGTAGAACGCCGGTGTTGAGCAGGTAACTCAGTTCTTCCTGCTCTCCCCCCCAGAAAAGTCCCGGAAGAATCTCTTCAGAGGCCTCAACAAGATCTCCACGCGTGTGCATAAAGTATACCCTGTCTGCCTGAACGGGACCGCCCATGAGAAGTGGCTCTTCAACATCACCAAATCCGGCAATGGCCTCACTGACCTTGAACTCCATGGGTCTGTTGAGAATGAATGCAACTGAACCCTCACTGCTGTGTTCACACATCAAAAGAACCGTTCTCTTGAAGGTTCCCTCCATGAGGTTTGCTGAAGCTATCAGAAGTTTGCCGGCCGCAAGCCGCTCGAATTCATTAACCATACTGTTGCGTCATTTGTTGTCCTGCAGCCATCCGAGAACCTCTTCGGGATGTACTGCGGGTTTTACTTTCGGCCATACTTTGGCTATAAGGCCGTCCTCGTCTATCATATAGGAAACGCGGCTGGTTCCCATATACTCCTTTCCCATGAATTTTTTAGGGCCCCATACACCGTAGGCCTGAACAATCACTTTATCGCTGTCCGCCACAAGCCTGAACGGCAGGCTGTACTTGTCGGCGAACTTCCGATGCTTCGCTTCAGGGTCTGTGCTGACGCCCAGCACGGTAACACCCAGTTTGTTGAAGTTAGGTAAATTGTCGCGAAAAGCACAAGCTTCCGCCGTACATCCGGGAGTATCGTCCTTGGGATAAAAATAAATGAGTACCTTGCTTCCGCGGTACTCTGAAAGTGATACACTCTTGCCGTCCTGATCGATTCCGGTAAAGTCTGGTGCAGTTCCGCCCTCTTTAAGCAATGCCATGGCTATGATGAAATAAGTGGTAAAAACAATTACAGCTTTCTACCTTTTAATAATATGACAGCAGCGCAAAAAGTTTCGCTGTCCATTGATGAACCCTGACTGATGAAGCCTTTTATATTCTGCCCGATATGCTCCCAAAAACTTGAACCCGCTGTTCTTGAAGAACGGAACAGGATGCTCTGCCCGAAATGCGGATGGGTGCACTATAGCAATCCTCTTCCGGTAGCCATCGCCTTCACTCGAAACACCAATGGCGAAGTTCTGCTGATACGGCGGGCACATGAACCGGCGTTCAATCAGTGGGCGCTTCCGGGAGGTTTTATTGAGTCAAGCGAAGAGCCTCATGAAGGATGCCTGCGTGAACTCTGGGAGGAGACCTCGATAGAAGGAAGCATTGAGAGCCTCGTCGGGGTCTACCACCGTGAAAGCACCATGTATGGATCGCTGATTGCCATAGCTTACAGGGTGCTTGCCTGCCACGAGAACATCTGCATCAACCATGAGGTCTTTGAAGCGGGATTCTACCCTGCCGACAGCCTGCCTGAGGTCACCATTCCCCTGCACCGGCAGATTATTGAAGAGAGCCTCGCCAACAGCTGAAGAGGCCGGTTATTCCATCGGCACTGCCGAGTCCGTGCGGGTGGTGCGGCCACCGAGCGATTCAGCGAAATAGCGTCCGGCATGGTTTATGTCAAACCCGCCGGGGCTCTGGAACACGCGCAGATCAAACCATGGAAGAACGGAGAGGACATGGTCCATGATGTCTGCCTGCACCTGCTCATACTTCGCCCACTCGGTATCGCGGCTGAAGAGGTAGATTTCCAGAGGAATACCTTCCGCTGTTGGCTGCAGATGTCGGATGATGAGCGTCATGGAGGAATTGACTTTCGGGTGGCTGCCAAGATAGGCGGCCAGATAGGCACGGAATGTTCCGAAATTCGTCAGACGGCGGGCATTGACGGGAGAGTTTTCGCCTGCACCCATCTCTGCATTCCATTCCGCCAGTTCGCGCTCCTTCTGCGCCAGATACTCTTTGAGCAAACGAACCTCTCTGAGTTCAGCGAGCATCTTCTGGTCACAGAACCGGACGCTGGTCATGTCGATGTTGACCGATCTCTTCATGCGCCGCCCTCCGGCCTCACTCATCCCCCGCCAGTTTTTGAACCCTTCTGAAATCAGCGCATAGGCGGGAATGGTGCTGATGGTCTTGTCCCAGTTCTGGACAGAAACCGTCACCAGCGAAATATCAATCACATCTCCATCAGCTCCGTATTTGGGCATTTCAATCCAGTCGCCGACCCGGACAAGGTTGTTTGCGGAAAGCTGAATGCCGGCAACAAGACCGAGTATGGAATCTTTGAACACCAGAAGAAGCACTGCGGTAAAGGCGCCAAGTCCGCTGAGAAAGACAATGGGTGAAGTTCCCAGCAGTTTTGAAATCACCACAATGAGACCAATGCCGATTGCCAGGGACTTTATGACCTGAATAAAGCTCTTGACAGGAAGGCGGGAAAACGAGGGGTGAGTTGATGAGTATTCCAGAAGAGCATCAAGCGCTGAAAACGAAACCAGAATGACTCCTCCTGTCAACCAGAGAACCGATACATCTTTGACAATGGGAATAAGATCAGGGAAGAACTGCAGCACAGGATCTGAGAGCAGGTGAAGAAGAACAGGCGGAACAAGACGGGCAAGCCCTGAAAACACATTATGATGAACCAGTATGTCATCAAGACGGGTTGCAGTTTTTGCGGCGAAACGGCTGATGAAACCAAGGAGCACCCTTTTGGTGCTGACCTCAAGGGCAACAATGACAACAAGAGCCAGAAGTGCTGCGAAAATGGTGGCCAGAAGGGAGGCGTTGGCTGAAGAGAACCCGTAGGAGAGAAAAAAATCCAGCAGTGTTTTCATAATACTCTATGTTTTATTGTCCAGGGGATGCTGATCAGCCACCGGAAGCGTGAGGGTGAATGCTGTTCCCCGGTTCAAACGGGACCGCACTTTGATGTCGCCCTTGTGGGCAAGAACAATGTGCTTGACAATCGAGAGACCCAGACCGGTTCCGCCCAGCTGTCGGGAGCGGGCCTTGTCAACCCGGTAAAATCGTTCAAAGATACGATCAAGATCTTTCTGCGCAATACCGATGCCGTTGTCTTCGACCTCAAGCCTCACAAAGCCATCTCCTTTTGCCGCACTCAGCCGTATCCGGCCATTGTGCTCATCAACATATTTAACAGCGTTGTCAAGCAGGTTGCGGACAACAATTTCAAGATATGAAGCATCGCCCTTCACCAGAGGAAGGTCTGCGGGAATGCTGACATCAAGCTTCACATCTTTTTTTGCAAACTGGGGAGCAAGCGTGCTCATTGAACGCCTCACCACCTCCGTAAGGGAAACCGGCGCAAACGAATACTCAATGCGACCTGATTCAATTTTGGAAAGATCAAGCACATCATTGACAAGGGCTGTCAACTGTTCGCTTTCCTGATGAATGATGCGGAGAAACGCTTCGGTATGTTCAGCGTCGTGCATTGCCCCGTCCAACAGGGTTTCCGTGTAACCCCTTATGCTTGTAAGCGGTGTTCGCAGTTCATGGGAAACACTTGAGACAAAGTCTCTTCGAATCCGCTCAAGATTACGCAGACGGGTAATGTCATTGAGAACGAACACCGTCCCGTCGAACACCCCCTCCCGCATGACTGGCATGGAACTGATCTGGAGAATTCGCTTTCCCTTCAGGGTTGTCACCAGCATTTCATCCTTCACAATTGCCTTCTTTGAGCCATGCACCCTGTCCAAAAGAACCCGGAGCCCCTCATCGCTGACAAGCGCTGTTGAGCGGGACTGGAACATGGCTCCTTCAAGGCGGAAAAGCCTTGAAGCTGAAGGGTTGACAAGAATAATGTCGCCGGCGGCGTCAGTCACAAGAATAGCCTCGCGGATACCTGAAAAAACCGCCCGGTACCACTCCTCACTCCGTCTTTTTTTCTTTATCTCTTCCGACATATAATTGCAGGCGCGCGCAAGCAGGCCTATTTCATCACCGCGATTTGTTGGAATAGAGCCGGAAAAGTCCCCATGAGTCCGCCTCAGGGCGGTATCTGCAATTCGCTTAAGAGGCCGGGAGATCAGATATGCACTCACCACGCCTACGCCGAGAGAAAAGAGAAGAGCAAAAAACAGCCCCTGCTCTATACCCTTGCGAACGCCGGCCTCAAAAACGGAAATATCATACAGAGGTTTGGCAAAACGAAGAACGGCGAAGGGCTGTGGCGACCCTAACGGAACTGCCATATAGAGCATCTGTTCCTTGACGGTCTGGCTGTACCGGGAATTTTCACCGAAACTTGCCGACAGAGCTGCTTTCACTTCCGGCCTATCAGCATGGTTTTCAACAGAGGAAAGCCGGTTGCGCTCAATATAACTGTCGCCTGTTACCCGGCCGTCAGGAGCAATTACTGTCACCCTGACTTCAAGAATCCCTCCGATTCTGTCGGCCCATCCATCAGGATCCTGCAGAAAAGCTTTTCGCCCCATGCTCGTCTCAAGCAGCTCCCTGTTGAGCATGAGTTCACGGCGAAGTTCATGGGTAATGCTTTTCATGAGGAGCAGCTGGAGCTGGTGACCCAGCGACAGGTAACTGGCAAGAACTGTCAGGAAAACAATCAGGCCGAAAACAGCACCAAGCCGGAAGGAAACCCTAGACTGCATGAACATCCTCTCCCTCTTCATCAAACTTGTAGCCAAGTCCGCGAACAGTCTTTATCTGCCTGCCGGATTCGCCTAATTTTTCGCGGAGCCTTGTAATGTGGGTATCAATGGTTCGGGTATTGATGCTGCGGTCAACATCCCATACATCACTCAAAAGCATTTCGCGCGACTGGGCCTGCCCTTTTCTCTTGAGAAGCGCAACCAGAAGTTTGAACTCCATCAGGGTCAGCACCAGCTCCTGCCCATCAAGCGTCACGCTGTGTCGAGCTATATCAACCTCCAGGCCTCCAGCCTTGAGCGCCTCACGGAACACACCGCCCTGCCGACGGTCGCGCTTGAGAACCGCCCGTATTCTCAAAGTCAGCTCCCGGGGACTGAAAGGCTTGACCACATAGTCATCGATGCCGAGCTCAAAACCAAGAATCTTGTCGATCTCTTCGCCTTTGGCGGTGAGCATGATAATGGGAATATCCTTGTAAATCTGATGCTGGCGAATCTTGCGGCAGACCTCAAAGCCGTCAATGCCGGGAAGCATCACATCAAGCAGAACAAGATCAAAACTGCGTCGTGAAAGCTGGTCGAAAGCATCTTCTCCATTTTCTGAAAACAGGCACTTATAACCGGCCTTCTCAAGATTGAACCCTACAAGTTTTGCAAGGTTCCGGTCATCCTCAACAACAAGAAGTAATGGATCTGACATATGCGCTGGGGGGGATAGTTTTAGACAATTTTATCCTAACTGGAAATGTAACGCAATATTTCAGGGTTTCCGCAAAAAGGGGTCATTCGTCACAGAACTGTCACAAACCGGCGAATTCAGCCGGCTTTCCAGCAGGCTGCCTCATGCCCCGCTTCATAGGCCACAAGTTCCGGTTCGATGCTGCGGCACCGCGAGTCTGCAAGCGGGCAGCGATCGCTGAACCGGCATCCCACAGGCTCTCTCAGCGCACTGGGAACACTACCCTCAATAACATGGAGCCGCTCTTTTGGGACACCCATTCTCGGGATGGACTCCAAGAGACCACGGGTATAGGGATGGAGAGGGTTGCTGAAAATCTGGCGGACCTCCCCTTTTTCCACAACTCTTGAGGCATACATCACCAGCACCTCTTCACACAGCTCGGCAACAACACCAAAATCATGCGTTATCAGGAGCACGCTCATACCGGTATCGGCCTGAAGCGTCCCTATCAGGTCAAGAATCTGTGCCTGAACAGTCACATCAAGCGCAGTGGTCGGTTCATCAGCAATCAACAGGGCCGGGTTGCAGGAAAGTGCCATGGCAATCATGACCCTTTGGCGCATGCCCCCTGAAAGCTCATGCGGCCAGGCTGAAAAACGCTCGCCGGGATTGGCAATGCCGACAAGGTGAAGCAACTCCACAGAGCGCTCTCTGGCTTCAACAGCAGCCATCTCAGGGTGATGAACCCGAATCTGCTCCATAATCTGGCTGCCACAGGTAAAGACCGGGTTCAGCGAGCTCATAGGCTCCTGAAAAATCATTGCAATATCATTGCCCCGCAACCGCCGCATCTCATCATCTTGTAATGAGAGAAGATTCCGCCCCTTCCAGAAAATCTCACCCCCGGCAAAATAGCCCGGCGGCATCGGAAGCAGACGCATAATACTCAGAGCAGTCACCGATTTGCCACTACCCGACTCCCCAACAACTCCGACCGTCCGGTTCCGGCCAAGCGAAAAACTCACCCCATCAACAGCTCTGGCAACGCCACCATCAGTAGCAAAGTAGGTTTTGAGATTTTTCAGTTCAAGAATTTTTTCCATATAGTAAGGGACTTATTCCACTGGTGCAGGTTTCGCGCCACACTGCCGGCAGTCTCTGACTGGCCGCGGATGCATGCATGAAAATATAGTTTACCGCCCTCTTATGAAAACAATATCGGATACGGACCTTCACAGTGCCCCGCTGAAAAGAAAGAATGCGGGATTCCTTATTGAAACCCTCCGTCAGTCAGAGCCCTTCAGGAAACTTCTTTCAGCACTCAAGACCCCTGCCTCTCCCCGACAGAAAGCAATAGATATTGCCGGCATCCACGGCTCGCTTGCGCCACTCCTCTCAGCTGCCATTCATGCAGCCACCGATGAAGTTGTTGTGATACTGGCGGCGCAGAGCAGCTTTGAGCTCTATCTTCACGACCTGCCCTCACTTGTTTCAGGCAACGCAACCTTCAATACATCCGATGAACTCCCGGCTGCCATTGAGGCCCTCCGGAAAAAAAGCCGCCCCCTCATCCTGTCGCTGCAGAGCGAACTCCTGGCGCCACTCTGCAGCCCACCCGAATCAGAAAACCGCATGTTCCCCATTGCTGTTGACATGGAGTGCGGATATGAGCGTATCAGGCAGTTCCTTACAGCGAACAGTTTCGAGCAGAGAGACTTTGTTGAGAATGAAGGCGAGTTTTCACTGCGCGGCGCAATCATGGATATATTTTCCTTCGGAGCATCCGAGCCGCTGAGGGTTGAGTTTTTTGGCGACACAATCACCTCTCTGCGCCAGTTCGACATCAACAGCCAGCTCTCAGGCAAAACCCTTTCATCCGCCACCATCACTGCCGCATTCACACCCGGCGAAACAGACGCAGCCGAAACAGCAACAATTCTTGACTATCTGCCCCCCTCGGCCATCATTCTCATTGACGACCATACGGAATTTCTTGCAATGGAAAACCACGAGGAACTTGCCGGGGCGCTTAAAGAGTTCACCACTGTTCGCCGCGGCGCCGCCTCAGGAGAAGCCATTGATTTTCATGCAGCCAGCCAGCAGAAAATCAACGCGAATTTCCGCCTCTTCGCCACCCTGCTGCACCAGAAAGCAGCAACTGCGGGCACTCCAGTCTTTGCTGCCTCGTCTCAGCGGGAAATCAGGGAGCTGAATGACTTTCTTGCCGAAGAGATGGCTGAAACCGGCAAAGGAAGTGCAGCCGAACCGATCTGGGTTCCCCTCAACCTCCACAGCGGGTTCAGCTTCGGACCGCTCGACCTCTATACCGAATCCGACATCTTCGGAAAACTCCACTCCCACAGAAGCAGCCGGAAACGCAAAATCAGGGGCATTTCCCTGGGAGACCTGCAGAAGCTCAAAGTCGGCGACTTCGTGGTACATGAAGACTACGGCATAGGCCGCTTCAAGGCACTTGAAACCATAACTGCAGGAAACTCCGAACAGGAGTGTGTACTGGTGGAATATGAGGGCGGCGACCAGCTTTTTGTCAATGTCCAGAACATCAACCTCCTCTCAAAGTATGCCGCTTCAGAAAGCTCCACACCGGTGCTCTCCAAGCTCGGCAGCTCAAAATGGGCGGCACGGAAAGAGAAAGTCCGCAACAAACTGCGCGACATAGCCATCAACCTCATAAAGCTCTACGCCCAGAGAAAAATGCAGCCGGGATTTGCTTTCGGCCCCGACTCCATTTTCATGCGTGAATTCGAGGCTTCCTTCATTTTTGATGAGACCCCCGACCAGCACAAGGCGATTGAAGAGCTGAAAAAAGACATGCAGGCACCCCACCCGATGGATCGGCTCATCTGCGGCGACGCCGGGTTCGGGAAAACGGAAATTGCCATGCGGGCAGCCTTCAAGGCGGTGGAATCAAAAAAACAGGCGGCAATTCTCACCCCCACAACCATTCTTGCCCACCAGCATGCCGAAACCTTTGCCCGAAGGTTTGAAAACTTCCCCATCACCATAGCAGTACTGAGCCGGTTTGTGCCAAGGGCGGAGCAAAAAGAAACCCTTAAAAAAATTGCGGCCGGAACGGTGGATATTGTCATCGGCACCCACCGGCTCGTCTCAAAAGATGTGCACTTCAATGACCTCGGCCTTCTCGTCATTGACGAAGAGCAGCACTTCGGGGTTGAAGTCAAGGAGAAGCTGCGCGAACAGTTCCCCGGAGTCGACACCCTCACCATGTCGGCCACACCCATTCCCAGAACCCTCCAGTTCTCGATGCTCGGCGCCCGCGACCTTTCCATTGTCTCCACACCTCCAAAAAACCGTCAGCCTGTCGAAACCCTCATCACCGACTACGACGCAGAGCTTATTGAAACCGCTATCCGCAGGGAAATCAACCGTGACGGGCAGGTTTTTTTCCTCCACAACCGGGTTGCCGGCCTTGAGGAGATGCAGCGAACCATCAGAGAGCTGGTACCTTCAGCACGCATTGTCTACGCCCATGGGCAGATGCCCGCGCGCGAACTTGAAAAAATAATGATGGATGTCATGCAGAAAGAGGTCGATGTTCTGATTTCAACCACCATCATCGGCTCAGGGCTCGACATATCAAACGCCAACACCATCATCATCAACCGCGCCGACATGTTCGGCCTGTCGGACCTTTATCAGCTTCGCGGGCGGGTAGGAAGAAGCGAGAGAAAGGCATACTGCTACCTCATCACCCCACCCCTTCACACCCTCAAGCGGGAAGCAGTCCAGCGCCTTGCAGTCATAGAAAGCTTCACCGAACTCGGCTCAGGCTTCAGCATAGCGCTTCGCGACCTCGACATCCGTGGCGCAGGCAACCTTTTAGGAGCAGAACAGTCCGGCTACATTCATGAGCTCGGATTCGACCTCTACCAGAAAATGCTTGAAGAAACAGTTGCCGGTCTGAAATCAACAGAGTTCAGCCACCTGTTTTCCGGTGACGCCAAACCTCCAGCCCCTACCGGCACCTGTGACCTTGTTTTCTTCTGTGATGCCCTCATCCCCGAACACTTCATTACAGCAACCCATGAGCGGTTCGGCTTCTATGAAAAAATATCGAAAGCACGCAAGGCAGAGAACCTCGACACCCTCCACAAAGAGCTCAGAGACCGGTTCGGCCCACTTCCCGAAGAGGTAGAACACCTGCTGCTGCTCGCAAAACTGAAAATAACCGCCTCACCGCTCGGCATTGAAAAAATAGAACTGCAGGCAAAAACCATCACCTTCGTCCTGCCGGGAGAAGAAAGCGGGGAACCCCTGAACCGGGAATTCCTGCAGCACCTGTTCACCGCAGTACAGCAGCCTGAAATGCAGCCATACAACCCCGGGTTCAGCTTTGATAAAAAAATGAAACTCACCCTTCACCACCCCAAATCCGACGCATCCTCTTCCCCCTCAGCGCTCATTGAGCACTACACCAACCTTCTTCATCAGCTTGCAGATTCCGCAAAGGAAGAGCAGGCCGAAGCTCTTTGATTTTGTGTTCATGCACATCTATCCGGCAACTATTTACCCCCCGTCGGCGGTTACACGGATATGAGAAAAAACAACTGCATGAACACAAAACCATAAAACGATGAAGGTCACAATAAATTCTATAGAATACAACGCCAACGAGGGCGACAGGCTTCTTGACATTGCACGCCGGAACCATGCACATATTGGCTACTTCTGCGGCGGAAACGCACTCTGTCAGACCTGTTATTCCAGAATAACCGAAGGGGCCGAACTTCTCAGCCCCCTTAATGAGATTGAGCTGGAGATTCTTTCACCCAACCTCATTCAGGCAGGCACCCGGCTTGCATGTCAGGCAACCATTGAAAAACCCGGAACCATAGCAATGGTTTCAGCAATTGAAGAGGTCAAACAGATGACACAAACCACGCCACTGCAGCTTCCTCTCTACATGGGCATCATGGGCTGGGAAGCGGCAGTCATGCTGCCCCGGACCATAGCCATGCAGATAGGCAGAATCTTTGAAGGAAAACTCAATCTCGAGGAACTCGGCAGGGATATGACAGAAGCGCTCACGGAGGTGGTTGCATCAGTATTCCAGCTCCTACTCCCCGGACCGGAGGAAAGCCCTGAAGAGAAGAAATCAGAGGCTCAACAGTAAGACGCGGACAATGCAATTTTATCTATATTCATAGGAGCAGTGATACGAAAGCAAGCGATCCGACATTTACATAATGACATCCGGAGACAACCATGATCATCTACATCAACGACAAAGCGTGCGAAGCTCAAAAAGGCGACATACTCCTTGAGGTGGCACGCCGCAACAAATGCCATATCGGATACATCTGCGGTGGAAACGGCATATGCCAAAGCTGTTTTGTGACAGTATCGGAAGGAATGGAGCATCTTTCCAAACCGGGAAGCGATGAAAAAGCCTTCATTTCCGACAGACTGTTCGAGGCGGGTGGACGGCTTGCCTGCCGAACCCGGGTCACCGGAGAAAAAGGCACCATCAGACTGCTTTCGCGAACAGAAAACCTCAAAAGGATTGTTCTCGGCCTGAATGTACCCGGCTTCATCACTTACGCCCAGACCATTGGATACAATGTTCTCAAAAAACTCCCGGAAGGAGCAGGCAGCGTCGTTGAAAGAGTACGGGACGGAAGAATCAACCCGGGAGAGGCCCTCTCAAAAATCGGCAGCGGAATAGGAGACGCATCACAGCTGGCCGCCTCAAACTTCATGGAAGCCTTCTCATTCCTTCAGTACCCGGTTTCCATGGTAACCGAAGGAGCAAAAACAGTCTATGGCGGGGCATCGGGTGCGCTCTGCAGCATTTCAGGCGGCGCTCTTCATCTGCCGGGAACACAATGCACCCTCCACAGACCTCAAGAACCCGAGAGCAGACAGAATGTCACCATTACATCCAGGTAACAGGACCCTTTTCCCGATGAAGGGAAAGGGACAAAAGAGAAGGGGCTGCTGATGGGGTATGCGTCGGATATAGACAGTCTGGAGTTTGAGCTCGGAGCCAAAACGCTTGAACGGTGGCTTATCAAGCCAGGGAAAAACCTCAATATAGTCCTGGGCATTCCCAAGGAGCGTGCTCAGGACGAAAGACGGGTAGCTCTTTCACCTGCCGGGGTGCAGATTCTCGTTGAAAACGGCATAAAGGTTGTGGTGGAAACCGCTGCCGGAAGGTTCTGCAATTTCTCCGATACCGACTATGCCGAAGCTGGCGCTGCCATTGCTGAATCCCCCGAAGAGCTCTTCAGTCAGTCAAGCATCATTGTCAAGGTTTCTCCTCCTCAACCCGAAGAACACCAGCTGTTCAAACCCGGACAGATTCTTCTCTCAGCCCTGCATCTTGCATCACTCAGCGCCAGCCTTCTGAAAACGCTGCTCGAAAAAAACATCACGGCGCTTGGCTTCGAGTTCATTGAAACCCGTGACGGCGAACTGCCAATCGTCAGAACCCTCAGCGAAATAGCCGGTTCACTGGCCATTCAGACCGCCGCAAAATACCTTGAAACAGGATACGGAGGGAGCGGCATTCTCCTGGGAGGAATAGCCGGAGTTCCACCGGCCCATGTCACCATCATCGGGGCAGGAACCGTAGGGCTCTTTGCCGCACAGGACGCGCTGGGACTTGGCGCACAGGTTACAGTCATCGACAGGGAAATCAACAGGCTCCGCCGGTTCGAAGCATTCTTCAACCGCCATCTGGTAACGGCGATAGCAAACGACCATTACATTGCCGAAATCGCCAAAACATCGGATGTCATGATAGGGGCGCTGAGTCCGAAACAGAAAATCAACAAACCGCTTGTAACTGAACAGGTTGTCAGAACCATGAAGCCCGGCTCGGTCATTATCGATGTGTCGATAGACCAGGGGGCTTGTTTCGCCACCAGCCGCAGGACATCGCACACCAACCCAATTTATGTCACCCACGGGGTCACCCACTACTGCGTACCCAACATCCCTTCGGCCGTTGCCAAAACCGCATCGTTCGCACTGACCAATACGCTTCTCCCCTTTCTCCTGAAAATCAACGCACACGAAACCATTCAGGAGATGCTCTGGAAAAGCCACAGCCTCAGAAAAGGAACCTATGTCTACCGGGGCTATGTCACAAAAAAAATTCTTTCGGAAATAACCGACTGCCCCTACCGCGAAATTGACATGCTGCTGGCTGCATCCTGACCTTCCGGGGCTGAGCCCAGAGGCTCCATCGGCCTGCCGAATTTTGCCGCAATGAAGGATGCGCAGGAGACGCCCGAATAGGTAACCGCAATAACCCCCTGACCGGGGAAAGTACTGTCTCCGGTCGCAAACAGGTTCTTGACCGGTGTTGTATTCTGCGGCTTCAAGAGAATATTCTGACCGGGCCTCAGAAGAGGGCCATAGGAACCATTATGCCGGTTCAAATAGCGCTGGTGGGTAAGAGGAGTGGCTGAAATCGTCAGCTCACACCCCGCGGAAATCCCCGGCATCAGAGACTCAAGGCGCTCCAGCAGTTCACGGGTACGCTCATCCTTCCTGGCCCTGTACTCAGCGCTGCCCGGCTCCAACCCGGCCCACTCATCAGCCCTGTCGGTCACAAACGCATGCACGCAGTGCCGGCCGGAAGGGGCAAGCGATGGGTCAAGCAGAGAAGGCACCGAACAGTAAAGGGTTCCGCCCGAATCACTGAACCTGCTCCAGTCATCAACAAGGACATGGTGCACATCCATCCCCTCCGGAACAACAGAACCCTCAACACCGAGATAGAGCTGGAACCAACTTGGCGCCTCAATGAACCGATCCATTGGAATCCGGTAACGGTTGTCATCAACGAGACGGTTGAAAGTATCCCAGACAGTCGCATTGCTTACAACCGCCCGGGCACGAACAACCGAACCATCAGCCAGCCTCACGCCCATTGCCGAACCCTTGTCTACCAGTATTTCAGAAACCTCCGTCCCATACCGCATTTCTCCTCCGCACGCCTGAAACCCCTCAACAAGACCTCTGGCAATAGAACCCGATCCCCCGAGAGGATAATTGATTCCACCGTGATGACGGTCGGCAAGACAAATCCCGGCATTGACAAGAGGGGTTGAAACCGCGTCCTGCAGCGCCCATGAATAGGCCTCGATGTCAATAAAATGGAGAAGCGCAGGATCACTGATATGCTGACGGGCCCTCTTTCCCATAGACTGAAATGTTTTCACGGCAAGCGCTGCCGTTTTCAGTGGAAAAGAACCGCCCACCCTCAGCAGATGGCGGATATCCTCAAGTGAACCGGCAGGCAGTGAGCTGAGAATGTCATACACATCTTCAAGCTCGGCATAAAATTTCAGGATTCCCTCCCGTTCATGGGGAAAAGCCGCCTGAAGGCGTTCAAGAAACAGAGTGCGGTCATAACATGCCGCAAGACTGAACCCTCCGGGAAGATGATAGTGTATCTGCACAGGATCAGGCACCGTTGGAACAGTGACCCCGAGTTTCCTGAAAATCTTTTCATGAAGGTTCAGGGTGCCGCTTTGCCCATCCCCGGCAAACCCGTAAAAGACAGATGCTCCGGCATCAAAGGTATATCCCGAACGGCTGAATGACGAACAACTCCCCCCCGGAAACCGATTCTTCTCAAAAACAGCGACTCGAAACCCCTGCTGCTGCAGAAGAGCGGCTGTAGTCAGTCCACCGATTCCAGACCCGACAACAAGAACATCAAGCAATTCATCCTGAATGGGCATTGCACTACTGTTTTTAGCATTGTATTGAAACTCATGAATAAGAATAAAACCATTTAATTCCTTATTTTATAATGAAGCTGTTCCGCATGACGACCGAACCTACATCTGAACCACGACGCACCAAATCTCATGAGCAGACCCGATCCGATTCGCAAAAGCTCCCCTGACACAAAAAAAAACCCACTCTCAACTGAAGAGCAGCTGAAACAGCGAGAATTTCAGGACGAAGCGATAGTCCACATCAACGCCCTCTATAATTACGCCCTGCATCTGACCCTTAACCCGCACGACGCCAACGACCTGGTTCAGGAGACCTATCTGAAAGCCTATAAATTCTTCGGCTCATTTGAAAAGGGAACAAACTGCAAGGCATGGCTGTTCAAAATCCTGAAGAACAATTATATCAATCGGTACAGAAAAAACGCCAGAGAACCAGGCAAGGTTGATTACGACCTCATCAAGGACTTTTATCATACCATAAAGGACACAAGACGCGACAGCACTGAAACTGAAACTGATTACTTTCATTCACTGTTGCATGAAGAGGTGTATATGGCCATGCAGTCCCTTCCAGAAGAGTTCAGAGAGGTCATTCAGCTTTGTGACATTGAAGGGTTTACCTATGAAGAGATTGCCAATATGGTTGAAAGCCCTATAGGAACTGTTCGTTCAAGGCTGTACCGCGGACGGAAGCTGCTACGGGTGCAGCTGGAAGAGTATGCAAAGAAATTCGGATTCAATACCGAAAAAGACCGGTAACAGGACGACGAACAAATCTTTTTAGTTTATGAAGTGCGATAAAGCCCGCGAACTTATGAGTGCCGCTGTTGATGGCGAGCTGACCAACCGTGAAAATCAGGCGTTTACGCTGCATCTGCAGGAATGCCCGGCGTGCACGGCGGAATTTGAAGAGGCTAAAAAAACAAAACAGATCATACAGGAAAAGATTGTCCGCTTCAAAGCCCCCCAGTCTCTGATCAACTCCATCATGGAACTCTCCCTGTCCGGCACGAAAGAGCCCTCAGACTCACCGATGATAGACTGAATCCCTTCAAGGGCACTTCCAGATACCCAAGCAAGGAACAGCTGATTCCGCGGCAGGTATTTGGGGTTTGAATTGTATGAATTTATAGCTATATAAGCTAAACAATGGACTCATCTCCACAAGTGGCAATGAGGGTGAAACAAAAAGGTTGACATGGGTAAAACGGTTATCATAGCAGAAGAAGAGGTCAAGAAGTGGAATCTCAACATGCCTGATGAAATGCTTGAAGCTGTATCCAGCCGCTTCAAGCTTTTGAGCGAACCCATGCGCCTGAAGATTCTCCGCGTCCTCTGCGAACAGGAACGGACGGTACAGGAAATTGTCAATGCCGTACAGGCAAGCCAGGCAAACATCTCCAAGCACCTTGCCCTCATGCACGACAACGGCATTGTCAACAGAAGAAAAGAGGGGCTGAAATGTTACTACAGCATTGCTGACGACAGCATCATTTATGCATGCTACCTCATTTCAAAAAGCGTCGTTGAAAATCTTCAGGATCGGCTCAGCTGGGTACAGAAAGTAAACAGCGACCTCTCCTCAAGCTGAAATTTCCCCCCGCCCCGCCAGAAGCATCACTTCCCTGACACTCTCCTGACGACTGACAGAATCGCCACAGCATCACCAACCCAATGACAGAAATGTCAGCAAAGGTGACAAAATGTCGCGATTCCGGCGGACAGACCCACCGTTTCCGCTTTGGCACGCTTGTTGCAGAATATAAGTGTGACAACTATCACGAATCACGATGGAAAGTCACAATAAAGATTGGAAGCGTAAACTGAAAAAGGAGAAAACGATGCTGGTACAATTGGCAAAAGATCCCCTGAAAATTTTTGATGATATATGGTCAGGAAACCAGATGAATGCTGCGCCTGCATTCAAGGTTGATATTTCTGAAGATGCGCGGGCATTCCACCTTGATGCGGAACTGCCGGGAATTGACAAAGAGAATATAGCCCTGAACATAGAAGACGATGTTCTGACCATCAAGGCAGAAAGAAAAAAAGAGACGGAAGAGAACAGCAAGGACTACCACAGGGTAGAAAGAACCTATGGCGGCTTTTCGAGAAGCTTTAATCTTGGTGAGATGATTGACAGAGACAACATTGCTGCAGACTTCAGCAATGGAGTTCTCCATGTGACGCTGACCAAGGCGGAGCCGGTCAGAAAAACCAAAGAGATAGCCATCAACTAGACCTGATTTCAGACACTGCCCTCCTCTTTTCTGGGAGGGCAGGATTTATTTTATCACATATCAAGAAAAGGAAAACAACACAATGGGAAAGATTATCGGCATTGACCTCGGCACCACAAACTCATGCGTAGCGGTCATGCAGGGTACACAGCCGACTGTCATAGAGAACTCGGAAGGAAACCGCACAACCCCTTCAATGGTGGCATTCACCAAAAACGGCGACCGGCTGGTGGGACAGGCCGCAAAACGCCAGGCAATCACCAATCCGACAAACACCATTTTCTCAATCAAGCGATTTGTAGGCCGCAAGTTTGACGAGGTGCCCAACGAGAAAAAGATTGCCCCTTATGCGGTTGTCAACGAAGGCGGTGAAGCCAGGGTAAAAATCAACGACAAAACCTACTCCCCTCAGGAAATTTCGGCAATGATTCTGCAGAAAATGAAGCAGACTGCCGAAGATTTTCTTGGCGAGAAAGTAACCGAAGCCGTCATTACCGTTCCGGCATACTTCAACGATGCACAGCGCCAGGCAACAAAGGATGCGGGACGCATTGCAGGACTTGAAGTCAAACGCATCATCAACGAACCGACAGCCGCAGCACTTGCCTACGGTCTCGACAAAAAAACCTCAAGCGAAAAGGTTGCCGTATTTGACCTTGGCGGCGGAACATTCGACATTTCAATCCTTGAACTGGGCGACGGTGTCTTCGAGGTAAAATCAACAGATGGCGACACCCATCTCGGCGGTGACGACTTTGACCAGAAAATCATTGACTTTCTTGCAGACGAATTCAAAAAGCAGGAAGGCATCGACCTTCGCAATGACCCCATTGCCCTGCAGCGTCTGAAAGAAGCCGGTGAAAAAGCAAAAATCGAACTGTCATCAAGAACCGATACTGAAATCAACCTGCCCTTCATTACCGCAACACAGGAAGGGCCGAAACATCTGGTCATCAACCTGACACGCGCAAAATTTGAAGGCATCTGTGCAGACCTCTTCGCAAAAATTCTTGAGCCCTGCCAGCGCGCAGTCAAAAACTCGAAGGTTCCGATGAAAGAGATCGACGAGATTGTTCTTGTCGGTGGGTCAACCCGCATACCTAAAGTACAGGCTCTGGTCAAGGACTTTTTCGGCAAAGAGCCCAACAAAAGCGTCAACCCCGATGAGGTTGTGGCAGTTGGAGCAGCAATTCAGGGCGGCGTACTCAAAGGAGATGTCACCGATGTGCTCCTGCTTGATGTTACCCCGCTTTCACTGGGCATTGAGACCCTTGGCGGCGTCATGACCAAGCTGATTGATGCAAACACAACCATTCCCACAAAGAAGCAGGAAGTGTTTTCTACAGCCGGCGACAATCAGACCTCGGTTGAAGTGCATGTACTACAGGGGGAACGCTCAATGGCAACCGACAATAAAACACTCGGACGCTTCCACCTTGGCGATATTCCTCCCGCACCCAGAGGACTGCCTCAAATTGAAGTTGCGTTCGACATTGACTCCAACGGCATTCTTCATGTATCGGCAAAAGACAAGGCTACCGGAAAGGAGCAGAGCATCAAAATTGAGGCGTCAAGCAAACTGACCGATGCTGAAATCGAAAAAATGAAGGAGGACGCAAAAGCTCACGCAGAAGAGGACAAGAAACTCAAAGAGGAGATTGACATCAAGAACTCCGCTGACGCTCTTATCTTCAGCACCGAGAAACAGCTGGAAGAACTTGGCGACAAAATTCCCGCTGACAAAAGGCCTGCTATCGACGGCGCACTTGAAAAGCTCAAGGATGCCCATAAAAATGGCACAACTGAAACCATCCAGTCCGGAATGGAAGAGCTCAGCAAAGTGTGGAGCGAAGTAGCCGCAGACCTTTACAAAGAAGAGCCGCAGGGCAACCCCGAAGGCGGCAGCGCACCTGAAGGCGAGAAAAAGGGCGATGACGGCTCAGTTGAAAATGCCGAGTACGAAGTTATTGACGGCGACGATAAAAAATAAGCCGCCAATAGCACCATCGTAAGCAGACAAAGGGGTTCCTCGTGAATCCCTTTGTTATTTACGACCGTTTTAGTAATTTAAATCATCTTCTCAATCCTAACCGTGAACAGCAATGCAACAGCAGCTCAGCCGGCCATTCACAGCAGAGAACCAGGTCAGGACCAGCACATCGGGTCCATGGTCGGGAAATGCTGTCCACAAAGCGGAAAAATATTTCATCACTTCCGCGAAAAGGGATCAATACAACAAACTGCAGCTCCAGATATGCCCCGCGGCCGGACGCAGGAAACTGCAGCCCACAGAGGAGATGATCAACAAGGTCATGAGAGGGGAAATTGAGCTCACAGTGCTGACAACGCAGCCCGACATAGCCATTAATCTTGAACAGAAGGTACTTGACAACGAGAACCGCTATGTCATTGATTTTGACAACCGCGGAGTCAAGTGGACCATGCGCGACATTCCCGTTTTCTACAGCTCCATGACCCGTCAGCTCTCAGTGGAGATAGACAGAAAAACCTATACACTCAACGAGTTCTTCAAGTAGGACTCCAGTTGAAGCAGTTCAGAAATCCACAGAAAGCCATCGTTTCAACGATGGCTTTCTGTATTATGGCAGAAAACGCCATCCAACGAGAAGCCGCCAGGCCCGTCCAGACACTCTGCGCTGTGTTCCTTCAGAAAAATGTGGTTTATTAGAATACGAAAGCAAGCGGCAGTTGATGAACAGCCGTAATGAATACATTCAGAAAAACTTACGAATACCTGAACTGCAAGAGCAATGGAAAACCTCACGGATTTCACTGAAATCGGCCGCATCTTACTGGAAAACATAAAAAAAACACGACAGGAAAAGGGACTGACTGAAGAAACTGCTGCTCTGAAATCAGGGATTGACCGGGAACAGCTCGAAAAGCTTGAATCCGGCAATCTTACATTCCTCCCGCCGCCATATGTTATTGCACTGCTCAGGAAATATGCTCTTGCGCTCGGCATTTATGACGAAACCCTCTTCAAGCAGCTGAAAGAGTCGGCCGACATTCCGGCACCGAAATCTCCCCGAAAACGCACCGCTCAATCACAGAAATCAGCGGATCGGACTGAAAACAAAAACAGGAACCTCTATGCATCCATAACGGCAATCATCGTCATTGCGGCTGCAGCTCTCTGGATGATTTTCGGCCGGCCCATTCAGCAACCTCCCCCGATGGAGGCATCCCTGCCCGATGTATCGGAACTGCCAGCCGCATATACTTCACCTACTGCTCCACCGCCGCCCTCCACTCAGGCCGCTGCCGAAGCGAAAGAGACCATCTCCCCCGCTCCTGCTGAACCTGAAAAAACCGCTGTAGCGGCAGAAGACGAAGAACAGGCAGCTTCTCTCAGCAAGAGTGAACAGGAACACTCCAACGAAACAACGGTACAGAAGGGATGCTTCACCCTGTCAATTGACAGAGCTGCCATGGAGCCCGGCAAAGAGATTGACATCCTCACTCCCGCCACCGGTTCCATTTACTACTTCAGCGACATCACCATGCCCTCGGGTGAGCCGATATGGCATGAGTGGGAGCTCAACGGCAAACCGGTCGACAGAATATCCGTCGGCACGCCGACGGGCAATCGGTGGAGATGCTGGTCAAGGAAATCGACAGGCAACAGACAAGAGGGGAAATGGAGAGTACGGGTCGTACAGGGAGAGGGAGTTGAAATCCATTCCGACAGCATTGCCGTTACAATACCGCCGGAAGAGGGACAATAGAGATCAACCGTCAGTTCATTTTCTTGCGTGCAAGGTCGGCTTCGGGAGATTTCGGATACACATTAACAAGATCACGGTACCGGGTTTTGGCATTGGCTCCATCACCCAGCAACTCAAAAGCTCGCGCCTGTTTGAACAGGGCTGCCGGCCGTTTATTGCTTTTGGTATATTTGGCAATCACCACCTGATAATCAAGAATAGCCTTGTCGTAAACCTTTTCAGCGAACCAGCTTTCAGCTATGAAAAACTGGGCATCGTCTGCAAGTTCCGACTGAGGCGACTCCTTAAGAAGCACACTGAATTTTTCCCTTGCAGGAGCATATCTACCGTTGCTGAACAGCTGAGCACCTTCATTGAAAAGCGTTGACCCTCCTGCTGCCGGAGGAGCGGAAAGCGAGGGTTCTGCAGCAGCCGCAGGTGTTGCAGAAGAATCAGCAACAGCCTTTGGCTCTGGCGCAGGTAAGGCAACCGGCTGCTTGGGTACAGAAATCCCCAGGTACCGTTCAATATTCTGCAACCGTGTTTCAAGCTCATCTGCTTTGTGCACCAGAAGAGAGTCCTCCATTGCAAGGCGGCTCATCTGCTGGTGGTTGCGATACTCAATTTCACCAAGCTTACCCTTCAGTGCGCCCATCTGGTCACGCATCTTCTGAAGATCGGAATACGAACCTGCCGACTGGCTTCGAATGGTTTCCGACTGGTTTTTAAGCTGCTGCAGATCATCTTTAACGACAACAATATCTTTTTGAGACGCACAGGCCGAAAGCAGTATCATCGGAATGGTAACGAGAAATCTGGTCTTGACAGTCATTGGTATCATCAGCTTTGGCCTCTCTGCTCCCCCTTTGCCGCCAGCGTAAGCGGCCGGCGGCAAACAAGAAAGAACAGTCAGGTCGTTTGAATAGGGTCTTCGGTTACTTCAGAACAAAGTGGGCACGACGGTTCTTCGACCATGCCGACTCATCATGTCCGGGAGCAAAAGGCTTTTCTTCGCCATAGCTCATGGTCTCAATGCTTGCAGCAGGAACACCGAGGCGGACCATGTACTCTTTTGCATTGCCGGCACGGCGCTCACCAAGAGCAATATTGTACTCTGAGGTGCCGCGCTCATCGCAGTGGCCCTCAACAAGAGTGGCCGCAGCAGCATTGGCGCCCATCCATGCAGCGTTCTGCTTCAGCTGATCCTCTGCATCCGCGCTGAGTTCAGAGCTGTCAAATTCGTAAAACACATCTCCGAGAGGCCCTGTCTGATACTCGTCAAAACCATATCCGCTTGGAGTACTGACAACTGCGGCGGGAGGTGCTGCAGGAGGAGTGTAGGTATCTGCAGTGTCGGTTGGAGCCACTGCGCTCTTCGAAGAGCATCCGGCAGTAATCATCAGCAGGAGGGCTAAAAGTCCTTTCATAGTGTGTTTCATGGGATCGTCCGGTTTATTGATTGATATGAATACACAGGGACGGCATCAATGCCACCCCTGCGGGTACTGCAAAACTATTCTTCAACAAAATGAGCACGCCTGTTCAACGCCCATGCCTCTTCGTTGCTTCCGGCAGCAAACGGCCGTTCTTCACCATAGCTCACGGTTGTCATGCGCTCGGGCTCAACACCAAGATTGACCATATACTCCTTGGCCATGCTCGCCCTGCGTTCGCCAAGCGCCATATTGTACTCACTGGTGCCCCGCTCATCGCAATGGCCCTCAATCACAACGCGTTTTGAGCTTTTTTCCTGCATCCATGCCGCATTCTGGCTCAGCTGTTCAGCTGCATCCATGCGGATCGATGCCTGGTCAAAGTCATAAAACACATCACCCAAAGCTGGCGCAGCAGCCGGAGCTGGAGCGGGCTGTACCGGCTCGGGCGCAACAACATCAGTCCTGCATCCGCACGCTCCGAGAACCAGCATTGCGGGCACACAGAGCCCTTTCAGCAAAAACATTGATCGTTTCATTTTTCCCCCTTTTCTTATGGTTAGCACTGCAAAAAACCGCACTGGCACATCACACCCTCTTACTTGAGCCTCAAAGACCATGACGGCTGCATCTGCTCACCCTCAAGCTGCAGAAGCCGCCTCTGGCCGCCACCGGCCGCATTCATGACAAAAAGTTTCTTCTGCCCCTGACGGCTTGAAGTAAACACAATCATATCCCCTCCCGGAGACCACGACGGCGACTCATTCTGCCGTGAACCCGAAGTCAGCTGTCGTAGCGAAGAACCATCCGTATTTATGGTAAATATATTTATTTCACCGTTTTTTTCCATTGTCGAGTAAGCAATTTTATCTCCCTGTGGCGACCATGAAGGCTGGGTGTTGTAACTGCCGTTATAGGTCAACCGCTTTGTTTGACCGGTCTGAAGATCAAGAATGAAGATCTGTGGAGCTGAAGTTCGTGATGAAACAAACGCCATTTTATTTCCATCGGGAGAAAAAGAAGGAGAAAGGTCAATGCCGCGGCTGTTTGTGACCCGCCGGGCCAGAGAGCCATCCGGCCGTACAAGGTAAATTTCCTGGTCTCCCTGGAAAGAGAGCGTTGTAGCTACCTCCGCATTGCTTCTCCAGCCGGGATCAATACTGTTGCCTGATCGGGCAACTGAACGGCGTTTTCCGCCAGCCAGATCAAGAATGGAAAGACGGGGACGGCCGGAAGCATAGTCAGTATAGGCAAGGTGTTGGCCATCGGGCGAAAGAACCGGCGTCAGGGCCAGTGAGCGGGTGTTTGTCATCTGACGCATGCCGTGACCGTCATAATCACACATGTATATCTCCTTGAACCCGCTTCTGTTCGACACAAACACCACCTTGCTGCCGAACACGGAAGGCCGGCCTGTAAGCAGCTCCACAAGATCGGCACAGAACGCATGGGCAATGGAACGAAGGTCGCTCTCTTTTCCCGTGTAGGTTTTTCTGAGAATCGGACGACCTCCCAGAGTATCGTATACCTCCATGGAGAGAACAACATTTCCGGATTTCTGTACCACTGCACCTCCGGCATAAAATTCTGCGCCCACCGAATTCAGTGCCCCGAAATTGATGCTCTGACTGCTGCTGCCTCTCGGCCCCGCAACATTCAACGGAGGCGGAATCAGGGAAAACAGACCGGTAAAATCCAGACCTGAACGAGACTCAACATCCAACCGCTCCGCCCAGCCAGACTCCTTTCCTCCTGAAGCCGCCGGTTTACTGAGAACAAGGGCTATTTTCCCCGACCCCTCTTTTCGTATGGCGATATAATCATCACCGTTTGCCTGAACCTGCCCGGGCAACAGGAGAAGAGCCATAACAAGAAAAACACCGGAAAAAATCTCTTTGCAATACCTCATAGCCACACAATGCATCATTATGGATTTTCATATAATCAAAACCAGCTCTTCATCATCAGAATATATATGAAATATAGTGATAATACGAGAGCCACAAGAACATTCAGATGACCGGACCTATCCTCAGTTACCCCTGCAATTACTGCTCAATACCGGACGGAGTAAACACAAAGCCTATCCACTCCTGAGGTGAACCGTATTCCGGCGGAAACGGAGGCAATGGAGAGGATTTCTCCAGTGCCTTCTTTACTGAGTTATTAAGATATTCACTTGGCGACCTTTGGTCAAAAACTATCTGCGCTATCGTCCCGTTTGCCTGCACACGAATCCGGACAAATACCTCCATTCCGCTGGTATTGCGAAGAAGTGAACCTGAAAACTCCCAATTCTCCTGTATGATGCCGGCAACAGCGGCTTTATAGGGGTCGGCCAATCCGCCGGTGCCTGAACCCGCACCCTTTGTACCAGTGCCCGCAGCCTCTCCTCCAGTTCCCGATGCCGATGTTGCCGCACCCGCCTTGAGTCGGGAAAGCGCGCTTTTGAGATTGTCATCAGCAGAAGGGCTTTTTTTCTGCTCCACCCCTTTTTTCAACCGGTCAAGAGCACTGGCAAGTGCATCCTCTTTCTTTGGCTTTACCGGCTTTGGTTTACTCGCAGGCTCAACCGGCACTTTTTTGGCTGCCTTAGGCTTCGGAACCGGTGCCGGAGCAGGCTCAGGAACCTTCTTTGCTGCTGGCTTTCGGGGCGCAGGTTTCGCCGCCGCAGGCACCTTTTTCCCCGCCTTCTCCGATGAACCGCCCGTCCCGGGAAGTGACAGCAGGCTCACACTGACAACCCGGGGCTTGAAGCTCTGCACACGATTGAGTGACTGAAGTCCAACAAGCCCGAAAAGCACGACCACATGGATGCCCGCCGCAACAGCAAGCCAGAAGGAGAATGTTTTATCCTGTCCACCCGGAGCACCGCTTTTTCTCATAAACCAGAGCCCTTTTCGTCTTTTCCTGCCAGAGAAACGGGCTCAGTCACCATACCGATGTTTTCTATTCCCGCATCCCTGATCTGCGCCATGACATCCATCACCAGACCGTAGGGAAGGCTCTTGTCAGCCTTGAGATACACCTCACGGGTTTCACCAACATCCAGCAATGTCGGGAGCTTCTCGCGGACTTCAGAAGCACGAAGTTCATACTGGTTCACAAACACCCGCCGGGATGCGTCAATACTGATCATCAGCCCCTTCGGGTCAACATCAAGTTTTTCATGGGTTGTCTCCGGGGTTTCAACCTTGACACCATGCGTCATCATTGGCGCCGTCACCATGAAAATAATCAGCAGCACCAGCATCACATCAACCAGCGGAGTGACATTGATGTCGCTCATGAGGCTGCCTTTTCCGGAAGTCATCATTGCCATGGCCGCGCTCAGGATTGATTATGAAGACAGACTGCAACAAACTCCGGAGCAAACTCTTCCAGGTCCCGTTCAATAATGCCGATCTGCTGCGAAAAATAGTTATACCCCATAACAGCCGGAATGGCCGCCGCAAGACCTGCTGCCGTAGCAACAAGAGCCTCGGAAATGCCGGGAGCCACAACCGCCAGGGAAGCCGACTGCACCAGCCCGATGTTCTGGAAAGCACTCATGATTCCCCAGACTGTCCCGAAAAGTCCAATGAAAGGGGCCGTATTTCCCACTGTTGCAAGAAACGGCACGAGAGAGGAGAGTCGCTTCGCCTCAAGATTTGCCTCTCTTTTCACCGCACGGGCAATACGAAGCCTGTCATCAACAGCGCCGGGCGAAGCGGCAACTGCCCTGTTTTCAATATAGGCGGCACGAAAAACCTTTGAGAGAGAGCCGTTTCTGAACTTTTCGCT
Source organism: Chlorobium phaeovibrioides (assembly GCF_003968655.1). Classification (GTDB taxonomy): domain Bacteria; phylum Bacteroidota; class Chlorobiia; order Chlorobiales; family Chlorobiaceae; genus Chlorobium; species Chlorobium phaeovibrioides. The sequence goes on along the minus strand of NZ_RXYK01000009.1, from coordinate 55,218 downwards.
CTCACTGAATATCCGGTCTGCACTGCCCGACTCAAAGAAACAATCAAGAAACGCCTTCGACTCGTTCATTGAGCTGCGCACGGCACCGAACTTATAGAGAATGATGGCCCAGGAACCAACTGAAAAAAGCAGAAGCACAACAAGAACAAAAAGAACAACTGGACCCGCCTGGAACAGCAGGTCGATAATCCCGATTTGAGAATCAGACATGGGAATCAAGAATGGTTAAATGTTGTGCTCAAAAGAGCTGATAACTGCTTATGACAAAATATGCAAGCATTGATCCGGAAAGGGCACAGAGTGTATTGACAAGATCATTGTTCACAAGAGCGTAGCCTTTGAGAAGCCTGTTTTCAACCTGAGATCCGTCCGGTGCGGTACTATGGGTTCTCTCTGTCACCTTTTCCCGGATGGGATCGTAATACTGCGCCTGAAGTGTGGCTCCGAAAAAGCTGTCGACAAGACTGGCAAGAAGCCCGGAAAACCCTATGAGCAGGAGCGACTCAACAACACCAAACTGGTGGATCCAGGGCACACCAACGGCAAGTGCGCTGGAGCAGATGAACAAGGAACCGATGAATGCTCCGGAAGTTCCGGGTACTGAAACCCCCCCTGAAGTACCTACCGGCACAGGCTTGAGGGTTGTCACAAGCCATGCTTTCGGGTTTGGCCACATTGTCCCTATCTCCGTTGCCCAGGTGTCGGCCTGGACGGCCGCAAGCGTACCGAGATAAGCAAAGAAAATTGCCGGACTTCCATTCAGCGAGTAAATGATCATCAGAATCCAGGCAATCCCGCCATTTGCATACACCTGCCCCGCATCTCTCTGGGACCCCTTCTCAAAAACCAGATCAAACTTTGCCTTCCGTTTGCCTCCAAGCTTTGAAAGCACCGACGAGAGCAGATAGAAGGTAAGAAGCGGAACCGTCCAGGCTATGCCGCCAATTCCGAAAATGGTGGTTCCGAGCAGAAATGTAGCAGCCGCTCCACTGTTGTTGAGAAATTTAACCTTCAGAGAAAAAACAGCAAGCAGAAAAGCAAAAAGACCGCCAAGAAGAAAATTCTCAAGCTGAACGGTATGGTTCACCTCAAGCAGGTAAAGGATGTAGGCAACTGAAACAGGAATGAAAAAATTGTCGAGTCCGTGTGAAAGAAGAGCCTCCACAACCGTAACCACCAAAGCAATCAGCAAGGCAAGCAGAAGCAGCATGGTAAAGCCCTCACCGGCAAGACCTCCGGTAAAATCATCACGAAAAGAGAAGAGCGAAGTGGCAACAAGGAAAAATGAAACGAAAAACATGGTCAATGAACCCTCAACCGTTTTCCTGTTCCGCGTCAGCGATTCAATGCGGTGAGTGCCGTATGCCCCGCCAACAAGCGCTGCCAGCGAGTCGCCCACAGCCATGACAAGAAGCGCCGTCTGCAGAATCCATGGATGCGAATACCAGAACAGGAGAACACCGAGCATATAGACAAGAGGAAACAGAACGGAGCCGTAACTGGGAACAGCGGGCGCTGTCTCCTCGCCCTCAACCGGACGGGAGAGCAGGGAACGGAACCACCCCATCATGAGGTTGAGAGTGTTCAGGAAGAGAAACATGACCCCCAGCATCAACGGGAAATAGTTCTCTTTAAAAAGGTAAGGAACAAAGAACAGCACAACCCCTACAGAAAGATGAAGCACTTTGCGGGCAACAAGAGAGGGGAGACGGAATTTTCTGGTGAGAAGTTCCGCAAGAACAACAAGGACCATGATGAGTCCGAACATAAGGAGATAAGCCGGAGCCTCCTGTGTTGAGGGTACTTGCACATGCATCATACTGCTTCCTTTTTTTACAGCCATTTTGTGATAAAACAGGTCAATAAAAGTACTCAAAAAACAGATGCCACCAAAAACAGCAGCGAGGAGCTCGCCCCCGCGGGATTACCGATTATTTGTATTAATGCATGGGGTGATGTAACTTAAACCCCATTTTTCATTTCATTGGTGCCGCCATGCGCAACTCTCGCCTTACCATTCATGCATAACCATGCCAGGGCTCTCTTGACCACGGGCCGGCAGCAGACAGATACCTCCACCTCTTCCACTCTTCAACTCTGATACACTTCAGGCAATGAGATCCGACACAATAAAAACCGGTTTTGAAAAAGCCCCTCACCGAAGCCTCCTGAAAGCGACGGGCACCATCAAAGAAAAAGGTGATTACAGAAAGCCCTTCATCGGCATATGCAACTCCTTCAATGAACTCATTCCTGGACATGCCCACCTGCAGGAGCTTGGAAGAATAGCCAAAGAGGAAGTCAGAAAAGCAGGCGGCGTTCCCTTTGAATTCAATACCATCGGTGTCTGTGACGGCATTGCCATGGGTCATATCGGCATGCGCTACTCCCTTGCCAGCCGCGAACTGATTGCCGACAGCGTTGAAACCGTTGCCGAAGCGCACCGTCTTGACGGGCTTGTCTGCATACCAAACTGCGACAAAATCACCCCCGGCATGATGATGGCGGCTCTTCGCATCAATATTCCGGTCATCTTCGTTTCCGGCGGCCCGATGAAAGCCGGATGCACCCCGTCAGGAAAAACAGTTGACCTCATATCAGTCTTTGAAGCTGTCGGGCAGCACAGCACCGGGGAAATCAGCGAGCAGGAACTTGAAAGCATAGAAGAGAACGCATGCCCCGGATGCGGTTCATGCTCGGGAATGTTCACGGCAAACTCCATGAACTGCCTGTCTGAAGCACTTGGCTTCGCCCTGCCCGGAAACGGAACCATTCTTGCCGTCGACCCCCGCCGCAATGAACTGGTACGGGAAGCTTCACGCCAGATCATCACACTCGTCAAAAACAATGTGCGCCCGCGCGACATCCTTTCACGGGAAGCACTCTTGAACGCCTTTGCTCTCGACTTCGCCATGGGAGGCAGCACCAACACCATCCTCCACACTCTGGCCATAGCCAATGAGGCTGAACTTGATTTCGACTTTTCAGAACTCAATGCGCTTTCAGCCCGAACCCCGTATATCTGCAAAGTGAGCCCGGCAACCATGGCCGTGCATATAGAAGATGTTGACCGCGCAGGAGGCATTTCAGCCATTCTCCATGAACTTTCCAAAGTTGAGGGTCTGCTTGACCTCTCTGTTCCAACCGTTACCGGCCACACCCTCGGAGAAAACATAGCAGATGCTGAAGTCAAAGACCGCTCAGTCATCCGCAGCGTGGAAGACCCCTACTCCGCAACCGGCGGCCTCTGCGTCCTCTACGGCAACCTTGCCCCCCAGGGCTCAGTCATCAAAACCGGTGCAGTCAGCGCACCCATGATGAAGCACACCGGCCCGGCCAAGGTGTACGACTGCCAGGACGATGCAATAAAAGGCATTATGGAAGGAGAGGTCAAATCCGGCGATGTCGTCGTCATCCGTTACGAAGGACCAAAAGGAGGCCCCGGCATGCCCGAAATGCTCTCCCCCACCAGCGTCATCATGGGCCGCGGACTCGGCGACTCAGTTGCCCTCATTACCGACGGAAGGTTTTCTGGAGGCTCAAGAGGAGCCTGCATCGGTCACATTTCACCCGAAGCAGCTGAAAAAGGACCCATTGCCGCGCTTCAGAATGGCGACACCATCACTATAGATATACCCGGCAGAACCATTTCGGTGGACTTGACAGATGAAGACATTGCCAGTCGGATTGCAGCGCTTCCGGATTTTCAGCCAAAAATCAAAAAGGGCTATCTTGCCCGATACTCCCAGATGGTCACCTCGGCAAGCACAGGTGCCATACTGAAAACCCCAGTTTCCTGTGAACCCAAATAAAACAACCCAACAGATGCATACGACAGCCCAAAAGCTGAATGGTTCTGAAATATTCTTTGAATGCCTCCGGCGTGAAAAAGTCGACACCATTTTCGGCTATCCCGGTGGAGCACTCCTGAAAGTTTACGAAACACTCTACGATGTCACCGACATCAAGCATATTCTTGTCCGTCACGAACAAGGCGCAACCCATATGGCCGAAGGGTACGCCCGCGCCACCGGCAAACCCGGCGTGGTTCTGGTAACTTCAGGCCCAGGTGCAACAAACACGGTCACCGGCATCACCAATGCCTACATGGACTCCTCCCCCATGGTTATCTTCACCGGTCAGGTTCCAAGCAGCCTGATAGGAAACGACGCATTTCAGGAGGCGGACATTGTCGGCATCACCCGGCCCATCACCAAACACAACTTTCTGGTAAAGGATGTCCGCGACCTTGCCACAACCATACGCAAGGCGTTTTTCCTGGCAACCAACGGCAGGCCCGGCCCGGTACTGGTCGACATGCCCAAAGACATCCTCAACGCTACCTGCGAATTCATCTGGCCCGACAGCGTCGACATCCGGGGATTCAAGCCCACCATCACCTGCCACGCCAACCAGATAGAAAAAGCGGCAAAAAAAATTGCAGCGGCCAAACGCCCCCTGCTCTATATCGGGGGTGGAGTCATCAGCTCCAATGCCTCAAAGGAGCTGACTCTCCTTGCCAAAGCCTTGAACATTCCCGTCACCATGACCCTCCAGGGACTTGGCGCATTTCCAGCCAGCGAGCCTCTCAACATGGGCATGCTCGGCATGCACGGCACCTACTGGGCCAACCAGGCAGTCAACAAATGCGACCTGCTCATAGCCGTCGGCGCACGCTTTGACGACCGCGTCACCGGCAAAGTGGACACCTTTGCCCCGCAGGCATATAAAATCCACAACGACATCGACCCGACCAATGTCGACAAAAACATCAAGGTTGACCTGCCCGTCGTCGGCGACTCAAAGGATTTCCTTTCCCAGCTCATCAAAGCCCTGCCGGAAAAATCAGAAAACCACGACACCTGGCTTGCCGAAATCGATGTATGGAAAAAGCAGTGCCCCCTCACCTTCACCGTTGAAAATGACTCACTGAAAACAGAGTTCGTCATCAGCACGGTTTCAGAAGAAACAGAAGGCAACGCCGTTGTTGTAACCGATGTAGGACAGCACCAGATGTGGACCTCGCAGTACTACCACTTCAACAACCCCCGCTCCATCATTACCAGCGGCGGCCTTGGAACCATGGGCTACGGCCTTCCTGCAGCAATAGGAGCCGCATTCGGCATCCAGGACCGCCCGGTTGTCCTTTTCTGCGGAGACGGAGGGTTCATGATGAACATACAGGAGCTGGTAACCGCCGTCCACTACAAGGTGCCAATCAAGATTTTCCTCCTCAACAACAGCTTCCTCGGCATGGTGCGCCAGTGGCAGGAACTGTTCCATCAGGAAAAATACTCATTCACCGACCTTGACGACAGCAACCCCGACTTTTTGAAGGTAGTAGAAGCCTTTGGCTGCAAAAGCATGCGGGCAGAAAACCCAGCCCAGGCCGAAGCCGCAATCAAAGAAGCCCTTGCCTACAATGAAGGCCCTGTCTTCGTTGAATTCCGCGTCATCAAAAAAGACATGGTCTTCCCCATGGTTCCCGCCGGCGGCTCCATCTCCGACATGCTGCTCGAGCGGCTGAATCCGAAAACAATGGTTTAATCCAACACCAATGAAACATCTCATATCAGTCCTTGTCGAAAACAAGTTCGGCACCCTCAACCGGGTTGCCTCAATGTTCAGCGCCCGTGGCTTCAATCTTCAAAGCATCTCGATCGGCGAGACTGAAGATCCTGAAATCTCCCGCATGACCATTGTCACCCGTGGGGACGACCAGATTGTCAGCCAGGTTCTGAAGCAGCTGAACCGGCTCATCGACACCATAAAGGTGACCGACCTCACCCACCAGCCGCATGTTGAGCGCGAGCTGCTGCTGATGACACTGAAACTCAGCAAGGCTACGCAGCACGAGATTTTTGAGCTGATCAATGTTTTTAAAGGCAAAGTCGTGGATATAAAACAAAAATCCATTACTATTGAGGTCATTGGTTCCCCCGATAAAATCAATACCACCATTGATATTTTCAGGCCTTACGGCATAAGGGAGCTTGCCCGTTCAGGCGCTGTGGCCATACATCGGGGAGAATAAAATCCATTGTTACACTGTCAATCGTCAATCAAAATCTATTCTACAGATGAATGTTTATTATGAGCAGGATGCCGATCTTGGGTATCTGCAGGGTAAAAATATCGCAGTGCTCGGTTATGGCAGCCAGGGCCATGCCCATGCGCTGAACCTGAAAGAGAGCGGACTGAATGTTCGCGTTGGTCTTCGCGCCGACAGCTCTTCCTGCCAGAAAGCCCGTGAAGCCGGACTGCAGGTTGACACCATTGCAGATGCCGTCAAATGGGCTGATGTTGTCATGGTCCTGCTCCCCGACCAGTACCAGAAAGCCATCTATGATTCTGAAATTGCTCCCAACATGGAACCGGGCAACACACTTGCCTTCGCACACGGGTTCAATATCCATTACAAACAGATTGTTCCGCCCGACACCATCAATGTTATCATGATTGCCCCGAAAAGCCCGGGACATCTTGTTCGGCGCACATTCACCGAAGGCAATGGCGTACCCTGCCTCATCGCAATCCATCACGATGCAACCGGAGATGCAAAACAGCAGGCGCTTGCATGGGCAAAGGGTCTTGGCGGTGCAAAAGCCGGCGTTATTGAAACCACCATCAAGAATGAGACCGAAACCGATCTGTTCGGCGAACAGGCTGTACTTTGCGGCGGCTCTGCCGAGCTTATCAAGGCCGGCTTTGAAACCCTTGTTGAAGCTGGATACCCTGAAGAGCTTGCCTACTTTGAGTGCATGCATGAGCTGAAACTCATTGTCGACCTTTTCTATGAAGGCGGTCTTTCCAGAATGAACTACTCGGTCAGTGATACGGCCGAATATGGCGGCATGACCCGTGGACCACGCCTCATTACGCCTGCAGTGAAGGCTGAAATGAAGAAAATCCTCGAAGAGGTTCAGGACGGACGGTTTGCCAAAGAGTTCATTGACGAGTGCAACGGGGGATACAAGAACCTCAACAGGCTCCGTAAAGAGAACAGCAACCACCCGATTGAAACCGTTGGCGCCAAACTGCGCAACATGATGAGCTGGCTGATTAAAAAATAAATTCCCGCGAGGGTCGGACTATGTATAAGATTGTTTCTATTCCCGGTGACGGTATCGGCCCCGAAGTGGTGGCTGGTGCTGTTGATGTTCTCAGGCATCTGTCGAAAAAGCATGGCTTTGAAATCGTGATTGAGGAGCACCCGTTCGGTGGAGCCTCATACGACCTCCACGGAAGTATGCTGACAGATGAAACGCTTGCCGCATGCAAAGAGTGCGATGCGGTGCTGCTTGGTGCAGTAGGTGGCCCGAAATGGGAAAACCTGCCCCATGAGCACAAACCGGAAGCTGCCCTGCTGAAAATCCGCAGGGAACTGGGACTCTTCGCAAATCTCCGGCCCGCAAAGGTCTATGACGCTCTTATTGACGCGTCCAGCCTGAAAGCTGATGTGGTTCGAGGAACCGATTTCATCGTTTTCAGGGAGCTGACCGGAGGAATATACTTCGGCGAGCCCCGCGGTTACGACGAAGGGAAGGGCTGGAACACCATGGTCTACGAAAAACACGAGGTCGAGCGCATTGCCCGCCTTGCGTTTGAAGCTGCACAGAAAAGAGGAAGCAAAAAAGTCATGTCCATCGACAAGGCAAATGTGCTTGAAGTTTCGCAGTTCTGGCGCAATGAAGTGCACCGCGTGCACCGCGACTTCGGGGATATTGAACTTGGCGACATGTATGTGGACAATGCCGCCATGCAGATAGTGCGCAACCCGAAACAGTTTGATGTTATTGTCACAGGAAACCTTTTCGGCGACATTCTCAGTGACATCGCAGGCATGATTACCGGAAGCCTCGGCATGCTCCCCTCGGCAAGCATTGGAAGGATTCATGCAATGTATGAACCCATTCACGGCAGCGCTCCTGATATTGCAGGGAAGAACATAGCAAACCCGATTGCCACCATTGCCTCCGTTGCAATGATGTTCGAGCACAGTTTCTGTATGCCCGAAATGTCTGCACAGATACACGAAGCAATTGAGGCCGCACTGGCTGAAGGCATGAGAACTGCAGACATTGCCGCGCCTGGTGAGAAAACAGTCTCAACAACAGAAATGACAGCAGCAATCATCAGGCACCTTGGCGCCTGAGCAAACAGACTCGGAAAAAAACGGTGAAAGAAAACATCCTGGTATTTGACACAACCCTCCGTGATGGTGAACAGTCGCCCGGTGCATCCCTTAATGTCCAGGAAAAGGTTGAAATAGCCCGTCAGCTGGAAAAACTCGGTGTCGACATCATCGAGGCCGGCTTCCCCGCTTCCTCCCCTCTCCAGCTTGAAGCAGTACAGAGAATCAGCGACGAGTCGGGTACGGTAATAGCCGCCTTGTCGAGAGCCGTTGAAAACGACATCAAGGCTTCATGGACGGCGCTTAAGGGAGCGAAAAAGCCGCGTATCCACACCTTCATCAGCACCTCCGACATACACATTGCAGGCAAATTTGCCGGCGACCGGTATGGCCGTACGCTTGAAGAAAAACGACGGACCATTCTTAAAATGGCCGTGGATGCGGTTGCCTTTGCAAAAACCTTCACCTCCGACATTGAGTTTTCAGCTGAAGATGCCGGCCGGACCGATCCCGGATATCTTGCTGAAATAACCGAAGCGGTTATTTCAGCCGGCGCCACAACGGTCAACATCCCCGACACAACAGGATACACCTGGCCCTCGGAGTTCGGCCGCAAAATTGCCGACCTCATAAGCCGCGTTCCCAATTCCGGGAATGCCATCATCAGCGTCCACTGCCACAACGACCTTGGCCTTGCGGTTGCCAACTCCCTCAGCGCTCTTGAGAACGGTGCACGGCAGGTGGAGTGTTCAATCAACGGCATCGGGGAACGGGCGGGCAATGCTTCGCTTGAGGAGATTGTCATGGCCTTGAAAGTGCGCAGTGACCTGCATAATTTTCAGACCGGCATTGTTACCGAAGAGATTTACAGGACCAGCCGTATGGTATCGGGCTTTACGGGAATCATCGTCCAGCCGAACAAGGCGATTGTGGGCGAAAACGCTTTTTCACATGAATCCGGAATCCATCAGGACGGCATGCTGAAAAACCGTCAGACTTACGAGGTCATGACCCCCGAATCGGTCGGCGTTCCAAAAACCAGTATTGTGCTCGGCCGCCATTCCGGGAAGCACGGACTGAAGGCCCGCCTTGAAGCCCTTGGGTACACCCTTGCTGACGCAGAACTTGAATCGGTCTATCGCCGCTTCATGGAGATAGCTGACAAGAAAAAAGAGGTGTATGATGATGACCTCAGGGTACTGATGGGCGATGAACTCGGAAAACCCTCAACCGCTTTCGTTCTCGACTACCTGCATATCAACAGCGGAACCGCGTCCATTCCTACCGCCACCGTCCGCATCCGGCACCGCGAGAAGGTCTTTGAAGAGTCTGCCACGGGTGACGGCCCCATTGATGCCTGCTTCAGGGCGATTGAGAGAGCTCTTGGCATAGAGTCCATGGTCTCAACCTACTCGGTGCGTTCAGCAACCGCGGGACGCGAGGCGCTCGGAGAGGCTCTGGTAAGAATCAGCGACGGGAGCGTCTCCTTCAACGGAAGGGGAATCTCTACAGACATCATAGAGGCAAGCGCCCGGGCCTACATTCAGGCTCTGGGTCTTCGACTCGAACATTTTGAAAACAACACACCTGAAACAATCGATCACGGGGTTTAACGACACTATGGAACAAACAATTACCCAGAAAATCCTTGCACGGGCGGCAAACAGAAAATTTGTCAATACTGGTGAAAATGTCTGGCTGAATGTCGATGTCCTTCTCACGCATGATGTGTGCGGACCACCGACTTTTGACATTTTCAACCAGGAGTTCGGCGAAGGTGCCCGCGTATGGGACCCGGAAAAAGTTGTTGTTCTGCCAGACCATTACATCTTTACGGCAAACGAACACGCACACAGAAATATTGACCTGCTCCGGAAGTTCGCCAAAGAGCAGAACCTTCCCAACTATTACGATGTTGGAACAGACCGCTACCGCGGGGTATGCCATGTGGCGCTTGCCGAAGAGGGATTCAACCTCCCCGGCACCGTGCTCTTCGGCACAGATTCGCATACCTGCACCTCGGGCGCGTTCGGCATGTTCGGTTCAGGCATCGGCAACACCGATGCAGCCTTCATTCTCGGCACAGGAAAACTCTGGGAAAAAGTGCCCGAATCGATGCTTTTCACCTTTGATGGAGAAATGCCCGAATACCTTTCCGCCAAAGATCTCATTCTGCAGATTCTCGGAGATATCGGCACCGACGGAGCCACCTACCGGGCTATGGAATTCAACGGCGAAGCTATCCACTCGCTGCCAATGGAGGAACGCATGACCCTCACCAACATGGCAATAGAGGGCGGCGGGATGAACGGCATCATTGCAGTCGATGAAATCACTGAAGCATTCGTGAAGTCAAAAACTTCAAAGCCCTACGAAATCTTCACCAGCGACCCCGGTGCAGCCTATTTCAGCAAAACCCGCTACAACGCTTCAGAAATGGAGCCCGTTGTTGCCAAGCCACACAGCCCCGACAACCGGGCAACAGTACAGAGCATGAAGGGCACGAAAATAACGAAGTCCTATATCGGCTCCTGCACCGGTGGAAAGCTGGCCGACTTCAAACTGGCAGCAAAAATACTCAGCGGACAGAGGGTATCGGTACCGACAAACATTGTACCCGCAACGGTAAAAGTGGCGCGCGACCTTGAAACAGAGCTCTACAACGGCAAAAGCCTGAAGTCCATATTTGAGGATGCAGGATGTTCCATAGCACTGCCCTCCTGCGCAGCCTGCCTTGGTGGCCCAACAGATACCGTCGGGCGTTCGGTTGACCGCGATGTTGTGGTATCAACCACCAACAGGAACTTCCCCGGCCGCATGGGCAGCAAACAGGCAGAGGTCTATCTGGCTTCACCGCTGACTGCGGCAGCATCGGCCATAACGGGAAAACTCACTGATCCGAGGAATTACCTCTGAACGAACCAGAACAGAAACACGATACATACCATGGAAAGCATCATTCAGGGAAAAGCCTTTGTACTGGGCAGAAACATAGACACAGACCAGATCATTCCGGCCGAGCATCTCGTCTACAGCCTCTCCGACCCCGAAGAGGTCAAGCTGTATGGCAAATTTGCCCTTTCCGGCGTTCCTCTTGCCCAGAGCGGTCTGCCTGCGGGTAACATACCCTTTGTACAGGAAGGCAGCTTCGCCTCCGACTACACCATCATTATAGCAGGCCAGAACTTCGGCTGCGGCTCTTCACGCGAACACGCCCCGTTTGCATTGCAGGTGGCTGGCGTCAAGGCAATCATTGCTGAATCCTATGCCAGAATTTTCTACCGCAACTGTGTTGACGGCGGTTTTGTCATACCATACGAAACAGCCATCCAGCTCGCTGAAACGGTAAAAACCGGTGATGAGCTGAAAATCGACATAAAAGCCAACACGGTAGAAAACCTCACATCAGGCGAAACCTACCAGCTCAATGCGCTGGGCGATGTGTTCAATATTGTTGAAGCAGGCGGAATTTTCGCCTATGCCCGCAAAGAAAACCTTATGGCCCAGAGCTGAAGAATATGACCCGATCAGGAAACATGGTAGAGCTATACGATACCACACTGCGCGACGGAACACAGGGCGAACACATCAACCTTTCCGTACAGGACAAGCTGCTGATTGCAGCCCGTCTTGACGAGTTCGGCATGGACTACATTGAGGGAGGATGGCCGAGCAGCAACCCGAAAGATGAGGAATTTTTCAGGCGGGCGGCCTCTCTGTCTTTTCGGCATGCAAAACTCTGCGCATTCGGTTCCACCGCCCGTTACCCCGACTCAGTTGAGAAAGATTCCAACCTGCTCGGCCTTCTTGCTTCCGGTGTGCCCGTCATCACCATATTCGGCAAAACATGGAAAGCACACTCTTCGAAGGGACTGGGCATTTCAGACGAAGAGAACCGGCTCCTTATCCGGCGCTCGGTGGCATTCCTCCGCAGTGAAGGCCGTGAGGTCTTTTTTGATGCCGAACATTTCTTTGACGGCTACAGGGACAACCCCCGCTTTGCCCTTGAAATGCTTATGGCTGCTGCAGAAGGGGGAGCGACACGAATGGTTCTCTGCGACACCAACGGAGGCACTCTCCCCCATGAAGTCGCCGAAACAGTCCGCGTGGTTCTGGAAAAAACCGGCGTCCCGGTAGGCATTCACTGCCACAACGACAGCGACCTTGCCGTCGCCAACTCAATTGCCGCCGTCATGGCCGGTGCCACTCATGTTCAGGGCACCGTCAACGGCATAGGAGAACGATGCGGCAACGCCAACCTCATCAGCATCATAGCCAATCTCATGCTGAAACTTCCCGACACCAGAACATCCGTTGTCGATCTGGCTCAGCTGACCTCGCTTTCAAAGTTCGTTTTTGAAATACTCAACCTCCCCTCCGACACAAAAGCACCCTTTGTCGGCAAATCGGCATTCGCCCACAAGGGAGGCATCCATGTAAGTGCCGTCATGAAGGAGAGCTCGCTGTATGAGCACATTGATCCTGCCCTGGTCGGAAACCGTCAGAGGGTTCTGGTCTCGGAACTGGCTGGTCAGAGCAACATCCGCTACAAAGCGCAGGAACTCGGCATTGCCATTCCTGAAACAGGCGACCAGATCAGAACTCTTGTCAAACATGTCAAAGAGCTGGAGCATAAAGGCTTCCAGTTTGACGGTGCCGAAGCCTCTTTTGAGCTGATTCTGCAGAAGGAACTGGGTTCGTTCACACCATACTTCACCATTCAGGAAAGCAAGGTCTCTATAGAATCCGCTCAGAATGGCCGTAAAGTTGACCAGGCGGTACTGAAAGTTGAGGTGGGCGGAGAAATAGAGCATACCGCAGCTGAAGGGGACGGACCTGTCAATGCCCTCGACAAGGCACTTCGAAAGGCGCTCATACGATTCTATCCCGAAATCAGGAGCATCAAGCTGGTCGACTACAAGGTACGGGTACTGGAAGAAAAAAAGGGGACAAGCGCCAAGGTACGGGTACTCATTGAAACTGCCAACGGAGGCAGTACATGGGGAACCGTTGGAGTCTCCACCAATATCATTGAGGCCAGCCTGCAGGCCCTTGAAGACAGCATGAACTACCATCTCTTCACCCTCAAGGCATCAGTACCGAAACCTGAAGGGGCTGAAAGCTGAGGTCAGTGCACCCCGCACGACCTTCATAGAGAACTTGCCAGTTACTTTTTTTTCCTTTATTATCCTACATAAACCCACGGCATCACAATAGCGTATGTCGTGGTACAGGGCTGGCATGCCCGCCGGCATTGCACAACTCACTGCCCCTCTTTCCCTATGCAGTGCGGTGCATAAACCATAGCAATAACCTTACCCCCATGAGGATTGCAGATTTCGACCCCGAAAACAGGCCAAGGGAGCGCTTCATTACCCATGGCCCGGCAGCATTGAGCTCAGCAGAACTTCTTGCTATTGTATTGCGCACAGGCACACGGAAAAACAATATCCTCGACACCTGCAATACACTTCTCTCCCTGCATGGGCTTGAAGCACTTGCAAACATGAATCTTAAGGAACTGCAAAAAACAAGCGGCATCGGACCATCAAAGGCCATGCAGATCACAGCCATCTTCGAGCTCAATAAACGGCTCCACTACAAGCGCAACACCAACAGAAAAATACAGGGTGCGCGCGATGTGTACGAGTATATGCAGGGAAGAGTGCCGGATGAAACAAAAGAGCACCTCTTTGTGCTCCACCTCAACACCAAAAATCAGATAACAAAGTGTGAAGAGGTAACCATAGGAACCCTCAACGCATCACTCATCCACCCCAGAGAAGTATTCAAAGCGGCAATCAGGGAAAGCGCAAACGCCATCATTCTGGTGCACAACCACCCATCGGGCGATACGGAACCAAGCAATGCCGACCGTCAGGTCACCAATCTCCTCAAACAGGCAAGCGCCGTCATTCAGATTGATCTGCTTGACCATGTCATCATCGGAAAAACAGGATGGTACAGCTTCAGGGAAAACAACCAGCTATCCTGACATTGTTCACCTCACTGCCCAGGCAACATCACACGCCAGGAGCAACCTCGGCAAGCTGTTCCCCGTTCTGACTGCCTTCTGTCAACTCACGGACATTTTTAGCCTGGAGCCCTTTCTGGGTGGTATCGAACTCAAATTCGACTTCAGCATCCTGATTCAGCACCTTGAAAGGCTGCTCTGAATTAATGGCGGAAAAATGAACGAAAATATCCTCTCCCCCCTCGGGATGCAGAATGAAACCATACCCTTTCTTCCCGTCAAACCACTTCACCTTACTTTTTGCCATGACTTCCAAAAAAATTTATATCATTAATCAGACCTCAGCACCATACAGGTGGCAGGGGGTGTTGCCGCGAGTATTATATTTTAAATATATGCCATAAAATGTTTTCTGCATAAAAAGCAGATTTTTTAAAGACCTTTTACAACAAAAACTGCTCATCCGAACAAAAGAATTCAGATGTAACATGAATGCAACAGTTCACGCCATCAAAAAAACACAATGAAACAGACCATCATCATTACAGGAGCAGGGAAAGGGATCGGCCGCGCCATCGCCCTTGATTTTTCGAGAGCAGCCTCCCTCGATCCATCATTTGAGCCGGTGCTTGTGCTGATATCGAGAACCGCCGGCGATCTTGAAAGCCTTGCCGCAGAGTGCGCTTCACCGGGAGTTCAGACAGAATGCATCGAGGCAGACATTGCCGATACCCAAAGCCTGGGCTCTCTGGTAGATGGCATTATGGGGCGCCATGGAACCATTGACTGCCTCATCAACAATGCAGGAGTCGGAAGGTTCGGTCCTTTCACTGAGCTGACAGAGGAGGACTATCACTACACCATGGACATCAATCTGAAAGGGACTTTTTTCCTGACACAGAAGGTTTTCCCGATAATGGAAGCACAGCGGTCAGGCCACATCTTCTTCATCACCTCTGTTGCTGCCGAAAAAGCCTATCCATCCTCTTCCCTCTATTCAATGTCGAAGTTCGCGCAGAAGGGCCTCGTAGAAGCAATGCGGCTTTACGCCGTCAAATGCGGAGTCCGAATCACCAATGTGATGCCGGGCGCTGCTGTGACCCCGATGTGGGGAGAACTGGACGAGGCCACGAAAAGCCTCATGATGATGCCAGAAGACATCTCCCGACCAATCGTCGAAGCCTACCTTCTTCCCCGAAGAACCTCTATTGAGGAAATCGTCATCAGGCCCATAGGAGGCGACATCAACGAATAATCCGACGGCACTAAGCCCTCCCCCTGTGGGAAAGCTTCTTTTTTTCCTGTATTTTCCATCTCTTCGCCCACCTGCGACTTATATAATACCAGAACCCAAGCCAATGAGCCTCAAGGAGACAATAGATATCGACATGAAAGCCGCCATGAAAAGCGGCGACAAAAACCGGCTGACCACAATACGGGCCATTCGTGCTGCCCTGCTTGAAAAAGAGGTATCCATACGGGTGGGAGGAAAAGCCGAGCTCAGTGATGAACAGGAAACAGAGGTTCTCGTCAGCATGGCAAAACGCCGTCGTGATTCAATCATGCAGTTCACAGAAGGAAACCGGCCTGACCTTGCCGCCAATGAAGAGGCTGAACTTTCAGTCATTGAAGAGTATCTTCCCGAACCGGCATCAGACGAGGAAATCACCACTGTGGTAAAAGAAATCATAGCAGCAACGGGAGCCTCATCCATGAAGGATATGGGTAAAGTCATGGGACAGGCCATGAAATCCCTCAAAGGAAAAGCCGACGGAACAAAAGTTCAGAACACCGTCAAAACACTGCTCAATCCATAACCATCCTCCTTTCCAGACCATGCTTGACATCACCCTGCTCCGCGACTCCCCTGATGAAATAGTCACTATGCTGCATAACCGGCAGCAACCTGAAGACGAACCAAAACTTCGCCAGCTCCTTGAAGAGGACGCGGAACGAAGAAAACTTGTTCAGGAAAGCGATGAACTCAAATCACTCAGGAACCGGAAGTCGAAGGAAATTGCGGAAATCAAAAAAAGCGGCTCCGGCTCCGCTGATGCCCTTATCCTTGAAATGCAGTCGGTCGGCACAGCCATTGCCGAGATGGACAGCCGCCTTACTGCCCTTGAAACCTCAATGGAGGATATTCTCCTTGCACTTCCCAACCGTCTGCACCCTTCGGTTCCGGTTGGTCGCTCTGCTGAAGAGAACGAAATATTCGGCGAACCTGTCAGCTTTACCCACCCGCTTGATTTTCCGCTGAAAAACCATCTTGAACTGGGAAAGTCGCTGGGCATCCTTGATTTTGAACGCGGAGCAAAGGTCAGCGGCGCCGGGTTCCCTGTCTATGTAGGGAAAGGAGCCCGCCTTGAACGGGCCCTCATCAACTTCATGCTCGACAGCCATACAGAAAAGCATGGCTACAAAGAGGTTTTCCCTCCCTTTATGGTCAACCGCGAGTCATTGAGGGGAACGGGGCAATGGCCGAAATTCGCCGGCGAAGTGTACCACGCGCCCGAAGATGAGCTCTACCTTATACCGACTGCTGAAGTCCCCGTCACCAACCTGCATCGCGGCGAACTTCTTGAAACAGAATCTCTCCCCATCTCCTATGCAGCCTATTCGGCCTGCTTCAGAAGAGAGGCCGGAAGCTATGGAAAAGAGACCCGGGGCTTTCTCAGAGTGCACCAGTTCAACAAGGTTGAAATGGTCAAATTCACCAAGCCGGAAGACTCATACCAGGCACTTGAAGATATCAGGGGCCACGCAGAAGCAATACTCAGAGCCCTTGAGATTCCCTACCGGGTGCTCCTGCTCTGCAGCGGAGACATCAGCGCGAACGCTGCAAAATGTTATGATATAGAGGTATGGTCGCCTGCTGAAGAGAAGTACCTGGAGGCGTCAAGCTGCTCAAACTTCGAGGATTATCAGGCAAGAAGGGCAAATATCCGGTTCCGCAGGGATGGGAAATCAAAACCCGAATTTGTCCATACCCTGAACGGATCAGGACTTGCCACCTCGCGCCTCATGGTCTCACTGATGGAGCACTATCAGACCCCTGAAGGAGGAATTCTCGTACCTGAAGCCCTCAAACCCTATACCGGGTTCAGCGAAATCACTCCTTCCGCATAATAGCGTCAAGAAACTCGCGAACCATACGGCTCACGCTGTCCACATCAATCAGAAAAGCATCGTGGCCGTATGGTTCATCAAGATAGAGGATTCTTGCATTCGGCAGCTTCTGCTGCAGCTCCTCCTGCTCCTCTTTCGGGTAGAGCAGGTCGGTTGTGATGGAGAGGATTTCCACAGGAAGCGTCATGCCGCCCAGCACCTCTTCATAGCTTGTCCGCCCCCGTCCAAGATCATGCATATCCATCGCCCGGGTCAGGGTTATGTAGGTGTTGGCGTCAAACCTGTCAACCAGCTTCATCCCCTGGTAGCGCATATAGCTTTCAGCATTGAAGAGTCCATCTTTACCCACCCTGCGGCCAAACCGGTCCTGAAAGTTCTCAAAACTGCGATAGGTACACATGGCCATCATTCTGGCTGCCGACAGTCCGGCAGCAGGGGGAGAAGACGATTCATACCAGCCATTGTTCCAGTTGCGATCTGCGGCAATTGCCTGGCGCTGTGCCTCACTCTGGGCAATACACCAGGCCGAATGGCGGCCTGAAACTCCCATAGGCATAAGTCCCCGGACCATATCGGGATAGAGAGCTCCCCATTCAAGCACCTGCATACCTCCAAGAGAAGCCCCCACCACCAGCTTGATGCGTCTGATGCCGAGATGACAAAGAAGCCGATGTTGGAGATGCACCATATCCCTGATGGTGATCGGAGGAAAATCAGGCCCGTAATGCCTCCCTGTTTCGGGGTTGAGGGAGAGCGGGCCGGTTGTACCGTAACAGCTTCCGAGTACATTGCTGCAGATAATGAAGTCCACTGAAGCGTCAAATGCGCCGCCCGCCGAAAAAAGCCCCGGCCACCAGGCATCAACATCCGCCGACCCTGTCAGGGCATGGCAGACAAGTACCACATTGTCGCATTCAGCATTCAAAGTACCCCAGGTTCTGTATGCAATCTCAACTTCCGGAAGCACACTGCCCTGCTCTGTGGAAAAAGGTTCAGTCGAGGTGAAACGGAGGGTGTCAGGGGAAATAAGTTCGTTGATAGCTCTCATGCCTTGTTTTCGGAGTGTTCGAATGCCTGCTGAAAATCTGCCTTGATATCGTCAATATGCTCCAGACCGACCGATACCCGTATCAGGTCGGAACTGACGCCGGCTGAAGCCTGCTCCCCGGCACTCAGCTGCTGATGTGTTGTGGAGGCCGGGTGAATCACCAGAGTTTTGGCATCACCCACATTGGCAAGATGGCTTGCAAGCCGGACGCTGTTGATGAAAGAGACCGCCTCCGGGTAACCGCCCTTTATACCAAAAGAGAGCACACCACCAAAGCCATTCTGGAGATATCGCTTCCCGAGTTCATGCGAAGGATGACTTTCAAGACCCGGATAATTCACCCATGCTACAGCAGGGTGGGAATCGAGCCACCTGGCCAGTTCCATTGTGTTGGATGCGTGCCGGTCGACGCGAAGCGAAAGGGTTTCAAGGCCTTGAAGAAGAAGAAATGAGTTGAAGGGGCTGATTGCCGGGCCAAAATCACGAAGCCCTTCCACCCGAGCCTTGACAATAAAGGCAAGCTCACCGAACGATTCAGTGAAACGCAGGCCGTGATAGCCTTCCGACGGTTCACTGAGAAGAGGAAATCGGCCATTATCCCAGTTGAACGAGCCACCGTCAACAATAATCCCGCCCATGGAGGTTCCGTGACCACCAATCCATTTTGTGGCCGACTCAACCACAATGGAGGCGCCATGCTCAAGCGGACGGCAGAGGTACCCGCCACAGCCGAAAGTGTTATCAACAATAAGGGGAATATCATGTGCATCGGCAATGGCCGCAATAGCCTCAAAGTCGGGCACATGGAACGCCGGATTACCTATAGACTCAAGATAGAGGGCCTTCGTATGCTCGTTTATCGCCCTCCTGAACGATTCAGGATCCGTCATATCAACAAAGCTCACCCCAATGCCGAACCGGGCAAACGAGACCTTGAACTGATTATAGGTTCCGCCATACAGATAGCTGGAGGAAACAATGTTGTCCCCTGCCTGACAAAGACTGGAAATGGCAATGAACTGCGCGGAATGTCCGCTGGCAACCGCAAGCGCTGCTTTACCTCCTTCAAGTGCCGCAACCCGCTGCTCAAAAACATCTGTGGTCGGGTTCATGAGGCGGGTATAGATATTTCCCGGCGCTTTGAGTGCAAACAGGTCGGCACCGTGTTCCGCGCTGTCAAAAGTATACGCTGTGGTCTGGTAAATCGGAACAGCGCGCGATTTCGTTACCGGATCGGGTTGCTGTCCGGCATGGACCTGCAGGGTTTCAAACCTGTATGGAGATGGATTCTCTGTCATGGTGGCACAATGCCTTGCGGCGTTGATTGCCATCATCTTCGGGCGGGATACTCATATCAGCGAAAAACCCTCTTCTGAAATAAAGGGGGCGTTCCGTCATCTTTCCCGGCGTCCCTGCCAGGATGGAATTGGCACCAATCATTACAGGAATGACGGTTGCCAAGGCTTCTCAGGGCCAGTCCCTCCACCTTTCTCGATGATAGCGTAAAATTTTGAAAAGAACTTTAGTTCAATGAATCTACAACAGCAAAGAGTATTTTACAAACAGCCCGCAACTCCTCCGCACCATGAACCCCGTTATCATCGCCCATGAATTCAGCCAGAGAACTCGCATTCACTCTCCTTCAGGCACTTGAAACCGGCAACCGCCATTCCGACTCTCTCCTGCACGATATGCTCCAGGAGTCGTCTCTCAGCCGCACCGACAGGGCATTTGCCACCTCGCTGGTCAACGGTGTACTCCGCTACCGCCTGCAGCTGGATTTCGTCATCGGACATTTCTACAGCCATAACCTCCAAAAAGCCTCCCCGGCCATACGAAACATCCTCCGCCTTGGTGCATGGCAGCTGCTCTTTCTTGACCGGGTCCCCGCCTGGGCAGTTGTGAACGAATCAGTCCGGCTTGCCCGCCGCTTCAAAGGAGAACGAATGGCCAAGCTTGTCAATGCCGTTCTGAGAAAAATCAGTCCTGAAACCATCCATCTTGAGGAGTGGACCCGGGCCATGGAACCAGCAGCCCGCCTTGCCCTGCGCTACTCCCACCCGGAAGAACTCGTCAAGGAGTGGATTGCTGCATACGGAACCCAACGGGCTGAATCAATGCTCCGCTACGACAATGAGAGTCCCTGGTTCGGGTTCCGCATCAACAGCCTGAAAACGGATTCAGACCGTTTTTTCACCCAAACCGGCACCACAGAGGTCGCCCGTCTTGATTCAGGCCTCCGTAAGCTCCTTCTTTCTCAGGACTTCAGCCCGTTTGAAGTCCCGCTCCAAAGCGGACTCGTGAGTGTACAGAATCCGACACAGCTCCTGGCGTGCCTTCTTTTGAACCCAACGCCCGGAAGCGAGGTACTCGACATGTGCGCAGCACCTGGAGGCAAAACCGCCGCACTTGCCGAACTGATGGGCAACGAAGGCCACATCACCGCACTTGACATCTATGAACAGAAAACCAATAAAATCCGGCGGCTTGCCGAAACCCTCGGCATTTCAATCATTACTGCCCTTACAGATGACGCCCGCAGCTTCATTCCCCCAACCCCTCCCGATGCCATTCTGCTTGATGCACCATGCACCGGCACAGGCGTTCTTGGCCGACGGACGGAACTGAGATGGAAGCTTGACTCAGAAAAACTTGACGGGCTCCTGAAGCTTCAGGCGGAACTGCTTGAGCACGCTGCACACATTCTCAAAGAGGGCGGTGTTCTGGTATACGCAACCTGTTCAGTCGACCACCGCGAAAACAATCTGCAGACAGAGGCTTTTCTGCAAAGGCACCCTGAATTCAGTCCGGATGCAAACCCGGGATCCCTTCCTCCTGCATTTTCATCAGTCTTACGGCCGGACGGATCGCTCCTCACCCTTCCAGGAGAACAGCAGGGTTTTGATGGCGGGTTCTGCCACAGGATGGTGAAAAATCAACAGTAACGATGGCAATGGAACCACTGCAGAAACCCTTCGGTGCCGTGCTGGAGAACTTTCTCAACTACCTCTTGATTGAGCGGAACTTCTCCCCGAACACGCGAGACTCATATCGCAACGACCTGCAGCGATACCTTCAGGCAATGCAGGAGGGGTGTGGTTCCCTTGAAGCAATCAACCCTGATTCCATCAACCGTTTTCTTGATGAACTGCACAAAACCGGCCTGGAAGCCAGCTCAATAGCAAGAAATGTATCGGCTATCCGCTCACTTCACCGTTTTCTCATCAACGACAGGGTGCTTGAGAGCAACCCTGCAGAAAATCTCCACCAGCCGAAACTGCCAAAATACCTCCCATCAGTTTTGACACTCGACGAAACGATGCGGATTCTCCAGGCTCCCGCACAACAGGTTCCCCCCGGGAAACTCTACCTGCGCGATCAGGCAATTCTTGAGCTGCTCTATGCAACAGGCATGCGGGTGAGTGAATTGGTCAACCTCAAACAGCAGAACCTGTATCTTCCGGAACAATTTATACGGGTATTTGGAAAAGGATCAAAAGAGCGGTTGGTGCCGGTAGGAAGCTCTGCTGTAAACAGCCTCACCCTCTACCGGCAGAAACTTCGCATTCAGCTTGCGGGAGCACAGTCTGAAGACTGCCTGTTTCTCAATGCCAGGGGGAAAAAGATGAGCCGAATGGCTGTATTCACTATTGTCAAGGAGTACGCCATGCTGGCAGGCATACCCAAAACCGTCAGCCCGCACACCTTTCGTCACACCTTCGCAACCCATCTACTGGAAGGTGGTGCCGACTTGCGCGCTGTGCAGGAAATGCTTGGCCACAGCTCTATTGTTGCAACACAGATTTACACCCACATCGACCGCTCTTTTGTCAAAGAGGTCCATAGAAGCTTTCACCCCAGAGGATAAAGGAGCTGCTCCCCCTCTACCCTACCAGGACCTTGCGTGGCTATCCTGTTCAATTTTCAGGGCTGCAAGTGTAAGATTGACATCAAGCAGGAAAAACACCAGAGAGAGGCAGAGGGAAACCATGCCGCCGATAAAGAGCGATGCGATGACCAGGGAGGTGTCGAGCGTGATGAGCACCGAGATAAACAGCAGGATGATCAGCACCGATGCGCCAAGGCAGGTCAGGGTTGCCAGAAGAATGGACATGCGGATATAGCGGGCCCGTTTCCAGAGAACCGCCAGTTCCCTGTTGATGGTTGCCGCAGAGGCCTCTTCCGATGCATCAAGTCCTGTAAGAAGGGCTCGCGACCGGTCGATAATCCGCCCCATGCGGTTTGTCATGGTAAGCAGAAGCAGGCCGATTCCAGATATGAGAATGACGGGACCGATTGCGGTCTGTAGAACCGGAACAAACTCCCCTATGGACGATGAAGACATGGTTGTATAATCGAGGATAACATGAATAAAAATCAGAGCGTGAATGAATAGGAATCACCAGGAGCAGGAATACCTGCCCTCACGCCAAGGCGCTCCCGCAAAAGGTCACAAAACGAAGTTTTGGCAGGAGGGTCACCATGCACAACAAAAAACTCAGGACTTCCGCTGAAACCCGAAGCCCAGCGAAGCATGTCGTCACGGTCACCATGTGCAGACAATCCTCCGATGGTATGGACATGAGCCTCAACAGTGTACTTGCGACCATGCATATAAACCTCCCGGGCCCCGTCCACAAGAGTTCTGCCCAATGTACCATCAGCCTGATAACCGGTAAAGAGAATATGGCATTCAGGTCGATGGATAGTGTGCTTCAGATGATGCAGTATTCTACCCCCATTGCACATGCCGCTGCCGGCAATGATTATGGCCCCGCTATGAATAGAGTTGATTGCCTGCGACTGCTCAACCCTCGGGGTGAAATGGAGATTGTGCAGCGGGGGGAGTGAAACCGGATTGTTCCTGTAGACCGAAGCTTCCGCATCAAACAGCTCCGGATGATTCCAGTAAATACCGCTTGCCTCAATAGCCATGGGACTGTCAAGAAATACCTGCCAGTTCTTCATCCCCCATGCCTCATAATGCTCGGCAAAAAGATAGAGAAGTTCCTGACTCCTGCCCACTGCAAACGCCGGAATAACAATATTTCCTCCATCCCGCCCGGCCACGCTGATGAGTTCCCCTATCTCGGCAATTGTCTCTTCCATTTTCCGGTGAACCCTATCACCATAAGTGCTCTCAATCAGAACCACATCAGCGCTCTCAATGGTTTCGGGGTCATTGAGAACAGGGCTTCCGTATTGACCGAGATCTCCACTGAAAACAAGCTTCTTTTCCCTCTCACCCTCCTGCAGCCAAAGCTCAACCAATGCGGAACCAAGAATGTGCCCTGCATCCTGAAAGCGAACCGTGACTCCGGGGAAAATTTCATGCTGCTCACCATAAGAAAACCCTTGGAAAAGATTGAGCGCCAGAACAGCGTCATCGCGGCTGTAGAGGGGCTCAGCATGGTAATCGGAAGCGGAATGAGGATGCTTCTGACGGTACAGGGCGTCCCTCTCCGACAGCACCGCCGAATCAAGCAGAAGAACGCTGCAAAGGTCGCGGGTTGCATGCTGTGCATACACCGGACCCTTGAAACCTTGCCTGACAAGAAGTGGAATACGGCCTGAATGGTCGATATGGGCGTGACTCAGAATGACGGCATCAATGGATGATGCATCAAAGGGAAATGGTTTCCGGTTCAGTGCCTCATCGGCGTCCGATCCCTGAACAAGTCCGCAGTCAAGCAGGAGGGTTCTCCCGGCCGCATGCACAATATGGCATGAACCGGTAACCCTTTCTGTTGCTCCGTAGAAGGCAATATCCATAGCACAACCTTACGATCTCATTCAATCAGTTGACCTTCAGATCTTGCGTCGCTTTTTAGGACCCGTAAAGAACCCGGCATCTTTTGATGATGATTTTCCCGGGAACCTTGATGGGCGCTTTGCACCTTTGCCAACACCTGCATATGCTCCGGCAGAGTCGCGCGACTCCATTTTGGAAACCCTGAGCTGACGGCCGCACACCCGTACCTTGCGCAGATCATGCATCACATCATTGGGCATCCCGGAAGGAAGCTCGACGGTACTGTAATCATCACCGATTGAAATGCGGCCTATGGCTTCAGGATCAAGACCGATTTCATTGATGATGGCACCAAGAATATTGCCAGCCTGAACTCCATGTCCGCTGCCTACCTCAATCCGATAGACCTCTCTCCGTTCATCGCCATACATGTCGTCCCGCCGGGCCTTTTTGCGGAAAGGAGCATCATCTCTCGACCGCTCACCCATCTCGCGACGGACAGGCCTCTCAGCCTTTGCCGGTTTGGCGGTAAACAACAGAGGGGTATCACCCTGAACCATGGACGCAAGTGCTGCAGCAGCCTCAACCTCAGCTACATCATGTTCGTGGCAGTACTGCTCCACAAGACGGGTAAAAAATGCAAGATCCTCGGCAGCAATGGTATCAGTAATGCGCTGTTTGAATTTTGCTATCCGCTTGTCGTTGATGATCTCTGTGGAAGGAAGCTCCATCAGCTCTATCTTCTTGCGGGTAGCTCTTTCAATGGAGGAAAGCATGTTCCTCTCTCTGGGAGAAACGAACAGAATTGCCTCACCGCTTCTACCTGCACGACCCGTCCGGCCAATCCGGTGGACATATGATTCCGTATCGGAAGGAATGTCATAGTTGATGACATGACTGATTCGCTCAACATCAAGACCACGGGCAGCAACATCAGTAGCAATAACAATATTAAGCGCCCCCGACTTCAGCTGATCAATTGTCCGCTCACGCTGCTGCTGAACCATATCGCCGTTGAGAGCCGCGGCACTGTAACCTCTTGCCTGCAGTTTTTCAGCAATCTCAAGCGTCATGGTTTTGGTTCTGACAAAAATAATCATCCCATCAAAAGGCTCTACCTCCAGAATCCTTGTCAAAATGTCAATCTTATGACTGCCACCAACAATCCAGTAGCGCTGGCGTATAGTGTCGACTGTTGTCGTTTTAGCCTGAATAGTGACTTCCGCAGGATCATTCAGGTATTTCTGCGCTATGCGCCGGATGGGAGCAGGCATGGTTGCAGAAAAAAGCGCTACCTGGCGATCAGAAGGCGTCTGCTCAAGTATCCACTCAACATCATCAATGAAACCCATGCGAAGCATTTCATCAGCCTCGTCAAGAACCAGGCACTTCAGCGAGTGCAGATTGAGCGAACCTTTGCGCATATGATCCATCACTCTGCCGGGGGTACCAACAACAACATGGACGCCGCGTTTCAGCATGCGAAGCTGACTGCCATACTCCTGGCCACCATAGATAGGAAGCACATGGAACCCCTTAAGGTGTTCAGCATACTTGTGAAAAGCCTCGGCCACCTGAATGGCAAGCTCCCGGGTAGGAGCAAGTACCAGCACCTGCGGTTCCGTAGCTGAAAAGTCAATATTGGAAAGTATCGGCAAAGCGAAAGCGGCTGTCTTGCCGGTTCCGGTCTGTGCCTGCCCAAGCACATCACGACCCTCAATGAGCAGTGGTATGGTTCGGGCCTGTATAGGGGTAGGGGTCTCATAACCGACATCGGCCAAGGCCCGAAGGACGGGCTCTGCCAGATTCAGGTCAGTAAAACTGCTGATGGATGTATTTTTTTCGTCACTCATGCTTTTTCTTCCTGTATGGATAAAATTGTTTGCAATACCTCGTTCATTGAGGTGGCAACAATGCAGGAAAGCAATGATATGGAGGAAGAAGTTCTGCCTGTTGCAAAAAAAATCCCCACAGACAGGCAACGATCATCATAAAAACGAAAGCACACAGCACCTGCTCTTTCTTAGCATATTCACCACGCGGTCAATGCGATTGCAAAGGTACGCATTATTTCTGCCAAAAGCGAAAAGTATTTCACCGCCTCATCCGCCTGTTTTTTTGTACTTTACGCTCTCAGGACGGGAGAGGCACGACAGTCAGAATGAAAGCGCCAAAGAGAGGAACAACAGCACCAATGCAGAATACCGGAATCACCTTATACAACCTGCTTCTTCCAGCGGCCCTTTTTATTCTCAAACAGCTCGGCAAAGTGCAGTCAAAAGCCAGGCTGTTTTTTGCGCTTCGCCACACAGTCTTCCCCGAGCTCGAAAACGCCACCAGCGCCATTCCTCCCGGAAAGTTCCGGATATGGATCCACGCCTCATCAGTTGGAGAGTTTGAGCAGGCGCGCCCCGTCATTTCAACCATCAAAGCAAGCCGCCCCGACCTTGCCGTTTTTGTCTCATTCCTCTCCGATTCCGGATACAACGCAAGAAAAGACTACCCTGACGCCGACATTGTATTCTATCTTCCGGCAGACACCCCCGACAATGCCGAAAAAACAGCATCGCTCCTGCATGCCGACCTCTTCATGTTGATGCGTTACGACTTTTGGCCCAACCACCTCCTTGCTGCAAAACGGCACGGTGCCACAATGGTTCTTGCCGCCGCCGTGCTCCGGCCTGGTTCCGCCTACTTCAACCCGCTTCTAAAAGGCTTTTACCGCACCCTTTTCAATCTTTTCGACCGGATTTTCACCGTATCCGAGAGCAATACCCGTGCATTCAGGGAGCAGTTTGGATGCCTTCAGGCTCAAACCGCAGGAGAGCCAAGAATTGACCAGGTCATTCTACGCAGCAAAAACACGGAGCGTGTCGCCCGCCTCAAACCCCTCTTCATGAACCGCACTGTTCTTGTGGCGGGCAGTGTCTGGGAAAAAGACGAAGAAACGATACTGGAGGCAATGCGCACCCTTCACAATCCACCCTCACTCATTCTGGTTCCGCACAAGGTTGGCACAGAAACCATTGAGCGTCTTGAAAAGCGCCTTCAGAAGAAGAATTTAGGCTTCATGCGGGTATCTGCCCTTGATGAACGCTTTGATGCCGGAAAGCAGGTGCTCATCATAGACCAGACCGGCTACCTGCTGGAGCTCTATTCGGTTGCCTCAATAGCCTTCGTGGGAGGAGGATTCGGCATCAATGTTCACAACACCCTTGAACCTGCGGTCTACTCAATACCCGTCATTTTCGGGCCCCGATACCACAACTCACCCGAAGCCGAAACTCTTCTGGAAACAGGGGGTGCATCAACAGTCCAAACCCCCGATGAACTCCGCCGGATCCTTGACAGACTCATCAACAGGGAAGGGGAAAGAGAAAAACAGGGAAAGGCTGCCGGAGAGTTCATCCGGAAAGGAGCAGGAGCAACAGCCATGATTTCAGGATTGATAGAAAATGCCATTGATGCAAAAGTCGCCTATCGGATAAGCTCAGATACAACGAGTCCGGCGAAATAATTCTTCAATGACTGATGACTGCGAAGTCCGATTTTTTTATGGAGACGATACCTGATATTCTCTACCCCCCTGACCGATACTCCCAGAATCCGCGACATTTCTCTGGAGGAATAATTCATCTTGATAAAAAGGCTGACACGCCTCTCCCGTTCAGTCAAAACAGGATGGAGTGACTCCAATGTCGACATAAATCCGGCATCCGCCTCGGTCAGCTCACAGCCCAGCGCCTTTCCTGCCTGCTCCCGCTCTGAAAGGTCCGAACACACCCCAACCAGAGCCTGCTGCAGCTTCGGCTCAATGCCTGCCTCGCCAATCTGACGGCAAAGCGATGAGAGCACATGAATGGTATCATCATAGCGATGCGCCACACCGGCAAGCTCCCTCTCTTTGAGGGCAAGAATTTGCTTAAGCGAATCTCTTTCCGCCTCAAAATGCCTGCGGCTTTTTCGGGACTCCTCGGTAAGGAGGTTAAGTTGCATGCCATACTGCGCTTCTCGCCCGGCATACTCCTGCTTCATTGCTCCAACCTGCAGTTTATGGCGTTCTTCGCGCTCCAGCAGGTCCATGCGCAAGGCTTCAAGTGCCTGAAAATAACTCTCACGCCCGCTGCCTGCCGGAGGAATATCAATAGGATGGTTAACAAGATCAAGCCACGAAAGCCGCGCAACAGCAGCGAGAAAACGGTTTTTGAGATCCTCCTCAGAATCCGCTGCAACAGCATCAAGAACATCATCTCGTCCACACTGCTCTTTTGCCTCAAGAACGCTCCGCATGGCATCAGCATAAGTATCAACAATCATCGCCCGTGACTTCAGGGGACACAGAGCACCAAGCCCCTCCATGTCGGTTGTAATATCAGGATGAACATTGTAGACAACAAGAAGCGCTATCCACGGTCCCCAGTTATAGAACAGGTCTGCATAATCCTGTTTGTAGTTCAGACTGACTTCGCGGATGGGATCATAATCGATGACGACATACACTTTTGTCTTCTCAACCTTCAGTTCAGCGCATACCGAGAGAAAGAGTTCGTTGTCAATGAAATCAAGATAGGTTCCCCGATCAGCCGATACAATGGCATGGATGATGTCCGTACCTATGGTTTCAAACACCACACGGTAATCCGGTCCGGGATGGAACACCTCCCATTCCGGCTTCCGTACAATCGGCAGTCCGGTGACGGGGCACTTTTTCTCTTTCATGGCAGGGTACGATATGAGGGTTATCAACAAAATATGATTTCCGGAGATGAGTAACAAAAGAGCCCCCTCAGGAACAAGAACACTCTTACATAAGAATTGTTCTTTCCAAATACTTTCACTATATTAAAAAAAGATTATTTTTATCCAATTCAGCGCTTTCCCGCAAGTGGCTTCATCACTCCAAAACAACGGGGGCATCATGGAAAACAAACCCGCCGTACTGCAGACTGAACAGTTCATGAAGCGATGCAGGGAAAACCACCTGAAAGTCACCCCGCAGCGGCTCGCCATATATCATGCGCTGGCCGGGAACAGGGAGCACCCTTCGGCAGAACGGATATACCGAAACATTGTCCGAACCAACCCCACAATTTCCTTTGACACAGTCAACCGGACGCTGCTTACCTTTGCGGAAATAGGCGTCATAGACACCGTTGAATCCCATTCAGGAGTAAGGCGATTCGACATGGACCTGAAGCCCCATCATCACCTTCACTGCGTTCAGTGTGGCGGAATCACAGACTTTTCCGATAAGACGCTTGACGCCATTCCGCTTCCCGAAGCGGTAAACAACAGTCAATTCAAGGTTCTCGGTAAGCGGGTCATCATCAGCGGAATTTGTGAGGCATGCAGAAAATCCGCCCGAAAGGAATAAGACCGACCCGACTTTTTTCTGCAATAAAAAAGCCCCCGGCTTACAATAGGGGGCTTTTTTTACTCATGAGTCCCGAGCAGCTTCTTCAGGCAACCTGCACATACTTCTCAGCCTTCACTTTGCAGATGGGGCAGAATTCAGGAGGAGCGTTCAGCTCAATATGGCCGCATACAGGGCAAAGCCATACAGCCGTCGCAGCAATATCCTTGCCACTCTTCACTGCCTCAAGCGCAAAACGGTACAGTGCGGCGTGCACCTTCTCGGCCTCTACTGCATAACCGAACATCCGCTTCGCCTTGTGCCCTTCTGCCACAGCCTGCTCATACATGGGCGGGTACATCTCATTATGCTCATATGTCTCGCCACCGATAGCCGTCTCCAGATTCTCGGCAGTTGAACCGATGGCATCGTCAGCTCCAAGATGACCCTCTGCATGAATTCTTTCAGCCTCGGCAGTTGTCCGGAACAGTTTTGCAATATTGGCAAATCCATCCTTATCCGCCTTTTTGGCAAAAGTCACATACTTCATATAGGCCTGGCTCTCGCCGGCAAAAGCGTTTTTCAGATTCTCATGTGTTGATGGCATACCTATGCGTCCTCCTTCTTGATTTACAGGGTGATTGATAAAAACATCTTTTAAGAGGCATCCTCAGCGTTTGATGAACACCCCAAGATCCTCCAGAAGAGACTGGAGATCCTCCTCATGCTCCACCTCGTCCTGCATGATCTGCACGGCAAGGTTGAATGTGATCGGATCTTTCATTCCTATCTCCTCAATAATACTGTTGTATGTTGAAATAGCGCACTGCTCCCCAGAAATATTCTGTTCGAGAATGTTCTTCACAAACGGCTCATCGGGCGCGTCATAGCCGCAGTTCGTCCAGTCGAACCACTGCTTCGGACTTGTCAGCGGAGTACCGCCAAGCTGTATGATTCTGGTACTCACCAAATCCGCATGCCGCAACTCATCAGCAGCATGCTGCAGCAGCTCCGCCATAACGGCATCCTTCATCGGCCCTTGCACAATTTTGGAACCTATCCAGTATTGATAATAAGCCAGCCACTCATCAGCATAAGCCTTGTTGAGCAACTCAAGCACCCGGTCAAGATGTTCCCCCACAATTTGACGACCTCTTGTTCCCATAGCTGAATCCTCCCTGATTTAAAGACATAATTGACAAAACAATACAGCGACTGCACTCATACCAAAGAGCCACCATAGGGGTCAGTATTCACGCCTGACCCCTGTTGATGGTCAACAATGAAATCTACTTATCAAGCGGCTTGTGGCAGAACCACCAATCGTAGCACTCATACTGCTGCGGACGCTTGTCGGCATCATCCACATTGGTAGCAGGCGGAATAATGACGCGGTCCTTCAGAAGCGTATTGTTCGGCCAGTCTGCAGGCATGGCAACTTTATGTTTGTCAGAAATCTGCAGCGCCTGGACAGCACGCAGAATCTCATCCATGTTCCGGCCTATCTCCTGAGGGTAGTAGAGTACAAGACGAACCTTGCCATGCGTGTCGCCTACAAAAACGGCACGGACGGTATTGCTTCCTTTGCCCGGATGCAGCATGCCGAGTTTGTTTGCAATACGATCATTTGCCGCAACAATCGGGAATGTGATGTCAACATCAAGCTCCTCCTTGATCCACTGCACCCACTTGATGTGCGAGAAAACCTGATCAACGCTCATGCCAATCAACTTGCAGCCGATTTTATCAAACTCCTGCACCCGCTCCTGGAAAGCCACAAACTCAGTCGTGCATACCGGCGTGAAATCTGCAGGATGGCTGAACAGCACAAACCATGAACCCTTCAAATCACCAGGAATATTCATTGGGCCATGCGTCGTCTGAACTTCAAGCTCAGGGAATTCATCTCCAAGCAGCGGCATGGAGATATCATAATACATTTCCTCTTCAAGATGCTGTGACATTGTTCACTGTCTCCTTTCTTTATTGTTTGGTTTACGGTTTTTTTGGGGCTCAACTTCTTTCTGCTCCAAGATACAACATAATCATTCAATTAAGCAAGAACAATTACTAAATAATAGCAAAAACTATTTGAAAGCTTGAACACCTCTTGCCCTGCCTCCATATCACAACTTTATGTTGATGGGTTTGACCTATAGTCAAGGCATTGTATCTTGTTGAAGATTCTGATAACAAAACATATGGTTGGCCATGATAGCCCGAATCCAAACTCTTTACCTTTTTCTTGCAGCTCTGCTTGCAGCCGGAAGCATGTTTTTGCCTTTCTGGAGTGTAACAGCAGAACAGCAGTATCTTTTTTCGGATTTTTCTCTCTACCCGGGAGCCGGGGCATTCTTCGTAACAGGCAGCTATGCGGCCGGCATATTTTCTCCTCTGACTGCACTGGCTGCCATTGCCGGCATATTCCTCTACAAAAAAAGGGAACTCCAGAGAAGCGTCATTTTTCTCGCCATTCTCCTCTTTCTTGGCGACCTTCTCACAGGGCTCACGGCCGCACACTTCATGAACCAGCATTTTCAGGCACTCGCACCAGAAGTTACCCATCGGCCTGAAGCCGGATTTTTCATCCTTCTTCCTGAACCGGTACTCTTCTGGCTGGCAATGAAAGGGGTGGTCAAGGATGAAAAAATTGCCAACGCTTACAAAAGGCTCTAAGCATGCGCATTGTCTGCTCTCTGGGAGATCCGCACGGGATAGGACCGGAAGTCATATTGAAAAGTTTCCTGAAAATGCAGCGGTGCGGCCACAGCATGGTTGTTGCCGGCTCTCTGCAGGTCATGAAATTCTACCGCCACTTGCTTGGCCTGCCGATTGAGCTCGAAAGAATTGACGCTCCGGCTCTATCACAAAACCTTCCCCCATGCAGCTGCGGAGTGCTTCCCGTCATCTCGGTTGCTGAACCCGAAACAATACTCCCCGGCACCCTTTCAGCTGAAGCCGGTGCACTGGCAATACAGTCATTACAGTGTGCTGCGGAACTCTGCCGGGACGGCATTTGCGACGCTCTTGTCACTGCCCCGATACACAAGGAAGCGCTGGCACTCGCAGGGTGCAAGGACACCGGCCACACGGGATTTCTGGGCCGCATGTTCGGTGTTCCCTCTCCAATCATGATGTTTGCCGACGCCCGAACAGGACTGAAGGTTGCGCTGGCCACAATCCATGAACCGATTTCCCGGGTACCCTCCCTCATAAGCTCAATGGACCTTGAGGGTTTTCTCAGGCAGCTTTCCGGAGCACTCAAGAGGGATTTCGCTATAAACGAACCATCTCTGGCGGTTCTTGGTCTTAACCCTCATGCCTCCGACGGCGGAGTGATGGGCAGCGAAGAGGGCGCAGTCATAAGCCCCGCGATAGAACGGCTTCACAATGCAGGAATGCATATTGAGGGCCCTTTTCCTGCAGACGGTTTTTTTGGTTCCAGCCGGTGGAAACACTATGATGGGGTGGTTGCCATGTATCATGACCAGGGGCTGCTCCCCTTCAAGGTCATGGCGTTTGAGAGCGGAGTGAATGTCACCCTTGGCCTTCCCATAGTCCGCACTTCACCCGACCATGGCACTGGATTCGATAGAGCCGGTACTGGAACTGCCTCTGAAGAGAGCTTTTATGAAGCCGCCATGCTTGCCATCAGTATTGCCCAACACAGAAACCCAACTGGACCCGTACAATGATTTCTTTCATCAATGTTGACCTGGAACTGAACAAAAAGCCTGTATTCACCAATCTGAACCTGACCGTTCAGCATGGCGAACTGCTCTATATTGTGGGCCGGAGCGGCAGCGGAAAGTCAACGCTTCTGAAGTCGATGTATATGGACATCAGGCCGAAAAAAGGTGAGATCCATATTGCCGGATACAATTCCCGTACCATAAAAAACCGCGAGATTCCCCTGCTCCGCAGAAAACTCGGGATTGTATTCCAGGACTTCAGGCTTCTTGAGGACCGCTCGGTATATGACAACCTGGCCTTTGTCCTGAAGGTCACGGGAACAAAAGAAAAACTGATAAAAAACTCCGTCATGCAGGCGCTTGAAAGTGTAGGGCTTCAGGATGCGGCAAGAGAAATGCCATTTCGCCTTTCAGGAGGGGAACAACAGAGGGTTGCCATTGCCCGGGCGCTGGTGCGTGAGCCACTGGTCATCCTGGCTGATGAGCCAACAGGAAACCTCGACCCCGACACATCACTGGAAATTCTTGAGTACCTGAAGAAAATCAACCAGAAAGGCATTATCGTGGTTGTCGGCACCCACGATTACGAACTGGTCCGCCACTCCCCTTCCCGCACTCTGCTGATAGAGGGGCTCAACATACACGAAACATCTATTGAGCCCTCTCTGACCGGGTTCCGGCCTACCGGTAAAACTGCTTAGGAGCAGCCGGTCGTCATGCCGCAATCCTCACAGACCTTGCAGGTTCCATTCTGCTTGACGCGCATGGAACCGCAGTTTTCACACTGTTCTCCGGTATAGCCCTGTACTTTTGCCTGAACAATCTGGCTCTTCAGGGTATTGGAATATTCTGACTGGGCATGATGAACTGCCATAACAGGCTCAACCGCAGACTGTTTTTCCTGCGCGCTCTGTTTCTGCTTGCCTGCAGTACCGTTTTCGGCAACTTCATCAACCGCCTTTACATGGACAAAATCCTTGCGGCCGAGATAGTCGTAACCGATGGAGCGGAACACATAGTCAAGAATTGAGGTGGAGTTCTTGATGGCATTGTGCCCCTGAACTGCACCGGCCGGCTCGAACCGGGTGAAGGTGAAGCTGTCAACCAGCTCTTCAAGCGGCATACCATACTGCAGCGCCTTTGAGGCAAGCACAGCGAAGCAGTTCAGAAGACCCTTGAAGGAAGCACCCTCCTTGTACATGTCAATAAACACCTCGCCAAGGGCACCATCTTCATACTCCCCTGTCCGGAGGAAGACCTTGTGTCCACCCACATAGGCTTCACGAATAAAACCCTTCCGGCGCTTCGGCAGCATTCTGCGTTCCGAACGGTGGTAGACCTTTTCAATGATGCGCTCCTGAACCTCACGGGGTCCCTTGGTTTCATCAAGATCTTCCTCATTGCCAAGCATGATGACCTCGTCAAGATCCTGATAGCTGGAAATGTTCAGTGGCTGTGAGAGCTTTGAACCGTCACGATAGACGGTAATAGCCTTGATCATGTGATGCCATCCCGACAGGTATACCTCGCTGATTTCATCAACGGTGGCCGTGGAGGGCATATTGACTGTTTTGGATATGGCACCAGAAACAAAGGGCTGCACCGCCGACATCATGTGAACATGTGCCATGTGGTTGATGAAGCGCTGTCCCTTGCGTCCACAGCGGCTTGCACAGTCAAATATAGGCAGATGCTCAAGCTTGAGGTGCGGAGCCCCCTCAATGGTCATGGTGCCGCAGATATAGTCATTGGCTGCTTCAGCATCCTCCTCCGTGGCACCAAGTGCCTCCAGCATATTGAAATCAGGGTCATTGAGCTGAGCATCGGTAAAGCCCAGAGACTCGCAGAACTCCTCTCCGAGAATCCACTTGTTGAAAGCGAAACGGATATCAAAAACCGTTGCAAGCTGTTCCTCAACCGCCTTAATCCGCTCATCGGTAAAACCTCTGGTTATCAGCCACTGACGGTTGATGGTCGGGCATCCCGAAAGGGTTCCACTACCCTTGCAATAGCGCTCAATCTCCTCAATCTGCTTAGGGCTGTAGCCAACCCTGCCAAGAGCCTTGTGGACGGACTGGTTGACAATCTTGAAATAACCACCGCCTGCAAGCTTCTTGAATTTGACAATGGCGAACTCAGGCTCAATACCCGTGGTGTCGCAGTCCATAACCAGACCGATTGTGCCGGTAGGGGCAATGACGCTGACCTGCGCATTGCGGAATCCATGTTTTTTACCCTTCTGAAGCGCCTCATCCCACACCTTGCCAACAGCCGCAAACAACTCATTTGAACAGTACTCGGAATCAATGCCGCGCGGCTTGACAGAGAGCCCTTCATACTCCTCCTGCGACTTATTGTGTGCTGCTCTCTGATGGTTGCGGATTACACGAAGCATCTCTTTTGAGTTTGCTGCGTAGCCGTCAAAGGGGCCAAGGTCTCGCGCCAGCTCGGCGGAAGTAATATAGGCCTGTCCGGTAATGAGGGCTGAAATCGAGCCTGCCAGGGCGAGTGCTTTGGGCGAATCGTAAGGAATGCCGAGCACCATCAGCACGGTTCCAAGGTTGGCGAAACCAAGACCGAGAGTACGGAACTCATAGCTCAGACGGGCAATTTCCTTTGAGGGGAAGTGAGCCATCAGAACGGAAATTTCAAGCGCAATCGTCCAGAGGCCTGCAGCGTGACGGAGCTCATCAACCTTGATGGTTCCGCTCTTTTCATCAAGAAAGTGAATCAGGTTCAAACTGGCCAGATTGCAGGCCGTATCGTCAAGGAACATATACTCGGAGCATGGGTTGCTCGCATTGATGCGGCCACTCTTCGGGCATGTATGCCACTCGTTGATGGTTGTGTCGAACTGCAGACCCGGATCAGCACATTTCCATGCGCTCAGAAGAATTTTCTGCCAGAGATCACGGGCATTGACCGCTCTGGCACCTTTCCCTGTCGTGCGCTCTTTAAGGGTCCAGATATCGTCGTTCTCAACCGCCTTCATGAACTCGTTGGTCACCCTGACGGTATTGTTTGAGTTCTGGCCGCCTACCGTCTGGTATGCCTCCGATTCGTAATTGGTATCGTACTCATCAAAATCAAGGGAGGTAAAGCCCTGCTCAACAAGAGCAAGCACCCTGATGATATAGTTCATGGGAACGGCCCGCTGCAGCGCATTTTCAATCAACCGCTGAAGTTTCGGGTTCCGGGTCCGGTCCGCACCGTTTTCAAGAGCCTCGGCAACAATGGCCTGAAGAAAGCGGGAACAGATGCGCGAACCCGCAACCAGCGAGGCAACCTTGTCCTCTTCACGGGCTTTCCACTCAATGAACTTTTCAACATCGGGATGATCAATATCAATAATGACCATCTTGGCCGCCCTGCGAGTGGTACCGCCAGACTTTATTGCGCCCGCGGATGAATCAAAAATCTTGAGGAAACTCATCAGTCCGGATGAACTTCCACCACCGCTGAGTTTTTCCCCCGATGAACGGAGATTGGAATAGTTTGTACCCGAGCCACTGCCGAACTTGAAAACCCTTGCCTCACGGATGGCAAGGTCAAAAATACCCCCCTCGTTGACAAGGTCGTCATTGACCGACTGAATGAAGCAGGCATGAGCCTGAGGCCTGCTGTAGGCATCCTCCGACTCACATACCTCTTTTGTTGCAGGATCAACATGGTAGTGACCCTGAGCCGGTCCGGTGATTCCATATGCATAATTCAGGCCGGTATTAAACCACTGGGGAGAGTTGGGTGCACCCATCTGCGCCAGCAGCATGTAGATCATTTCATCGTAAAACGACTCGCCATCCTCCGGAGTGTCGAAATATCCATGCGTCTCGCCCCACTCACGCCAGCATCCTGCAAGACGGTGAACAACCTGTTTTACGGAATTCTCGCTTCCCGTCACAACATTGCCCGACTCATCGCGAAGAAGTTCGCCTGAGCCATCCCGCTGAGGCACGCCGGCCTTCCTGAAATATTTCTGGGCAAGAATATCCGCCGCCATCTGCGACCAATGCTTTGGAACCTCAACCTCGTTCATCTCAAAGACCTTTGAACCATCGGGATTGCGAAGAACGGATGTTTTCAGGCTGTATTCAAACCGGTCGCATACAGACTCGCCGGGACGGGTAAAAAGGCGGGAAACTTTCATGAAAACTCTCCGGGATCAGGGGTTAAGATTGGAACTAAAATATTTAAATACATAACTATAGCCACCCACTCACTCAACACGGGGAAACCGGGCGACCAGCGTAATTTTCAATATAAAAAGGAATATGACATTTCTCCGAAAACTTAAATTCCCGTCACCTTTCCGCCTTTTCTGCGCCCGGGAAAAGACCGTCCTCTTCCATGAGCGGCCGGCCGGCATAGAGCAGAACAGCGCGGAACAGTGACGCACTATGCACCGCCTGACTCAAAGCCTCCCGGCTGCTCATATTTCTTTCTTCACGCTTCATCTTCAGGGCAAGCTGTCGGGAGATCTCCCCGATCCGCGCAATCTCTCTTGACAGATCGTCATCATTTTCAATTTCAATAGTGTAGCAACGACTGCGGATCTCTGCGGCATCACGAAAAGCAGTTGATTCAATGATTCCGTCATTGGCATGATGGCGCGCTTTGTTGAACGCATCATAGGGAACATTGTGCAGCGGCATGGAGAGATCACCGATATAGTGAGCACAGTAGACCAGATGATAATCGGCAAATTTCCCCGCCGCCTCAAGCTTGCGGTATCCGGCAAGAGAGGCTATGATTGCACCATACAGATGGCCTTCAAGGTCATCGGCGCGGTCGTACTGCTTCACCTGAGAGCTGACGAGTTCCGGGGTCACCGGCTCTCCCGCCGAATTGTGGCTATAGTGATTTTTGCCCTCATAGGCGCCGCAGGGATATTTGAGCTTTGCCACATCAGGCGCCGCCGCACTGTACCATCGGTCAAAACCTGCCGCCCAGGCAATGGCAACATGGGTTCTGTCATGCCAGGCCGAGGCCGCCCGGGGCAAGCACAGCACAGCCAGAAAAGCCAGCATAAGCACCGGCACTACCCTTCGTCTTTCTGTCATGCTCTCTGTCTGGAATTGGTGGAGGTTTCCTCTTAAGCCGACATTTCAAGCATCCGCCGGACAGGCTTCAGCGCCTCGCTCCGCAACGGTTCGGGAACGGTGATTTCGGGTGAACGGTCAAGCATGCACCGGTATAACTTTTCGAGCGTATTCTGCTTCATCTGCGTACAGATGCTTCCCCCTGGTCGGGAGTCGCGGGGTGCAGGAATAAATGTTTTTCCGGGAGAACGGCGCTGCATCTCATAGAGAATGCCCGGCTCTGTGGCAACAATGAAGGAGGTTGCCCCGGAGGCAACGGTATGGTCAAGCAGTGCCTGGGTGGAGCCCACGAATGAAGCAAGACGGAGCACCTCCTCACGGCATTCAGGATGAGCAATCAGCTCCGCTTCCGGATTCATTGCACAGGCATTCTCTATCACAGAGGCCGAATAGGCATCGTGCACATAGCAGAACCCCTGCCAGAGAAGTATCTCCCGGTTCAGTTTTCGGGCAATATAGCCACCAAGATTCCTGTCGGGACCGAAAATAATCGGCGTTTCCTCCGGAATCATTCCCACAATGCGTTCAGCATTTGACGAGGTGCAGGTAATATCAGACAGGGCTTTGAGCTCCGCCGTTGAATTGATATAGGTGATTGCAACCGCTCCGGGATGCTCTGCACGGAATTTCCTGAAATCTTCAGGCGGGCAGCTGTCGGCAAGAGGGCAGCCCGCATTGCGGTCGGGCATGAGCACAAGCTTGCCGGGATTGAGGATTTTGGCCGTTTCCCCCATAAAATAGACACCGGCAAACACAATGACATCTGCATCAATCTGCTCGGCCGCACGGGCAAGAGCAAGACTGTCGCCCACAACATCGGCCACCTGCTGAATTTCCGGCAAGGTATAGTAATGGGCAAGAATGACAGCGTTCATCTCCTTTTTAAGGACAGCAATACGCCGGGAAAGTTCATCCATAGACAAGGAAACAGAGGAATTGGTCATGATCACTTCAAATAATATTCAATATCGTCATCCTCCCGAACGAGGAGGAGTATGGCTGAATTGGGCACAATAATATATCGCTCGCCGTCATAGTCAATTTCATGGGCACTGCTCTGCAGAAAAATCGCAAGATCGCCGACTTGTGCCTGCAGAGGGATGTACTGCGGGGTAGCTGCACTCTCCTTCCATGGCTCGTCCGATTCAGGCGGAGGGCCAACAGGATATCCGGGACCGGTTTTAATGATGTACCCGCTCTGTATCTTTTCCTTTTCCTGCACTCCGGGAGGCAGATAAATGCCAGATTTGGTGCGTTCATCCAGAGATTTCGGCTTGATGAGAACCCTGTCGCCAACAACAATGAATTTGGCTGTAATTTTGATATTTTGATTCATTGGTTTTCTCCTGGAGGATTATAACTGAAAAAGGCTGCCATAACCCTCTTTCAGGTTTCATTGTACTAAAAAGTTTTCTATACGGTGAAGAAGTTTTTCGGCTTTTTTTTCAGAAACAACTCATGGCTTCTGCTGATAGCCCTTTCAGCCATCTCGCTGGGCTTTATAAAAATGGAACAGGAGAATGTTGTACAGCGTCTCAACAATGCCGGAACCGGCTTCAGAGCTGCCATTGCCAGCAAAATTGCGAGCTACAGCTACCTCATCGGCCTGAAAAACGAAAACGACAGACTTCTTGAAACGAACATTGCGCTTATCGGGCGGATACTCTCCACTGAAAACGCCATTCGAAATGAAGCCGACCGTACCCGAATCCTCAGCCAGAAAGCAGAAAGTCTGAAAAGTTTTACACTGGCGCGGGTAGTGGACCGCCAGTTCAGCAGCCGCGAAAACATGCTTCTCATTGACGGGGGGCGCAGCCGGGGCATCAGAACGGACATGACGGTCATGACGCCACGGGGGCTTGTGGGAAGGGTGGTGGCCGTTTCCGAGCACTATGCAAAAGTAATGCCACTCATCCACATTGATTTCAGGGCCAGCGTTGTTTCTTCAGAGAGCGGCACCATGGGAGTCCTGGCATGGAAAGGCGGTCGTGAAGATATGGCAACTGTTGACCATGTACCCATCAGCAGCAGCCTGAAAACGGGCGAGGAGATGCTCACAACAAACTTCAGCACCTTTGCTGTTCCCGGACTCCCTGTAGGACGCGTGGTCTCAATTAAACAGGGGGCGCTGTTCAGCACCGTCACCATTCGACTTGCTGTTGATTTTGCCTCTCTGAACCATGTTGTCGTGGTCTCTCTCAACAGGGATCCTGAAAAACTCAGGCTTCTGGAAGGAAAGATCGAATCCGGAACCGGCCGCTAACTATTCTGAAGAACCTCTTTATCGTGAAAGCAACAACATTTCGCATTGCTGCCCTGCTTGTTCCCGTAACCCTCATGCAGGTCTTCCTGATGCCCAATCTCTCCATTCTGCATGTTTCCCCTGATGCCCTGGCGGTTCTTGTCGGATTTACCGCCATTTCAGCCGGTAGAAACACCTCCATGCTGACAGGCTTTATTGGCGGAATGCTCATGGGAATTCTGACCGGGCAGATGGGTCTGTTGATGCTTGCCGGCACCATCGGCGGATTTATGGCGGCTCTCTTCCAGATTCCCGAAGAGTGCCACGCCACCCAAAGTCTCAAAACCCGAAGATTTTTTCTGGCATCAACCCTCTGCAGCTTCACCAGCTCCACCATCATGACGGCAGGCTTAAACCCGCTCGCTCTCTCACCTGCGTACAGAATAGCAGTTTTAGGCGGCATTGGAGCCATACTCACCCTGCTGCTGGCCATTGCCGCCCGCGTTCTCTTCATGAAAAAATCCTTTGCTGACTGAACCGAATGATGGATACCTATCAGCGAAGTACCTCAACAGCCATTCTTTTCGTCGTGGCCATCTTCAGCCTTCTGCTGGGAAGACTTTTCTGGCTTCAGGTTCTTGACTTCCAGCAGCTCGGTTCAGTCGGCGCCTCAGC
This sequence comes from Chlorobium phaeovibrioides, assembly GCF_003968655.1. GTDB lineage: Bacteria > Bacteroidota > Chlorobiia > Chlorobiales > Chlorobiaceae > Chlorobium > Chlorobium phaeovibrioides. The sequence continues at coordinate 14,120 of NZ_RXYK01000009.1, read as the reverse complement.
AAGCATCAGACGAATCTGGGAGCTGCCGCCCCGTGGACGGATGAAGGACCGGAACGGGAAGATCATGATCGACAACCGGCCTCTTTATTCGGTCAAGCTCATCCCCTCCGAATTCGACAGCTCCCGAACAGCCGCACTCGCCTGGCTCATCAAAATGCCTGAGAGTGACATTGCAGAACACATTGCCGAAGGCACCAGATACAACCGGTTTTCCGCACTCACCCTCAAAAGGGATCTCAGTACGGAAGATGCCGCACGACTGAGTGAAAATATCTGGAAACTGCCGGGTGTCATCATTGCCGCCGAAAACAAACGCAAGTATGCCGACTCGCTTTACGGAGCACATATGTTCGGATACCTGCGTTCCATCTCCCCGGCACAGTTTAAAGCGCTGAAAGAAGAGGGCTACGCCAGGGACGACAAAATAGGCTTCAGCGGACTGGAACGGCAGTATGAATCCCATCTCAGAGGCATCAAAGGCACCCGTTTCGTCATGGTCACCCCGCTTGGCAGAAATGCGGGCAGATATGATGAGGGCAGAAGCGACATTCCGGCCATCAGAGGCAACGACCTCTCACTTTCCATCGACATGGAACTGCAGAAACTCGCAGGAAAACTTCTTGCCGAAACAGGCAAATCAGGAGCTGTTGTTGCCATTGATCCCCGAACAGGTGGCATTCTTGCCCTCCAGAGTGCCCCGGATTTCAACCTTGAGGTGTTCAATGGTGCAACCGACCCCGCCGGATGGGAGAACATCCGCTCCGACCCCCAGAAACCCCTCTTCAACCGCACGGTGCAGGCTGTCTACCCTCCCGGCTCCATTTACAAGATGGTTCTGGCAACAGCCGCCCTTGAAGAAAAGACCATCGACCCCGATAAAAAGGTGCTCGACAATGGGGTATTCAGATTTGGAAACCGTCAATACCTGAGCCACAGAGGAGAGGGCCATGGAATGGTGGATATGCGGGAAGCCATTGCCGTATCATCCAATGTATACTTCTACAGTCTGATTTTTGATGTCGGCTTCACCGCCTGGACGAACTACGGAGCACTGTTCGGATTTGGAAAAAGAACAGGGATAGACCTTCCCGGGGAGCGAAGCGGACTGATTCCCTCAAGCGACTATTACAACCGTCGTTATGGCAAAGGCCGATGGACAAAAGGCAATCTTGTCAGCCTTGCAATCGGCCAGGGGGAGCTCGGAACCACCCCGATTCAGCTTGCCACCTATGCCGCCGCCATCGCAAATCGCGGAACCCTCCACCAGCCTCATATCGTTGAGGGTTATCGCGACACCCGAACAGGCACCTATGTCCCCTTCCGCTACCGGCAGCACCGCCTGCCCCTCAAGCCGGAAACCCTTGAGCTTATCCGGGGAAGCATGGCCGATGTTGTCCAGACAGGAACCGGCAGACTGGCACAGGTGCCGGGAATTGCCGTATGCGGCAAAACCGGAACAGCCCAGAATCCTCATGGCAAAGATCATGCATGGTTCATAGCCTATGCCCCCGCCGACAACCCTGAAATCGCGCTGACTGTTCTGGTTGAAAACGCCGGTTACGGCGGAAGTGTGTCCGCCCCGATTGCAGGCAAACTGATCCGCCAATACCTCAAGCATATGATTCCCGTCCCATCAGTGCCGGTTGGCGCCTCCACCCCCGACACTTTTATTGAAGCCAATCCCCTCACGCCAGCCATTGTGCCGGCCCTGAAAGACAGCAGCATCAGCTTAACAGTCCCTTCGCCACCCGAAAAAGAAACGAATGATCAGTAAAACCGATCAGGAATCAATACGCGGATTTCTTGAAGACACCAGCAACCTGAAAAGCGGCCACACCCCTGGCGTTTTTTTTCCTGAAACCATTGCAGAAATCGGGCTGCTCCTGAAAAATGCGCCAGTTGAGAACCGCCGTTTTACCATAGCAGGCAACGGCACTGGAACAACAGGAGGAAGAATTCCCTTTGGTGACTTCGTCCTTGCAATGGAGAAACTGGATGCCATAGGCGAACCCGTCGTTCTCTCTCCAGACAAGGCAATCATTACCGTTCAGGGCGGAGCCATCCTGCAGGAGATACAGAAAAAAGTTCAGGCGGCAGGATGGCTCTACCCCCCCGACCCGACTGAAGCACTCTGTTTCATAGGAGGGACCATTGCCAACAACTCGTCCGGAGCGCGAACACTTAAATACGGCCCCACAAGAAACCATATAGCCAGGCTTCTTGTGGTTCTTTCGGAAGGAGAACTGCTGGAAATCCGGCGAGGGGAACAGATTGCCGACAGCAACGGCGACATCCACCTCACCCTTCCGGGAGGGAGCAGAAAAACGATCCACCTGCCCCGCTACACAATGCCGGCAACCAGCAAACACAATGCCGGATACTTTTCAAAGGAAGGGATGGACCTCATAGACCTCTTCATAGGATCGGAAGGGACGCTCGGAGTCATTGCAGAGGCGGATCTCATGCTCATTCCCCTTCCCCAATCCATTATTTCCTGCCTGATCTACTTCCAATCAATGGAAGAACTGCTCGGCTTCATCAACACATGTAAAAACAACCAAACCGACTCCACGCCCCGGGCGCTGGAATTTTTTGACCGTAACGCACTCACTTTTCTCAGGGAACAATACCCCGAAGTTCCCACAACCGCTGATGGAGCAGTTTTTCTTGAACTGGAAACCACAGAGGAGAAAATGGACGAAGCCCTTGACCGCCTGTTTGAGGCCATTGAAGCATCAAACGGGATGGCAGATGAATCGTGGATGGCTCTGGACCGTTCAGAACAGGAAAAAATCCGTGAGTTCCGCCACGCCCTGCCCCTCATTGTCAACGAGTGGCTCAGTCGGCAGAAAGAGAGCAAAATAAGTACAGACATGGCAGTTCCCGACCATGCGTTCCGTGAACTCTTTGATTTTTACCGCAGCTCTTGTGAACAGCACGGCTTTGTCTATATTATTTTCGGTCATATCGGCAATGCCCATGTACACCTGAACATCCTCCCCCGCAACAGGGAGGAGTTTGTTGAGGCAAAAGCGCTCTACAGAACATTTGTCAAAAAGGCCATAGCTCTGGGAGGAACCCTTTCAGCTGAACACGGCATCGGAAAACTCAAAAGCGAATACCTTGCCGAACTGTATGGAGAGGACGCCATACGAGAGATGGCGGCAATAAAGAAATGCCTTGACCCCTTTCTCGTGCTCAACATCGGAAACATTATTCCGCTCTCATTTCTCGAACCCGACAACCACTGAACGGACTGGTGGCAAAAAAACAGCAGACAAAAACATACACCCAGGCCATCCAGAACAGGAAGGCCCGATTTGAGTTTGAAATTCTTGATACCGTTGTTGCCGGCATAGAACTGCTTGGCAGCGAGGTTAAATCGGTGCGTCTGGGTAAAGCCAGCCTGAACGAGAGCTTTGCCATCATCCATCACGGAGAGGTCTGGCTTGAGAATATGCAGATTACCCCCTATGAGTTCAACCACCTTGACAGCCTTGAACCGAAACGGAGCAGAAAACTTCTTCTGCACAAAGCCGAAATAGCAAAACTGCAATCCCAAATCAGCGAAAAAGGGCTGGCCCTGATTCCACTGAAAGCTTTTTTCAACCCGAAAGGGGTGCTGAAGCTTGAGCTGGCCGTCGCCAAAGGGAAAAAACTATTCGACAAACGAGAAACAATCAAAAACAGAGACAACGAACGCCAGCTGCAGCAGATTAAAAAACAGTACTGAACACCAAAGAGATCTTTCCATTATGCCTTTTCCGCCACCCAAGGAACAGCTTGACCTTATCACCGCAAATACGGTTGAAATCATTACCGAAAAGGAACTTGAAGCAAAAATCAGCCACAGTCTGAAAACCCGCACACCGCTCAAAGTCAAGCTTGGTGCCGACCCCTCCCGCCCCGACCTGCACCTCGGACACTCAGTGGTTCTGCGCAAACTCCGTGATTTTCAGGACCTCGGCCACGAAGCCATTTTGATAATCGGCGACTTCACCGCCATGATTGGCGATCCATCCGGAAAAAGCAAAACCAGGCCGCAGCTGACTGCCGAAGAAGCCCGCCGGAACGGGGAAAGCTACTTCGAACAGGCCTCAAAAATCCTTGACCCGAAGAAAACCACCATCTGCTGGAACTCCGACTGGCTCGGCGCAATGACCTTTGCCGATGTCATCCGGCTCTCAAGCCACTGCACGGTCGCAAGAATGCTGGAACGGGACGACTTTGAAAGACGCTACCGCTCCGGAGAACCAATCTCCATCCATGAATTTCTCTACCCCCTTGCCCAGGCCATGGACTCAGTCCATCTGAAAAACGACATAGAGCTCGGCGGAACAGACCAGAAATTCAACCTGCTTGTAGGTCGCGACCTGCAGCGGGAATACGGCATCGCCCCGCAGGTATGCATTACCATGCCGCTTCTTGTGGGCACAGGAGGGGTGGAAAAAATGTCCAAATCACTCGGCAACGCCATCTGCTTCAATGATCCGCCGACAGATATGTATGGAAGAATGCTTTCCATTCCCGACACCCTCATCACCAACTACTGCTCTCTGCTGCTGCCGCCCGGAACAGCCGACATCGGCAGCATCACCGAAGAGAGCGCAACTGACCCGAGATCGGCCAAAAGAATGCTTGCCCGCAACATTGTGGCACTCTACTACTCCCCGGAAGCCGCTGAAGAGGCTCAGTCACATTTTGACCGGGTGTTCGTCCAGAAAAAAGCCCCCGAAAACATAGAGCTCTTTGAGCTGTCACACTCGGAAATAACTGTTGTGGACCTTCTGGTTGAACTTGGAGCGGCCTCCTCAAAAACAGATGCACGGCGAATGATTCAGCAGAAAGCAATTCTCATTGATGAAGAGCGGATAGAAGAAATCAACGCAAGCATAACGCTTTCCATAGAACCAAAAACCCTGCGTGCAGGAAAGCGGAAATTTTTCAGGATTGCAACAGGAAAACAGGGCTGAATACCGCTAGTCACGGGGGTTTCAGCAAAAAAATATTTCGAATACCACAGCTTTTTCCTATACTTGCTCACTTTCGGTTCTGTAACTATTTCTGCAACAATTTATCTGGAGGAACGGCATTGTCATTTGTCCCGACAAAAGTTTTCTTTACCAAAGGGGTAGGAAGACACAAGGAGTATCTCTCTTCGTTTGAGCTTGCGCTGAGAGACGCCAAAATCGAAAAATGCAATCTGGTTACCGTCTCGAGTATCTTTCCCCCGAAATGCGAACGCATCAGCGTAGAAGAGGGAATCAAACTCCTCACTCCGGGCCAGATCACTTTTGCGGTCATGGCCAGAAACTCCACCAATGAGTACAACAGGCTCATGGCTGCGTCCATCGGAGTCGCAATTCCGGCCGATGACACACAGTACGGATATCTTTCAGAGCATCATCCGTTCGGTGAAGATGAAGAACAGTCCGGCGAATATGCCGAGGATCTTGCCGCAACCATGCTGGCAACAACACTGGGTATCGAGTTCGATCCGAACAAAGACTGGGATGAACGCGAAGGTATCTACAAGATGAGCGGTAAAATCATCAACTCCTACAACATCACCCAGTCAGCTGAGGGCGAAAACGGTCTCTGGACTACTGTTATTTCCTGCGCCGTGCTGCTGCCCTGAGCCACAACAACCCTCACTGCAAAGTGAGTCTTTTACCTTTGAAGGGGACCAGAGAACGATCGCTCTTGGTCCCCTTACAAAGCCCGCCGTCCCAAGCTTTTTCTTCGCCCGACTGAGAGGAAATTCAGCGCCGTCATGCTATTTTTAATCCGTCCCTCTGTTCCTCCTGACCACCGCACCAATGACCCTCTATACACAACACGCCCATGACTGAAGAGATAACAACAGATGTCCTTGTAATAGGCAGCGGCATCGGAGGACTGTATTTCGCCATTCATATGGCCGAGAAAGCCAATGTCACAATCATCACCAAAAAGGAGAGTTCCACCTCCAACACAAACTGGGCGCAGGGAGGCATTGCCGCCACCATGGACAGCGGAGACAGCGCCGACCTTCACATCAACGACACGCTTGACGCCGGAGCAGGGCTCTGCAACCGGGAGATGGTTTCCACCATGGTACATGAAGGGCCCGAACACATCAGGCGCCTCATCAGGCTCGGAGTCAACTTCACCACCTCCGACCATGATCACCTCCACCTCGGCAAAGAGGGGGGGCACTCAAGAAGCCGCATTGTCCATGCGCAGGACCTCACTGGACGCGAAGTTGAGAACGCTCTGCTCAGGAGTGTCGAGAACCACCCCAACATCACCCTTCTCGAACACCACTTTGCCATTGAACTTCTCACCCAGCACCATCTGGGCATCAAAACCAATGACATCACCTGCTACGGAGCCTATGTTCTCGACTCACGACAGCGACGCGCAAAAAAAATTCTGGCAAAAATAACCATGATTGCCTCAGGCGGGCTTGGCCATGTATACCCTCACACCACCAACCCCGATATTGCAACCGGCGACGGAGTTGCAATGGCCTACAGAGCTGGAGCTGAAATCGCAAACATGGAGTTCATTCAGTTTCACCCCACATCGCTCTACCACCCGAAAGCAAAATCATTCCTTATTTCTGAAGCAGTCCGTGGATTCGGCGGTATTCTCAGATTGAAAAACGGCCAGGAATTCATGCACAAATACGACAAGCGCCAGAACCTTGCCCCGCGCGACATTGTGGCACGCGCCATTGACTCTGAAATCAAGAAAAGCGGCGAAGAGTGCGTGTATTTAGATGTCACCCACATTGACGCCAATAAAACTCGAGAGCACTTCCCGAACATCTATGAAACCTGTCTTGAATTCGGCATAGACATGACACAGGAAATGATTCCCGTAGTACCGGCCGCGCACTACTCATGCGGAGGAGTTCGTACCGACAGCCGCGGCAGAACCACCCTGAACCGCCTCTACGCATGCGGCGAAACAAGTTGTACGGGCGTACACGGGGCAAACCGCCTTGCAAGCAACTCGCTGCTTGAGGCACTGGTCTTTGCATGGCGTTCATGCAACGACATTGAACAGGAACTCCCCTTGATTGAAAACAATGTCAAATTCCCCGACTGGGACGACAGCGGCACCGTCAACCCTGAAGAGCGGATACTCGTAGCCCACAATAAACGAGAAGCCCAGCAGGTCATGAACGACTATGTGGGAATCGTACGAAGCGACCTCCGTCTGGAGCGGGCAAAACGGCGGATCGACTTTCTCAAGGAAGAGACGGAATCATTCTACAAGAAAACCAAAATCACCACGCAGACGCTTGAACTCCGCAACATCATCAAGGTGGCAAGCATGATTATTGAAGGCGCAATAAAACGCCGTGAATCACGAGGTCTGCACTATACAACTGACTACCCGGAAACCGACGACAAGCACTTTCACCAGGACACCATACTTCGCTCGTTTTAAATCAGCTGATTTCCTGCCAGTCACGGGCATACCGGAAATCAATACCGGGCGTGCGGCCTGATATTTTAGCAATCACAGGCATCAACCGCTTGTACTGGTTGCGCACAACCATCTGGCGGACCCGTGCGTAAAAAGGTTCCGGCACACCTTCAGCAAGAATCGACTCCTTGTCCATCCGCAGCTCCAGCATCTGGTAAAGAAGTATGTCCACCTCTTCATAGGTAAAACCCAGATCTGCCTCATCACTCTGCCCCTGCCACAAGTCGGCAGAAGGGGCCTTTTCTATAAGAGCTGCGGGAATGCCCAGATGACGGGCAAGGCCGCGAACCTGACTCTTGTAGAGATCCCCTATGGGGTTGACGGCCGAAGCCATATCGCCGAACATTGTTCCATATCCGAGAAGCAGTTCTGTTTTATTGCTGGTACCGGCCACCAGGCAGCCGTCACGGGCCGACACATCATAGAGAACAATCATTCTGGCTCGCGCCATGATGTTCCCCCTTCGAAGGCGGCTCTCCTCAGGAATTCCGGTAAAAAAAGCATCAACCGGCGGCGAAATATCGTGCTCCTCGGAACGGATGGAAAGCCTTTCCACCATCAACTCAGCATGTTCCAGACTCTCACGGCTGCTCGCCCTGTAGGGCATCTTCACCGCCAGCACATTCTCGGCGCCAAGGGCCCGGACGGCCAATTCACAGACCACCGCAGAATCAATACCTCCCGAAAGGCCCAGCACAAGAGACTGAAAGCCGAATTTCCGGATTTCATTGCGAAGGAAAGACGAAAGAATCTCCTCCACAAGCTGATAATTAAGATCAAGATCCTGAACCTTCATGATAATGGCTGAACACTAAAAATTAAACAGGCGCATAAGCGACATGGAGAGCATAAACACAACGCTCTCTACTCCGGCAAGAAAAAAACCGGCACGAAGCATCGGCCTTCCCGAAACCCCGAGCAACAGAGAAAATCCATACCAGCAAATCAAAAGAGTGTGGCCAAGCGCAAGCAAAGCAACCACCCAGCTCCAGAGCGGCGAAAAATAAAACAGCTCAAACAGCCAGACAGGAGTGAGGCCATAGGCGAGAACAGTCACAACCTTCCCCTCCATTCCGGCAGGCTCAAGAGGGAAAAGCAGTTTAAGCATCCCGCCAGAGAGAAGATACAGAGCAGTAACATCAAGCAGAAACGACGCGATGGAATAAAACATCGCAGGACGGGGCTCACCAATAAGCGGGAATTTCAGCAACTGCACCACAGCAATAACCGGAACAGCATAGCTTCGCAGAAGATCAACCCCCTCAGGAAATTCTCCCGTCTCAACCCGGTTCCAGAAATTCCTGTAACGGAACATAACCGCCATCATGGCGGAAAACAGCTGTTTCAGAGGCATTGGCCAGGTAATTTCGGCTACTTTCTGAGCCAGGTTTCAGGGTTCTGCTTCAGGCGTCCTTTCCAGATTTCAAAATGGACAATGGAGCCTCCATCAAGATTTTTGCCAGAAGCGCCTATCACCTGCTGCGACGAAAGAAGCTCGTTCTGGGCAACCCGAATGGAGCCAAGATTCGCATACACGGTAAGATACGACTTCGGGTGACGGATAATGACAATGTGGCCGAATGTCGGCATAAAAGCAATCCTGGCAACCTTGCCACCTGAAACCGCCTTAACAATCGTGTTGGCAGGCACTGAAATATCTATACCATTGTTTGTAGTGACAATATTGAGCTCTTTGTCTTTGAAAGGCCCAAACCGCTGCGACACCCTCCCATTACTGACAGGCCAGGGCAGCTGACCGACAGCCTTGTCAAAGTCAGCGGAAATCCGGAGCAGTTCGGGGGAATCGGGAGGAGGAGGAACAACCCTGCCACCCACTGCCTTACCTGCCGAAGGGGCCGGTCTGCCCGCCGGAGCCATTCGGGCTGCCCGTCGTGCATTTTCAGCCTCAATGGCTTTCTGCTCAGCAAGAATCAGCCCCTCAATCCGCTTCTGAAGCAGCCGTCTCTTGCGGCGTGCTTCCAGAACCCGGGCAGTATCGGCCTTCCTCTGTTTCTTCAATTTTGCCAGAGCCCGCTCTTCAGCTGTCCGGCTGGCAGCCATATTTCTCAACTGACGCTCCTGATCCTTCACCGCAGCCGCTTTTGCCCGATAGCTTTTCTCAAGCTCCGCACGGGAACTCTCAAGCTTCACGGCAGCCTCCTGCAGCTCATCAACATGATGGTGAACCGCACGGGAGAAATATCCGATATAACCAACACGCACAAGCGCATCATTGACAGAACCAGAAGAAAACAACTGCTCAACATCCCTCTGTCGACCATACTTATAAACGGAAACCGCCGTTCGTCTGAACCCGTCAGAAACCGTTCCATATACCCGCCTGTTGGACTGCAGCTCCCCCTGGAGACGGCCGATATCGCGATCAAGCACCTTCAGATATCGCTGATTTTCACTGATCAGCTTACCAAGAACCTTGATTTTCTTTCGTATGCTCTCCACCTGGCGCTGCGTCTGCTTTTGCTTTCGAGCGGTGGAATTCAATTTCGACTGGTACTCCTGAAGCTGTTTTTTCAGGCTGTTGAGATTGGCCTCAACTGCACGACGCTCCTTTTTGATTTTCAGGAGTTCACTGCTCTCAGCAGCCACAGCAGAACGCACCGGTGTAACCCCTGGCAGGCATACAGGGAGGACCACAAAAAGAATCAACAGACTGACAAGTCGCCCGAAAAAACGGGACAGCAGAATACTTCTCAGAGAGAAGCCATGGAAAGCCAAATCGTTCACTGTGCGGGAAAACGGTTATAGGGTGCGCATAACTGTTTCAAGGTACAGCATTAAATCTTTTCTTCGCAAAGAGCCCGTCAAAAAAATTAATTTGTTATACATTCCCTTTTTGCATCGGCGGAAAACAGCATACATATCCATGGACAAACTTGTCATACAGGGCGGGACCCGACTTGAAGGAACCATTGCCGCTTCGGGCTCAAAAAACTCTTCACTTCCCATAATAGCAGCAACGCTTCTTGCAGGCACCGGCCTCTTCCGGCTGCACCGGATTCCCGACCTGAAAGACATCGCAACCTTCCGCTCTCTGCTTCACCATCTGGGAGCCGAAAGCCACCTTGAAGACGGCATTCTTGAAATCTCAACCAGCAAGGTAAAAAGCGCACGGGCACCTTACGAACTGGTAAAGAAAATGAGAGCCTCCATCTATGTACTCGGTCCCCTTCTTGCCCGTTTCGGCCATGCAGAAGTTTCACTCCCGGGAGGCTGCGCCTTCGGGCCGCGACCGATTGACCTGCACCTCATGGCCATGGAAAAACTCGGAGCCACCATCACCATTAAAACCGGATTTATTGAAGCCACAACGAACAAAGGACGCCTGCAGGGAGGGCAGATAGACTTCCCCGTCTCTTCCGTAGGAGCAACCGGCAACGCCCTCATGGCCGCCGCACTGGCAGAAGGGACAACAACCATCACCAACGCCGCCGCCGAACCCGAAATAGAGGCACTCTGTCATTTTCTGGCCGCAATGGGCTCCCCCATCACCGGCATCGGCACAACAACCCTGACCATAGAAGGCCGACCCACACTCCAGCCGATTGAATTCAACAATGTTTTTGACCGCATTGAAGCAGGAACCCTGCTTGCCGCCGCAGCAATCACCGGAGGCTCCATAACCCTCACCGACACTGACCCCGAACAGATGCAGTCGGTTCTTGAAGCCTTCACCCGATCAGGCTGCACAGTAACAACAAACGGGCACAGCATCTCACTCAAAAGCCCCGGAGCCCTCCAGCCAGTCAACATTACCGCTGAACCCTATCCCGCCTTTCCCACCGACATGCAGGCCCAATGGATGGCACTCATGACACAGGCCGAAGGAACCAGCCTCATCACCGACCGCATCTACCATGAACGGTTCAACCATATTCCCGAACTGAACAGGCTTGGCGCACATATAGACATAACCGACAACCAGGCAGTTGTTCACGGCCCCCAGCGCCTTTCAGGAACAAAAGTCATGTCCACAGATTTGAGAGCATCGGCAAGCCTTGTTCTTGCAGGTCTTGTGGCCGAAGGAACAACAGAGGTACTCCGCGTCTACCACCTCGATCGGGGGTATGAACGCATAGAAGAAAAGCTCCGCCGACTGGGAGCCAGGATAAAACGGCAGAAATACGATGAATTTTCATGATCAGAAAATTAAGCAAAAAAAACAGACCAAAGCTTTGCATTTAATCGTTCAGGCATTATATTAACTCCCTCTAAAGCCAAGCATTGAGGGCCCTTAGCTCAGTTGGTCAGAGCAAGCGACTCATAATCGCTGGGTCGTAGGTTCAAGTCCTACAGGGCCCACTGGTTATCTGGCTTGAAAGAATGCATTTACTACCTGGCGTGTTCGTCTAGTGGCCCAGGACATCGCCCTCTCACGGCGAAGATCACGGGTTCGAATCCCGTACACGCTACAACCAGCCAAAGGCCCGGCAACCAGGTCGCCGGGCCTTTGAGCAATGCACCCGTAGCTCAACTGGATAGAGTATCTGACTACGAATCAGACGGTTAGAGGTTCGAATCCTCTCGGGTGCACAAACAGTTCTTTTGAGGAGTGGCCAAATGGTAAGGCTCCTGATTCTGGATCAGGCAACTGCAGGTTCGAGTCCTGCCTCCTCAGCACCAAAAAAGTCCCGCAGCACAATGTGCAGCGGGACTTTTTGCGTTTCCCCCATCTCTCGTCAATCCAGCATAAAAAAAAGCGGCACCGGTTCCCCGATGCCGCTTTTCACACAACCAAACGAACAGTTTAGAAGCTGTAACGCATGCCGAGCAGGATTTTGCTGGTCGAAAAGCCGATTGAATCATAAACAGTTGAATCAATATCGACATCTGCTGTCGAGAAGTAGCGATAACCGAGATCAACAGTAATGTTATCTGTCGCAGGAACGCCTACACCGGCTCCGAGCTGCCATGCAAATGGTGTCACATCGGCAGAAACACTACTATCAGATACATCAACTGTAGCAAAACCTAAACCGCCCATAAGATAGGGAGAAATTCCTCCGTCCATCTTAAAGTCGGCATAACCGTTGGCCATAAATGAAAGCAGGGATACTTCTAAGCCATCCCATTTAGTGTCAAAGACCTTATTTGCATCTTGCACTTGATATCCAATGGCGAGTTCTGCTCGGAACATGTCTTTTTTGACACCAAAAGCACCCTCGAGTGCGTATCCAGAGTCATATTCTACGTCATGGTCAGAAGCACTCCATATTGCACCGCTTTCCAAATCAACATCAGAGTTATTCATCATCCCGATACCCGCAGAAAGGCTGACATAAGGAGTAGTCTCTGCCGATGCGAGAGAAGGAGCTGCAATTAGGCCTGCAGCCATAAGCGTCATTACGATTTTTTTCATTGTAGTGTGTGTTGTGTTTGGGGGAAATTCCCATCCTACTTCCTGCATTGACGCATATACAAAAACTAGGGGACGTTGTTGAATATCGTGAATAAAAAGCATATTGATGTATTGGGGAAACAAGACGCGGCTTACATAGCAATACAATGGATTTACTATGCCAAGAGGTCCGAGACTTGATGCACCGGGAACATTCCACCATGTGATGATCCGTGGGATAGAACGCAGTTCCATCTTTCTTGATGAGGCGGACAGATCCGAGTTTCTGGAACGCATGGGCCGATTGGCCATGGCATCCGGGACGGGCATTTATGCGTTTGCCCTGATGAGCAATCATGTCCATGCGCTGGTGAAAAGCGGTGCCGATGGCCTGTCATCCTTCATGCGGAGATTGCTGTCAGGCTATGCTCAGTATTTCAACCGTCGTCACAATCGAGTCGGTTATCTGTTCCAGAATCGTTACAAATCGATTATCTGCGAAGAGGATGCATACTTCGACAAGCTTGTGGCATACATCCATCTCAATCCTCTCCGTGCTGGCCTGGCAGGAACACTTCAGGAGCTGTCGTTCTATCCATGGAGCGGGCATGCCGTGATGATGAATGAGGTTGTTTATGAATGGATGGATCGGGAGTATGTGCTCCGTTTTTTCGGGGACACTGAAGGGGCGGCCAGAAAAGCGTATCTCGCATTTGTTGAACAGGAGTTGGGTATTGACCGGGAGCAGGAGCTGTCAGGGGGTGGCTTGTTGCGATCACAGGGCGGATGGTCGGAAGTGTTGTCGCTACGCAAGAGAGGAGAGCAGGCTCAGGGAGATGAGCGGATTCTGGGTGGCGATGAGTTTGTTCGTGAAATCATGAACGAGGCAGAAAACCGAACGGATGTTCAACTCCCGGAAACAAAACTTCAGGAGCTTCTGAACGAAACGGTCAAGCAGGCTTGCGCTGAAGCGGGAATATCAATGGCATATCTGCAATCGGGAAGTCGGAGCGGAGGACTTCCCTTGTTGAGAAAAGCATTGGCCAGAAAGGCTGTCTGGGAGTATGGCGTCTCACTGGCCGCAACTGCGCGTCAACTCGGGGTAACGACGAGCGCCGTCAGCCATATGCTGAAACAAGTCACGGATGGGGGCGCCTTGAATGGGGCGAATTCATGATAGCTGATGTGCTGCTGTCTGCTATTTGCGTTATTCAACAACGTTATATAGTGCTTGTACTCAAATGGGCACGATTCATAATATCCTGTTGTAATATTAAAGGGAGTC
>NZ_RXYK01000048.1 GCF_003968655.1 Chlorobium phaeovibrioides | reverse complement strand
AGAGGGGAGAGGCAAAGGCAAGGATTGATGCTGGTTTTTTCAGCGCTCTGCCGGTCTGCAGCTCAATGGCTTCCTGGATGTTCGCCACCCCGAAATCGGTAACGCCGTTTTGCTCAAGGGTTTCTGATACCCTGTGGACATCGTGCCCATAAGCATTGGCTTTCACAACGCCCATAATCCGTACGCCTTCTCCTGTTTTCCTCCTTATTTCAGAGAGGTTGTGCTGCAGATGCTGGAGCGAAACAATCGCTTCAGTCATGGGTTCAGGTGTCGGGGCAGGCATAGAGTTGCCTTTAGAGTGGTTTCGTTGCTGACAATTATTATTCAATAAAAGCAAAAAGTCGGGGACATCCTCGGCGGAGCGTTTTTGTTTGTGTTTGAATAAAAAGTGCCCCTTGCCTGTTTGTGGAGCGTACTGGTTTGGTGTTCCGCCTTTGTTGTTGAATTAATGTATATTTTAGGCTGACTGTGGGCGGAGGGTTCCGCTTCTTTTCAACTTATAGCGCTATTTTGCATCATGCCGAACCACGATATTCTTGATCTGCATAGTGAAACGCCGATGGTTCAGCTGCGTCAGTTGAGTCGCAATATCAGGCCTGCGGTGATGGCGAAGCTGGAATACATGAATCCGGCCTTTTCGCATTATTACCGGGTTGCGGCTGCTGTGGTAAGGGATGCTGAGGAGCGCAGGCTGATTCATCCGGGGATGACTCTTGTTGACTGGACATATGGCAACAGCGGGATTGCTCTTGCCATGGCGGCGGTGAGCCATGGGTATAAGGTCCTTCTTGTGGCGCCGGATAAGATTTCGCGGGAGAAGCACGATGTTCTGCGGGCTCTGGGGGCGGAACTGGTGATTACTCCTTCGGAGGCTCTGCCGGGCGAATCGCGCAGCTGTATGAATGTTGCCGGGAATCTGGTGAACAATATTCCGAATGCTTTTTTTGCCGGAATGTATGACCATCCGCTCAATCTGGAGGTGCATCGTGATGTCACGGGTTCGGAAATAGCTGCCCAGACGGATGGGAAGGTGACCCATGTGTTTGTGCCAATGAGTTCGGCAGCCATGATTTCAGGTATTGCGGCCGCCCTTAAGTCGACAAACAGTGGGGTGAAGATTGTTGGGGTGGAGCCGGTAGGGTCTGTTTTTTCTGCTCTCCTGAATGATGGGCGTCCGGGAGAGACTTCTTTTTCTGAACTGGAGGAGATAGGGGCGCAGCGCCAGCCATCCTTCTGGGATCCGTCGTTGATTGACGAGGTTGTGCAGGTTTCGGACGGGGAGGCGATGAACTGTGCCCGGGAGCTGCTCAGGAGTGACGCCGTGTTTGCGGGGAGTGCTTCG
>NZ_RXYK01000008.1 GCF_003968655.1 Chlorobium phaeovibrioides | reverse complement strand
GAAGAGCAGATCACCTTCGCCCTCAGGCAAGCCGAAGCAGGAGTAAAGGTGAAAGAGGTCTGCCGGCAACTGGGAGTTTCGGAGCCAACGCTTTACAACTGGAAAGCCAAGTTCGGAGGCATGGGCTTTACCGAACTGCGCCGCCTTCGCTTGCTGGAACAGGAAAACGCCCACCTGAAGAAACTTGTTGCTAAAAAAAATACATTAAGAGCGCGGTGTTCGTAGTATCGGGTTTGAATTCTTGATAGTTGTATCGTATCGGCCTTCTATGATTCAGGAGCGGACGCAGGCGGGGTTGAAGGCGGCACGGTCAAGAGGCAAGAAGGGAGGACGGCCGTAACCCGCTCATCCCTATAGTTTAGAACCTTGCCGGTCCGCATAAGAGGCGTTAATACACTTGCGCCGGCATACTTAATCCTGGCTTAAGCCCTCCCCGTTCAATGCATCCCATCATGAATTTTTTTTGAGGATACCATTAATGATATTAGTGATTTCATCCGGTTCAACAGGCTTCGTGATATATGCAATCGGGTTGAGTTTCTCTGCATTGATGATTTCATGCGTCTGTGCCCTGGCGGAAAGGAAGATGAACGGAATTGCGGACAGTGCTGCGTCCTGAAGCACTTTTCTGCGGAGCTCAAGTCCGTCCATAACCGGCATCATTACATCAGAGAGAATGAGATCGGGCACGTTGTTTTTACATATATCAAGGGCTACACTGCCGTTTTCTGCGACCATGACATGAAAGCCTTTTGACTCAAGGACATAGGAAATCAGCCTTTTTGTATGTGGTTCGTCTTCAACGAGAAGGATTGTTTGCTGGGCCATGGTAATGATGTCGTTTTGATACTTACTGCATAATTTAATTGAACTTAACGATGCCGTGATGAAAATCCTAATTGTCGGGGCTCTCGATATTGTGGGTGAAGTAATCGAAAAGCATCTCTTCGGGGTCGTTTCCTGTGGTCTGGAAAATTCTGCCGGTTTTTGTCTCCATTCTAGCCATCATCCGCTCACTGCCTCCTGTCATGGTTCGACAGATTGGGAGATTTCTTTGCAGGATGAGGCTGGTCAGTGATCGTAGGTTGTCAATATGTATGGTATCGTGTTCGCGCCTTAGGACATTGGCACCGCCGATAAGGCAAATGAGAAGATTTCCCGGGTCTGCCCCTTCGTTCTGCATTACGCTGAAGAGCGTTTCGAGGGCATGGGCGGCATAGCGGTCCTTTCCTGTTTCAGCACGTGCCGGAGGGACTCCCGGCAGCATGACATGCGCCAGTCCTCCGACTTGAGTTCCCGGATCGTATGCACAGACGGCTATGCATGAGCCAAGGGGGCTGGAAATCAGCACTCTGCCGGGACCTGCCGCTGTAACCTCGCCGGTATAGGCGACGATGTGCGGTGTTTCATGCCGGGCACCGTATCCGTCATAATAATGTTTTCCAAATGTACTCCGGAACTTGAAGGCGTCCTCCGTATCTGTCTTCGCAGTTTTCTTCATGATTGGCCCTCTCTTTGATCGGAGGCAGTTTCCTGTTGCAGCGGTAATGCCATGGTGAAGACCGTTCCCCCTTCCGGGGGACATTCAAAGTCGAGCTGGCCCTGATGCTTATGAACAATGATGTCATAGGAAATACTCAGTCCGAGACCCGTACCGATTCCGCGTTCCTTTGTCGTATAAAACGGGGTGAAGATTTCCTGCCTAACCGACTGCTCGATGCCCGGACCGTCATCGGTAATCGAGCAGTAGATCTGTGTGGTGTCAGCCCAGGTTTTTATTCCTATCTGTCCCTTGACGGTTCTTTTCTGTTGCCTGATGGCCTGCAGGCTGTTCATCAGGAGGTTCAGGACAACCTGGCCGATTTGAGACGGATTGCACGCCACCGCGGGGATTTTACCGAGGTCAGTCCGGATATCGGCGGTGTCGGCGCTCTCATGGTTGACGATCAACAGGGTGTCCTGAATTGTTTTATTGATGTTTGAGTTGATGTGTGTATCAGTCAGGTTCTTGAAGGAGAAGTTTCGCATGCTCCGGGTAATGCCGGTAATGCGTTCCACCCCGTGCCGTGTCGATGCAATTACTGCTGAAAGGTTTTCCATCAGGCCATCAATATCGATGGCTTCTTCCCGGGAACGGATTTCTCTGGTTATAGGGCTGCATGCATCTATGCTTTCCATACCCTCAAGCAACTGTCGGTAGAGGGTGACAAGGTTGGTAAGGTTGGGGAAGTCCTCATCGAGGTTTGCAATATTCAGGCGGATGAAATTAAGTGGATTATTGATTTCGTGGGTAAGACCTGATGCGAGGTTGCCGATCATCTCCATTTTCTTTGCATGCTCAAGCTGATGCCGCATCAGTTCCTGATGTTCAACAAAGAGTTTGTTTTCGAGGCAACACCAGGTCTGGTCAGCAAGGGCTGCTACCCAGAAGGCATCATCCTCGTCATAGTATCGCGATTTGTTGCCAACGCCGAGGATCGCCATGACCCTGCCGTTTCGGATGATTGGAACTACCATGTCCCGCAAAAGCTCTGCGTGGTCCTCCGGCAGACCTTTACGATTCGGAGCTGAGGCGTAATCGTTATGGGTGACGGTGCGCTTTTCACGGATGGCATCGGCCCATATTCCGGCATGGTCGAGCTGGCAATGCCCGTACATGTCTTTCATGCGGCACATGGATTCAATCGTCCTCGTTGACCAGACCTGCATGGATATGGTTTCATGTTCCGCTTCGATGAAATGAAAAAAACCGATTCGAC
This sequence comes from Chlorobium phaeovibrioides, assembly GCF_003968655.1. GTDB lineage: Bacteria > Bacteroidota > Chlorobiia > Chlorobiales > Chlorobiaceae > Chlorobium > Chlorobium phaeovibrioides. The sequence goes on along the minus strand of NZ_RXYK01000008.1, from coordinate 84,790 downwards.
TTTCCGTCCACTCTTCAGCTTCGTCGATTGTTGCCTGAAGGATCTTCCTGACGGAAGCGTTCTTCATCATTTCCACCTGTTTTATCCGGAATGCCGAAAGCCGCTCAAAGTGCTTCAGCATGCGTTCCCGGCTTTTCTGGGTTTCGAGGTTCTGTCGGTCAAGCTCTCTCGAATGCAGGCTTATAGCGAGTGAAGTGATCAGGTCCTGAAGTACGGCATGCTGGATATGGTCTGAAATGTATCTACTCGGAACCGATACTGTCAGCCATCCGTACGGTTGATCGTTAAAGCAGATCCCGATGCTCAGGTGTCCGAATCCGTCAAAGTCTTCCGACATTGGGCATGCACTGCATTTCAAGCGGGGTGAACTGATAACCTGCCCGTCTGCGGTGTTCATGGACCGTGACGCACACCCGGAGATCTTGCCCTCTTTAAGCATGGTGTCGAGGCGGGCGGTTTCATCGGTCGTCAACCCTGCATGAAAGAATCGGCCATCGGGAACCCGTGTACGGTCAACAAGGGCTATCCAGGCACTTTCGGCTCCGTGTTGTTCAACCAGTTCCCGGCATACGCTCGTCAGCAGGGTTTCGTCACATTGCTCTCTGGCGCGTTCCTGGCTACTGCTGAAGAGCTCTTGGGTGAGGTTTCCCCGCGAAGCATCCTGGAGCTCTTCGGCGTGCGTGAGCGCAAGGGTGATGACTTCAAGAGCATCATACTGCTTGATGGTGAGCCGACGGGGCTTATCTGCGAGCATGGTCAGGTATGCATACCCTCCGCTTCTCAGCGAGACGGGAAAGCTCAATGTATGTTCAAAGCCTGTATGTTCAAGGATCCAGTGGTCCATGGCAGGCCCTTCGTGTTCCTGCGGCATCGTTATGCCCAAAAGCCCTTTGCTGACAGCATGGCCTGCAGCCAGGTACCGGGTTTTGCCATCTTCCCTCATCCTGATGTAGAGAGATGCCGGGCAGTCGCTCATCTCACATGCCCTGCGTGTAAGGCTGCGCATGTTTTCCGGGAATGAGGCGCAGAGCGACGAAATGGTTTCCTGAAGGAAAGCGTAGGAGCGCCTGCGGGGTGCTTCGGGGGGTGTGCAGATCATGAAACACTTTCGCTTATGGGTAACGAGGCCATGCCATCGATGCCATTGCTGAAGGGGATTACGACTGTTGTGGTCGTTCCGGCACCTTCATCGCTCTCGATGGCAATGGAGCCTTCATGGGCATCGACGATCTGCTTGGCAATAGAGAGTCCGAGGCCGTACCCGTTAGGGGTGAATCCGGATCGCTCAACGCGGTAGAACTGTTCAAAAACATGCGGCAGGTCGCGTGCAGGAATCCCGAGTCCTGAATCGATGACCTTTACGATGATGGAGGAACGGGAGGTATCTGCATCAGCGCGTAACTCAATCCAGCCTCCCATCGGTGTGTGTTGTACAGCATTGTCGATCAGGTTGAAAAATACCCTTTTGATGGCATCGGGATCCATGAAGAGTGTCAGTGGGCCATCGGGTAACTTCTTGTTCAGGGCGACGCCGTTGCGGGTAGCCTGTCCGGCCATGGTGCCAGCGAGTTCCTCAAGGATGGCTATGAGATCTGCCGGTCTCTTTTTCAGTACGCCCGCACCGGTAGTGATGCGGGAAAGAGAGAGTACATCTTCTACGAGGGATGAGATTTTCAGGGTTTCGATGTTGAGAATGGATAGGAACTCCCTGAACTGTCCCGTGTCCAGCACGGCTTCATCCTGACGGAGGACACTGGTAAAGCCGAGAATGCTGAAGAGCGATGTGCGCAGTTCGTGAGAGAAATTCCCGATAAAGTTCTGCATCTGCCGCCGCTGTGTCTGCATTGCTTCCCGGTCGCGGTTCAGTCGGCTCTGATCGAACGCTACGATCAGGATGAATCGTTGGCCATCAAGGTCGACAGGGCTCATTTCAGTGTGGAGATCCATCTGGCTTCCGTCCGGCTTCCGGCAGCGCCAGTCTGCGGTTGCATCATTTCCGTTTTCAACATCCCTGAACAGCGCCAAAGCTTCAAGAGATGCATCGCCTCCATCCTGTCCGCAGTCGGAAAGAAGAGTGGTGATGTCGGTACCGATGAGTCTTTCACTGCCGGGTCCCTGAAACAGGTCTAGCGCCCGGGAATTGGCATCAATGACTATGCTGCCCTGCTGCAGCCACATCGGCGCCGGTGCGTGCTTGAACAGAATGGTGTCGGGTTTTGATTGGGTTTGTTGTGACATGGGGCTGTCGTATAGATGTAATGTTTCAGAAATGAGGGTGGTATCGGTTTCGATTCGGGGCTAAAGCGGATCATTTTGTGCGATATACGGCTGTAATATAACAGAACATCTCTCGTTTTTATGCGCGTTGCGGGTTAAACTTCAAAAAGGAAAAGACATCGCTCCAAGAGCGACTGCCAGTCAGGACGATCATGCTCGATGGACTGCAGGATCAACAAGACCGGTTCCTTGCCCGATGCGCCGAAGGTCAGTCTCCGGAGAGTGGTCTGAAGCCAGTATCGGAGGACGGAACTATGGCGGGATGAGCCGTCGGAAAACCAGAAGACGGCCTCTCTCTGTTGTCCTTTCCTGGTGAGAGAGAGCAGGGTTGCCGTTCCTCCGTCGACAACGAGTCGTCTGCTTTCTGTAATCTCCCACCCAGCTCCTTTGATGCAATAGAGCGGATCATGAACAGCATGCCGGTTCGCTGATCCATCGACGGCAATCAGGATGAACGCCCCGTTCCGGCACTGATAGAAACGTTTGAGAGCGCGAGCCGTTCCGTAGAATGCGGTTTCTTCAGGGGAGAATGGAAGGGAACGGGATGCAAACAGCGATCCCTTTTGCCGCAGTGCAGCAAGCCGGTCACTACTGACCCCTGGCGTAAGCCATTCCGCTGCAGTTCCGAAGAGTACCGCCAGGGCCAGAAGCGCCCAGAGCATCGTGTTGTTGTGCCTGTCGTTCATCGCCGTTCCATCCTCCTGCTTCTAAGCACAGCGGCAAGCCAGCCCGCTGCGGTGAGGGCCAATAGGAGCCTTGCCGGAAGGATATGGCCGAAGAAGAGCCGGCTGCCGATCCAGCCGAAGGCGGGCATCCATGATATCGATGAGAGCAGCCACAGCAACTGATGCGGTGAGAATGGAATCCGGCTCGCAAGAGCCAGGGCCAGTCCGGCATGCTGGAGCATGTGGAGCGATCCGGCCTGACCCAGAAGGGCAAGAAGGAGTGCCGCTGTCAGCATGGCTATACCATACTGGCGCGCTCCTGCACCTAACAGTGCCGAGGTCCCTGACATGAAGACCGGAAGACACCAGACGAGCAACGCTATCCATCCATACTGGTCGTATCCGGAGTGCTCCCATGCCGCAAGAAGGTCGCGTGCCTGCCATATGCACCAGAGCGTAATGGCAAGTCGCGGTGCGATGATCCAGTGGTCTCGCATTATGCTTGTGCGGTTTTATTATTCAGAAGGGTTCTCTGCAGGGTGAAGATAGCCCAGCATAGCCCGAACATTAGGATCAGTACGCCCCAGCCGCCCCATTCATGGAACAGGCCTGCCGCGAATTCGGGTGATACAGCAAGAGCTGCCAGAGCGATAGCCACGATGCGCACCGTGTTGGCAATCCATGAGATGACGACCAGCAGCGGAAGGTTGAGCCAGTATATCGGGTGGTGGCCGAGAATGATATAGGCGAGTGCCGAACCGGCAATCAGCATCGACTGCAGGGAATGCATCCCCGAGCAGGCGGCCGTCACCTCAACAGGCAGGCCCTGTATCAGCAGCCTGGTTCCGTCCTGGACCACATGGAACCCTGTAAGAGAGAAGAATTCTCCAGCTGCCCAGCTGCCAGAAAGCCTGAACCACCAGCCAACGGCCTGAGCGTCCAGCAGGAGCCATGGGAACGCCATCAGCGGCAGGATCAGCAGTTTTGCGATCCGCCGCCGGTCCGCGGGTTCGATACGGATTGAGAGCCAGCTCCAGAGCAGAACGGTCCAGCTGATGGCCAGAAGAAACATCCAGCCTGTTACGATGCCGATAATGAAAGCCCCTGTCGTGACGGCAAGGCCTCCTGTCGGCACACGGAACGCTCCGGGAAGGAATTTCCAGGGGCTTCCGAGCCAGAACATACAGGGTATGGCCAGAAGAATGGGGAGGGTGTCGGCCGGCTGCATCATCCATGATAGATCGTGTATCCAGATGAAGAGGGCCAGAATCAAGAGCGCAGCGATGATTGGGTAATCGCGAGCTGTCATTGCCGGTTCTCCTTCTCGGCTTTGTTGATGGCCGCGAGGTTGGCCTGAAGCTCCATTCTGTCTGGAAACTCTTTGATCAGCTCCATGGTCAGGATTTTGCAGGTATTCCAGTCTTTCTGGCGGTATGCGAGCATGGCCAGGTAGGCTTTGGCTTCGGCCGACCGGTCTGCCAGCGATGTATAGATGGCGCGGGCTTTTTCGGGTTCTCCTTCAGCAAGCGCGATGCGGGCCAGAATTTCTTTGCCTGCCGTACTGCTGAATAGTTTGGGTTGGCGCTGGAGTGCATTCCGGGCTTTGAGGGTCGCTTTTTGGTCCAGATAGGCAAGGCTCTGCAGCCATGCTGCGCGGTAGCCAATCGCAGATTTGCTCTTGGTCAGTGGCTCGAGCATTTCGATACTGGCAGCTCTCTCCTTGTTTGCGAGCTGTATCTCTCCGGTCAGCAGTGTCATTTCCTGTGTGGGCCGCTGGCTGCGGGCAAACGCCAGAGCTGCTTTCGCATCCCTGTTGAAGCGGAGAGACTGCGTCACTCCGTAAATGTACCAGTCGGGGATGCCTTCCGGTATGGCTCCCTTGCCCCGCAATTGCAGGGCGGCTTCCATCCAGCCGCCTGCCATGAAGACCGCAGCAAAAGCTTCATCGCTACGCAGGAGGCGGTCAAGCTTGGGGTCGGGTTTTTCCCTCATAGCGATCCGTTCCAACTGTTCGAACAGCTGGTGTCTCTGTTCGGTGTTGCGGCCACTTGCACCAAACGCATTTGCATCCATCGGCTGGGGTTTCTCGAGCCGGTAGGCAAGGACCCGTTCCAGCGCCTTCTCGAGATCGGGGTTCCAGGACGATCGTTTGAACGGGTGGACGAGAATGATGTCGTAGCATTTTTCTTCCTCTTTGTTCCGGAGAGCTTCCAGGATGCGCAGCCAGTAGGCTTCCTGGCGCCTTTCGAGCACCATCTGGCCTTTGGCAACTTCTTTTTCGAACAGGCCATCATCCCAGAATTGCCCCTCAGGAAGCTCTTGCAGGTAGATGACGAGTGGCGCAAGCTCTCCATATATGTCAGCAGGATCGGTTTTGCCAATCGATGCCGGTGTCGTCACCCTGCTCCAGAAAAGAGCCTTCAGCCTGATGAAATCGGCTGAGCGTTCATTGAGATCCCGTGCCCATGTCTGCACTGCAAGGCCGATCTGCCCGCGGCGGCGGTAGAATTCCGCGAGCTGATCCCGATAGAGTGGATTGTCCGGAAGGGCGAGGTGGGCTGCGACATATTCAACCCGGGCCATCTTTTCTTTACCCATCCGCTCCAGTATCTGTGCCCTGAAAGAACGGACATCAGGATTTTTCGGGGCTACGCTGTAGGCCTGCTCCAGATATTGCCAGGCTTGCTGCAGGTTCCCGCCTGCCGTTAGCAGAGCAAGCCTGTTGAGCCTTGCCGCATCAGCCTGACCTTCGAAAGATCTGGAGCGCAAGAGCTTCAGGGCTCCGGCCGTGTCTTGTTGAAGGATGAGGGCGTCGACATCGAGAGCAAACCAGAGTTCTGGCTGCTTTTCCTGCGATTCCCATGCTTTTCTGAATGTGACATAGCTTTTCATGTCCCCGGTTGCAAGCATCGCGCGGGCCACAATCATCGATCCCTTTTCGTGCTGCATGAACGCTTCGGGATGGCGATCGTACAGAGCGCTCAGGCGCCCAACATTGCCGAGTGCACTGAGGGCCTCTATTTCGAGGTGGAGCCATTCGCTGTTCCTGTCGGGAACGGAGCTGTCCCTCATCCGGATGATCTCGAATGCTTTTGCCGCCCTTTGGTCGTTGAGAAAGGTTTTTGCCTCTGTGTATGCAGTTTTGTCTCTTGATTCCTTGATGACTGCGCGTATGGCGGGAAGACCGAAATAGACGCCGCCACCCGTCAAGAGGATGAGGGCCCCGATGATGATGAGCCGCACGGTCCGGTGCTGTTTCATGCCTGGGAGCATTTAGGGGCCACGATGCGCTGGCGGTTTCTGAGAAATGCCACCATGAGCAGGAAGCTGCCGAGAATGAGCAGGGTCGAGGGTTCAGGCGCGGCGGTCATGGCGGAGACATTCGCTGCTCCGATATCAACGGCGAAGAGCAGATCGTTGAAGTCCGCTCCTCCAATCCAGTCGCTGATGGTGTCCTCGAAACCGAGGAGAAGATAGGGGCTGTCACTTATGGCGTAGGCGACGGCATGCTCAATCATGTCGCTTGTGGAAACGGTATTGGTGCGGGTGAAGCCCAGATTGGTGGTCATGAAAAAATCGAGCTGTGAACCACCTTCCACATTACCCAGATCAATGAAATCCCCCGGCATCAGGCGGTTTCTGTCGAATGTACTGAAGCTCGTCTTGAAAATGGGTGCGACAGCTCCATCATTGGTGCTGTATCCCAATGTGTTGATATAATTGGAGGTCGTGCCTATATAATAGACCCTCACACCGGAGGTCGTTGTCAGACTGATACTCGAGGGGTCCAGACTGACGAGAGGAATGTCACCAATGCTTTCCCTCTCGTAAAGGTTTAGACCAAGATTGTCTTGCAATGTTTCCAGATAGGTCGCATTGAAGGGATCCGTATCAGTTGCTGTGAGTCCGGTTGCTGAAAGCGGGCCTGCAAGGAGTAGTCCCGCAAGGAGGAGGGTTGCGGGGAGTTTCTTGACTGCTTTGTTCGGAACCGGTCCATCTGCTGCTATTGAGGGATGCATATTGGGGCGGAGTTAGTTGATTCGAGGGTATTGTTCTGGATCACTATGCGGAGAAAACCGGCTGCTATGCCGCAGATAGAGAACGACAAGCAGGAAGCTGGTGAGAAGAAGCATGGTCGAGGGTTCTGGCGCGGTTGTCAACGGCTGGATCGCAACGGCGAACAGCAGATCGTTGAAATCACCGTCACCTCCACCAAGAAGGTCTTCGAATCCGATCAGAAGGTATGGGCTGTCAGCTGGAGCCCATGATATGGCATGGGTCAAGCCGTCGGGACTTGTCGTTGCGTCTGTGGAAAAGGTCGTCGTGCCGCCGTTGGCGCCGTTGGCGATGAGGAAAAAGTCGAGTTGTGCGCCTGCTTCAAAGCTGCCCAGGTCGACGAAGTCTCCCGGTACGAGAGGAAAGTTCACATTGGCTGCGGCCTTTGTGAGATCGGTTGCGTTGTTGTATGATGGATTGACGGAGGCCTCGGGAAATATGAGGCTTCGATCGCCCGTCGTACTGGTGAATCCGAGAGTGTTGTCATATCCGGCCCCCTCTCCTACAAAATATATTCTCACATCAGAGTCTGTTGCAAGAGTGAGCAACGATGGGTCAATGCGGAGGCTCGTGGTATAGTTGTTTGTGTACTCGGGCAGGTTCGTGCTGACCCAGGGAACCAGCGTCTCTGAGTAGTATTCCATGAATGTCGTCGCATTCTCATCTGACCCTGACGCATAAACTGGCGAGGCGATGTCCAGCCCGAACGGCCGGGCGTCTGACTGAATGCTGGATTCTTCCGCTGCATTGGCGGCTCTTGGCCCAGCCATGGCCAAAATCAAGATCATGGCCATGGCTGCTACGATTGACCTTTTTGCTGTGCGGCCTGTTTTTGTTTCAGATGTGACAATGACTTGCTGCATGGTTGTTTGTATGTATAGTTCTCCGATCGTTATGCGCTAAACGGATTGATATAGGTGCCTCGCAATTGTTTTGCGAAATGAAAAAAGAATATCGGGTCGTTGACCAGGTAGCGCCGATACATCCGTTTCGGTTCCATCATCAGTCGATAGAGCCATTCCATGCCGATTTTTCGAATCATCATGGGCGCTCTCCTGACATTTCCGGCTTCAAAGTCGATTGTTGCCCCGAGTGCCATGAAAAGTTTGACATTTGGCATTCTATGTCTGTATTGCGCAAGCCAGATTTCCTGTTTTACCCCTCCGGCTCCCACCACAAGGACGGTTGCCCCTGAGTTGTTGATGAGATTGACGATTTCATTGCATTCTGTTTCATTTTTCTCGAATCCATAGGAGGGTGAGTGCGCTCCGATGACAATCTTCCTTCCGGCTTTCCTGTTGATGTTCTCCATAGCCTTTCGGCCTACACCTTCTGCTGCTCCAAGAAGGAAGATTTTGCATTCCAGATCATTTTTATGATGCATGTAGAATGAGCGAAGGAAGCTTGATCCTGGAATTGCTTCCGGCAGCGATTCCGGAAAAAGCTTCGAAAGGAAGTAAATGATCCGGCTGTCGCAGATGACCCATTCTGCTGATTGATACGCTTCGTAAAATTCCCTGTTTTTCTGGAGGTGGAATAGGTGGTCTATATTCGGGGTGACCAGCATGCCGCGTTCAAGTTTGCAAAGCAGTTCTGGTTCGGTAATGCTTTTGATGTCGATATTAAGTATCGATATCGCTTTTTTTTGGATGAGTGTATGTTCCTGTGGCATGGCTATGGGGGTTGTTGTGTACTACTTGCCTATTCACCCTCAAGCAAATCCCGTGCCCGATGGTGTGTACTGCCAGAACCCGTACCCTTAAAGGCTTTCGGGTCGTTTGGTTTCTTGCTGCGAACCGGTATTGAGAGGATCTGCTGTCATGCACTTTCAAAATGAGAGCAATAAGGGATCCTGCCGGGAGCATCAGGATGTGCGGGGAGCTTGATACACCATGTATTCGTGATGCTCAATTCTTTGGCAGGGGTTTCTTTCCCAGAAGTGTTGTTCTGAGCAGGTCATGTTTGTTTGCCAGGGTTTCTGTCAGTATGGGGCCGGTAATTCCTGCAGCTGTTCCTGCAAGAAAAAGGAATGTGATATCTGAAGCTCCGATATGCATAAGCCCTATTCTTGCTGCTGCAGTAAAGAATACATGAAAGAGGTAGATGGAGTAAGAGTAATAGCCGATGCTGGCAAACCATTCCGAGCGGCTTTGCGTAAGCAGGAGTGCGATACATGCAACCGTGCCAACGAAAAGAGCCGGAAATGAACGGCGGTCATCGATATACTGCTGGCTGTACAGTATCAGGAAGAGTATGGTCACGATGATGATGATGAACCCTGTTATTTGAGAGTATTTGAATTTCAGGGGGAATCGGGTGCAATAAAGACCGGCAAGGAAATAGGGCAAGAGGTAGAAGACCCCGGCAAGGGAAAACCATATTGTTCCGATGTTGGACAGAAAAGCTGTGACCGATCCCAGGTAGGCCAGCGCAAAGCCCCGTCTGGTGGCGAGCACTTTGAAGTGTTCGAGCGCGAGAATGATCAGGAAAATGATAAAGAGCGATTCAATGAACCAGTAATGGGCAACTGGTTTGATATGCAGGTATTTCCAATCTGCGACATGGTTGTTTGTGCCGGGAGTGACGGCTTGAAGAATGGCAAATCCGGTTCCGACGAACAGCATCGGAATGATCAGTCGCTGGATCTTTCCCTTCATAAAAGCGTTCCAGTTTCCGGCGAATGGGCGCCAGCCATAGACGAGACCAGAAAGAAATGTAAATAAGGGCATTCGGATATGGGCGAACATTTCATTCGTATCTTTCAGGAGTCCCTCACTCAGCCTGAGTCCGCTTTCCGGTGATATGCCGATAACATGGTAGGCAACGAGCATGATGCATGCGATGCCTCTGAGCGTATCGATCGGAATATTGCGCGTGCTGGTTTTTTCTGTCATAACTGATTTCAGTGTTAGTTTCAGCGGCTTGAACCTTTCCGTTCCAATACCTGCCCATGTATTTTGCACATCTTCCTGCTGGCTATATTACCGCTCGATTGCTTGACGGCAGGTTGTGCCGAACGCCTCTTCGGAGCAACACCTTCATGTTCTGGGGTATGCTGGGTTCGATAGCTCCCGATTTCGATTTTGTATGGTGCTTCCACCTTCATCAACGCTTGTGCGACCATCACCAGTATCCCACCCACTATCCACTGTTATGGCTGGGACTGCTTGTTTTTTCAGTCCTCTGCCTTTTGATTGCCCGGTTCCAGCATACCCCTTCAGCGTTTGCCGTGGTGTTTTTCTTTGGGGGGGTCATCCACACCGTTCTTGATATGTTTACCGGCCACCTTTTTCTGTTGGCACCGATTTCGTTCGTGCGGCAAAAGATTTCACTGGCCGAGTATGGTCTGTGGGATCCTTTTTTTCTCGAGCTTTTTATTGTATTGGGGGCGCTGATAGTATGGAAAAAGGAGCAGCTCTCTGTTTTACTCTCGAAAATTTCATGATCATGAGCTCTGCAGGGTTCTGTTGTGTCGTGTGAGCATTGCTGCAGGGGAGCCTTGTGAGGTTATTTTCCCCTCTTCGAGACGATAGATTCGGTCACAGTGCTCGACGGTGGTTAATCGATGGGCGACGATGATGATCGTCTTGCTGCCGTGCAGCGCTGTTACCGCCTCCATGACGGCAGTTTCGGATTCCATGTCGAGTGCACTGGTGGCTTCGTCAAGAACAAGGACTTCCGGGTTGTGGTAGAGTGCCCGGGCGATGCCGATTCGTTGTTTTTGTCCACCGGAAAGCCTGATGCCTCGTTCCCCGACGAAGGTTGCAAGGCCGTCAGGTAGTCCTTTGACGAAAGCAGCGAGATTGGCTGCTTCGACGGCGTACAAAACTTTATCCCTGTCAATCTGCTCGTCGGACAGACCGAAAGCGATATTGTGTTCCAGGTCATCATCAGTCAGGTAGATTGATTGCGGAACATAGCCGATTATGTTTTGCCAGCCCCGCATATTAGTTCTGATGTCGTTTCCATCGATGCTTATCGTTCCGTGATTCGGGGCCAGCAGTCCGAGCAATAGGTCGATGAGTGTACTTTTTCCTGAGCCGCTTGGCCCGATGAATCCGACTGATTCTCCTTTCTGTATCGTTAGCGTGATATCTTCGATGGTTTGCCTGTTGGCCTGCGGGTAGGCATAAGTGATGTTTTCGAGATGAAGCGACGATTTGAAGCGTATTGCACCTGTTTTTTCCTGTGGTTCTTCATGGAAGGGAAGCGAAAAATCTCTACCGATGATATCGACGACAGGCAGACAGTACTGAAGCGATTGCAGCGCATTGAGGATACGGTTGACGGAGGGCATCATCCTGAATGTTGCCACGGCAAAGAATCCAAGGTTCGGAACGATAGAGTCCATATCCTTGCCTTGCATCATCATGGTGAGCACAAGGACGATCAGGCCAGTTACTGAAAGCAATTCCAGCCAGAGACGGGGGACTTGCTGAACGGTCGTATTTTTTCTCCTTACTTTTGTACTGGATGTGTTGTGATATCCATAGCGGGACAGGAAGTAGTCTTCCTTTCCAAGGATCTTGACATCCTTGATTCCGCCAAGTCCCTGCTGAAGATGTTGCATGCGGAGTCCCTCATGATGCTGGCGGTCGTTTCCCCATTTGGCGACATTTTGCCGGGTCAGCATGACAAAAGAAATGCTTGTCAACCCAAGTACGAGGAGGATGTTCAGGGTCCCTAGTGGCTCAACGATGAGTAGAAGAGAGAAAATGCACAGCAACGTCAGGATTTCTACGCTCAATTGCAGGATAGGGGTTAGTACATTTGTTGCGAGTACCTCGACTTCCGTGGTTACGTTTCTTATCAACTGGGCGGAATTGCGTTCTAAATGAAAGGTATATGGCTGATGCAGATAGATTTTGAGGAGCTGTTGTGAAAGCCTTTCACCTATCGAGTAGATGAAATGGTTCTGTCTCCATGTCATAAAGAGCAGAAAGAGGGCTTTTATGAGATAGATGCTGAACAGCAGGCCGAGCCCCCCAAAAACCAGGCTGGTCTGGTCTGGGTTGCCGAAGAAGTCGATGAGCGGTTTGGCAGCAGGGTGTTTCCCGGCAAAATCTTTTTCAGTAAAGAGTGCAAGCGCAGGTATTACCAGGCCGACTCCCAATGTTTCAAGGAGGACGGCAATCACCATCATTGAAAGTATCCCAAGACTGTTTCTGCGCTCCCTCTCTGACAGAATGGTGCGGATGTCCTTGAGATATTTGAGATTGGGGACTCGTATCTTCATTATCGTTGTTTTCCTGTCTTTGATTCCATTGTTCAGGCTTCCCTGTTACCGGCATCCCTCAGTGGTCAGTTGCATTTCCCTGATCTTTCCACAGCATCGGATAACATTGTTCCAAAAGTTCCGCACGATGATTGGCAACTTTTTTCCATATAAAGCGCTCCGCGCGTTCTCGAGCATGTTGTCCGATGTCGATTCTCGCCTGCCTGTTCAAGGCCATTGATGTCAGAGCTTCAGCCCATGCATCAATATCCATGTCAGGAAGGACTATGCCGTTGATGTCCTTTTCCACTATTGCTCCTGCGCCCATTTCTGAAACCAGGCAGGGAATTCCATGAGCCATGGCTTCATAGGTGACCATTGGCCCACCTTCCTCAAGGCTAGGAAAGACGAAGACATCCGCACTGCGGTAGATCATTCCCATGTCGTGGGTATAGCTGATGTGGCGGACATTGGGGTACGATTCAAGTGGCGGGAGGTGTTCTTGTATTTCCGGCGCAATGTTGCCACATAATACCAGATCAGCATCGAGCTTCGCTCTTTTCCATGCTTCGAGCAGGAGCGGGATGCCTTTTCGCAGGCAGATGCTGCCGACAAACAGGAACACCGGGCGTTCTGCATGTTTTTTTTCGTCATTTCTTCCCGGAAATCGTTCTGGAGCCCAGCCATAGCTTGTTGAGAGGAGCTTGGTTTCCTCTACGCCGTTTTCCAGCATGCTTTTCCGGACCATTGGGCTCGGGCAGAAGACTGCATCGGCTATTTCCAGCTTTTTTGCCTCAATCAAGGCTGCCTTTTCATCAGTGTTGATCCTGTAGGGGATGTTCCATGTATCTGCGGCCGCTTCAAGTATTCTCCATGAGCTTTTCCTATGGCAGTTGATCCTTTCGATGACAATGCGGCTTCCTCGCTTATGAAAGGCTTCAAAAATCTCCAGAGACAGGCCGGCCCATAGATAGACAATATCTGCATCCTTTTCATGTTTATAGAAAAGCTGTTCGGCCATGGTTCGAGCTTGGATGTTGGTCCCGAATTTATAGGTCAGTTTCTGGCGGAGGCCCTTCATGGCTGTTCTGAGCCACGGGTATTCGAGCCCTTTTACTGCTCCGGGTAGAGTGAGTTGGACAGCCCTGCCGCTTTCATGCCAATGGCGGCAGAGAGAAAGCGCAACATGGCTGTTGCCGATATTGGAAGCTTCATAGCCGAAAAGAACCGGCAGATAGTTCATGGCAGTCTCCTTTTCAATGCATTTTTTAGCTGACGCACTCCGTCTGTCAGGGGGGCAATCAATGGCCATCGATCCCAGATGGGAAGTGCGTGAAGGTCTGTTCGTGAGCTGCGTTGGGAGGCGAGGCTCGGATAGATGATATATGTCGGGATGTCAGGATTCTGCATCCTGAATGTCGAAATGGCGCCGTCGTAATGCATAGGGCCCCCGTCGGGATGGCCCGCAGGTCTTTTCAGCAACTGCTCAAGGAAATGGAGGAATCGTTCAAGATACGGCCCATTCACCGCGTAGAAATGTGCCAGCATAATCGGTTCGGTAAGCAGTTCGATTCCGGGGGAGTTCCTCTCACCCGCCGGACGATCGTGGCCAAAGTAGATGAACCCCCACTTTTTTCCTTCGAGCTGCTCCATAACGGCATTCCCTATCTGGTTTATCTCCCGGATAAATGAGATGTCATCTTCGAGTACAAGGATATTTGCGCAGTTGTTTTCTTTTGCCTGCCGCAGTACTTCCATGTGGCTTGTATAGCAGCCTCTCACGCCAACTGAAGGAAAGCCTCCAGCCGTTTCTGGGCGGATAGCCGGGAAAAACGATATCATTTTATCATTTGGGTCCCAGCCCGCCCTGCTGAATTCGTTCAGTGTATCTCGTTTCCTGTCCGTTCGGTCTGGAAGGTTGATCACGGAGATCCTGTCAAAATGATCCGGAAAGTTCATGGCCATGCCTGTCTTGTTCTATTGTTATGCTCCGATGAGGAATCGGGATGTGGAGCCTAGTACTTTTTTTGCTGCTATGCAGCAGAATAGCGTTGCAAATATTTTGATGAAGAGGTAGAGAATCGAGCCCATGATTAGCGTATACGATGATGCGCTGATAAGGGGAAGGGAATAGATGGTTTCTGGAGGAAGTATTTTCCATACAAGGTACATGGAGACCGTGATGTGGGTAAAGAAGATTGCGAAGCTGTATCTGGCGAAAAGGTCCAGAGCTTTTATGCTTTTTTGCTCTAGTGAAGCCAAAAACGGCAGCACTATGAACATGATGCTCGACTTGTGGATGTAGTGTATGGATTCGGAGAGGCTTGTTGGGCCGAAGCTAATAGAATTTCCATGTAGGTACATTAGGGCGATGGTACAGGCAAGCGCCAGGAACGCCAGAAGGGGCTGATGCTTTTTTGCAAGATCGATCACTCTGTCATGGTTTCTTGCTGCATATATACCCTGGAGGTAAACGGGAAGGAGGTATATGAATTGAAATGCAGAGATTTCAGTGCCGGTTCGTGTTCCGAGCAGGGGGAGAATGCTTGCGGCAAGCGTAATTCTGTTGAATGCCGGGTCAGGGATTCTCAGGATCAATGGACTGAGCAGAAATACGACGGCGATGAAGGGTATGTACCAGTACTGTATCTGTGCCTTGCCATAGGTCAGCATTGAGAGGTAGGTGCCGGCAAGAGACGGCAGATCTTCAGTTGATTGAGGGATTTTCGAGCTTTCCCACAGAAACCATAGTGTGCTCATGATGAGGTAGGGCACTATGACATTGGCTATTTTTTTCCCGTAGTAGCCGAGCGGATTCTTTGTTGCTGATAGGTATTCGACGAGAAAGCCGGAAACAAAGATGAAGTAGATGGTACTGTCATGAAAGAAGACCTGCTGCAGGAGTCTGATCATATCGGCAGCATGGGTATAAGCCGCACCTTCTCCGGTTGGCCCGTTCCAGATATGGACAATCATGACATTGATGATTGCAAAACCACGGAAATAATGGATGTGTCGAAGAAATTTTCTCTTGTTTGCCATGAGGCTTGGGGGCTGTTTATGGGTTCCTCGACGGGTTAACGGATTTTGAAGGCCTGCTGTAGCCGATGCTGTCCCTTGAGAAGCAGATCTTTAATCACCCATCGACTCCATGAGTCGTTATAGACGCCACCCCCGGTGCCCGACTCGGCGGAATATCTTGGATAGTGATGCAGGCCTGAGTAGCGGTATCCATCAACGATGGCCATGTGAACAGCGCTTGCCAGGGCCGTTTCGAAATAGAAGCAATCCTGGTCATTGAGTCGTGAACGGTATCCGATGAGGAAGTTCCTGAAAAAATCACGCTTGGCCCCGAAGAAGCGGGAGTCGGCATCGGCGAGGGTTGGCAGGAGATTTACCATGAGCTCTGCCGCATCAGGCTTTTCATTGACGAATTCCACAAACGAGCGGATGTTCAGGACTTTGTATCGACCTGTTGCCTTGAAGATGAAATCCGCCTGATCAAAGAGCGATGAAGAACGGATGGCTTCTTCGATTATCAGCATTTCGCCGTATCCCTTGCCTTTCTTTTTGTCGTAATCGTTGCCATTGAAGGTTACGATCTCAAGCGTTTTTTCGTTGATTTCTTTTCTGAACTCGCTTGAGATGTCGTTACCGGAATTTTCAATAAAAAGCACAGGAACACTTGCTGAATTCAGGTAAAACCGAATGGCATCGATGTACTGGACTTTTCTTTTTGCCGTATCGGTCAAGATGGTCATATGCATCCCGCCGGGATCGATGCAGCCGGTCATGAAGATGATGCTTTTTTTTATCCCGTTAGTCATTGAGGTGTAGGTCTAGTTATTGTGCAGAGTTTCTCTGGTGGTTCGAACCCAACCTTTTCCCTGTTTTCCGATGATCATTTTCAGGTAGATCGGGATTTTCCAGAGTATGTAGATCGGTGCCGCAAGAAGTGAAACCCATGTCGAGAATGGGGCTTTTCTCTGGATTTGGGCCGATAGCAGATAGAATATGACGATGAGCCAGTATGCCGCTCCTGTCCAGATCCAGAGGCCGCCAAGCAGGATTGCCGCCAGAGTTCCTGGAATGAAGAGCAGAACAAGGAGTCCGAGGGGCGGAATTGCAAGATCTGCCCATGCATGGAGAAACTTCGGGTTGCCGGTCTTCGTAAAGAGACGCAGGAGCGGCATGCTCATGCTTTTGACCAGGCAAAACCGTCCGCCTTCCCAACGGCTTCTCTGGCTGCTTGCGTGGCTGCCCTTGGTCACCATTTCGCTGGTCACAATTGCGTCCGGGTTATAGTACACTGCAGTGCCGTCCTGGAGAAGACGAAGTGTGAATTCCAGATCCTCGACGATGGAATGGCATGGCCAACCGTACCGTTCAAGTACTGGGGTTCTGAATGCCATGCCGTTGCCTTTCAGTGCCGCTGATCCGCTGAGTATGAAGGATCCTGCCAGACGCAGGTGGTTGAAGACATTGAATGCCGCATCTACAAGAGCTGGTCGCCATCCTGCTGACGGATTGTTGACCCCGTTGTATCCTTGGACGACACTGACAGCGGGAATGCTGAGTGAAGCACTGATTTCTCGGAGGTAGTTGACGTCTGGAGTGACATCTGCATCAATGATGGTGATGGCATCTGTTGTCCTGTATCGACTGCTATGATTCCTCAGGAACCAGTCGAGGGCCTGTCCTTTCCCTCGGTTGTCTGTGTCCGAGCGTTCAAACACGGTGGCTCCTGCGTTGCGGGCATGATCAGCCGTGTCATCGTCGCAGTTGTCGGCAATGACGAAGATTTCGAACCTGTTTGCAGGGTAGTCGCACCGGAGGACGTTCTCTATGGTTTCTCGGACGGCAATGCCTTCATTATGCGCAGGGATCAGAACACCTATGTTGAGAAACCGATTGGTTGCGGGCGCTGCCTTCCTGAAAAAGAACGATGCAATCGTCGTGATCAGCAGATAGAGAGAGGGTACAGCTGTTATGATGATCAGCGCAACAAGAAGAATGGATGGGATTGTCATGTCTGTGCAACGGCCTGTTTGAACAGGTCGACCATTTTATTGTTGTTGATGTGTTGGTTGTATCGGCGTTCGACGCTCTTCCGTCCTTCACGGCCCAATCGTTTCCGCATTTCAGGATCTTCAATCAGGGTGCGGATCTTTCTGGCAAGGTCTTCGGTATCTGCGGGGGTTGCAAGCAGTCCGTTATGGCCATGTTCGATAAGTTCGGGAATACCGGTGATTCGGGTGGAGATGACCGGAATCTCCTTGGCCATGGCCTCCATCAGGACGACGGGAACACCTTCGGCGAAACTGGCAAGGATAAACATGTCAGCCATGTCGTACCATTCCCGCACCTTGTCCTGGCCTTGGACACCAGTGAATGTGACTGCGCCTTCAAGCCCATGTTCACGGCTGAACTGTTCCAGTGATGTCCTGTCAGGGCCGTCTCCGATAAGCGTGAGATGGAAGCGCACCCCCTCATTTTTCAGTAGTGCGCAGGCATTCAGCAGGATGTGCTGGCCTTTTGCCGGTACTAGCCTGCCTACGCAGAGCAACTGTGGCACCTCGTTATCGGGCTCGGGGCGCGGCAACCAGGTGTCAGGATCAACCCCGCACCGGACGATATGGTGTTTTCCCCACATCGACGAGGGGCTGATGCGCATGATCTGGCTCCGGCAGTAATGGCTGATGCAGCGGACGAAGCTGGCATGGCGGACCTTCTCATCGAGCATGGCTGAATCGATCTGATAGAAGATGTCGGGGCCGTGGACGGAGATGCTGTAGGAAATGCCGCCGTAGGTTTTCATCAGCATGGCAACAATGGCGGTCGGGTTTCCGAAATGCTCGTGGACATGAGTGATGCTTAGTCCGTGCAGCCATTCAAGAAGAATGCCTGCTTCGATGAAGTATGCTGCGGCCTTGATTGGCTTGCAGGGGCCGGTGAATGCCGGCTTCAGTGCAGCGGCGGCCATACGCATGTAGCCTGCCGGGTTTCTGATCAGGCTTTTTGCATGAGCCTTGAATATTGCGGGGAGGGGCTCGGTTATCACGGCAAAGGTGCGCTTGGCCTCATCCTGTTCGCTCGCGGTCATCAACCCTAGGTTTTTCGTCCTGCGGATGGTGGCGGTATGTACCAGAATGCCTGCCCGGCGGAGCGATTCGATTTCGCGGAAAATGAAAGTGTGCGAAACGGCGGGATATTCACTACAGAGGTAGGCTATGGTTGTGGCGTTGTTCATGGCGTCTGGACTGAAATTTCTGATGCTATCCTTGCCGGCCGGTTCCGAAGAGGTTGATTAAATATGCTTCCTATGTGGTAGCGGAGTAGTCCTGCCAGCTGCGGGAGTACGACAAGAGAGCAGTGCCAGGCATATGATCTGGCTTCCTTGCGCGCGAGCTGCTGTTCACGCATGAACTGGCCCACCTTGAAAATCCGGGGGTTGAGGAGCAGGGCGGTGCCCAGCGCGGCTAACGCGAGTGCTGTGATGCTGGCTGCTGGAGCCCCGACTGCCATGAGGGGTATCGCAAGAAGTAGGCTGAAGGAAAACCCTCCACCCTTGATAATGATCTTTCGGTATTCGTACTGCCAGAAACGACTTCCAGCGGAGCGTTCCAGCTTTCTTACGGCAGCAAAGGCATAGCCGGTGCGGAAAGATCGCCGGAGGTACTGTTTGAAGCGTGTCATTGCCAGATCATGCTGCGCCATCGGCACCCCGGCCTGAATGACCTTCCAGCCAGCTCTGATGATTCGTCTGCTGAGTTCCGGGTCTTCTCCTCCGACCATCTCCTCATCATAGCCGCCGGTCATTTCAAGGGCTTCACGCTTTACAATCACATTACCCCCGAATGATTCGCATTCTCCTTTCAGGCCGTTCCATTCCAGATTTCCGATCCAGTTATAGAAAGACCTCTCAGGGTACAGTTCGCTAAGCAGCCCCTGAACGGCTCCGATCTTCTCAGGTCTTATTGCTTTGATTGCGCTTGAGAACCAGCCGGGATCAAGTATGGTATCAGAATCGA
Organism: Chlorobium phaeovibrioides; assembly: GCF_003968655.1. GTDB lineage: Bacteria > Bacteroidota > Chlorobiia > Chlorobiales > Chlorobiaceae > Chlorobium > Chlorobium phaeovibrioides. Next base: position 65,546 of record NZ_RXYK01000008.1, on the reverse strand, counting down.
GAAACTGGATCAGGGGAGATGACCCGGTTTTCCAGCCAGCGTTTCTGCCGAGTCCAGGGGTTGGATGCACTGGCCTGAGCGCAATGGTGATAACCCCTTCATACTGTTTGGCTATGGTAATGCTTGCATCTGAAGATCCCCCGTCGACATAGTAGATATGCAGTCTTTTTGTGGGGTAATCTGCTGCCTGGATAGATTCGATGCAGCGGCCCACCGTTTTTTCACTATTGATCCCGATGAGTACACAGTCGATGTGAGGCAAAGCATTTTCAATCGCTTGTGTCTTGTCGCTCAAATGGGTCATGGCCGGAGGTTCCTTGTGCATTACTTTTTTTGTCCCGAAAGCATCGTTATTGCTTGACTGATCTTGTTTCCTGACGATTTCTGTGAGAGGCAGGTCAGAAGGCATAGCTTGTCGCATTGAAGCGTGGCTTTTCGGATTTTTTGTGCCTCCGCTCCCCGCCAAATTTCTTTTGCCGAGTGCCCGGATACATTACCGATGGAGGGGAAGTGGAAACATAGCCTGACATCACCGTCTGGGCGAATGAAGTACTCGTGGAGGCCGATTCGGCAGGGCAGGTTTTCGGTGGATGCTTTTTCCTCCCGAAAACTGGCGGTCATCAATCCGAGTATTTCCTCGCTGTTCATGATAGGAGCGCCTTCCCGTTTCATGACGATCAGGCGTTGCATGACATTCTCGAGGTTTGGCCACTCTTCCTTTTCGATCCACAGTTCATTATTGGTCTCTTCCGTCCACCTCCCGAGCGGCTGGAAGTTTACTGCTGATACGCCGAGTTGTTCAGCAAAATGTACAAGCTCGGGCAGGTGCCTGTAATTGAGCGACATGACGGTCGGCTTGATGATGATGGGAAAGCTGATTGCCTGGCGGTTCTGCTCTTCCTTCAGGCGTGCTATCCCCCTGCATATTTTTTCGTGCAGTCCTTCGCGTCCCCTGATATAGTCGTGCGTGTCTGCCTTATGGGAGTCGAGTGAAATGTTGATATTGAATGGCCTTGCGGCAACCAGTTCGGCCGCGTGTCTTTCAAGCAGCATTCCGTTGGTAGTCATACCGGCGTATATGCTGTTTGATGAACAAAAATTCAGCAGCTCAATGAAGCCTTTCTTGATAAGAGGTTCCCCTCCGCTGAAATTTATTGCATAGGAACCAGTGAAGTCTCTGATGCTCAGCAGTGTCTTTTTCCACTCATCTATCCCCATCTCGTCAGTGTATTTGTCAAGGCGCCAGTGGTCGCAGTGACGGCAAAGGCAGTTGCACCTTTCATTGAGAAGGGCATGGAATGTGACTGGCCGGGTGAAATCGATATCGGCGAGAATATAGGCCGATTCGGCTATGGTGTTCCGTCCGTGCTTCAATCCGAGAGCGAGCAGTTCTGTGAGATGCATGGGGCGCAGTTTTTTGCTGGATGAATCGTACTCTGACTCACACATGCAAAACATGTGCCAAAACCATGCGAATCGTTATGCCGTTCATTTATAAAGGCTTACGGGATCTGCTGGATGCGGCGGTGAGGCCGTGCTGGCATCTGGAGAGGTGTGGGCTGCTAGGGGGCTCTCTAATTGAGAGCTATAGGTACTTGCGGTGTCTATGCGATGTGGTTCCGGGATTATTTTTCGTAATGATGTTTCAATCGAACCATGATGCCGGTGATCATGCCAACCGTAATCCCCAGGTTATTGTAAAAAGCATCCATCATCTTGAAGCCGTATCCGGTTGTCGAACCATGCATCGTTTCAAACAGAAGGCCCAATGGGGCAATGGCTAATGCGACGAGAAACGCCGTCAGGCGTTTTTTCAGGGCAATGAGGGGAGCTGCCGCCAGGATGGCATAGATCCCGAGATGAAAAACGATATCCAGTCCGAACACCCTTGAGGAGTCTGTTCCCGGAGAAAAGCTTGCCGTAAGGAGCAGAATGAATGCGGCCAGCCAGGCTGTTTTTAGTTTATTCTTGGTTGACATGGGAGTCAGTTGATGAATTTTGATTGCGAATTTCCAGGATCAGAAAGGAATCTGCTTGTTAGTGTGTCGAATTCTCTGAACAGGTCGAGTTCTGTTTCTTCGCTCGATTCAAGGCTTAAGTCCGTTTTGTTGAGCAGTAAACCATGAAGCCCCCCTGCAAAGACGAGATAAATAGGGTTGACCATCGCATTCAGAAGGTTGTCTACCATTGTGAACGCGATGAAAACAGCCATTGCTGCCGGCGCCGCATATGCAGGCGATTCCCATTGAACGGGCTTTTTCCTGCTGATGAAAAATATGGTTGGCAGCTGTACAGCAAAAAGCAGCCATAACAATCCATAGCTCCCCTGATTTCCGAGTGTTATGACCCAAAGGCCATCTGTAGTGGAAAGATCTTTTCCTCTATCAGTAAAGACCCTTGCTCGACCGTAGCCTCCCCAGCCAAAAAAACTGCCCTGAAGCGCTTTATCAATGAGGATCGTTTCGTTGTCAAAGCGAAATTGCAGTGACTGTGCTCTGGCCGGGCTGATTTTCTCTGCGATGTAATTGGTGAGATTTGTTCCATCCCAAGATCCAGTAGATCTTGAAAAGATATAGATATATGGCGTCACGAGCAAGACTATGACGAGAACGGCGTTTTTCCATTTGATGCCAATGTATAGGATCAGCAGGCTCATCGCGAAATAAAATATGGCTCCCATTGATTGGTACATTAAAAATGTACCAATCAGGAGGGCCAGCAGTAAGGATGACGGAAGAAAAAAGATTTTCTTTGGAAGGACTTTCGTGATGTAAAGCCACATTCCAAGGAGTGAAGCAAGCATCATCCACATAGAGGTCATCAAGCCATGGTTCATGTAGACCATGGGGCGATATCCTCCATCTTCCCTGAGTGTCTGGAGAAAGTCATGCTGATGAAATCCGTATGTGAGTCGGTGAAGCTGCGGGCTCATGATGAGTTCGAACCAGCTGAAAGGGATATAGATGATCCCGCCGATGAAAATGGTTATTGCAAGGGTCTTGAGAATATCGCTTTCGTTAAAATAGACCCGGCCAAAAAAGTACGGGATCCCCCATTTAATTGTGGTGTAGAGTGTTGAGGCCAAGCCATCATATATTCCCAGCCCGTTGGCGAGTGAAGAGAAAAAAGGGGTCGTACACCATAATATTATGGGGATATCTATGCTGCGGAATCGGTAGCTGAGCAGTTTTTCTTTGTCAAAGAGCCATGTTGCGGCAAGCAGGCTGTATCCAATTACTGTTGATTTGGTGTTTTTCAGCATGAAGATATCATACTCCGCGCACGGCAGAAACATCCAGCCTGCGACATAGGCAATGACCGGTACAAGTCGTTTATCCAGCTTCTTGTACAGCAGAATGACAACGCCAGGCCAGAGGAAAAAGGCTAAGGGCACCAGAATGTTAGCTCCGGGATTACCCATGCTTCCGTATGTTTGTAATGATGCGTTCTAGCACGGCCTGCCAAGAGCATGCCGGGTCGAAAAATGGTTCCATGCCCCTCTGAGTTCCATTTTGTTTTTCTGCATAAAATGCGCTGTCGTAAGCCAGTCGTTCAATGGCCTGACGGTACCCTTCAGTTTCATCAGGCGGGACAAGAATGATTCCGCTGTTGAGCTCTTCAAGGTGGGGGTAGGCGCATACAATGGATGTGATGACCGGTCTTCCTGAAAGCAGCCCCTCCACAAGTGCTTTGTTGTACCCTTCTTCGAATGTTGTTCTTGTCGGCACGATGAATGCATGGCTATTGTTGATATGCTCAAGCATTTCGTCCTGGCGGCAGAAGCCATGGATTCGGAATGTTTCCTCTATCCCATACGCTGATGCTGCCATGCGCAGCCCGGTTTCTTCTGATCCTCCACCACAAAGATTGATGACGATGTCCGTGTGTCCTTTTTCTCTGAGGTCCCTGGCGATCTGAAGCAGGTCAAAAATGCCTTTATCGGTTTCCATCCGCCCTACGAACAGAATATTGAAGGGTTTATTATGATGTATTGGCGGGTTGATACACTCAAAATACTTTCGTCGATAGAGCTGATAGAAGCGATGGACCGGTGAGGCCATGGCGTAAGTCATCCCCTCAATCTGTTCGGTTACGCTTGGTGAAACGGACATGATGGCCGATGCTTTTCTGATGAAAAACATAGCATTCATGAACTGTATCAGCTTCTGAGCTGCAGAGAGAGGCCGAAAACGAGACTTGAGGTTGCAGTGCAGCGTGGGGATCAGCTTCATCCTTGAGGGTATTGCCCATAGAAGCGGGAAAAAATATCCTGTAGCCTCACTGAGGATCAGGAAGTCTGCACCCTGCTTTTTAGCAAAATCAGCAACCCTTAGAACATAGCTGACCTGTTCCTTATGAAACGCAATGGCATTCTCCTGCGGATTTTTAGGGAGGTTTTCGATATGGAACCGGTCCGTGACGATACGGTCTTTTCTGGGGCATGAAGAAATGGCGATGCCCCTCGCATTGAGCGAACGGCATGCATCAAAGAACATTGCGCTATAGGTTGTCGAAACCTGATGAGGGTCGTCGTTTCCTTTCTGCCAGTAGGAAAATGTTTTAACGATATCACCCGGTCCGGCAGCGTAAGCTATGCATAACCGTGTCGAATGTTTCTCTTTCATTTTCCGCAATTGATCATACGGTTTCTTTTTCACGGATTACCCTTGATTCTTGCCGGTACGCCGACTGCGGTCGTGTTTGCCGGTACATTTTTGAGTACCACCGCATTGGCTCCTATTAGTGCATGGGCCCCAATGTGTACTTCTCCCAAGATCTTGGCGCCAGCACCTATATCAACATGGCCTTCAATGATTGGAGTCCCTTTTCCCGTAGTGCCGATAGTGACCTGATGCATGATCAGGCAGTTGGGACCGATTATTGCCGCAGGATGGATCACGATGCCGTTTGGGTGAGGGATCAGGAGACCTCCTCCGATGTTGGCATTGATTGGGATGTCCGCTCCACAAACCGCGCTCCAGAATCGGTGTTGTAGTACGGTGATTTTTGAAAGCAACTTACCTGTAGGGCCTTTTGTTCTTAAAGACTGATAGCGCCGTATTGATGCCAGAAGGTATTTGCCCGGTTCGTATTTGCCCGGGATGGCCTGTTCTCTGCTCAAGTCTGGCTCTGTTGCTGAAATCACCTGCCGGCTTGTCTTCATACTAATCTTTTGTTTGCTGGAGTTTCTGTGTGAACTGCAGTAGCTTGTCAATCATGCGGATCCCGACCGGCGAACGCCGTATGCCGTCAATCATCTTTTCTGGAACCACTTTGCTTATGAGGGCGGGGGGGTTGTCGAACATTTCGGCAATAGTCAGGGTTTTGCGGATCCCCCCGAAATTCAGGATGGGCGCGATGCTCGGTACTCCAAGCAGAACCAGCAAAGCTGCAGCTTTTCTCAGATCCCTGAATTTAGAGCTATCGCCGAGTGAGATCAGTGTTACGATATCGGCATGCATGGCGAACTGCTCAGCCAGGTGGCTTTTGAGAAGGGGGGTGCTGTCCACGCAGATGAAATCGTATTTCTCTTTCAGTTCAGCAAAGAGTTCAGGAATTTTCTGGCGCGGGACACTTCTACCGGTGATATTGCCAGCATACATCATATCAATATTGTCACCGGGAGTGCTGACTATGCATTCTTCCAGCGTCATTGAGTCGGCCAGGTAATCGCAGAGCCCCGGCAGGCTGATCTGGAATTCATCGTCCTCGTTGATTGGCGCGGCTTCGATGTCTCCATCGATAATGAGTACTTTCGGGACAAGCTGCGAGAGGGCTTTGGCACAGCTGAATGTGATGGCTGATGATCCTACCCCCTTATCCGTACCTGTGAAAATGAGCGCCCTGGCATTGCTCGATGTTCTTTCCCTAAAGAATTTGACGGCAAGGCTCCCGATCTGATGTGCCCGAAAATCATCGGGAGCAAGGCTAAGCTGTTCCTGATCCTCTGCATTCGGCGCCCTGAGGTTGACGATGGTTTGCACGGGAGGGTGCCCAAGTGCATGCGTGATATCCTTGCTGCTTCTAATGGTGTCGTCAAAAAATTCATATGTTGCAAACGCCCCGCCCACGAGGCCGAAACTGCCGACGAGAAGCAGGATCGTTATCTTGTTGATGTTTGATTTCAGCGGCTGTTTCGGTGTGCGGGCAATAGAGAGAACGGAAAGGCGCAGGGGGGATTTTTTCTCGATTTCAATTTCTGTAATGCGTTTTTCAATGTTGTTGAGGAGGTCGAACTTGTTTTGCCAGTTGGCTGAAAGATACTCGCCTCTGTGGATGCCTATCGAGATGCGTTTTGCTTCCTTGCTGTTTTCATTGATTGCAACCCGCAGGGTGTCTTCTCTTGCTTGTGCGGCTTCATAATTGTTTTTGGCGATGATTACCGACTTTTGCATGTCTATATCTCTTTTGCCAAGGGTGATGTTTTTTGCCTTGTTGCGTACTTCTTCACGGAGCTCCTGTGCATAGGATTTCATTGATTTCATTTGTCCTTCTACATAAATACGCTCCGGGTTTATTTCTGTCAGCCCGTCGGTGGTGCTTCTCAGCTGTTGGAGCTGCTGGTAGGTCCATGATTCTGTATTAGTCAAGGCATTGTTATTCAAGACAATTTCATTGACTAAGGGGTCAAGAGCGATTTTTTTTAACGCATTATTTGATTGCTGCAGGGCCCTGTAATTTGTTTCATATGCAAGTCGTTCATTCAGGACAGAGTTGTAGGACCGTAAGAGGTTGTCGCTGTTTTTTGCTGCGATATTAAAGGTTTCAGAAAAAGATGATGTGCCGATATCCCGGGTCAGGCTGTCAAGATCCCGCTCAATGGCCGACATCTCTTGCGTGATGACATTTTTCTGGGCATAGAGGAATTTGAGCCTGTCGCTGTTAGAGTTGTTGCTCGCTTTGCGGGTTTCCTCCATATAGGTCTGCATGAGAGTATTGAGGAACTCTGCAAGCCCCTCAGGTTTGCTCCCGGAAATCTGAAGGGTGAGTATGTGATCCCTGTTGCCCGGAGTAACCGACACCATGTTGTGAAGAATTGCTGCGCAAGTTTCCGTGGGTACCCCTTTGGGGAAGAGCGCCTCTCTGTCAGCCGGTTTCATTGAATCAAGCGCTTTTATCAGGATGTCGATGGTTGTCATTGCCTGAGCCGAAGTGCTGATATAGCGCGGGTAGTAACTCACGATGGAGGACTCTTCAGTATTGCTGAAAAGGGTAGGTATCGTCGGGTCAACCTGCATGAGGGCATGAACTTCGTAGTATGGTTTTTTTATGATGAAGATAAGCGGTGTCAGCATGGCGAAAAGGAAACCGCCAAGCAGCAGGATGAATAAGCCGTACCTTTTTATAAAGCCCGCTAAGTCGAAAGCCTTTCTGGGTTTCCCCAATGGTAGCGGATCTTTTGTTGACTGTTCTTTCAGCATGATTGGGCGGAATTACCTGTTAAGGCTGAGATGGGATTATAATGGTTGAATTGACTGAATTCAGCGCAGATGTTCCCAGATTGATGATTTGTAGCGTCGGCATGATATCCTGAAGCGTGTAGTTGAACTTTGCCATGCCGGAGGGGCTGACATATATGATGTCGTTGGGCATGAGGGTATAGTTTCGGGTGAAATCAGCGTTTTCAACCAGTCTTTTGAGGTTGATTTCAGCCACTGTGCCATTCGTATCCTGCTGACGGATGATGAAGACTTTTTCCTCATTGCCCGTTCGTGTGATGCCGCCTGCCATCATGACTGCCTTGAGTACGCTCATGCCGTCATGCATGGGGATTGCCCCGGGCGTCTTGACTTCTCCCATGACATAAATCATGTCGTGGGCGTGTTCCGGCACATAAATGATATCGTTGTTGTGGATGGTGGTATTCAGGCTCATATTTCCGTTCGAGAGCAGATCCTGCAGATCGATCCAAATCACCTGATCGTTCCCCCTGATGATTGAACAGCGGGTCATACGATCTTCTTTCGGGACCCCGCCAGCAAGCGATAGGCCTTCGAGCAGCGTCCCCCTGCCTGAGAATCGTACCAACCCGGGTTTGTTGACATTGCCAAGCACATAGGCCTTGTTATTCTGAAAATCATGTACCTGTATGGTGACTTCCGGTTTGATGTACAGGACCTCAAGTTTTGTAGTAATCGATTCTTTGACTTCGTCAGGGGTTTTACCGTTGACATTGAGCATTCCGACCCTGGGGGCAGCAATAAACCCATCCGGAGAGATGATCATTCGTTCTTCCGAGAGTTCGGGGCGTCGCCAAACCTTGAGGCCGATGATGTCTCCCGGTCCGAGGCGGTATTCGAAAGGTTTTGCCTCGATTATTTCTTTATTGAGGTCTTCTTTCTTGGCGAAGATGGGGGATTTGTCTGGTAGCTTTATGGTAAAGTCCCTGCCGGGAGGCGGTGATTGAGGGTTTTTGGTAGGCTTGGGTGAAAGCCCCGCACATGAGGTGAGCAGCAAGGCCAGAAAAAGACACTGCAAAACCTTGACGACTGGCGGTTGTATCAGGGGAGAAGAAAATTTGTGGTGCATTGCAGGGGGAATTATTCCTTCATTACTGCCACAGAAATCAGACAATCCGTGCCATAATGTTAATGGGATGTTACTCTGTTATGTTGATCGTATCAGCTGTTTTTCTGTCTGGCTGTCGGGGAGCGGGTTGTCTCATGATTACCATGGAGTTGGTGGTGAGATTGTGCCAAAGCGGGTGTCTTTTAGTGCACGGAGGGTCTGTTTGCCGATGCCAATCGATGCCGTGCGTTTTCTCTGCGCCTCTTCCGAGGGGATAACCATGTTTTTGGTGAAGATCAGAAGGTTCCAGAAGATTTCAAGTCCTGTTGATGCGATAAGCATTGCTGCTCCATGGTTTTTTCTGTAGTAGAGGCATTCGCTGCGGAGTCGGAAGGAGAGCACTTGTGATCCTGAATCGTCAAAAGTCTTTTCCTTTCTCGTCTTGCTGCATGCCCCGCCGATATGTATGACTGCCGCATCGGGAATGAAATACACGCTCCAGCCTGCATTTTTCGCACGGCGGCAGAGGTCGGTCTCTTCGTAATAGAGATAGAAGCGTTCGTCGAAAAAACCGATCGACTCAAGCATGCTCCGGCGGATGATGGTGAAGGTCCCGGGGACCCAGTCGACCTCCATGGGGGCGTCGTGGTTGAATCCACCGAATTCATGGCGGTTCAGGATGGGGGAGCGGGGGTACCTGCCGCTGATGCCGGAGATGGTCAGCAGTTTTGAGCGGATTGAGGGAAAGCGCCTTGCCGAGGGTTCGAGCGTTCCCTTGGGGGAGATGATTTTTCCGCCAGAGAGCCCGCATCCGGTGGTTCTGTCCATGAATGCAACCGCGTTGGCCAGAGATTCGGGCTGAAGGTAGGCATCCGGGTTGAGCAGGACGACATAGTCACCCTGCGAGAGCGTGTATGCCTGATTGTTTGCTGCTGCAAACCCCCGGTTGTCACTGTTTTCAATCAACCGGACTGCAGGAAACCGTTCCCTGACCATCGACGGGGATCCGTCTTTGGACGCGTTGTCGACAACGAAGACTTCCATAGGGACTTCTCCGGCATGTCGGAACAGGCTCATGAGGCACTCTGCAAGGATTTCCCGGGTGTTGAAACTGACGATGATGACCGATACCATGTGTTGGGGAGGGGGTTATTGGTTTTCAGGGTCTGCTGATGAATTTTTTCATGGAGAGCGCATTGCGCTGTCCTTCCCGACTGCATGAGACCTCGTCCATGAGCTTCCAGATGATGAGCAGTCCGAATCCCCCTTCCGGATATTCAGTGATTTCGGGTTCAGGAGGGTGGATGTTGAACGGGGCGTTCATGTCTGTCACGCTGGCCGTCAGTGCGTTGCTTTCCTCCTCAAAGCCGATTGTCACGGTAATGTCTTTGATGCTCGGATCCCTGTAGTTGACGGAGTTGGTGAACGCTTCGCTTACGGCGAGTTCAAAGGTGTGGCCGAACTCCTGGACATTTCCGGAAAAGTGGCGCTCTTCGGCAAAAACTTCAGCGGTTGAGCGGGCGATATTTGCGGCGATCCGGCTGTTTTTAAGTTCAGCTTTGAGGGTTGCCGAAAGAATTTGAGTCATACTATGGTCTCCGGTATTAGTTGCCGGCAGCTGCCTGAATGTCATCATATATGTCGAAGAGGCTGTGTGCCTGAGTAATCTCGAACACGCGCTTCACCCGGTCATTCATCTTTGCCAGCTTCAGGGCTTCATTGGCCGATTTTTTCTGTCTGGCAAGCCTAACCAGCAGCCCCAGCCCGCTGCTGTCAATGAACTCGACCTGCTCCAGATTGATGATCATGGGTCCGGAGTGATCTGCCGTTTCAAGATAGGCTTTGAACTTTGGCGATGAAGCTGCGTTGAGTACTCCCTCCAGTGAGAGTACCTTTATGCCGTTGATGGTGGATTCTGCAATATTCATGTTTCCTCCCGTGTTACATGTGTTTTTTGTTCAGTAAAGCCTTCAGAAGCAGGCCGATGTCGTTAAGCGAGCCGCTATGAAGAAGATGATAATGGTCGACCATCAGTTCATCGCGCTCATTTTCGGGCCACTCTTCAGTTTCTGCATAACCGAAAACGGCAGGGTTCATGGCGATACAGCCTGAAGAGATTGTTGATGTATCCGAAGATACTGCCGGACGGTGCCCGATCAGCCGGAGTTTTCCGCCGAGTACCTGGAAAAGCGAGGGATATCGATCGATGGATAGTGCAATGGCGAGTCTGCCGTCTGCTCCCTCGGGTCTGATCACGACCTGTTCAATGGTGAGTTTTTTTGCTGTTGCTCCCGGCGGGAAGAGGCGTTTCTTCGTATGCCAGTTCCTGCGCAATCCGAGCAGGGGACGGAGAACGAGGAACGGGAGGGCAAGGACGATGAGCAGGGCGAGGGCTGCAAGGGCGTGGATAAGGCGGCGGATGATCTGCTTTGTCGATGCACCGGGCTGGATGACGCTCATCAGATGAGGGTCTTCCATCTGCAGCGTCGCTCCGCTTTCAGGATCAATGAGGAGGCTGCCGTCAGCAATCCTCCCTTTGACTTCAAGCTGCTCGCCAATGAAGGTGTTGTCCATGAGGATGCTTCCGGAAACAACGCTTTCCCTGTCGATGATGATGTTGCTGCCGATGATGGCCCCGGGGCCGATGATCGAGCCTGCCGAGATCTGTACATTGTTGCCGATCATGACGGGCTTGCGGATCTCTGCCCCTTTCTGGATGACCACATTTCTTCCAAGAAAACAGTCGGGCTCGCTGCTGTAGCCAGGGAGGATGTAGCGATCTGCGTTCTTCAGTGTGTCGTCAGCAAGGCGGTAGTATTCCCCTATGGTGAGGAGCATTGGAAGAGATGGCCCGGGACCGGGTCCCGGTATGGCGTTCTCTTGTTTGTTACCCAGGATGGTGATTGATCCGCTCGTGCCGGAAACCGCGACTCCTTCCGGACAGGCCCTGAGCCATAGTCTGTAGTCGTTTTTTTTGTCGTAGGCCACAAATAGCGTTTTTTCAATCAGCATCGTCTTGCCTCTGGAGCAGAACTGTCGGTTCTTTTCGAGGAGCCGTTCCTGGTCATCTTCGGGAAGAATATGTGCATAGTCGATGGTGATGCCCCAACGGCTTCCGTTCCTGCAGTAGTTTTCCAGATCGGTGATCGGGCTGTCGCTTGCGATCCTTAAGGCTTCGCTGCCGGAAAGAATGGCAAAGTCGATAAGATACTCTATGAAGGGCTTGTTGCAGAGTGTCACCAGCATCGGGTGGCGGCTTCTGAACAGGTCCTGGAGCCATGCGTGTTCCTCTTCCCGCAGCACGATGAGGGTCTGCACTGATCCTGTGTTCATTGCCGCACTCCTCCATGGAAGGCCGCTATGGCAGATACGGCATCAGGATGGATTGAAAAGAGCCGTTTTGCCTTGGTGAGCTCCATCAGCATGGAGGCTTTCATGCCGAGGCAGGCAAGTTTGAGATCCCCATCTTGCTCAATGGTCTTTCTTAGGGTCGAAACCAGAACACCGAGGCCGCTGCTGTCGATGAAGTCGAGGCCGGAGCAGTCAAATACCAGGTTTGCCGTCTGTTTCAGCCACCCCGCAGCCGCTGCCTGAAGCTCTGCACAGCTGGCAGCGTCGATGCGTTCGGGAAGGATGGCCACTCCTACCCGTACTCCAGCTGATGTGTCGACAGTGAATTCCATAGCGGCTCTCGTTGTCAATATGCGCCCCTTCCAGTAAGCACTGCAGGAACTGTCCTGAGAAGCAGGGCGATGTCGTTGGTGATGCTGGAACTTTGAATATACTGCATGTCAAGCAGGACCTGTTCGTTGAACGGGATGTCGCTTCTTCCGCTTACCTGCCAGAGACAGGTGATGCCTGGCATGACATGCAGCCGTTTGCGTTCTTCGAGGGTGTATTCCGCGACTTCCCGTGGAAGCGGAGGCCTCGGGCCCACCAGACTCATGTCACCTTTCAGCACATTAAGCAGCTGAGGGAGTTCATCGATGCTCAACTTACGGATTATACGCCCTACTTTCGTAATCCTTGGGTCTTTTTTCATCTTGAAAATCACTCCGGCCGCTGATTCATTCATTGCGGCAAGCTGATCTTTCATGCAGTCGGCATTGACTACCATGGAGCGGAACTTGAAGAACCTGAAGTGCCTGCCGTTCCGACCCACCCTGGTTTGGGCAAAGAGTACCGGTCCGGGGTTCTCGATCCAGATTGCTGCCGCCGTGATGAGGAAAACCGGCATGAGCAGGATGGTCGCAGCAACCGATACGGTGATGTCGAGCAGCCGTTTCAGTCTATAGGAGACCCGGACTGTCGCTTCCCAGATGTATACCCGCATTGCCCTGTGTCTCTGGGCTGCAGGGCTGATGGTCTCGCTGATTTTCTCGATCAGCTCTTTTCTGACGGTCGGGTCGAGTTCCATGGTGTTCCTATTGCAAGTCACGTATCAGCGCATTCCACTGCATTACGCTGTTGTGGTCAGGCGGATTCGTATCAATGATTGAGAGTTTCCCCAAAAGAATCAGGACTGCGAGCGGAATGTCGCGAAAAGCATGTCCGGTGGAATGGAACCGGTAGGCTTTCACTGCCGTTCCTGTTGATGTCCGTATTGAAACGGTATCGAGTACCGGCGTTCCCTTGAGAAGCTTTCTTGCCGCCAGCACCAGCAGGACAGGCAATCCTGTCAGGGTAAGGAGCGTCAGTGCCATAAGTACTTCCATTGAGCGACCCGCTATTGTAACTGCACCAGTTCTCACGGCGTGTATTTGGCGCCTGAGGCTGTTCAAAGTGAATGGTGGGGGGGTAAGAAGTCGTTGCTCAAGCATTTTTGCCGATGCCGCCCTCTTGTCGCTTGCTCTTGATCCGGATGCGGCCAATGACGATTGGATGATCCGGTCAGCCTCTGCAATGAAACTTTCGCAGCTGCCATAGAAAACCGGGCCTGATGACCGGATCAGGCGCTCCGTTTCAGGGCTGTCCCCACTGCAGAGGCAGATGATGTTGCCGGGCTGGCAGGACATTCTGATAGTGGTCAGCAGCGAGCTATTGAGTGCATCATCGAAGCTGTCGGTCAGTATGGTTATCTCGTAGGGGGGCTTTGCTTCGATGGCTTCTATATATGCAGCATGGTTTCCGGCAACCGATACCATATGGCCTTTTTTTCCGAGCAGGTCCTGCAGCTGCACGGTTTTGTGTGAGCATCCCAGTATCATGATGTGTCCTGTTCGGGTCATGGTCATGTTGAGCTGTTCGTTAGCCATCCGTATTGTTTCGGTTTAAAGGAAATGGGCTCGTTCTTATCTTGAAAAATATAGCAAGAACAGTGCCAAATTGAGGGGAGGGCTTCAGAGCCTTTGTCTGCGTGCTGTTCGGGTGACTTATGTCTTCTTTGATGCGGACCTTCGCTTTCAGAATGCAAGTCAAAGTGGATACTATCTCTCATCGAGAGAGGTGCTTGTGCGTGTGTGGAGAGGGGGGAGCGGAGCGGGTCAGATGCTGTAGGTCTTGAGTCTGCGGTACAGGGTCGCTTCGCTGATGCCGAGAAGGTCGGCGGCGGCACGTCTGTTCCCCGAGGTTTTCTGCAGGGCTTTCTGGATAGCCTCTTTTTCATGTGAAGCCATGCTTCCGGGATTGACATCGCAGGCTTCAAGGGCAAGCATGTGGCCAGATTCAAAGGACAGTACATCTGTATCAATGGTGTCGCCATTGGTGAGCATGGTGGCCCGGCGCATCACATTTTCGAGTTCCCTGACATTGCCGGGCCATCCGTAGGCCGAGAGCATGGTCAATGCCCGTTCTGAAATAGTTTTTTGTGTAAATCCCTCGTTCTCTAGGCGATTGAGGATGTGGCGGCAGATCAGCGGGATGTCTGAAGCTCTTTCGCGCAGGGGGGGGGCATAGATGGTGATGGCATTGAGCCGGTAGTAAAGGTCTTCACGGAACTCCCCGTTCTTGACCCCTTCGGCGAGGTTTCGATTTGTTGCTGCGATAATGCGGATGTCGACGGGGTAGATCCTGCTTTCGCCTACCGGCTTGACGGCTCTTTCCTGAAGAGTCCTTAGGAGTTTGGCCTGCATGTTCATCGGGAGTTCCCCGATTTCGTCAAGGAATAATGTTCCCTTGTCGGCTGAGCGGATCATGCCGAGCGTGCTGCGGTCCGCTCCGGTGAACGCTCCTTTAGCATGGCCGAACAACTCGCTTTCGATAATCGTGCCGCTGATTGCTGCGCAGTCAACAGGGATGAACGGCCTGTCGCTGCGTGCGCTGCTGCGGTGGATGGCTCTGGCAAGAACCTCCTTCCCTGTACCGCTTTCCCCCTGCAGCAGAATAGTCGTGCCCGTCGGCGCGATTTTTTCTATCAGGGTCTTTACCTTCTTCATTTCCGGCGACTCCCCGATGAGGCCTTCGAAGCGGGACGGGAGTGCACTCGTAACCGTTTTTTCTTTCTCCGGCAGAGGCGCGGTGCTGCGGGTAAAGCTGTTGATGTCCCCGGGAGTGAGTCCTGCAAGCCAGGAAAGTATCTCCTGCAGTTCGTCATCACCAGCAACTAACATTACTTTTGCCGGTGGGGTGGCTTCCAGCAGGCTGTTGCATAAGGGGAGAACGGCGGGCCCGGTTTTGCTGAGGGTGATGATGGCAAGCTGGAATATTTCGTCGTCTCTGACCAATGCCGCAGCATCCCCGGCATCATCCACATAGGTGACTTTGAAGGGGGGCCGGGCGGTTTGGCGGAAGGTTCCGGGCTTGCCGCCGATGATGAGGATGGAGGATATGCCCATAGTCGATTCAGCTGATGCGGATGACAATGCACGAGGCATCGTCTTCAAAGGTAGTTCCGCCTGTTGCGGAAGAGAGCTCCTGGCGGATAGCGAGCAGTATATCGTCTGTGCAGGCCTTTTGGTGCCGGGTAACGAGTTCGATGAGGCGATCTTCTCCGAAAAACGAGCGATCGGGCAGCTGGGCTTCTGTGATCCCGTCGGAGTAAATGACGATGGTATCACCGTGCTCGATCGGCACATCGACGCAGGCGAAGTCCTGCTCCTCAACCATTCCAATCGGAAGGTTCGATCCTTTCAGAAGGGAACATGTGGCGTCAGCTGCATGGACATGAATGGTTGAAGTATGCCCGCAGTCAATCATCGAAAGTCTCTTGTGTTTCAGGTCAAGCCTGAAGAAGAGCATGGTCGCATAGATTTCTATGTCCAGCAGGTCATGAATGCACTCCCTGTGGAGATCGGTGACGATTTCTTGTAGTTCAGGAACGGTTGTTCTGAAGCTTTTCCTCGCAATCGTCCTCAGGTAGAGTGATTTCATGCCCGATCCCACCAGGGCCGACAGGATACCATGGCCCATGACATCGCCGAGCAGGATATCAGCCAGCTGTTGTTCATAGACGATGAAGTCTGAAAAATCACCGTTCAGGTGTCCCGAGGAGAGCATGAAGTGGCTGATAGAGGCGCCCTCAAGCGTAATCGGGACATGTCGCTGCAGGAGTCGTCGTTCAATCTGGGATTCAAGCGTCTTCTGTACTTTTTCCAGTTCAAGCCGGCTTTTCTCTTCCTGGGCCCGGAGCGTGTTGTCTCTGGCAATCATGATGATATGCGGAACCGAGAGGATCTTGGCCGTGTTAACTGAAATCCCGATGTTTACATCGGTTCCATCTTTTTTAAGGCAGTCTATCTCCAGTTCCTTCGGTGCCGTGTTCAGCGACGTAAGCAGTTTTTCAATTATTCCTGCTTTGATATTTTCCGGAGTCATCAAATCGCCAACCAGGAGCGACAGAAATTCTTTGCGGGTATACCCGAAAATGGTTTCGGCCGCCACATTCGCATAGACGATACGGCCGGCTGCATCAAGAAGGAAAATAGGGTCGAATGCCGCATCGTTCATGGCCCGGAAGCGCTGTTCGCTGT
Source organism: Chlorobium phaeovibrioides (assembly GCF_003968655.1). Taxonomy (GTDB): domain Bacteria; phylum Bacteroidota; class Chlorobiia; order Chlorobiales; family Chlorobiaceae; genus Chlorobium; species Chlorobium phaeovibrioides. The sequence continues at coordinate 49,131 of NZ_RXYK01000008.1, read as the reverse complement.
CCTGAAGCCGTGTTGTCATGAGTCGCAGCTCATCATTGATCTGCGTAAGATACCGGTTCTGCTTTTCGGCCAGGGCAGACATCTCCCGGTGTTCCAGCTGCATCCGGTAGAATGCTATGGCATCCCTGATGATTGCCTTCATGCGTTCCGGCTCCATTGGCTTCGGGATGAAGCGGAAGATCACTCCTGAATTGATCGAGTCGATGATCATACCGATATCCTCGGTGCCACTGATGATGATGCGCACGATCAACGGGTGCCGCTCTTGGAGAGCGTCAAGCAGTTCTTTGCCGGACATGCCCGGCATACGGAGGTCGGTGACAACAACGGCGATATTGATTGTATCGCATGTCTCTAAGGCCTGCTCTGCGCTTTTTGCGAAATGGGTTGTATAGGGCTCAAGCCGCAGATATCGCTTCAGGGCAAAAAGAGTGTCCTGCTCGTCGTCGACTATCAGGATATTGGCATCGGTATTCATGTCCATGAGGGGCGTGGTCTGGCTAAATACAGCGGTTAGTAATAAGCTGGTTCATAGCGCTCCGCGCGTTTTTGCCTCGTAAGTATACGATAATAAATGGAACCATTTAAGCCAGGGCATTCTTTCGTACTTTCTTGGCAATGAGAAAGTTTCCTGCCATATTTTAATTCAAATTTTTTGAGCACCCCGGATGTGCGCAAATCAGATCAAACGATAGATCTCTGTAATCCCCACCCCCTTATGAGACACGCACTTGTACAGTCAGCTGAGCTCCTGTTGCAGAATATCGCAGAATTACACTCCCAACTTGCTATGGCAGGCCTCAGCTCTGATGCGATTCAGCCTCTTATGGAGTCGTTGGCGCGGGTTGAAACGCAGTCAGCCGCGATCTGCCGCCCGTTTATGGATGAACGAAAGACAGCTGAATATTTTCAGACACTTGAAAAATCGGTATTGCATGAAACCCTAAGTGACTGGCTCTGGCAGGTTGATGTGCAGGGTAACTATATCAGTGTTGGCTCTAAGGTCAAAGAGTCTCTGGGATATGAGCCGGAGGAACTGCTCGGAAAGCCACCCTTTGCATTCATGCCTCCAGAAGAGGCGGTACGCGTCAGCGGGATTTTTGGATCGCTTGTCGAGAGCCGGCAGCCGATTCATGCCATTGAAAACATCAATATCCACAAGGACGGCCGGCTGATAACCCTGCTTACCACCGGTATTCCGATCTATGACGACAACGGGGCCTTTGCCGGGTACTCAGGACTGGATCGCGATATCACAGAAGAGCGGATGATGGCCCGCGACCTTGAACGACTAGATAATGAAAACCGGGAACTGTCCAGCCGCATGAAGGCTGCCGTTGACAGTGCAGGAATAGGAATCTGGGAATATGACATCGCCGGCAGTTTGCTCGTATGGGACGACTGGATGTACCGGCTTTACGGCATTGAGCCTGATCGATTTTCCGGGGCATATGAGGCTTGGGAGCAGGGCCTTCATCCTGATGACATGGATCGTTCGGTTGGTGAACTCCGTGATGCGATTGGGGGTGGAAAGCCTTTTGACACTGAGTTCCGGGTCGTCCATCCATCAGGAGATGTCCATCATATCAAAGCCAGCGCGGTTGTCCTGTATGATGAAGCAGGAACGCCGCTGAAGATGATTGGCGCCAACTATGACATCACGAAGCGCAGGCACCTTGAAGATGAACTGGCCGCCAGCGTAGCGCAGCTTAATGCACTGTATGAGGGCATTCCCGACGCCATCGTGGTTGCTGATGTGGAAACGAAGAGAATCGTGCATTGTAACCATGCGGCAGAGGAGATGACGGGTGTCGGTGTTGCTGACCTCAAGCTTCGTACGCTTCATTCCCTTCATCCTGCCGATGTGCTTGATGAGACGCTGCAGGGATTTGAGCGGCAGTCGAGAGGAGTGCAGCGGGTGGTCGAGTCGGAGGTCATTACCGCAGCGGGAAGCCGCATCCCTGTCAGCATTGTAGCATCAGGAGTTCTCTTCGGTGACAGACCCTGTCTGATGGGGGTATTCCGTGATATCACTGAAAGTAAGGAGGCTGAGCAGGCAATCCGCCTCGCAAACCAGCAGCTGCAGGCCAGTGAGCAGCAGTTGATGGCGGCAAACCAGCAGCTGCAGGCCAGTGAGCAGCAGTTGATGGCGGCAAACCAGCAGCTGCAGGCCAGTGAGCAGCAGTTGATGGCAACCAACCAGCAACTGATGGCAAAGCATGGTGTTCAGGGCCTGCTAGCCAATGTCTCAGCGTATCTCATGACCCCGGTTGGTGAAGTGCTGGATGAGAGTATTGAGCATGTTCTGGGACTTGTCGGATCATTTACCAAGGCTGACCGTTGCTATATCTTCCAGTTCACGGATGACGGGATGATGGTCAGCAATACTTACGAGTGGTGTGCGGCAGGTGTGGCGGCGAAGAAACACGGGTTGCAGCAGCTTGCTGTTGACGAGTTTCCGTGGTGGATGGAGCGCATCAAAAGGCATGAACCGATTTTTATCCCGGATGTTTCGGCTCTTCCCGTGGAGGCGAAGCTGGAAAAGGAATCCCTTGAGCACCAAGACATCCGCTCTCTCGTTGCCGTGCCGGTTTCGACCGCCGGTTTCTCAGGAGGATTTCTGGGGCTGGACTGGGTCAATAGTTCAGTTCTAAACATTCATGAAGATCATATACCCCTCCTGCAACTAGCAAGTGATATTATTTTCGGATCCCTGAACCGTGAAAAGTCAGCGCAGCAGATTCGGGAACGGGAAGCAAAGTACCGTGCGATTTTCGAGAGCATTCAGGATGTCTATGTTGAAGTAAATCTTGCCACGGGTACGATTGAGGAGATCAGCCCCTCCATCAGTTCTTTCGGCTATACAAGAGACGAAATCCTGCACCGCCAGTCGCTCGATTATTATGTTAATCCGGAAGAAAGGGACCGCTTGATCAGCGCATTGGTTGATAGGGGCAGCCTCAGGGACTTCGAGGCCCATTTCCTCACGAAGAGCGGTGAGTCAATTACCGTATCACTGGCAATCAGCCTCATCAAGGGTGTACCTGACGGCTTGATGAAAATAGTCGGCACCATGCGCGATATCAGTGAGCAGAAAAAACATGAATGTCAGATCCAGGAAAACATCCGCCTCAAAAACGATTTTATTTCCAGCGTCTCTCATGAGCTCAGGACTCCGCTGTTTTCCATCCTTGGCTTTTCCAGCACATTGCTCAAAGAAAGCGGCTCGCTGGACCCTGCAACCCGTCTTGAGTTCACCTCAATCATCCATGACGAGAGCGTCCGGCTTTCAAGTCTTATCGAGGATATTCTCACCATTTCGCGCATTGACAGCGGCAAGGCGAAGTACAGCAGTCAAATCTTTGACCCCGTAAAGCCTGTTTCGGCCGTTGTTGCCATCCTGAGACGGCAGGCTGAGGAGAAAGGGATTGAGCTTGTTGAAGAGAAACCGGACAGGGAACACCGTGTCGTTTTTGACCAGGACTCCTTCAAGCAGGTCATGATGAATCTTCTTGGCAACGCGTTGAAGTTCACTCCGAAGGGTGGTCGGGTGAAGGTCAGTATCTCGGGGGCGGAAGAGATGGTTTCTATTACGGTTGATGATACGGGCATTGGTATAGCCGCATCGGATCACGAAAAGATCTTCGATCGATTCTACCGGAGCGTTCCTAGTGCTTTGCAAATCGAGGGCACCGGACTCGGTCTGGCCATTGTCAAGGATATTGTCGAAATGCAGGAGGGGAGCATCGGAGTGCAGAGCGAACTGGACCGGGGGAGTCAGTTTACCGTATTGCTGAAGAGAGCGGAAGAAGCGGCTGACGAGGTCGTCGTCCAGTCTCGGGTTACTGAATGAAGATATGCACAGGCCATCACATTTTCTGTGATTGAGCTTCTGAACATCTTGGATGGTTGTGCTGACCTACTCCTCATATCTCAGAGATCGACTAGTGGAAGATGCGATATTGGATTGATTTTCAACCGCAGTTTCCTTTCTGATTATTGCTGTTCTGTCTTTACTCGGACAGCCTTTGTCTGAGTGCCGGGCATACATTGAGTATGGTAAGGGTTGTACGATGCAATGTTGTCGCCCTGCCCCGTCCCCGCCTTCATGGCAAGGATGGCTTGATGAATTGAACTGATGAAGGAGTCCATGCCCATGACATTTGAACACAAACGCATCCAGAATCCTCCTCAAATTAATTGTTACGATGAAGCCGAACGGCGTGCTGATTATGAGGCCCATTCTGGACGGCACTACATATGGCCGTCTTCGGTTCCTCCCAAAGAAACGAGGGTTCCGCTCTATCGTTTTTATGTGTCGGACGACGACGAACTCTACTTCGTGAATGATTCGGAGGAGGTCATCGACAGGGTGAGTTATGCAACAGGGGGGTTCCAGACCTGCGATGACGATGTTGTTACTGTCGATTCTCCTGAAGACGGCGGGCATGTCTATCTGAATGTCCTTCCGCATGAGGGGGTGAAAATCGACGAGTACGACATGATCCTTGATTCCGATTTCCTTCTCCAACCGCAGGTGACCATTTACTCTGCATCCATGGGCGAACGATTGTTCCTTGGAAGTGCCTCAAAAGGAGGGTTCAGCGGCGAAGTACTGTTGTGGTCGGGGGAGGAACAGCACTGATGGGAGCGACAACGGATCCGCTCTCACTGTTGCGCGAACATGGTGAACCATGCTGATATTCGATGTTACATGCAGCAGCTGCCTTTTCAGCCCCGGAACCTTTGCCCGTGAAGGGTCGATGTATGTCGTCGATGATGACGGAACGAGGGTACGGTGCATGCATCCTTTGGAGCATAAGGCGATTGAGGCGGTGCTCGGAAAGGATGCCGGTGTGGATATAGTAAAACGCCGGACGGGCCGGCAGCACCAGTGGCTCTGTTTCAGGTGTTCCGGCGTGTCGGAGCTTGATTCTCAGGTTGATCGTGTCGGATGTGCCTTGTGCGGTTCTTCCGTGGGGAGATTTTTTTACGATCTGGACGGTCGGCCCTGCCCGTCCTGCGGAGAGGGACCGATGAAGGTGGTTGAGACGGGGCTGGTCTCTTGAATCATGCCACTTTTTCAACAACTCATTCTGCTATGTATATGAAGAAAGTTCTCTATCTGGATCTTGATGGAACCCTTGTGGATTTCCAGTCCGGCATCGACCGCCTGCCCATCGGCAAGCGGGAGGCATACAGGGATAATTATGACGATACGCCAGGGATATTTTCACTGATGGACCCGATGCCGGGGGGAGTGGAGGCGTTCCGCCAGCTTGCTGAAGTTTTTGATACCTACATCCTGTCCACTGCGCCGTGGAACAACCCTTCAGCGTGGTCCGACAAACTGCTGTGGGTGAAGGAGCATCTGGGCAAGCCGGTAGAAAAGCGGCTGATTCTGAGCCACCACAAGAACCTGAACCATGGGGACTATCTTGTGGATGACAGGCCCACAAAAAGAGGGGTCGAGAGGTTCAATGGCGAGGTGATTCATTTCAGGAGTTCGTTGTATCCCGATTGGGAGTCCGTGGTGCGGTATCTGCTTCCGGGTTGACTCCATATGTTGCTTTTGCAGTACAGTCGCTGATTTAACCACTACAACTTGCGGGCGACTTTAAAGAACATCGCTAAAGCGTCGTAGTCCCTGGTTTCCTCCATGGCCTGCAACGCAGGCCATACCACCAATCCACAGGAGGAAAACACAATGGGAAACAATGAAGAAAACACGGACGGGATTTTCTCAGGCAGTGATGTGCCCGGGAGGCGCGAGGCGCTTCATAAGGTCGTGAGCATTGCCCGAAGGCTGGCAGCTGAGGGAGCTCCTTACAGAACTTATGGGCGTCCGGCGCTCTACGGGTTTGCGAAAACTGTTCTGGAGATGGAGGAGATACTTGGCCGCTCCCGGAATCCCGAACAGAACGGGTTCTACTACCGGAAAGGGTGCGGCTGCTCAAAGGATCTTACGGCATATGATGATGCTCTCAAGAGTTTCGGGAAGATCCGGGAAATGGTGAATGTTGTGGCGGAGGGCGCCGTGCGTGAAGAACTTCAGGCACTGCAGGGTGAATACGATGCCCATGCCGTTGCGATGAAGGAGAATATGTCGATGGGGCGCGGGTTCATGATGAATTCCCTTTCAGCGCGGATGGGCTACCTCAAGTATATTCTCGAGCTCAGGTCTGAGCTTGGCCATATTGAGAAATTGGAATGCTATGTGGCGGCTGTGCGCTCTCGTTACAGGATCATCTAATTGATTTTAGCATTCGGGCAACATGTCCTCCCCTTCAGGAGTGATTGCAGTGACATGCAAAAAGGAGCCCGAAGGCTCCTTTTTGATGCACATCGGCCCACAGGGTTACATCTGCTTGAGTTCGCCGATCTTTTCCCAGGACTGATCCGGAGTCCGTGTGAGGGCAACAACAATGGTGTTATCCTGCACCGTGACAGAAGCACGATCAGACTTGCGGAGTTCAGCATTGAGCTGCTCCGGGTTCAGCTTGTACATCGAGCCGCTGATGGCGTCCACAGCCAATCCGACCAATCCGCCGAAGACGATATTGCCCCATACCCATCCGTTTGATTTTTTCGTGATGGTCATTTCATACGGATAATGACCGGCAAGCGCAATCTTTACCGTATGGTTGTCCTTTCTCTTCAAATCAACGGTAAGGGGAGTCGTGCCGATATTTCTGCCGTCAACCGTAACACCTGCTCCGGTCGGCGTGCTGGAAATGCTGAGATTCTGCGAAGAACCATCCATGATGGTTGCGCATCCCGAAAAACACGGTGCGATAAAGCCCAGCAGTAATGCTGTAATGATTGTTCTTTTCATGATGATGGTGGTTATGAGTTTAAAAAGCGCAGCCAACCGAAGAAGGCTGCGTACGCAAAGAACGGCACAGCTGACACATGTGTTATTGATGGAATAGTAGGGGGGTGGATGGGACAACGGCTGTCCTATACATTAAATAAATGCATCAATTCTCAAATGAGCCCGCCACCGCCAAACCGCCTACTGCTCTTGGGGGGGCGAGCCCTGCCGTGGCGCCCGATTTTTAGACAGCGGTTTAAGTTGGTAACTGTTCAGTTGCGTATATCCCCTTAATCGGTCACTTCAAAAGCCGGACGGCGCCTATCCGCTGCATAATCAGCTGGTTACCAGCTTAAACTCTGTCCCTGTTCTGTCTCCTTGGTGGGGTCCACTTCAGCGAGGAAAAAATCAAGCGGATTTCCGGAAAGGAGAGATGGTGCGGCTTGAAATCGCAGGGAAAACGGCATGATGGGTTCGTGTATTTCTCCTTTAGTCGGAGAGTGGCGAAAACTCCATTCCGGCCCGGGATGGGGAACCGTTTGCGGGATGTATTGATTATGCCTCGGCATTTTCAATGTCGAGGGTCAATGATGCATGCTGTCGATTGATACATGCTCCAGCAGTCGCTGCATCAGTGCTCTTGTGGCGGTGATGTCGGCTAGTGCGTCGTGGGCGTTTTCCAGCTTTACTCCGAAGTGGTCGCAGGCGGTCTGGAGGCGGTGGTTGGGGAGCGATATTCTTCCCATGTAGTCCATCAGGTTCAGGATTGGCTGTGGGTCAAGCATTCTCCAGTTGGTGAAGGAGCCAAGGCCGTATTGGTCGAAGCGTTTGAACATCCGGCTGAGGAATTCCAGGTCGAAGCGGACATTGTAGCCTGCGGGGTAGAATTTGTCGTTCCGGTCGAAGCGGGATACATGGCGTGCAAGAAAGTCATCGATCTGGCGGTAGGCTTCGGCGTGCGGGGTGAAGGTGCGTATTGCCTCCCTGGTGAAGCCGGTGACTTCAAGGGCTTCGTCGTCTATCTGTGCCCCTTCGTGCGGCTGCATCTTGATTTCGAAGGACTCAACTACTGCTCCGTCAATTTCAGCGAGGCCGGCGAATTGGATGATGCCGTTACGCTCGGGGTCTATGCCGGTTGTTTCGAGGTCAAACCATAGGACTTTTTTCATGCTGGTGGCGTCGTTTAGATTGCTGGAGGTGTTAGAGGATGGCTTTTTCCATCATGATATATTCGGCGGCAGTGATTAGCTGAAGGTCGGGCTGCGTTTCCGGCAGGTACCGCGGGGTGGTTGAGCGGTTGCTGGTGACTGGCGTGAGTTCATTCTTTTCTATCATCTCATTGATGGTTTCCTGTATCGCATGTTCTAGTTCAGGGCGGCTTGTGTGGGTGAGTCTGGATATTGTGTGACCGTAGGCTTCACGGTGGAGGCGGTCGGCAGTCAGGATTGTGTCTGCAATGCGCCTGTCGTCCATTTCGGGGTTTCCGGCGGTGCGCTGGAGGATGAAGAGCAGCATTGTGCGGAGCCGGGTGTTTGATGCTTTGTATTCCTCGCTGCTTTCAGAGGTCATCATGAATGAGTTGTCCATGAAGGTGCTGCTCATGCACATGACAGATGCGGGGCTTTCGTGCGGCTTTTCTACCAGTTCACTGATCGGGGTGCCGAGCGCTTCGGCAAACTTTTCCAGTTCGCGGAAGCGCAGCTCCTGGCTCCCCGACTCAATTTTTGTGACAGCGGTTCTCGGCAGCTCTACCCTCCTGGCGAGCTCTTCCTGCGACAGCCCTTTCTGGCTGCGGAGTTCTTTTATCCTGAGTCCGATTTGTTCGTTTGTCATTTGCTTTATTATACGATATGTTCTATAATAGAACAAGTGATGTTCTGAATGCGAACCGTCTGTTTCAGCCCGGGTTCTGGCTGGTTCGGCGGTAAGGCGGAGTATTCCTCTAAAATAACAACAATGGAGGAGTTATGGGCGGGTTGATTGCGGATGGGGAGATTTCAATGAAACCAACAGGAGAGGCAATGAAAAAGGGATATACGCACATTACGGTCATTCTTGACCGCTCGGGCTCAATGGCGAGCATTCGTGACGACACAATTGGCGGAGTGAATGCTTTTCTGGAAAAGCAGAGGGAGGCGCCGGGGGAGGCTACCCTTACGCTTGTGCAGTTCGATTCGGGTAATCCTTATGAGGTTCTTCGGGTGTTTATGGCAATCGGGGATGTTCCTCCGCTTGGCCGTGAGACCTATGTTCCCCGTGGTGGCACTCCTTTGCTCGATGCGCTGGGCAGGGGGATCAATGATATTGATGCGAGCATCGGAAAGCTTGAAGAGGGTGAGCGGCCGGAGAGGGTTGTTGTTGCGGTTGTGACTGACGGGCAGGAAAACTCAAGCGAAGAGTTCAGCAAAGAGCAGGTGGAGAAGATGATAAAAGAGAAGAGTGATGCGGGGTGGGCGTTCATTTTCCTCAGTGCAGATCTTGCTGCTATTGATGAGGCGGTAAGGCTGGGGTTTCATCAGGATTCCGCTCTTTCGTATGAGAAGAGTCCGGAGGGGATGGCGTGCTGTATGGACATGCTGTCGGAGAGGGTGATGGAGCAGCGGGTACATCCGAAAAAAATGTGAGCCGGGTTCATGCTGTTCTGCGGAAAGTTTTGGTGCTACGGGGAGCGGGGCGAATGAAGTGTTATATTTGATCTGACAGGTGCTGCCCGGGTGGGCGGGGTAGATTGATTAATTCTTATGACGGGGAAAAAATAGTATGGAGCTGACAGGGAAATTGGTTGCGGTGCTGCCGGAGCAGACGGGGAACGGGAAAAACGGTGTATGGAAGAAGCAGGATGTTGTGGTGGAGATGGATGGAAAGTTTCCCAAAAAAGTGTGTGTCTCCATTTGGGGGGATAAGGTTGACCGGTCGCTGCTGCAGATGGGAACGCAGTTACGGGTCTCTTTTGACCTTGAGAGCAGGGAGTTTAATGGCCGGTGGTATACCGATGTGAAGGCGTGGAAGGTGGAGTCTGCCGGTGGAACGGGTGGCGGCGGTGAGCGCTATAGTGCGGCTGAAGAGGGTTATGAACCGGGTCCTTCGGGTTATGACGACGGAGATGCTCCGTTCTGAGGGAAAAAGCCGAGAGTGGGGAGTGAAGCAGAGGCAGGGGTGACACCCTGCCTTTTTTTTGGCCGTATGCAGTAGGCTGAGGTGGGATGGTATGAATTTTTATTGTATTATTTATTGACTCAGGCGCCGAAGGATGCGCTGCAGTGCTTTCAGATACTATTCAGAACCCCATTCTAAAGACCTGGCTGATGCTTGAAAAGTTCACGCTCATCAACAATCCGCTTACCATCATCGGTGTTTTTGCGGCAGTGACCGAACTGGGGGCAACAATGGTGCTGCCTGTCCTGTCGCTTGAAAATCAGGGGATCTATCTCTGGTTTCTTATGGCGTTTCCCGTCCTGCTGGTTGTTTTGTTTTTTACTACCCTGCTTTTCAATCACCGGGTGATGTATGCCCCGTCGGATTTTGAGGATGAGTCGGATTTTTTCCGTTCGTTCCGACCGGCGTCGCAGGAGGCAAGAGAGCGGAAATTACTGGTGCAGCTCGGCCATCACGCAAAAGGACAGGAGGCGGGTGCTTCACCTTCCTGCAGTGGTGGCGTTGAGGGAATTTTGGGCGGGAATATTCGTGCCCGGTATTCATTGGCTGAAGAGCGGGCGATGAACCAGATTGCCATGGAGCTTCGGGTACCGGTAATGCGCAATATGAGTTGTTCGACGGGGGATGGTTCGTATGTATTCGACGGCCTGGTGAGGGCGCCGGAGCGGACTATTGCGGTTGAGGTTCAATATTTCGGGTATGGTGAGGCCGTTGCAGCGCGTTTCAAGAGGGAGTTTTCCCGCATTCTGGATTTGGCAGAACGATTTCCTGAAGCTATTCGCGGCAACTTTTCCCTGATTCTTGCGGTGGTGGTTGATGGGCCGGAGGATGATGTCGGGGAGCTTGCCTTGCGGCTGCGGGAGGGGTTGGGCGAAGTTCCTTTTCCGGTTGATGTGAAGGTGTTCAGTATGGCGGAGCTTCGGGGGAGCTCTTGGGACAGCAGTTCAGCAGATGCAGTAAAGGCAGGATAGATATTTTTGTATATTTATATGATGACGCAGTTGCCGTGTTTCCCCCATGACTGGCGCAACATTTTATGGGAACCAAACGCATACTGCCATGAAAAACGCTTTTCGCCTTCTCCTCCTTGCCCTTCTTCCCCTTTTCTTCTTTTCTGCCTGCAAAGGCGGTGGTGACATGAAAGAGCCGGTTGCTGCTGTTGATGCTCTTCATCCCTTCGAGGGGGTGATGCGGATGACAACGACCATGCCGGGAACCGGTTCGGCTGCCATGACCATCCATATCGGCAAGGAGGGTATTCTCACGGAAACGGAAACGACTCTTGCGGGTCTTTCGGGTCATATGCCGGTGAGGGTTCTTTCCCTGAATTCAGCTCCCGACCGTATCTATATGCTCAATGATGCGGCGAAGACCTATATGGAATTTGATACTGCGGCAGTTCCGGCAGCGGATTCAGCTGATGCTGCTGTTCCTTTCAGGGATGCTGTTGTGGAGCAGCTGGGAACGGAAACGGTCAATGGCTACCGGTGCAGCCATATCCGAATCAGCAGCATCGGCAGCGAGGAGGCTGTGGAAATGTGGCTGAATCCTGATCTGCTCGGTTATTTCACCTATGCCCGGATGCAGGCTTCGGGTCGCGAGTCGGTTGCTGCGCTTGCCGCAAAGCTGAAGGCTGAAGGCATTGATGGCTTTCCCGTAAGAACGCTGCATGTCAGGTCGGGTATTGTGACTGATCTTGTGAGTGTGGACAGGACGGTCCCTGATCCTGCGATGTTCGCCATACCTGCGGGGTACACGAAAACTGAGATGCCGGATATGGGCAAGGGAGTGCTTTCCGGTGAGAACCTTGAGAAGATGAAAGAGGCGGCCGAACAGATGCAGCAGCAGCTCATGAAGCGCTGAAGTGGGGGCTGGTTGCTCTCTGGTGTGTTGTTCCTTAGAGCTCGCCGAGATATGTTTTTATTGACTGGTGGAGCTTGAGGCCGAGTTTTTTGTGCATGCGGTAACGGATGCTTTCCATGCCTCTGGTGCTTATGCCGACCGATCGCGCTATTTCAATGGTGCTGTAGTTGAGCTTGATGAAGAGGGCTATTTTCAGCTCACGGCGGTTCAGACCGGTATGTTTTTCCTGCAGCCGCAGAATGAATGCATAGTCTGAGCGGGTGAGATCAACGCCAAGATGCTCTTCAAGTTTCTGCTGATCGGCCAGCTGCAGGCAGATTGAGGTCATGGACCTTCTTTTTTCCGGGTCAATGGGGAGTGCGTGCAACTGGTCGAGCAGCACAAGGAGTGCTGATCGACTGTTGCCCCGGGCGCCGGCGACCCGTTCCAGTTCAGCATCATTGTTTTTTACGGTCTGTCGGAGGCGGGCAACCTCATTCTGCAGGTCTGCTGCGTTCCGTGTGTTTGCCATGGTAGTTCCGGTTGGTTGTGGTTCACTCGCCTACCCCATATACTCTATGCATAATACAGAAAAGTTTTCAGATTTTCGTCCATCCGACAGCTTTTTTACTGTTTTTTGATTTGTTTGGGGGATTTGAGCCCCCTTTCCGTTTCCGCGCTGTGATGTGCTATATTTGTTCAGGAGATTTTGTTCATGTAACCCTGGAGAAGCTGCTATGGCGATGAAGGTGGAGATACGGGATGGGAAGCTGTGTATTGAGATTGATCTTGAGAAGCCGACTCTTTCCTCGTCAGGGAAGACGCTTGTGGTTGCCAGCACCCGGGGCAATGCGGTGACTGATGTGCTGGTGGATGGCAAGCCGGTAACAATCGGGCTGAATGCTTATATCAGCAAGAAGGGGTAAGGCCTATGATTATGCTTTCACGGGTTCGTTCAGGGTCGCCATTGGACTTTTATGTGCCTGATTTTTCAGTGCCTCTGCCGCTTCCGGTGGCGGGTTCGGCTGTTGCTGCGGGGTTTCCTTCGCCGGCTGAAGACCATGAGGAGATGTCGCTCGACTTGAACAAGGCGCTTATCCGTCATCCTGCGGCTACTTTTTATGCGCGGGTGAAGGGGAGCTCAATGATGGATGCGGGCATTGAGGATGGGGATCTGCTGATTATCGACAAGGCTCTTGAGCCTAAAGATGGCGATGTGGCGGTCTGTTTCATTGACGGAGAGTTTACGGTGAAGCGCATTCGTCTGGAGGACGGGGATCTGTTCCTGGTGCCGGCAAATCCTCTGTTCCAGCCTGTGCGGGTGACGGAGGAGAATGAGTTTCTGGTGTGGGGGATTGTGAGCTATATCATCCATAAGCCGCGGTAGGGGTGGGAACTATGTTTGCCCTTGCGGACTGCAATAATTTTTATGCTTCGTGCGAGCGGGTGTTCAACCCGGCTCTTGAGGGCGTTCCGGTGGTTGTGCTTTCCAACAACGACGGGTGCGTGATTGCCCGTTCGGCTGAGGCCAAGGCGCTTGGCATACAAATGGGTGAGCCGGAGTTCAAGTGTCGCGAGAGGCTTCGGCGGGGAGGGGTGGAGGTGTTCTCCTCGAACTATGCGCTTTATGGGGATATGTCGTCACGGGTAATGACTACCCTGACGGGACTGGTGCCGGAGATAGAGGTCTATTCCATTGATGAGGCGTTTCTGGATATGAGCGGGTTCGGCCGGTTTGATCTTCCTTCGTATGCGGAAGAGATGCGTCGGACGGTGAGGCGGCATACGGGCATTCCCATAAGCATTGGCATTGGGCCCACCAAAACGCTGGCGAAGGTTGCCAACCGGATGGCCAAGAAGAACCCTGCCTCTGGCGGGGTTGTGGTGCTGTCTTCGCCGGAGGATATTGCGGCGGCTCTTCGTGCAATGCCTGTGGAAGATGTGTGGGGTATTGGCAGGAAGTGGAGCCGTCGGCTGCAGGAGCGGGGAATTATGACGGCCGGGGATTTTGCGGCGGCTTCAGCTTCATGGGTCAGGATGCAGATGCATGTGGTGGGAGCGCGGGTGCAGGCGGAGTTACAGGGGGCCTCGTGCCTGCCTCTTGAGCTGGTACGGCCGGTGAAGCAGAGCATCTGTACTTCGCGTTCGTTCGGGCGGAGCGTTGTGCTTCTTGAAGAACTGCATCAGGCGGTGGCAACTTTTTCGGGGCGTTGCGCCGTGAAGCTCAGAGCAGAAGGGCAGCTGGCGTCAATGGTGACGGTGTTTATTGGAAGCAGCCCGTTTGCCGGTGAGGGTGGGCGGTGCTGGTTGAGCCGGACGGCTGCCCTCGGGGCGCCTTCAATGGATTCGTCGGTGATTCTGAAAACAGCGGCAGGAATGCTGGAGGGGCTGTTCCGGGAGGGGATTGAGTATCGCAAAGCCGGGGTGATGCTGAGCGGAATGGTATCGCGGAACCAGCCGGAAACGACTATGTCGCTCTTTGAAGAGAGGGCGGACGAGGATCGCGGCACGAGGCTGATGGCGGTGATGGATGAGGTCAACAGGCGTTATGGAAAGTCGTCGATACGGTTGGCGGCGGAGGATATGAATGCGTGGAGGCCGGTGCAGCAGCGTCTTTCACCGCGGTGCAGCACGCAGTGGGATGAAATTCTGACGGTGCGGTGAGCTTTTCTTCCTGGTGTGGTGTTGAGGCATAAACCAGAAAACGGCCTTTCGGCCGTTTTCTGGTGAGCATGCTTCCCCCATTACGCATGCTCCACCTCATTTGCATGAGGCTTTTTCCTTTTCCGCTTTAGCGGCGATTATCCATTATCTGCATCCTCGTCTTCTATGAGTTCAACAGGGCAGCAACGGTACTCCTGAGCTTGGTCGAGCAGTTCAATTTTGCGTTTCAGGAGTTCATTTTCAAGCTGGCGCCGCTCAAGGTCGAGTTCAATCTCTTTTTTAAGCGAAGCCTCACAGGTATCGCACTCATCAAGGCACCCTTTCACGATGATTCCCGGAGTGGGAAGAATTTCCGTCCGTTCCCATGAGAGTTCAGCAATTATTTTTTCTGACACCAGTCCGGTTTTGCGGTCAATCAGCCCTGCTTCCATAAGCTCGTTATCAACAGCTTTGATTGCGGCGTCGCGGGTTACTATGCTGTATGTCGGTTCGCTGAGGTCTGCTGTAACAGGTGTTGCCGTTGCTGCCGCGTAAGCGAAGGACTTATTGGATGATAAGCCCAGTCCCGATTTTGCTGCCTGCTGATGCTCAGCTGCGCTGGTATAGGCTACATGCTCAATCTGCAGGCGATCTTTGTTGGCTGCAGTAATATACTGGGGTTTGACCATAATGCGGCCGGTTGTATCAGGGACCACTTTCTGGTATGCCCCCGTGGGTACTTTGGGGTCGTCAACGCGGCGTTCTATGGCTTTGAGCCTGAACGACACGGTCTGGGTTTTGTTGATTTTGTGGAACAGGTAGGTTACTGCATGACACCGGTTCGGGTTACGGAAGCTGCGTGAGGAGGATTCATAGTGCGCTTCCGATTCTCCTTCAGCGTGTGTCCGCTGCTCAACTTCTCCAATTGCCGTGGAGCTTGCTGCTCTGACACCGGCTGCCGCATAGCTTGATGCAGCGTGGGCATGCTGTGATATGTTTCGGCTGAAGTCATAGGTTGATTTGGAGTCATAGCTGCCTCCGCCTCCTCCACCACCAATTTTGACGATTCCAAGGTTGAGGCTGGCGCCTCCGCCCCCTTTTGCCCATGAACTTTCAAAGGATGAATCAGCCTGAACTTCGTCGCTTGCCGTGATGTCGCTTATGGCCTCGGCCATGGCGTGCGTGTAGTATGACTCTTCTGATGTTGTTTCATGGCGGTAAGAGAGCTGCGATTCAGAGTCATATGACCACCGCGTGTGGCGGTCGCTGGTGAAGAGCCGTACCTGTTCGCCGGGGAGAAGGGTCGTGGAGTATATGGGGTCGCTAATGGTCAGGGGACCGGTGCACCGCGTCAATTCAAAATGAAGCACAACTTCCACTGGCACCCGCTGTGTGTCTTTTCCTGCTTTAGCCTGAAATGGCAGGCGGTAACGGAATGAGAGTGTGTCGCATACTGGTTTTTCCTGCAGTTCCGGGCAGCATTTGATTGCAGCTGCGCTTGTCCCTATGGTGCTCGTGGCCATAATCGTATCCCCCTCTTTTGGTTGATAGAGCTGCAATAGCTCCTTGCAGGGCCATTGAACAGTAACTGAAACCTTTACGACTGCTTGTTTAGATGGTATGGGGATGCAGGGGTTTTTGTGCGCAGGAAACGGGGGTTATTCCTGAAGAGCTGTCTGCATCTTGACTTCAAGTGTATTGTATATATTTTTTTGTCTTCTGTCAAGACATATAGATATAAAAAATTCATTTTTATTCCTGGCGGCACAAAAGCTTTGCTTGGTTTCATGATTACGGGTTCTTATATTACCGCATAGTAATATAGCGATTAAGTTATCTTTCGGGTGCTCTGTCGCGTCAACATTCATTTTGGCAGTCGCTTTGGCTGCAAAACAGGAGGCTTTCAGCATGGCAAAGAACATTGTTGTTTTGGGTGGTGGAACGGCAGGAACCATTATTTCCAATAATCTGCGAAGGCATCTGCCTGATGAGTGGACGATAACTGTCATCGATCGTGATGACCGGCATATTTATCAGCCGGGTCTGTTGTTTGTGCCTTTTGGGCTACAGAAATCAAAAACGCTGGTAAAGCCCCGCCAGAAGTATTTTCTGCCCGGTGTAACATTTGTGATGGACGAAATCACCCGTATTGATCCCGAGAAGAAGAGTGTGAAGACGAAGAAGCATGAGTTTGTGTATGATTTTCTTGTCATCAGCACCGGCTGCAAGGTTGTGCCGGAGGAGAATGATGGCTTGCTTGATGCATGGGGCAAGAATGCGTTTACCTTTTATTATCTGGAGGCGGCCGACATTCTCCACGAGAAACTCAAGGAGTTTGATGGCGGAAAGCTGGTGATGGATATTGCCGAGCTGCCTTTCAAGTGTCCGGTTGCGCCTATTGAGTTTGTTTTTATGGCGGACTGGTATTTCAAGAAGAGAGGGATCCGCAAAAAGGTGGAGATTGAGCTGGTGACTCCGCTTCAGGGTGCGTTTACCAAGCCGAAGGCATCGGCTGTGTTCAGCCGGTCGGCAAAAGAGAAGAATATCAAGATTACGACTGGTTTTGAGCTGAACCGGGTGGATGGCAAGGGGAAGTACATTGAGTCGGTTCAGGGCGCAAAGGTTGATTATGATATGCTGGTGGTTGTGCCTACCACAATTGGCGACAAGGTGATCAGTGATTCGGGGATGGATGACGGCATTGGCTATGTACCCACCCACCAGAACACGCTGCAGGCGCTGAAGCACGATGGGGTCTATGTGATTGGCGACGCTACCAATGTGCCGACTTCAAAGGCGGGTTCGGTTGCGCATTATGAAGCCGATGTGGTGGTGTTCAATATTATGGCGGAAATTCACGGGGTAAAGCCTGAGGAGATTTACGACGGCCATTCCACCTGTTTCATTGTGTATTCAAAAGGAACTTCCTCCCTTATCGACTTCAACTACAAGATTGAGCCTCTGCCGGGCAAGTTTCCCGCTCCCCATCTTGGCCCTTTCAGTCTGTTGAAGGAGACCAAGGCAAACTGGTACGGCAAGTTGGCGTTTGAGCCGCTTTACTGGAATGTGCTTCTGGGGGGCCGCCATCTGGGCATGCCTCCCACGCTTGTGATGGCAGGCAAAGAGGTGGGGTGAGAAAAACGGCAGTTCGGTTTGCATTAACATGAGCATATGCTTATATAGAAGTTCATGTTGAGTGGCGTACAGGAGGCGAAGAAAGCGGGTGTCGGGAATTATTCAGCACTTTTCCGTGTACTTGTACTTGTGGTTGCTCAAAGACCGTGTCTTCCATAATAATTGAAAAGAGAGTCCGTCTATGGCAAAGGTTGTCGTTTTAGGCGCTGGCGTTTCAGGACATACCTGCGCTTCATTCCTCAAGAAAAAGCTTGGGAAGAAGCATGAGGTTGTCGTAGTGACGCCCAACAGCTATTATCAGTGGATACCGTCAAACATCTGGGTTGGAGTGGGGCAGATGACGATTGACGATGTTCGTTTTGAACTCAAGAAAGTGTATGATCGGTGGGGTATTGTCTACAAGCAGGCAAAAGCCCTTGAAATTCATCCTGAAGGTGATGCTTCCACCGGGAGGGGGTTCGTTACCATAGAATATACAGATGCTGATAATGCCGGCACTCGGGAGAATGTTGAGTATGATTATCTGGTGAATGCCACCGGCCCGAAGCTGAACTTTGAGGCTACCGAGGGGTTGGGTCCTGATCAGAACAGTTACTCTGTCTGCACCTATTCGCATGCGGCCCACGCATGGGAGCATCTGCAGGAGAGCATTAAAAAAATGCAGGCGGGGGAGAAGCAGCGTTTCCTCATTGGTACAGGTCACGCAATGGCTACCTGCCAGGGTGCGGCGTTCGAGTATATCCTGAACATTGCGCATGAAATTTCTACCAGGGGGCTCAGCAAAATGGCTCAGATCACCTGGATTTCCAATGAGTACGAGCTTGGTGATTTTGGAATGGGCGGCGCGTTTATCAAACGCGGTGGCTACATTACTCCCACCAAGGTGTTTACCGAGTCGCTCCTTGCAGAGTACGGGATCAACTGGATCCGCAGGGCGGGCGTCTACAAGGTTGAAGAGGGCAAGGCCCATTACGAGACCCTGGATGGTGAAGACCATGTGCAGGAGTTCGATTTTGCAATGCTCATTCCTGCGTTTTCCGGCGTCGGCATGACGGCATTCGACCGCGAAGGCAATGACATTACCGATACGCTGTTCGCGCCCAACAAGTTCATGAAGGTTGATGGAGATTACTCCCAGAAGCCCTTTGAAGACTGGTCTGCTGATGACTGGCCGAGCACTTATCAGAACCCGACTTACGGTAATATCTATGCGGTTGGCATTGCATTCGCTCCTCCGCATGCCATTTCCAAACCGATGACAAGCGAGAAGGGCCGCGCGATTTTCCCGACTCCTCCCCGTACCGGTATGCCTTCGGGTGTTATGGGTAAGATTACGGCGCTCAATATTGCCGAGCGGATCCATGGCGCAACAGAGCATGCGCATAAGGCCTCAATGAGCCGTATGGGCGCAGCCTGCATTGTGTCGGGCGGGTTCGGTTCGTTTACCGGTCTGGGTGCGTCAATGACTGTGTTCCCTGTGGTTCCCGACTGGGACAAGTATCCTGAATGGGGCCGCGACATGAAATATTCTGTTGGCGAGGCGGGTCTTGCGGGCCATTGGCTGAAGGTGCTGCTTCATTACCTCTTCTTCCATAAGGCGAAGGGCTATCCGTTCTGGTGGCTTATTCCGGAGTAGTGTGACTGCGGGATACAGAGACAGAAACATATAACCATTCAGACAGAGACAATCATGAATAAATATCACATAAAGGCATATTTCGATGAGGCATATCCTCCCGTGCCCGAAAAGTCGACGCTGTTCTGGCGGAAGTTTGTGCCGTGGCAGTTCATTCGCTTCATCATTCTTAATGTCAAGATGATGCGCATTGTTGTAGGCGGCCACTCCTGATTTTGGTGTAGGGGAGCCTTTTCAGGCTTCCCTCCTGAAGAAAAGAGATAATGGGATCAGAGCAGGCGGGCAGGAGATGCCGTTTCAGCCTGTAGGGCCGGTTACCGGTAGGTTGTCATTTCGCTGAGCGACTTGCGGTTTTTTGGTACGGGAGTGAAGTCTTTCGTGGGGTAGCCGAGGGGGGTGAAGGCGAAAATTTCTTCTTTTTCATCCATCCCGAGAGCGTTTTTCAGAACCTGAAGGTCGAATGCGCCTATCCAGCAGGTGCCGACGCCTTCTTCTGCTGCGGCCAGAATCATGTGGTCGAGCGTTATGGCCAGGTCGGTTTCAAGTGAGTTATAGCTGTCGGCTGGACGGACCCAGGCGTTTTCATACCGTCCACTGACAATGAGAATGGCGGGGGCTGTATGGAACCAGTTGCGGGAGTAGCATGCGTGTACTTTTTCAAGCATGGCGGGTGTCTGCACAAGGGTAAAGTGCCATGGCTGAAGGTTTTTTGCTGAGGGGGCAAGCCGACCTGCTTCAAGAATGCGGCCTATTACCTCATCGGGGATTGGGTCTGTTCTGAAGCTGCGGGTGCTGCAGCGCTCTGCTGCAAGTTGAAGGAAGCTCATGGCTTTCGTCTGTTTGCTTTTCATGCGTGGTGGATACCACCGAAATCTTTTGATATGCTGTGAAACATCTTGTTCGTTGCCGTCTGCATGATCATCGACATGCCGGCATTGGTCATTGTCCGGATGATTGGCTCTGGCAGAATCCGGAACGCAGGATAGAGGACGAAGCTGACATCTATTCTGAGATCAAAGTGGACTTTGGTTTTTTCGGGTTCCATGGCCTCCATCACCATATCGGCAAATGCTTTGCCTTCAAAAACATGGTTTTTCGGGTCATCCACGGGGTTGGAAAGCTGGTGGTGGTTCCATTTGATTTTTCGGCCGACTGTGTGGCGGCTGATTGTGTCGTCGTCAAGTTCCGCAGGATCAAGAGTCTGGAGCTCTTCAGGCAAAGCTACGAGCAGTTCATGTGACTGATGGACATAAAAAAGGACATCAAACGGGTTGTTCTGGGGGTCGGTGACGCGGAAGTGCCACCGGTAGACATCCTCTTCGTCGGTGAGCTCTACATTGTGGCAGAAGGGGTTGAATCCCAGGATTTTTTTCTGGTCTGAGAGGTAGTCAACCGTGCGCTCGAAGGGAGCGGGAAAAATCCATTCACCTTTGCTTTTGCCTGTGGCTTCCATTTCCATTCTCTTGTGCGCCCTCTCTTCCTTCTAGGTTAATGGTTGTCTTGCGGGTGTTACTGCTGGGCGGCCTGAAGCCGCTCGGTCTGGTCGTGCATTTTCAGGGCGTCGATGAGCTCGCCGATCTCCCCCTGCATGAACTGCGGAAGTGCGTGCGTGGTGAATCCTATGCGGTGGTCGGTCACGCGTGACTGGGGGTAGTTGTATGTCCTGATTTTTGCGCTGCGGTCTCCTGTTGCCACCATGGTGCGGCGAAGGTCGGCCCGTGCCTGCTGCTGCTCGGCAAGCTGAATGTCGAACAGCTTTGCTCTGAGCATTTTCATGGCTCTTTCCTTGTTCTGGAGCTGTGAGCGCTCTTCCTGGCATGCAGCCACCATGCCAGTGGGCATATGGGTGATGCGTACGGCGGTTTCCACCTTGTTGACATTCTGCCCCCCCTTGCCTCCGCTGCGGTAGGTATCTAAGCGCAAATCCTCTTTTCGGATTTCCACATCAACCTCTTCGGCCTCAGGCAGCACTGCAACGCTTGCGGCTGAGGTGTGGATTCTCCCCTGGGTTTCTGTGTCGGGTACGCGCTGTACGCGGTGCACACCGCTTTCGTATTTCATTGTGCCGAATACATCGTGGCCGGTAATGGAGATGGTTGCTTCACGAAATCCCCCGGGTACGGAGCTTTCATTATAGTCAAGCATCTGGAAGTTCCATCCCTGTTTTTCAGCATAGCGCTGGTACATGCGAAAAAGGTCGGTTGTGAAAAGTGCGGCCTCTTCGCCTCCGGTACCTGCCCGGATTTCCAGAATGACATTGCGTGAGTCGGCTTCGTCCTTGGGAAGCAGTAGTACTTTGATTTCCTGCTCAAGAGCGGGTATCTGGCGCTGCAGTTCCTCGATTTCCTCCTCCACAAGCGCTTTCATCTCCTGATCCTGTTCGTTCTTCAGGAGCTGGCGGGAGTCTTCGAGCTGCTTTTTAATATGGGAGTAGCGATCATAGGTTTCAACAATTTCCCGCAGGTCGCTGTACTCTTTGTTGAGTTTTCTGAATCGCGTCTGGTCACCGGCTGCATCGGGGTCGGCGAGCAGACGCTCAAGGTCGAGGTGGCGCTCTTTTATGGACTGAAGGTTGTCGAACATGTGTTCAGCCGGCGGCTCAGGGGTTCAGGATGTCGTTGATGAGAATGTAGGCGAACAGTGTCAGGAGAAGCACCATGCCGATCTGCTGGATGCGCATTTTCACTGCAAAGGGGATTTCACGACGGATAATGCCTTCCACGGCATTGATTGCGAACTGGCCGCCGTCAAGTGCTGGGATAGGGAGCATGTTGATGATGGCCAGCGATATGGAGAGAACGGCAAGGAAGAAGAGGAAGCTGACTGGCCCCTGCTCTGCGCTGCGGTTGGCAATTTTGGCGATTTTGATGGGGCCGCCAACTGATTTGCGGAAGTCTTCCTGCCCGGAAAAAATTTTGCCGAATCCCTGGACGGTAAGGGCACTCATTTTCCATGTTTGAGTAAAGCCACTGGCAACGGCAGCAGGAAAGGAGAGTTTGACGCGCTCTGTGGTTGCAGGCTGGCGGAGCATGATGCCGATTTTGCCGTCTTTTCCGGGGGTGATTGCGGCGGAGAGGGTGGCTGCACTGTCTTTCCAGGTGAAGTTCAGTGCTTTGCCGGGGTGCGATGAAATAATGCCGACAACCTCAGTCCAGTCTGAAACAGCGTCGCCCCCAATTGCCGTAATGAGGTCACCCGGCTTCAGTCCACCCTGTTCAGCGGGGTTTCCTGCCATGACCTGGTCAATGACAGGAGGGACAATCGGGCGAATGCCAAATCCTTCTGCTTCGTTGAGTTTTGTGAGAATGTTCTTGGGGGCACTGATGGTGAATGTTGTGCCGTTGCGAAGAATGGTGTAGGTAAGGGCACCGGCAGTGAACCGTTCGGGATCAAGTGCGTCTTCCCATGTGGCAACGGGGGTTCCGTTGGCTTCCACAAAGCGGTCGCCGGTTTTGAGACCCATCTGGTCAAAAATGGATCCGGTTTCCACGAAGGCCGGGGTAGCCGTGCTGGTGCGTGATTCACCGAGGGTGTAGGTGACGCCAATGAATATTGCGGCGGCAAGCAGAAGGTTCATGGTGACACCTCCTGCCAGCACGATGAGGCGCTGCCATACCGGTTTGGCGCGGAACTCCCATGGCTGGGGCGCGGAGGCTTCAAAATCGGTGTCGAGGCTTTCGTCAACCATGCCGGCTATTTTTACATAGCCCCCAAGCGGAAAAACGCCGAGGCCGTACTCTGTATCACCGATCTTCTTTTTCCACAGCCGCATGTTATAGAAGTCGAACCCGATGTAGAACTTGTCGACCCTCATGCCGAAGAGCTTGGCTGTCAGAAAGTGGCCGAGCTCGTGGACGGTGACGAGAATGAATATGGCTACAATGAAAAAGAATATCGTGCTCAGAAAGTCCATGATTGTTGTCGTTTATCGTATCAGTGGTTCATCAATGCTTCAGGAAGAAATAAAGGTGCTGGCAGTTTGACGGGCCCATCGGTCGGCATGGATGTATTCGTCAAGCTCCATCGGGGTGTAGGCTTCGTGCGCCTGCATGGTTTTGTCGACGGTGTCGGCAATGTCGGTGAACCCGATTTGTTTGTTGAGGAATGCGGCAACGGCTATTTCGTTGGCTGCGTTGAGGACTGCCGGGTAGGTTTTGCCGGCCTTGAGGGCGTCGAATGCAAGCTGGAGCGCGGGAAAGCGAACCATGTCGGGCTCTTCAAAGGTGAGGGTGCCGATTTCTGCAAGGTTGAGTTTTTTGACGCCGCTTTCGCTCCGCTCGGGATAGGAGAGGGCGTAAGCAATCGGGGCGCGCATGTCGGGGGATCCAAGCTGGGCGATGACGCATCCGTCTCGATATTCAACCATGGAGTGGACAATGCTCTGGGGGTGGACAACAACGCCTATTCTGTCGGCGGGCATGTTGAAGAGCCAGTGGGCTTCAATGACTTCAAGCCCCTTGTTCATCATGGTTGCTGAATCAATGGTGATTTTTGCTCCCATAGTCCACTGCGGGTGCTTCAGGGCCTGCTCGGGACCGGCTTTTTTCATCTCTTCCAGCGGCGTGTTGCGGAAGGGGCCACCTGAGGCTGTAAGGATGATGCGCTCCACATCTTCAGCACGGTGGCCGAGGAGCGACTGAAAGATTGCTGAGTGTTCGCTGTCTACCGGAAGGAGCTCGACGCCGTTCTGCTTGACCAGGTCGGAAACCAGCTGGCCGGCTACAACAAGGGTTTCCTTGTTTGCAAGGGCTATGTCTTTTCCTGCCTTGATCGCCTTGATGGTGGGTGTGAGGCCTGCAGCGCCCACAATGGCCGACACCACCATGTCCGACCCTTCGGCGGCGGCAACGGTTCCTGCTCCTTTAATGCCGTGGACGATTTCGGGGCGGTCGGCTGGGCCGAGAAGGGTTTTCAGTTCGTCGGCAGCGTTCTCGTCCCTTACGGAGACTATTGTGGGCCGGAACTCTTTGATCTGTTCGGCAAGCGCATGCACATCGTGGCCTTCTGCAAGACCGACAACACTGAAACTCTCTTTATGCCGGCGGACGACATCGAGGGTGCTGAGGCCGATTGAGCCTGTACTGCCGAGAATGGAGAGAGCTCTCATAATGGTGGAGACAAAAGGTTGCAGGGTTTACTTGCCGTAAAAAGCTGAATTTAGCCTTTTTCAGCAAGGCTTACAAGAAGCAGGCCGTTCCCGGTGGAGGAACGGCTTTTTCTTTTTGTTTTTCTCGGAAATTAAGGTATAATAAGCCCCCTCAAGGGTCTCTAGCTCAGTTGGTTAGAGCAACTGGTTTACACCCAGTAGGTCGGGGGTTCGAATCCCTCGGGACCCACCAGTCTCAATTCTCAGAAGCATTTCTCGACTCCTTCAGCCGCTCTGCGGCTGCCTGGAGCTCCAGCAGTTCCTCTTCACTGATTTCCGGATCCTTTCCGTTCGAGTCTGCTGCAGGTATTTCCGGCTTCTCTTCTTCGGGTTTTTCGCTGCAGTCCACTTCGTGTTCGGAGTTTCCTCCGCCGGGACGCTTTCCGAGTATTTCCTCTATCTGGCAGTACTGAAGCATCTCTTTGGCAAGCAGTTCTCCGGCAAGCCGTTCAAGTTTGTCGCGGTTTTCTTCCAGCAGCGCCCTGACGCTTGCAGCAGCACTTCCCACAATCTCTTTTACCTCCTGGTCAATCAGGTGGGCGGTCTCTTCTCCGTACTTCTTCTCCATGCCCGGCGCCCCATAGTAGGGGTTGTTGCTTTCGTAGAAGGAGAGGTTGCCGAGTTTTTCGCTCATGCCGTACACGGTGACCATGTTGTAGGCTATGCCGGTGATTTTTTCAAGGTCGTTCTGGGCACCGGTTGAAATTTCTCCAAACACGGCCTCTTCTGCCAGTCTTCCGCCAAGGAGCCCGCAGATTCTTGCCCAGAGCTCTTTTTTGGTCATCAGGTAGCGGTCTTCCAGCGGTATGTTCATGGTGTAGCCGAGCGCGCTCATTCCGCGGGGAACAATGGATATTTTCTGCACCGGATCGTTTTCTGCCATCATCCAGCTTACAATTGCATGGCCTGCTTCATGGTAGGCGACAATCCGTTTTTCTTTGGGGTTGATGACCTTGTTCTTTTTCTCAAGGCCGGCAACAACCCGCTCAATTGCGTCTTCGAAGTCTTTCATTTCAATGCTCTCCTTGTTCCGGCGTGAGGCCAGAAGAGCAGCTTCGTTGGCAGCATTGGCAATTTCAGCACCGGCAAATCCCGGGGTTTGCGAGGCAAGGGCCTTCAGGTTCACATCGGGCGAGAGCGAAAGCTTGTTGGTGTGCACCCTGAAGGTGTCCATGCGCCCTTTCAGGTCGGGTTTGTCGACCATGATCTGGCGGTCGAAACGGCCGGGGCGCAGCAGGGCGGGATCAAGCACATCGGGGCGGTTGGTGGCGGCCATGAGGATAACCCCCTTGTCGGTGGCAAACCCGTCCATTTCAACCAGCAGCTGGTTCAGGGTGTTTTCGCGTTCGTCGTTGCCTCCCATCATGGCCCCTTTTCCGCGGCTGCGGCCAACAGCATCAATTTCATCAATGAAGATGATGCAGGGGGCTTTTTCCTTTGCCTGTTTGAAGAGGTCGCGGACTCGTGCTGCGCCAACGCCGACAAACATTTCAACGAAGTCGGAACCGCTGATGCTGAAGAAAGGGACATCGGCTTCTCCGGCAACGGCTTTTGCAAGAAGGGTTTTCCCTGTTCCGGGAGGGCCGACGAGCAGCACTCCTTTGGGAAGTTTTCCGCCAAGTCGGGTGTATTTTTTCGGATCCTTGAGGAAGTCGACTACCTCCATCACCTCAGCCTTTGCTTCATCAAGCCCGGCTACATCGGTAAAGGTGATACGGGTGTGTTCGTCAAGGTTTTCGTAGAGGGCCGCCTTGTTTTTGCTGATGTTCATGAACTGGGCTCCGGGGCCGCCGGCTCCACCCATGCGTCTGAAAATAAAGAAGTAGAGGCCGAGGAGCAGGGCGAAAGGGAGAATCCACTGAATGAGTTCGCCTATCCAGGTGGTGCCGGGAGTCCCCTCATATGTGACGCCGTGTTCTTCAAGCAGCGCTGTGAGCCCTTCGTCGCGCACGGGGTTGACCTCAACCTCGTTCGGGTTCTTTTTTCCGGTCGGCAGAAACTGGCGGGTTGGCTCGTTTTTTTCTTCAACCACGGGCAGGCCGCTGTCCACACCGGGCTTGAGGGTGACATAGAGTTTTTCCGGTGCAATCTTTACCGATTCCACCTTATTTTCAACTACAAATGTCCGGAACGAGCTGTAGGGAATTTCGCGGGTTGACCCTGACCAGAAAAAAGCAAGCTGTACGCCGATGAGAAGCAGAATTACCGCCACATAGTACATCATGGGGAGTTTCGGCCGCTTTTCGGTGTTTTCGGGTTCTGAATTATAGGGATTTGAGGGCTTCAGAGAATTTTTTGGCATCGATTCTGACAGTCATTATTATAATTGCATCGTATCATCTCCACCGAACGCTGATTCGGGGCAGTTTCCAATTTACTGGAATCTTCCATTAAATGAAGCATATCGTTGGAAAACATATCATATATTAGTTGATGAATCAATGCTTTCGGGTGGTTATTAGTTGCACCCCCGGTGGAGGGTGGTCTTGAGTCTTTTGTTGTAACGATCATGAAGAAAAAGAGTTATGAGTGCAGCCCGTAACAAGGCAAACCAGCGGATTGCAGCGCTGAAATCACTGCTGTGTGTTGGTCTCGATACTGACCCGGGGAAGATTCCTGAGGTTTTTTCATCCTGCCCGAATCCTGTTTTGGAGTTCAATCGCTCAGTCATCAGGGCTACCTGCGATTCAGCGGTATCATATAAAATCAATACGGCATTCTACGAGTCGCGGGGCATTGAGGGTTTGCGCGACATGGAGGCGACCCTTCGGGAGATTCCCGGGGAGTGCCTTACCATTGCAGATGCCAAGCGGGCCGACATCGGCAATACCAGCCGGATGTATGCCCGTGCTTTTTTTGAGCATTGGTCTTTTGATGCAATTACGGTTGCTCCGTATATGGGAGAGGATTCGCTTGAGCCGTTTTTCTCCTACAGCGACAAGCTGGTGTTTGTGCTCTGCCTCACCTCCAATGCCGGTTCGGCTGATTTTGAGGAGCAGCAGCTCGAGGGCGGAGAGATGCTTTACCACAGGGTTCTCGACAGGGTTTCGGGTTGGAGTTGCGGCGGCAATGGGGGCGTGGTTGTGGGCGCGACGAAAAGCGCAATGCTTGCCGATATCCGGAGCAGGGCTCCGGGGCTGTTTTTTCTGATACCGGGTGTGGGTGCGCAGGGCGGGTCGCTGGAGGAGGCGGCTGAAGCGGGCGTTGACGCCGACCGGTGCAGCGCGCTCATCAACATCAGCCGGAGTCTTATCTATCCGGCCGGCACTTTTGGCTCCATAGGGGAGTATGAGGAGGCAGTTGCCCTTGAAGCCCGCCGTGTGCACGAGGCTGTCAGGAAGGTACTGTAGATTTTTTCAGGCAGCGGATAGCTGCCGGGTCATCTAAATGATTGGAATGCCATGTGTGGAATTGTTGGATACATTGGAATGCGCGAAGCTGCACCGATTCTTCTTGCCGGTCTGCAGCGGCTTGAGTACAGAGGGTATGATTCTGCAGGAATAGCGCTGCAGAACGGGGGGCTCCCGTTCATGAAGCAGAAGGGCAGCGTTGGCGCTCTGCAGGCGGCTTATGAAGAGTCGCCCGCAAAGATGGCGGGAGCGACGCTTGGCATCGGCCATACCCGTTGGGCAACCCACGGCGACCCCAGCGACCGCAACGCCCATCCACACATGAACACCGATGAAGATATTGCTCTCATTCACAACGGCATTGTGGAGAACTATTCCCTGCTTCGCAAGGAGCTGATCAGCGAGGGGTATGTATTCCGCAGCGATACGGATTCAGAGGTTCTGGTCCATCTGGTGGACCGCATCTGGAAAACCGACCCTTCCCTCGGCCTTGAGTCTGTGGTGCGTGCAGCGCTGCGCCATGTTGAGGGAGCGTACGGGCTCTGTGTAATTTCTCCCCGTGACCCCGATAAAATAATTGTTGCCCGCAAGGGCAGCCCTCTGGTCATCGGCATTGGTGAAGGTGAGTATTTCATTGCTTCCGATGCTGCTCCCATTGTGGAGCATACCAATAAGGTGGTTTATCTGTCTGATGGTGAAATGGCAGTGGTTACCCGTGAGGGTTATCAGGTCAAAACCATTGAGAATATTGAGACTGAGAAGGTTGTTACCGAGCTCGACTTCTCGCTTGAAAAAATTGAGAAGGGTGGCTTTGAGCATTTTATGCTGAAAGAAATTTTTGAGCAGCCCGAGGTCATGCGCGATGTGATGCGCGGCCGGGTAAGAATTGAAGAGGGACGGATAGTGCTGGGCGGTATTGAGGATTATCTCGACCGGCTCAAGCAGGCAAAGCGGATTGTCATCTGCGCCTGCGGCACCAGCTGGCATGCGGGTCTTATCGGCGAGTATCTCATTGAGGACTTTGCCCGAATTCCGGTTGAGGTTGATTATGCCTCGGAGTTCCGGTACCGGAACCCTATCATTGGTCCTGACGATGTGGTGATTGTCATATCGCAGTCGGGTGAAACCGCCGACACTCTTGCTGCTCTTCGTGCGGCAAAAGAGAGGGGTGCCATGGTGATGGGCATCTGCAATGTGGTTGGCTCCACCATCCCCCGCGAAACCATGTGTGGCATCTACACCCATGCAGGTCCGGAGGTTGGTGTTGCGTCAACCAAGGCCTTTACCGCGCAGGTGATTGTGCTCTATATGCTTGCTCTTGCGCTGAGCAAAGGGAGGACCATTTCGCATGATGAAATGCGTCTCAATCTGAAGGAACTGTCGCAGGTTCCCGGGCATGCGGCAAAAATTCTGGAGCTGGACGCCCAGATTCAGACGATTGCTGAAAGCTTCAAGGATGCGCGGAACTTTCTCTACCTCGGTCGCGGCTACAACTTCCCTGTGGCTCTTGAGGGTGCACTGAAACTCAAGGAAATCTCCTATATCCATGCCGAGGGGTATCCTGCGGCGGAGATGAAACATGGACCGATTGCCCTGATTGACGAGGACATGCCGGTTATCTTCATTGCCACGCGCGACAGCTCATACAACAAAATTCTCAGCAACATTGAAGAGGTCCGGAGCCGCAAGGGCCGTGTGATTGCCATTGCCAGCGAGGGCGACACCGAGGTTGCCCGTCTTGCCGAACATGTCATCTACATTCCCCAGGCCTCTGCACAGATTATGCCGCTGCTCACGGTCATTCCTTTGCAGCTGCTCTCTTACCACATTGCCGCCCTCCGCGGCTGCAATGTGGACAGGCCGCGCAATCTCGCTAAATCGGTGACAGTGGAGTAATGGCAAAACGCATCAAGATGGATGAAGACGAGCGCTTCTCAGGCGTTCTTGCCGACCTGGAGGCAATCAGGCAGGATATTCTGGAGAGCGGCCGCCTGGTAGAGCTTACCGGTACAGAGGATTGTGATTTTGCTGTTGCCTTCGACCGTTATGGCCGTGGAAACACGGCTGAGCCTGCGATTTTCATCAAAATCCAGTCAGCCGGGGATTTTGATGTCGATGACGGAAGACTGGACGATTTTGAGGATTTTGTTGTCAGCCGGATTTCGGACGCTTCGCTTGAGTGGACGATGGAGGTGAAGGAGCTGCTGGGCGACGACAGGCTGGTTGTTCTTCTCATCAATGGCGAGGAGTGTTGAAGAGTACTGCTAAATTCCTTTCGTTTTTCCCTTCCGGGGTGCTATCTTCAGTATGAAGCCCCTTTGCAACCCCCAACATTTCAACGGATGCGGAATATTCGCCTGTATGCCGGCCTGATTGTCTGTCTGGTGCTCAGTGCCCCGCTGCTGCATTGCGGTGAGCTTGCGGCCGGCCAGAAGAAGGATATCCTGAAGTTCAACAAAATGTATGAGCGGGGGGAGTATGCTGAGGCTGCTGACTTTGAGCTTGATCGCATTGGCGACGACCGTTCGGACAAGGCGAAGCTGCTGCAGTCGCTGCAGGCAGCGGCAGCCTTGCGTTATGACAGCCGGCTGGAGCTGAGTTCCCGGCTGTTCGACGAGTCGGATGCCATTTTGAGGGAGCATGAGGAAAAACTTCTGGCCTCGACTGCCTCTTCCTCCGCAGGCGCCGTTCTGCTCAATGACAGCTCTTTGGATTACAAGGGAACGGTGTACGACGGGGTGATGCTCAATACCTATAACGCCCTGAATTTCTGGGAGGCAGGCAAGACTGATTTGGCTCGTATAGAATTCAACCGTGCGCTTGAGCGCCAGCGCAGGGCCGTTGAGCGGTTTGCTTCAGAAATTGAGAAAACGCGCCGCGCGCTTGCTGAAAAGCAGGCATCGGGTTCGGTTCCCCTCGATGTTGAGCGCAGGGCCGATTCGCCCGAGGTTGATGCCCTCATCCAGCAGAATTATTCCAACATCTTTGCGTTCGAGGCCTATCCTGATTTCGCCAACCCGTTTGCGAACTATGCGGCGGGGCTGTTTTTTCTTTCCCAGAAAGACTACCCAAGGGCTGAGGAGCAGCTGAAGCGGGTGGTGGGCATGAGCGGCATGGATTCCCCTGCAAAGGGCGATCTGGCGCTTGTTGTTGAGGCTCTTGGGGGTAAGGAAGATGTTGGCGCGTATACCTGGGTGATTTTTGAAAACGGATCGGGGCCGGTTCGTGAGGAGATTCGTCTTGACCTTCCGCTTTTCATTGTGAGCCGGACGGTGAAGTATACGGGCATTGCCCTGCCGACACTCGCATTTCGGGAAAAAGGGTGTGAGTATCTGAACCTGAAAACGGGCGACGAGACGGTGGGCCGCACTGCGGTGCTTTCAAGCATGGACCGCGTGGTGCAGACGGAGTTCAAAAAGAGATATCCGGCGGTGCTTCGTCGTGCCATTGCATCGGCAGCGGTGAAAACGGTTGCGCAGGCGCAGGTGCAGAAGCAGCTTGGCGATATTGGTGGTCTGCTCGGAGGCCTTGTGCAGCGGGCAACGACCATAGCCGATACCCGCATGTGGACAGCCCTCCCGAAAG
The DNA here is from genome assembly GCF_003968655.1 of Chlorobium phaeovibrioides. Lineage (GTDB taxonomy): Bacteria > Bacteroidota > Chlorobiia > Chlorobiales > Chlorobiaceae > Chlorobium > Chlorobium phaeovibrioides. The sequence goes on along the minus strand of NZ_RXYK01000008.1, from coordinate 17,824 downwards.
AGTTTCAGGTGGCGAGAATCAAAACCCCTGAAGATGGCCGGCTGGAGATAGTCTCTTCCGAAGGCCGATCGTTTGCTGTGACTGTCCCGCCGGGCGCCAGATCAATAGTCTATATCAAAATCCCGTCCATGGAGGCCCGTCCCTATTGCAGTGTTACGGCTATGGATGCTTTACCTGCCAGAGATGCTGCGGTTTCCGTTTCGTCTGGCAAGGCCCTTTCAACCACAGAACAGTCATTGCCATGATCAAAAAAACCCCCGTGATTTTTCTTCTTCTCCTTCTTGTTCTTGGAGGGTGCGGCAGCTCAAAACTCAACGACCGCCGCGCGAGCATTATAGACGGCTCAATCAAGGGCAAGATTGTGCTGCAGGAACTTTCTTCGGTCATCAGTTCCGACGGGCTGATGTCTGTTCAGGTGACGGGAAAAAATACCACCGGCAGGTACAGACTTCTTGAATACCGGATGGAATGGTTCGGTATGGACGGGATGCTTGTTCCCACCGTCATGACGAGGTGGGTGAAGTTTCCGGCTTTTGAAAAATCCAGCTTCAGTTTCCGGGCTGTAGCTCCGAAGGCACCGGTCAAGGATTTCAGGGTCATTATCAGAAAAGCTCAACAGTAACAGTAAAACAGAGAGGAGAATGATATGAAAAAGCTTTCCGCAATACTTGCGCTGCTTTTTTTCAGCGGATGCGCCACACCGGTGACTCATATTGATACGAATAATGATAAGGGCAAAGCGGTTATGGGGCTTGATTACCGCGATTTCCAGACAGCAGCCGGTGAGGCTGTCAGCTCCATGCTTCAGTCCGGCGCGGTTGCCAAGCCGGGCGGGGGGCGCTATGTGCTGGCCATTTCGCGTATTGTCAATGATACCATGCAGCGGATTGATACCGACCAGCTTGTCAAGAAAATACGGGTTGATCTTCTGCAGAGCGGCAAGGTTGTGGTGACCACAGCTGTCGGACTTACGGGTCCTGAAGATCCGATGGCGATGAAGAGCCGCCAGCTTCGCCAGTCGGCTGAATTCAACCAGAGCACGGTTGCTGGTACCGGACAGATGATTGCGCCGGATCTCAGCCTCTCGGGAAAGCTTCTTCAGCGAAATATCCGCGTTTCAAGCGGTACCCAGCAGGTTGAATATTATTTCCAGCTTACTCTTACCGACATCAGTACCGGCCTGGCGCTCTGGGAGGGCGAGAGCTTTATCGGCAAGCGGGGAAGCAGCAAAAGCGTTTCCTGGTAACCGATGATGCACCGTGTGGCTATAGGCGCAGGGCTGCTGATGTTCAGCCTCTCTGCGCTCCCGTTCTGTTCGGGCGAAGTGATGGTTGTCGATTATCTTGATTCGGGTACCCGGCCTGACAGCCTTTTTCAATTCCCTCTTCCCCAGGGAGCTCTTGATGTTGAGCCTGCAGACTCTTTGGCAGTGACCCCGTTGCCGGTTCTGGCTGAACTGCAGAAGGTGCTGGCGGAAGCCCCGGTTGATTCGTCGGTAGCTATGCCTGACTCTTTGTCCGCCTCGTCTTCAGTTTCCGTCGGGGACTCTCTGGCAGTTTCTTTGCCCGACACGCTCTCTGTGCCGCCCCCTCCCCCGCCTGCTCCAGAGTATGATTTTTAATATCCTATCCCCCATATGGCCATGAGAAAATATATTCCATTCATTATTGCTCTGCTGTTTCTGCCCGGTATGGCCGGTGCAGCGGGTGCTGTGACGCAGGTTGAAATAACGGGTTACGGTGCCACCCGTCAGGAGGCTATACGCGACGGTCTGACTGAAGCCATACGCCAGAATAACGGCGTTCGCATCAGCTCCGGGAAAGAGTATCAAAAGAATGATGTTCCCCTGCCCTGGCCGGGTGATACCCTGGCTGTGAGGCCTGTTGGGGAAATGCAGCTTGTGGGCAGCGATGTGAGAGAGACAAGCAAGGGAACCGTCCGCCAGTACAGGGTGATGGATGAGCGCCAGCTGGAGGATGGCCAGTGGGCGGCGCGCCTTCTTGTTGCCTTTACCCATTACAGAAGCCCGGGAGTTGCCTCGCAAAACCGCCGTCGGATTGCTGTTCTGCCTTTTCAGGCTTCGCAGTTCTCTTTTATGTTTGGGGGCCGGGAAGTGCTTTCGGACGAGATTTCTTCGCGACTGTCGCAGCGTCTGGTTGCAGAGCTGACACAGAGCCGGCGGTTTTCGGTTCTTGACAGGGAGTACCTTTCTGCCTACCTGCAGGAGAAACATCTCATCCTTTCAGAGGATGCGGCCGATGATGAACTGCTCAAAATGGGGGCAGTGCTGGGTGTTGACTACATGCTTGTGGGCACCATTGCTGAGGCGGGGGAGCGTTCCTCTGGCGTTCTTATTCCTATGACCGGAGAACAGGTACAGGAGAGCAGTGCATCCCTTGTGGTTGACTACCGGATTATTGTTATGGCGACCCGGGAAATAAAATGGGCCGGGACGGAGACTGTTGCTCTTGACAAACCGACTGGCGGCCCCGATGCTCTTTGCCGTGAAGCTGCCCGGATGGTGGTTCAGCATGCAATGGCAAATATCTATCCGCTTCAGATTGTGGGAAGCAATGCTGCAGGAGAGGTGCTGATAAATCAGGGTGGCATTACCCTGCAGGTGGGCGAATTGCTGGATGTGTTCGCTGCCGGAGAGAAGGTTTTTGATCCCTATACGAAAGAGTCGCTGGGCGCTTCTGAGTCACGGATCGGCAGGGTCCGGGTGGTACGCGTCTCAGCGAAAAAGTCTTACGCTGAAGTTGTTGAAGGGGAGCTTGAGGCGATGGCCAGCGGCAGTATCTGCCGGAGGGGCGGGGAGACGGCCGCACTTCCTCCTGAAGGTGGCAAACCCTCCTCCATCCGTTTTTCGGGAAGCGGTGGAGTTCTTCTGCCCTTTGACCGGTAGGTTAGAATACTTCATCGGGAATTTTTCCCATTTCTTGCTGGTTAGCACATATTCCTGCCTCTTGTCCATACCTGGCACAGGGGGCGTCTTTTTTTCATACAAAAGAGAGTGTGGTTATGCAGGGTCAGGTTGTCATTACAGGCGCTACCGGTGTTATCGGGGCGGAGATTGTTGCAAAGCTTGCCGCAAGGGGAGAGGCTGTGGTGGTGCTGGCCCGGTCGCCCGAGTCGGCTGAACGGAATGTTCCGGGTGCACGGAAGTATGTCAGGTGGGATTCGGATATGCAGGACGGGGAGTGGCGGGAATATATCGATGGGGCCAAAGCTGTGATTCATCTGGCGGGAAAGCCTCTGCTCGAAACCCGCTGGACCCCGGAGCATAAAAAAGAGTGTTATGATTCCCGGATTCTGGGTACCCGTCATATCGTTGACGCCATTGCTCATGCGGCCGTGAAACCCGGCGTGCTCATTTCTGCCTCGGCCGTGGGCTATTATGGTTCGTTTGATCGGTGTGACGATACTCCCGGTATTACGGAGTCGGGCAAGCAGGGCCGCGACTTTCTTGCTGAAATATGTGTTGACTGGGAGCGGGAGGCGCTGAAGGCAGAGGGTGTGCGTCTGGTGCTTTTGAGAACCGGTATTGTCCTGTCATCAAAAGGGGGAATGCTTGAAAAGCTGCTTGGGCCATTCAACATGTTTGTTGGAGGCCCTGTGGGGTCCGGCAATCAGTGCATTTCATGGATACATCTTGATGATGAGATTGATGTGATTCTTGCGGCTCTTGATCATGATGGCTGGCACGGCCCGATAAATCTCGTTTCGCCGCGTCCTGTGTCGATGAGGGAGTTTGCTGATACACTGGGCAGTGTTCTTGGCCGGCCGGCTCTGCTTGCGGTGCCGAAGCTTGCCGTGAAACTGCTGCTTGGAGAGGGTGGTGAGTATGCCGCTTCGGGTCAGAAGGTTGTCCCTGCATTTCTACAGGAGAAGGGGTATGCCTTTCATTTCACGGATCTTTCCGTTGCACTGAAAGATCTTATTGACACTGGCAGATAGGCGGGAAGGAGGAAATAAAAAAGCCAGGCGGACAAGTGCTGTTCCGTCTGGCTGTAGACTTTGGTCCTTATGAAAGGATCAGTAATCTCTTCTTGCAGGGCGTTCTTCACGGGGTCTTGCTTCGTTGACCGTGATGGTGCGTCCGCTGAGCTCTTTCTCGTGCATTGACTCTATTGCTTCGCGTGCTTCACTGTCGTTAGGCATGTCAACAAAACCGAAGCCTTTTGAACGGCCTGAGAATTTGTCGGTGATGATGTTTGCGCTGTCGACCTGACCGAAAGCGGAAAAGGTGTCGCGAAGATCATCTTCGGTGATGGAATAAGGCAGGTTACCTACATAAATATTCATTGTTTGGTCTCGGTATACTCGTGCATTTGTAGAAAAAAGAAACGCTCAACAGGTAACCAAAGCACATATAACCTGTCAGCGATCAGCCAACCATTGGATGATTTCTAATCGTTAATTTACCGTTTTCCGTAATTTTTACCAAGAGGAAAATACACCCCCCCCCCTCTCGCCGGGCTTTATCATGGCGCAGGAATGAGCAGGCGCTTTCCTGTGCAATTGCTTTTGGTTGCCGGCAGGAATACGCGCTTATCTCCTGTTTGCCAAAACATCGCCCTTCTCTTTGTTTTTGGTTAGAAAAATAGCTATTTAAGGTCATTCGCCTTAAAATTTTAAGCAAACAGCAACTTCTTTATCTGCTTCTGGTTATGAAGAATAGACTGATTTCTGCCTTTCTGCTGCTCCCTCTTCTCCTGCATTCCGGCACCCCCCTCTATGGTGCTGAAGAGGTCTATACCGATTCGGGGACAACATCCTGGATGCTGACTTCCACGGCTCTCGTGCTTCTCATGATCCCCGGCCTTGCCATGTTCTACGGCGGTCTGGTGCGGACAAAGAATGTGATTGGCACCATGATGCACAGTTTCGGGGCAATGGTCATCATCGGTGTGCTCTGGCCGATGGTCGGCTACGCCCTGAGTTTCGGGCCCGGTGTGCTCGGTGGTTTTGTTGGATGGGATCCGCAGTTGTTCATGCTGCAGGGTATTGACGACACCATCATGGAGTCGCACATTCCCGAGTATGTGTTCGCCATGTTCCAGGGCAAGTTCGCAATCATCACCCCGGCGCTTATTGCGGGCGCGTTTGCTGAGCGGGTGAACTTCCGTGGGTATGCTGTCTTCATAGCGCTTTGGAGTATCATTGTCTACAGCCCCATCTGCCACTGGGTTTGGGCTTCCGATGGTTTCCTCTTCAATCTTGGTGCAGCGGGTGCGATTGACTTTGCCGGCGGTACGGTTGTGCATATCTCTTCAGGTGTCACCGCTCTGGTGGCCGCTCTCTATCTTGGTTGCCGCAGGGGTTATCCGCGTAATGTCATGCATCCCAACAATCTGGTGATGACCCTTACCGGGGCTGGCCTGCTCTGGGTTGGCTGGTTCGGATTCAACGCGGGAAGTGCCATATCGAGCGACCTTGCAACTGCCAGAGCTCTTACGGTAACCCAGCTTTCAGCGGCTGCAGGAGCGTTTACCTGGATGGTCATTGAAATGGTGCACCATGGCAAGGCGACCAGCCTTGGTGTTGCATCGGGCATTCTGGCGGGGCTTGTTGCCATAACCCCTGCTGCGGGTGTTGTACAGCCTGTCGGGGCTTTTGCGCTCGGTGCGCTTGCTTCTCTTGTCTGTTATGGTGCCATATTGCTGAAGAACCGTATGGGGTATGATGACAGTCTTGATGCATTCGGTGTGCATGGCGTGGGTGGTATTGTGGGGGCTCTTGCCCTTGTCTTTTTCATCCGTCCCTCATGGATGGCCGAGGCGGCAGAGCTTGCCGGAGGAAGCTGGAGCGTTTGGCAGCAGTTGGGCGTGCAGGCGACGGCTGTGGGTATTACGGTGCTCTATGCGTCAGTGGTGTCGCTGATTCTGCTTGTGCTTATTGAAAAAACCATCGGTCTGCGCATCAGCGAAAACGATGAAATGTCGGGTCTCGACCACAGCATGCACGGCGAGCATGGCTACGGCCTCATCAACCTAAACTGAACTTGATCCATGAAGCTGATTACCGCAATCATCAATCCCGACCGGCTCGACCATGTGCGTGAGGCCCTGATTCAGGCAGATATAACCCGAATCACCGTCAGCAGGGTGACCGGCCATGGTCGCCAGGAGGATATTGATATTTATCGTGGCCAGAAGATTGCGCCGAATCTGATTCCGAAAATCAGGATCGACATTGCCGTGAATGAGGAGTTTGTTGAAAAGACCATTGATGCCATCATCGATTCGGCAAGCCACGATCCTGTTGCCATTGGTGATGGTAAAATTTTCATTACCCCGCTTGAGGACTGCATCCGCATCCGTACGCGCGAACGGGGAGGCTCTGCTGTATAGGGTAAAGTGATCTTTATTGTGTAGTTTTCCTGTGGCGCGCATATACTTGCGTTTGTTCTTGCCCTCAACCAGATACAGGGAGACTGCCATGTACGCAATGAAGAAAACCGTGTCACTTTCAGGAAGTTCTCTGGCTGCCGTTGGCACGGGTTGGCTGATGCCTTTACCGGATATGCGCGACTACAGCGCTCTTCATCCCGAAGTTGCTCTCTTGAGGCAGCATCTTGATCTGCCGAAAACGAAAAAATCAGGGAGCGTTTCCCTTCCTCCCAAAGCTGACCTCAGAGAGTGGTGTTCCCCTGTTGAAACGCAGGGTGCCATCGGTTCCTGCACGGCGCATGCCGCCTCGGGGTTGGTTGAGTATTTTGAACGGCGAGCCTTCGGCCGCCACATTGACTGCTCCCGCCTTTTCATTTACAAAACCACCCGCAACCTCATGGGCACCACCGGCGACACTGGTGCGTGGCTCCGCAATACGATGGGCGCTCTTGCGCTCTGCGGCGTGCCTCCTGAAAAGTACTGGGCCTACACCGACAAAGATCCGGGTTTTGATGAAGAGCCAAGCGGGTTTGCCTATGCCGTTGCCGACAATTTCGAGGCACTCCGTTACTTCTGCCACGATCCTATTGCCTCAAGCGTCAAGAGGGAAGAGGTTCTTGTGGGGGTGAAAAAGTTCATCGCTTCGGGGATCCCTTCGGTGTTCGGGTTTTTCGGGTTCAGCTCTTTTGAGGACGGGGATGCCCGGGGACACATTCCGATGCCCTGCCCCAGCGAACAGGCGGAGTGGGGCCATGCTATTCTTGCTGTTGGCTATGACGATAAAAAAGTGGTTGAAAATACCCGGTGCGCTGCCAGGTCGCGCGGGGCGCTTCTTATCAGGAACTCCTGGGGAGCAGAGTGGGGTGAGGGGGGATATGGGTGGATGCCTTATGACTATGTGCTGAAAGGGCTTGCTCTGGATTTCTGGTCGCTTTTCAGTATGGGGTGGATTGATACGGGACAGTTCGGTTCCTGAGGTTCAGGAGCGTCCGGCAGTCCTGGCGGCATCTTTCCAGCCGGGGCAGTAGGTGTTGAGCCAGCTTTCAGCGGTACTGTCGCCAAGGCGTGCGGCCGCCTGAAAATCGGCCTGCCGTCCGGAAATATCTCCGCTTTTGCTTCGTGCTATGCCACGGTGGAAAAACGCCGGGGCCATTTTCCTGTCGAGTGCAATTGCTTCTGAAAAGTCTGAGGTTGCGCCGGTGAAGTCGCCGGTCAGGTTTTTGATGATCCCTCTGTTGTAATAACCGACAGCCCTGAAGTTGTTCTCGCCGCAGGTGATGCACATGGAGTAGTCCTGCATCGCCTTTTTGTATTTTTTCAGTTTCTGGTTTGCAGCTCCGCGCATCTGGTAGGCCATTGCAAAGACGGGGTCAATTTCAATGGCTTTTGTGTAAAAGTCAATGGCTGATTCTATATCGCCCTGCATCTGGTGGTTGAGGCCAAGGTCAAACCAGTTGTTGGCCGATTCAGCAGCCGCCGGTGAGGTGGTGCTCATGGCCAATGCGGCGGTAAGTGCAAGTGAAAGCAGCGTCTTTTTCATCGGTTCAGGGGCCCGGAAAATTGTTTCGGGAAAGTCGCGATTCGCCGGGTACTGTGCGCAATCGGACATATAAATAAATGTACGAATAGTTACGGGGGAATGAAAAAAATGCCCCACTTCATTTGCAGTCTTTTCCGTGCTGCAATTTTTTCAGGAGGTGTGGCATTTCACCCCACTTTGTCTATCTTGATGCAGAGCTTTCTCCAACGCTTCCCTGCAATCAATGTTCCGGATCAGCCTTGAGGAATTTGAAGGACCGCTTGATCTGCTCCTCTTCTTTATCAAGAGGGACGAACTTGACATCTACAATATCCCCATTTCGAAAATAACGACTGATTTTGTCAGCTACATCCATGATGCGCGGCGTTTCAAGCTTGAGGTTGCGGCGGAGTTCATTTATATGGCTTCTCTTTTGATGAGCATCAAGGCCTCTATGCTGCTTCCGCGTCAGACGGCAAACGATGAGGATACGGATGAGTTTGATCCGCGCACTGAGCTGGTGCAGCGGCTGCTTGAGTATAAGCAGATCAAGGAGGCGAGCGAAATTCTTGACCAGTGTGCCTTTGAGCGGGAACAGCTGTTTGCGAGGGGGCTGTTTGAGGAGTTTATGCCGGAGGTGGTTGATGAGCTTGATGAGCAGGTGAACCGCCCGACACTCTATCATCTTATGAGCGCTTACCGGGCTGTTCTGGACAATATCCCCAAGCCGATGAGCCGCAATGTCATGGACGCTCCGGTGACGGTGAAGGAGCAGATTGAGCTGATTATTTCAAAGCTTCAGGACCGGGTGCAGGTGTCGTTCAGTGATGTGCTTGAGGGGGTCAGTCAGCGGATTATTCTGGTTGTGACTTTTCTTGCGGTGCTGGAGATGTGTAAAAATGGCAGGATCCTTGTTCTGGTGAAGGAGGGTCATGATGATTTCTGGATTGCTCTTAAAGGTCCTGATCCCAGGAGCCAGTTGCTTTTATAATAATTATACCATAGTTGTATGCCTGAAATTGCGCCTTTTGAAGCTCTTCGTTACAGTGATGAACTGCTGCGCGATGCTTCCAGCCTTATCTGCCCTCCGTATGATGTGATAACTCCTCCTTATCAGAAGGAGCTGTATGCGGCTTCTTCATGCAATGCGGTGCGCCTTGAGCTTCCGTGTGAGGAGAGTCCGTATGAAGCAGCAGCTGCCCGTTTGCGCGAATGGCTGCTTGAGGGGGAGCTGGTGCGGGATCCGCGGCCGGCACTCTACCCCTATTTTCAGACTTTTGCGGACCCTGAGGGGAACCGGGTGACGCGGTGTGGTTTTTTTGCGGCGATGCGTCTGAGTGAACCTTCCGAGAAAAAGGTGCTGCCGCATGAAAAAACCTTGTCGGGGCCGAAGGCCGACAGACTGAATCTGTTCCGGCAGACGAGGGCAAACATCAGTCCGGTGTTTGGTATTTATGCCGATGAGTCGGGCAGGGGCGATAGATTGCTGAAGGAGTATGCGGCGACGCATGAGCCGGTTCTTGAGGCTGAGCTTCAGGGGGTGGAGAACAGGATGTGGCGGATTACGGAACCGGAGCTGCTGGCCGAACTCCGGGAGGTGCTGCTGGAGAGGACAGTGTACATAGCTGATGGTCACCACCGGTATGCAACCGGTCTGAATTACCGCAATGAGCGGGCTGATGGCAATTCCTGCCATACGGGCGAGGAACCCTACAATTTTATTCTGACCTATCTGGCGAACATGTATGACGAGGGGCTTCTGATTTTTCCGATTCACAGGGTTGTGCACGGGCTTGCGCATTTTGATGCCGAGGCTTTTCTTGGTAAGCTCGGTGAGCAGTTTGTCCTGAGGGAACTTGATGGGCGTGAGGCTTTGAAGGAGTTTATGGATAGGGAGCAGTCGAGCTATGCCTATGGAGTAGTGCTTCCCGGGCGGCTGGTCGGCATTGTGCTTAAGGGGCGTGCGGAGGATGTGCTTGAGGCTTCGTGTCCGGAGGCAATGCGGCGTCTTGGCCTGGTGGTGCTGCATGACGCAGTGCTTGGTGGTATGCTTGGCATTTCGCGTGAGGCCATGGCCAGCCAGAGCAACCTTGTCTACAGAAAAGATGAGGGTGAGGTGTTCCGGGCTGTTGAGTCGGGAGAGGCTCAGATTGGTTTTGTGGTGCATCCTACAACGGTTCGCCAGGTGCTTGATGTGTCGGACTCGGGTGAGGTGATGCCGCAGAAGTCAACTTTTTTCTATCCTAAAATCATGACGGGACTGGTGTTCCATTCTCTTGGATGAACGGTGCTTTCAAAGAGGTGTTCCATTCGGCTTCCGCATTGGAGACCCGTGCGGTGGGCCGGAAGTTTGCGGCTTCGCTCCCGGGTGGCGCTGTTGTGGCGCTTTCTGGTGACCTGGGGGCAGGCAAGACAGAGTTCATGAGGGGGGTGGCTGAATTTTTTTGTTGCGCGGAGCAGCTTTCCAGTCCGACATTTCCCATTCTCAATATCTATAACGGCCTGCTTCAGGGGGACGAGGTGAGCATCCATCATTTTGATCTCTATCGGATTGAGCGGCCCTCGGAATTGGATGCGCTGGGGTTCGGGGAGTATCTTTCTTCAGCGTGGTGTTCGTTTGTAGAGTGGGCTGAACGGTTCGGGGAGTATGGGGACCGCTACACTGCAAGGGTTCTGATTGAGTATGAGGGTGACGAGAGCAGAGTGATAACTATTGAAAGAGAGGAATGACGAATATTCTGGCTGTGGAGTGCACGCATGAAGTGCTCAGTGTTGCCCTGATGTGCCGGGGGCGGAAGCTGGAGCGCAGTGGCGGGGGCTGGCAGAAGACTGCGGAAAGCATTGTGCCGCTGATGGATGAGGTTGTGTCCGCCGGAGGGATTGCCCCCCGTGAATTGGACGCAGTGGCGGTTTCTTCGGGGCCGGGTTCGTTTACTGCTCTACGCATTGGCATGTCGGCGGTGAAGGGGGTGGCTTTTGCTCTTGATGTTCCGCTTCTCTCTGTTCCAACCCTTCCCGCCCTTGCGGCTTCCCTTCCGGCGGATGTTTCGGGGGATAGGGTTATGGCTGTTGTTGGATCGCGGAAGGGTGAGTATTTTTATGCCCTTTACCGGCGGGACGACCTTGCGGCATTCAGCTGGCATGATGAGGTAAGCCGTGGCGGGGTGGAAGATGTTGCCGTGGCTCTTCAGGATTGTGCCGGGAAGGTGGTGGCGGTTGGCCGGAATCTGGAGCCACTTCGGACTGTGCTTGATGCAGGTGGGGTTGCCGGGGTAAATGCCGATTTTTTTTCGGCTGCTTCGTTGTTTGATTTTGCGATTCGGGCCTACGCGGAGCCTTGCAGGACGGGGGCTGGCGAGGTGGAGCCTGATTATCGGCAGAGTTTCGGCTCGGGCGGTGCGTGATGTTTGCTATATTGACCGCACGAGAAGCTGTAGAGCCTTACAGATTGATGTTTCGAATGGTGAATTTTCTCTTAACGGTTGAATGACTGGAGCTATATGGGAGGCCTCAAAAAGAACGAAAAACCGGCACAGCCGGTGGTGCGCGAGGTTGAAGATGGTGAACTGCTTGCCCGAAGGGCGGCGGAGCTGACTCTTGAAAAGAAGTGTGAGGATGTGAAGATTCTTGATCTTCGCGAACTGACTTCCGTGACGGACTTTTTTGTGATTGTGACTGCAGATTCGGAGCGGAAAGCCAAGGCTGCGGCGGAGCATGTGATTGAGGAGCTGCGCGGGGAGGATGAACGGCCGCTTCATGTGGAGGGGCTTGATTCCATGCACTGGATTCTGTTGGACTATGTGAATGTTGTTGTTCATATATTCATGCCAGATGAACGAGGTTTTTATGATCTGGAATCACTATGGTCGGATGCACCTGTTGTTGCTGTAACCTGAATGGTTATGGTAACTTCTCTCTTTTTTCTCGATTTCCGATGATGGTTATTGACGGTATTTATGCCGGTTTTTCATACATTGATCTGTCGGATTCTTTATAGCAAATATCACTTCTGATTGCCTTATGCAGCGCCAACGAATACTCCCTGTTACGATTGAAGAAGAGATGCGGGGCTCCTATCTCGATTATTCCATGTCGGTTATTGTCAGCCGTGCTCTTCCCGATGTGCGCGACGGATTGAAGCCGGTTCACCGCAGGGTGCTGTACGGCATGCATGAACTGGGTCTTCAGGCTGGAAAGCCGCACAAGAAATCGGCCCGTGTTGTTGGTGAAGTGCTTGGTAAGTTTCATCCGCATGGTGATTCGGCCGTGTACGACAGCCTTGTGCGAATGGTGCAGGATTTTTCGCTGCGCTATCCGCTGATTGACGGTCAGGGAAACTTCGGTTCTGTTGATGGTGATTCTCCTGCGGCCATGAGGTATACGGAGGTCCGCATGAAGGCCATTGCCGGCGAGATGCTCAAGGACCTTGATAAGGAGACTGTTGAGCATTCACTCAATTTTGATGACTCCCTTGAGGAGCCTACCGTACTGCCGTCTTCAATTCCGAACCTTCTTGTGAACGGGGCTTCTGGTATTGCGGTGGGTATGGCTACCAATATTCCGCCTCAGAACCTGCGCGAGGTTGTTGATGGCATGACGGCCTTGATTGATAATCCGGATATTGAGATTGAGGAGCTCATGAAGCATGTGATTGCTCCTGATTTCCCCACCGGTGGCATCATTTACGGGTATGAAGGGGTGCGTCTGGCCTATACAACAGGACGGGGCAAGGTGGTTATTCGTGCCCGCGCTCTGGTTGAGGTGACACAGAAAAACGGTCGTGAGTCAATTGTTGTCACAGAGCTTCCCTATCAGGTCAACAAGGTCCGGCTGATTGAGAAAATTGTGGAGCTGGTGCACGATAAAAAGGTTGAGGGCATTGCCGACATCCGTGACGAGTCTGACCGTGACGGTATGCGCCTGGTCATTGAGCTGAAACGCGATGCTGTGGCAAAGGTTGTGCTGAATAATCTTTACAAGCACACGCCGATGCAGGATACCTTCGGCGTCATTATGCTTGCTCTTGTTGATGGGGTGCCCAGAGTGCTGAATCTCAAAGAGATGATGCAGTTCTACATCCAGCACCGCAATGAGATTGTTCTTCGCAGAACCCGATACGACCTGACGGCTGCTGAAAAACGGGCTCATATTCTTGAGGGTCTGAAGATTTGTCTCGACAATCTTGATGAGGTCATTACCACCATCCGCGAGTCTCCCGATGCAAATACCGCTCAGGCGCGCCTTATAGAGCGTTTCGGGCTGTCGGAGTTGCAGTCGAAGGCGATTCTGGAGATGCGTCTGCAGCGCCTGACCGGCATGGAGCGCAAGAAGATTGATCTTGAGTATGCTGAAACCATAGCCCTTATAGAGGAGCTTCGCGATATTCTTGCAAGCCCTGAGCGGCAGATGCAGATTATCCGCACAGAACTTCTCAAGGTGCGCGAAGTATATGGTGATGAACGACGCACTGAAATTGTGCCGCAGGAGGGTGATTTCTCTATTGAGGATATGATTGCCCAGGAGGATGTGGTCATTACCATCACCCACGACGGATTCATCAAGCGGTTCCCTGTGTCGGGCTATCGACGCCAGGCCAGAGGCGGCAAGGGTGTAACGGGGGCGCAGGCCAAAAATGACGACTTCATCGAACACATGTTCGTGGCCTCTACCCATAATTATATACTGTTCTTCACCAGCAACGGCAGATGTTATTGGCTCAAGGTCTATGAAATTCCGGAGGCTGGCCGTGCCGCAAGAGGCCGTTCGCTTGCCAATATCATGGAGCTGAACCCTGGTGAAACCATTAAAACCTATATCAATATCCGTAACTTTGATGAGCCCGGCTTCATCATGATGGCGACTGCCGACGGTATTGTTAAAAAGACGGCGCTTGAGGAGTTTTCCCGTCCGCGGCGCAACGGCATTGCGGCCATTACCATTGATACTGGCGACGCGCTGCTTGATGCCCGTTTGACTGATGGTGATCATCAGGTGATACTGGCCAAGAGCTCCGGCCTCGTGGTTCGATTCCCCGAGTCGCAGGTTCGGCCGATGGGAAGGACTGCCATGGGTGTCAAGGGCATAACGCTTGACCGTGGAGAGAAGTGCATTTCAATGGTCACGACCAAGCGGCTTGATACCGCTCTGCTTGCAGTAACCGACAATGGATTCGGAAAACGGAGCAAGGTGGAGGATTACCGCCTGACCAAGCGTGGAGCAAGAGGGGTCATTACCCTTAAGGCGCATGAAAAGATAGGGGCGCTTGTGGGGCTGCTTGATGTAAATGACGATGACGATCTCATCATCATTACTTCACACGGGATTGTGAACCGCCAGCATGTTTCCGACATCCGCATTACTGGAAGGAATACTTCCGGCGTCAGGCTTGTGAGGCTGATGGAGGGTGATGCGGTTTCGGCTCTTGCGCGGGTTCCCAAGACTGATGAGGATACCGATACGGAGACGCTTCTGGAGGATCCTGATGGCCAGCTGCCACTGCTCTGACAATGGAATGGTTGACCGAAAAACGCAATACTACACCAATAAACGACAACGATGTCATGGCTCGACCGAAGAATGTGAAATATGTTTTTGTGACTGGCGGGGTTGTCTCGTCGCTCGGCAAGGGGATTCTCTCCGCTTCGCTCGGGATGCTGCTGAAGTCGCGGGGACTGAGGGTTGCCATACAGAAGTACGATCCCTATATCAATGTTGATCCGGGGACAATGTCGCCCTATCAGCATGGTGAGGTCTATGTGACCGATGACGGTGCCGAAACTGATCTTGATCTTGGCCATTACGAGCGTTTTCTCAACGAGTCCACTTCACAGGTTTCAAACCTGACCATGGGCCGTGTCTACAAGTCGGTTATAGATAAGGAGAGGCGCGGTGCGTATCTGGGTGGTACGGTGCAGGTTGTGCCGCATGTGATTGACGAAATCAAAGACAGGCTCGCCGAGTTGGCAAAGAACGGCAATTATGATGTGATCATCACTGAAATCGGTGGAACTATCGGCGATATCGAGTCCCTGCCTTTTCTTGAGGCCATGCGCCAGATGAAGCTGGATATGGGAGATCGCAACCTGCTGAACATCCATCTGACCTTTGTGCCCTATATCAGAGCTGCGAGTGAGCTTAAAACCAAGCCAACCCAGCACAGTGTGAAAATGTTGCTGGAGACTGGTATTCAGCCCGATATTCTTGTCTGCAGGAGTGAAAAACCACTTTCCTCGGAAATCAAACGGAAGGTGGGCCATTTCTGTAATGTCAACAATCTTGATGTCATCGGACTCAACGACTGCGATACCATTTATGAAGTGCCGTTGACTCTTCTGCAGGAGCAGCTTGACCTGCGGGTGCTGAAAAAGCTGGGGCTGAAAAAATTCAAGGAGCCCGATCTTGTCTATTGGCGCGAGTTCTGCAATAAGGTGAAGCATCCGACCTCTGGTGAGGTTACCATAGTTGTCTGCGGTAAGTATACCGAGTATCCCGATGCCTATAAATCTATTCTGGAAGCCTTTATTCATGCCGGCGCGAGTAACGATGTGAAAGTGCATGTGCGGCTCATCGGGGCTGAAGCGGCGGAGAATGAAGCGTATGATTTTGCACGGGAGCTTGAGGGGGTGCATGCTATTCTTGTTGCTCCGGGTTTTGGTGATCGTGGCATAGAGGGCAAGGTGGCCTTCATCCGTTACGCGCGGGAGCAGGGGATTCCTTTTTTTGGAATATGCCTCGGAATGCAGTGTGCGTCGGTTGAGTTTGCCCGCAATGTGTGCAATCTTGCAGAGGCCAACTCTACAGAGTTCAACAAGAGGGCCCGCTATCCGGTCATCGACCTGATGGAGCAGCAGAAAAAAGTCAAGGAGAAAGGTGGAACAATGCGGCTGGGAAGTTATCCCTGCATCATCAAGGAGGGGACGAAGGCCAATGAGGTGTATGGCAAGTTCCTTATCAATGAGCGCCACCGGCACCGTTTCGAGTTCAACAATGCCTATCGGGAGACTTTTGAAGAGCATGGTATGGTCTTCTCGGGAACTTCGCCCAATGGTGAACTTGTGGAGATTATTGAAATCAAGGATCATCCCTGGTTTGTGGCTGTGCAGTTCCATCCGGAGCTTAAGTCAAGGGTGCAGGCTGTTCATCCTCTGTTCCATGGTTTTGTTGGTGCTGCCAAATCCTATGCTGCGGTCGGTCATCAGCCGGAGTTAGCGGCAATTGAACCCCACTTCATGCCAGAGCCGACTGCAGAGGCCTACGCCGCCTATTCTGAGGAATCTTCGGCGGAAAGCAAGTCATTTTTCCCTGACAATGGTGGTCATGATGAGGAGAGGGATTCCGGGCAGTAACTGCCCGGATGCAGCCGGTTCAAACAGTAAACTGCCTGTCCATTATGCCCAGCATGCTCTCGCTGCCTGATGCCTTTCTTCATGCGCATCGTTTTATTTCCCGTCCCCTCTTGACAATAGGGCAGTCTCAAATTTCATTCTATACTATTCTTGCCATAGTGCTGGCCGTCAGCATTCTCTATGTTGCGGCGCGGCTTCTTAAGCGGTTTATTGTCAACCGCCTGCTGGTTGACACCGTCAAAGACGAAGGAACCAGACTGGCTCTTGGAACCATCACTCAGTATCTTGTTGTTTTTTTTGGGTTTTTTGTGGTGCTGCAGTCGGCGGGGATTGATTTGAGTGCACTGACAGTGCTTTCGGGCACCATTGGCATAGGAATCGGATTTGGTCTGCAGAACATTGCCAACAACTTTTTCAGCGGCGTCATTATTCTTCTGGAACGCCCGGTTAAAGTAGGCGATCGAATCCAGGTGGGCGAGATCAATGGCGATGTTGTGCGAATAGCCATTCGTTCAACAACCATTCTTACCAACGACAACATCAATATCATCATCCCAAACTCGGAGTTTGTGTCCAATCAGGTCATAAACTGGAGCCACAACGACCGCAATCTGAGGGTTACCGTTCCGGTGGGTGTTTCCTACAGTTCGGACCCGGAGGAGGTGAAGTTGGTTCTTCTTCAGGTTGCCGACGATCACCCCGATATTCTTCAGACTCCGCGTCCGGATGTTATTTTTTCTGATTTCGGTAGCAGTTCACTTGATTTTGAGCTTCGTGTCTGGACTAAAACGCGCATCCAGACTCCAAAAATTCTTCGAAGCGAGATGAATTTCAGAATATTCGAGGCCTTTAAAAAGAGGGGGATTGAGATTCCTTTCCCTCAGACCGACCTCCATTTCAGGAGCAGTGATGTTCCTTTTTGGGAGAAAAAAGATGAGAGCTGCGGGAAAGGCTGAGAAAAAAGTCAATTATTTTCAATAGCACAACACTGCGGAAAGCTGCTTCGGGCAGCTTTTTTTAATGCTGTTTCCGCAGCTTCATGCGCCATCCTGCCAGATGGATAACAAGGGCATGCTCTCAATGGTAGATGATAAAGCGTGATATTGTGATGGTTATGATTTCTGGGCGAAATCTGTAAAGTGTTGTTAAAAAATGGCATACAGGGGTAAAATTTAATTGTGGAGATAAAAAGCCGAAACAGTTTGCGGAAGTCGGGAAAAGAGATAGATTGGGCTCCCTTGATGAAGGAAACAGTTCTTTGATTCTCCGGTGTGGTGGCCAGACAGTGCTTTCTGCAGCGGATGAAATAATGAAAAAAGATTTTGCAGGAACCCGAGAAAAGAATACATTGGGTTCCCTTGATGAAGGAAGCAGTTCTTTTGACGACCCGAGATGGTGAAGTTTGTATGATTTGACTGTCAGGCGGGAAGAAAAAAAGGAAAAAAGTTTTTGCAGAATCGGGACGACAGTGTTACATTGATGTCCCTTGATTTCAACAAGGAAGTTCTTTGAATTTGTTGCTAAGTGAACGCCAAAGTCAATTGCTTTGCAGTTGTTTACAACTCAAG
>NZ_RXYK01000047.1 GCF_003968655.1 Chlorobium phaeovibrioides | reverse complement strand
CTTTCCGGTATAGACAAGTCTGATGACCACCTGCATAGCCGTCATTGAAAGGTCGACATTCTCGACCATCCAGGTTGATGGAAGTCCGAGAAGTTGCTGGTAGTGGGCGGTGGTGGTCAGGCTTTGCATGATAGAGTATATGGGTATGAATGGGTAATGCGGGGACTACGCCAAGCTACCTTTTTAACCACGCTTTTCCATTAACTTCGGCGGAGAGCCTTTTGTTTGAAGATATGACTTTACACACTGTCCCCGAAAATATAGAAAGTTAGTAGGGCAGTCTCTTCAGCCTGTCGGATTATCCCGCAAGATAAAATCACGCGAATTGCTGCATAAGCCTTTTTATATAAACAAGATAAGTCGTATATTGACTGCATAATAACCAGTCATCTATTCACTGAAAAGCAATGCGTTCAGACTTTCTTTCAGCCGATCGAGATTCACTCTACCTTTTGCCGCCATCCGTCCAGGACTGGCTACCGGTCAATCATCTCGCACGTTTTGTTGTTGATATTGTTGGCCAGTTTGATCTTACTCTATTACGAGACGCCTATGCAGGAAGAGGCTGCAAAGCCTATGATCCGGAGATGTTGTTAAGTCTCCTGTTTTACGGCTATGCCACTGGAACTTTTTCAAGCAGGAAGCTGGAACTTGCCACTTATGAATCCATAGCGGTTCGCTATATCACCGGAAACAGTCATCCTGATCATGACACCATAGCAAATTTCAGGAAACGCTTTCTCGCTGAACTGAAACCATTTTTTATCCAGATTTTGACTCTTGCCCATGAAATGAACATCCTCAAGGTCGGCAAGATCAGTCTTGATGGTACCAAAATCAAGGCCAATGCCTCCAAGCATCAGGCACTGAGTTGGGGCTATGCCAGCAAACTCGAAAAGCAGTTGAAAGATGAAGTTGAATCCCTGCTTCGTCAAGCAGAGCAGGCAGACCAGTCAACAATCCCGGATGGTATGAGTATTCCTGAAGAGCTTGAACGCCGAGAAAAAAGGCTTGAAGCTATTGCCAAAGCAAAACGTGAAATTGAACGTCGGGCTGAAGAGCGATACGAAAAAGAAAAAGCTGAACATGAGGCGAAACTGGCCGAGCGTGAACGGAAAGCGCAAGAGAGCGGTAAAAAAAGTGGCTCTTCGCCGAAGTTAGTGGAAAAGCGTGGTTAAAAAGGTAGCTTGGCGTAGTCCCCGCATTACCCATTCATACCCATATACTCTATCATGCAAAGCCTGACCACCACCGCCCACTACCAGCAACTTCTCGGACTTCCATCAACCTGGATGGTCGAGAATGTCGACCTTTCAATGACGGCTATGCAGGTGGTCATCAGACTTGTCTATACCGGAAAG
>NZ_RXYK01000007.1 GCF_003968655.1 Chlorobium phaeovibrioides | reverse complement strand
GTCTCTGGACTACAGCACTCCTGATGAAGTGTATCGTTCAGGCCAAGGCGGCGGGGCCCACATCGTTGACAAGTACCGGCTCAAGAACGAGCCACAGGAAGAGTTAAATGAACAAGAGGAGCAGCGCCTTTCTGCTGCATAAACAGCAGGTTTCCAACTTAAACTCAGGCCCTTTTTGTCTATAGGACGGGGTCCACTAAATATCATTCCTTCAGGCCAGA
Organism: Chlorobium phaeovibrioides; assembly: GCF_003968655.1. Classification (GTDB taxonomy): domain Bacteria; phylum Bacteroidota; class Chlorobiia; order Chlorobiales; family Chlorobiaceae; genus Chlorobium; species Chlorobium phaeovibrioides. The sequence continues at coordinate 87,899 of NZ_RXYK01000007.1, read as the reverse complement.
AACCCTGCCGCACCCTGGTTTCTTCTGCGACTCTGTTTGCAAATGACACTTTCCCTGCATTAATTATCTTCTGAAATTAAGCTCTTTTTCTCAGCACACTGAACCCAGCAATGCACGAAACCTGCACCATAGCCGATTCCCGCGCAACAATAACAGCATCACGACGCATCAGTCCGGACACGAGCGTCATCACTCTTGCCTGCCCTGAAATTGCCGGAGCAGCCCGACCCGGCAACTTTGTGAATGTGAGGGTGAGCAGCTCAACACAACCGCTCCTTAGAAGGCCCTTTTCCATTCACAACGCCGAAAACGGCCAGATAGAACTCATGGTCAAAGAGATCGGGTGCGGAACAGAACTCTTCTGCCGAACCGAACCGGGAACAGAGCTCATGGTACTCGGTCCGCTCGGCAACAGCTTCAGCGAACCTTCCGGCACCTTTTCAACTGCCGTGCTGGTATCAGGAGGCATTGGTACTGCCCCCATGCGCTTTCTTGAAAAAGCAATGACCGCAGCAGGGAAAAAGAGCATCAACCTGATCGGCGGCCGCAGCCAGAAGGAGCTGCTCAGCGACAATCTCTCCAACTGCCGCTTCTCAACCGATGATGGCTCGTGCGGCGTCAAGGGCACCGTGGTCGACCTGCTGGATGCCGAAATTTCAGCAATCGCAGCCGAGGGTAGGGTCAAAATTTTCGGCTGCGGCCCGACCCCCATGCTCAAAGCCCTCGCATCCTACTGCCGCCAGCACAGTCTGGCCTGTGAAGTGTCGCTTGAATCGGTCATGGGATGCGGCTTCGGCATCTGTTACGGCTGCAGCGTGGAAATCGCCAATCCCGAAGGCGGCACAAGAACCATACTGCTCTGCAGGGAAGGTCCTGTTATTGACGGAGCGCTGATGGTCTGAGGGGATGAACAGCACAGCGTATTTTGCAGTAAATTTTCACGACAGCTATATTGTTACGCAGGAGTCTCGTATACTATAAATGAGAATGTATAAACAGCCCCGGCTCCATTCAATTTACATGAACCCCAAACCAGAGGGACAGACATTATGGCACGAGGAATCAATAAAGTCACACTGATAGGCAACCTTGGAAGCGATCCTGAAGTCCGGCAGATCCCCTCGGGGCAGACCGTAGCCAATTTCACGCTGGCCACCTCCGACAGCTACAAGGACAACAGCGGCACCATGCAGGAGAGAACGGAATGGCACCGCATTGTCGTATGGGGAAGGCTCGCTGAAATCTGCGGCCAGTACCTCAAAAAAGGTCGTCAGGTCTATCTTGAAGGGCGCATTCAGACCCGCAGCTGGGACGACCAGAAAACCGGGGAAAAGAAATATGCCACCGATATTGTCTGCAACGAAATGCAGATGCTCGGAGGGCAGGGCGGCAGTGGCGGCGGAAGCTACGGTGACGCAGGCCAGCAGCAGGGAAGCACTCCGGCACAGCCTCAGGCACGCCCGCAGCAGAACGATCAGGCGGCACCCCCTGCAACCTCCCAGCCACCATCGGGGCCAATGATTGAAAACAACGACAAGGACGACCTCCCCTTCTGAGAGCCGAATTACCCGTAACGCGTTGAGGGGTGCCAGAAAAAACAGCACCCCGAAGCGCACCTTTCAAGCCGATGGAAACACTGAAAAAAAACATTCTTGCCGGAAAACTCTCGCCGGTATACTTTTTTCACGGCCCTGAAAGCTATCTCAAGGAAGAGTTCACCGCCCTGATCAGGACAGCAGCATTCCCTTCAGAAGAAGAAGCCGCCTGCAACACCCATGTCATCTACGGCCCCGACATCACCCCCGGTGATCTTGTAGCCAGGGCCTCGGAGTACCCGATGTTCTCCCCGAAGCAGCTGATCATTGTCCGGCAGTTTGAGAAAATCAAAAAACCGCCATCGAAAGATCTCCAGAAACAGCACGACCTGAAGCTCGCCGGCTACATGAACAACCCGGCTGAATTCACCATTCTGGTGCTTGATGCCGATCAGCTCGAAAAAAAGGATGCTGAAAAAAAACCATTCAGCACCCTCAAACCATTCCGCCACGACTTCCCTCTCATAAAAACCCCTGACCTGTTCGCCACACAGCGTGCCCGTGAGGCGGGTTGGGAATTCGAGCCCGATGCCCTCAAAGCCTTTACCGCCTACATACAGCCCTCATCAAGGGAGATATGCCAGGAAATTGAAAAAATGATCACCTACGCATCATCGCGAAGTGGCGAAAAGAACATCACTGCGGCTGATGTGTACGAATGTGTCGGCATTTCAAAAACATACAATGTCTTTGAACTTGAAAAAGCAGTTGCCGCAAGGAATCTGCGTCTTTCAAGCGGCATATCGCTCATGATCATGGACCGCGAAGGTCAGAAGGAAGGGCTCGGCAACATTGTCCGCTACCTCACAACATTTTTCATACGGGTCTGGAAACTTTCGCAGCCGGAAGTCCGGGGTATGGCGCAGTCCGACATGGCAAAACTTCTTGGCATGTATGGAAAACAGGAGTACTTCGTCAAAAACTACCTGGCCTACACCCGTTCATTTTCGCCTTCACAGACCAGCCAGGCGCTTCTGGCCCTCAAAGATACAGATGCATCACTCAAAGGGCTTCTCCCCTACGGAGACGAAAAATTCCTCCTCCTCCGTCTCATGCAGCAGCTCATCGGCTGAACCCCGCGCACCTTTAGAACGGCACCTTCACCCCCACCTCAACCGTGTGCGAGAAGGAATCCGTCGAACCTGAAGCAAGCATCGTTCCCGCCTTCACCCAGTAAACCGGATCAAGCACGCCGCCGGCACGGTTGCCGATGGTAACGCTGCCGCCAAAACGATACCGATCACCTGAAGTCTCCAAAGTGACCCCCGTTTCCGGATAGCTTACGCTGTTCAATGGATTCGGCTCAAACCTGACCGTCCCCTCCGCCACCAGATACCAGCCGGGACAATCCGTATTGAGAACAACTCCAAGGCCGCCAATTCCCATAATCCTCTCGTCGTCATCCACAACCAGCCGGCCTGTCGTCAAGGGAGCCAGGCTGAACCCGTCAACATGCCGCCAGAGCCCCTGAACCCTTGGTGAAAGAGCTACCCCGTAACCCAGAGGCAGCAGTACTTCCAACTCAGCCGACACAAAAATGCTCCCCGCAGCCACACGCTCTTTTGGTGCAATTGCATACCGGACATCAAGTTCATGCAGCCCACTGCCCGCTGCCAACTCAAAACGGTACAACCCTGGACGCGAAACGAATCCGTATGCTCCACCTGAGTAAAAAGTCCCCTCCAGCTCTCCCAGATCCTTTCCCCCGGGGGTTGACACACTGCCCGTTTCTGTCCCGGTTCCAGCAAAAACACCCGCACCATAGAATAGTTTCCCGGAACGCCGGTAGAGCATATCCCACCCGAGCTGCACAAACCTGAAGCTCCCCTCGGCAATACTCCCTGCATCCCCCCTCAACTCCTCACTATTCCACGACTTACCCGCTCTGACCCATGCGCCTCCAATTTCCGGGGACACCCCCTTTTCGCCCCCATAGGCTCTACGCTCCAAAAAACGGGGCACAAAAGACTCAATCGGCCCTGCAAGGAAAGGCATAAGGGCCTGCGCCATCACCGCTTCATCATCCAGACCCCTCACCCCGTAATACCAGTCCGTTGCACCAGTTCCATCCTCAACCACCGATACCGAAGCAGCATAGGGGCCGTAATCTGTTTCATCGACAACCACAAACGCATCCTCCGCCACCACACTCCGGGTATGCACCAGAAGCGACGGCTCAGCCGCCGCAAGTTCAGTAACCGAAGGAGCCACACTGAGCAGAAGCGTCGTCGTTCCCGACACAGTGCCCGACAGCGAGAGGAGATCCGCACTCCCCGCACCCACATCAAGCCCCACAGAGCCACCTCCGGCATAACCCCCATCCACCCTGAGGGAGCCACCGGCGTTTCCGTCGCGAAGCTCAATGAGCCCGCTATTGGCAAGACTCCCGGCAATCCGGTCACCGTGGCCCGCACCACCCGCCCGAAGCACAGCCCCCTCCAGCACCGACACTTCACCTGAAAATGACCCCAGAGCATCCATTCCGACCGATGAACCCATACCCACATCAAGATGCTCCCACCCCTGCATGGCACTTGAATACGCACCATTCCATCCACTGAACACCAGCCGGTCATCCCCGGTGCCTCCCAGGAGCTCCGGAACCCCAGAAATATCCGCTGTCCCGCTGAGGGTCAGCACATCGTCCCCATCGCCCAGAAAAACGCTGCCGATCAACACCGCTCCGCTGCCAAGCGCCACCCTGTCCACCCGCTCCGCTGTGTTATCAACGAAGCCACCGGCCCCGTCAAAATTTCCCGAACGGATGGCATACGCAGACGCCCCCGTAGCAGAGAGCGTTCCGGTAACATTCAGGTTCATCTCCGTCCATGCCATAATGGCCGCCGAAGCCCCGGACGATGAAGCAGTGATCGTCCCCGATATTTCCGCAGCATCAGACAAGGAACCCCCATCCAGCGAACTTCCGGACACATAAATACCTGCCGCATCTGTCCCGCCGGCTGAAGCAACTATGCATCCGGACACCCCGCCTATTAGATTGACGCCTGATTTAGCAGTGATGCCATAGGCTTCATTCCCCGCAATTGCTGTAGAATTGATGGTTCCCGAAAGGTCTCCGCCCACAGTCAACCCACCGCTAAGTTTCAGACCATAAGCCTTGTTATTGATGGCAGTCGAAGCTATCGTGCCGCTCAGATCGCCTCCCACAGCACAAGCACTTGCACTGATTCCGCCGGCCTTGCTATCACCAGCTGAGGCGGTAATACTACCGGAAAGATCACCGCCAATCGTCGTTGTCGCACTGGAATAAAGAGCATAAGCAGTTCCACCGGTAATGGCCGATGTCACAAAGCTGCCGGAAACATCCCCTCCTATGGTGATTACATTGGTTGCAATCAACCCCATTGCCCTGTTGCTCTTCGCAGTCGTCGTGATGTTACCCGAAACACTTCCATCAACAATAATATCGCCAGATCCTGTGCTTGATTCATTTGCCCACACCCCATATGCCCGATATGAAGTTGTTGTCGTCGTGGTGATGTCTCCAGCAAGATCACCGTCGAAATACACGATATCATCACCACCATAGGCCATAACAGTTGACTTACCGCTTGTCGTAATCGCCATACCTGAAGGCAAATTCAGAAGTGCTCTTCCTGAAGCCGAAAAAACTGCGGTTGGGTTGGGCAAAAGGGTTCCAGCCAGCTGCACCCCGCCGGCCGGAGCTTCAAAGGAGACATTTTTCGTCAGCACCGGCAATGCTTTGCTGAGCGTCACCGTTTCCGTCGTAAACCGTATCACATTATCCGCATCTGCCGACGCATTGACTTGTTCAACAGCCCAGCGCAGCGAATGTTCATCTCCATCATCTGAAGACAAGCTCACCTCAAACACCCCCGCACGGGCATCATCACAAAAAAAGAAACCAAGGAAAAGAAGCAGCCGAAGCAAACGCCTGTTCATACGCACTCCCGTTTGAAGGGTTGCGATGCCAAAAAAAACCTCACGCCAAGGGCGAAACCCCAAGAGGAAAGGCATCTGAAGCCTGTCATGGCTTATGCAAAAGCCCCGAAACCTGAACCCTTGAAAAAACCAAAGGGTCCCCCGATGCACTCGCAGTGCAGGGAATCATTCGTACAGGGAATGCAGCGGCAAATCGCTGTACGATCAGGCCAAAAGGCAGATATCAGCAGGCATTGCTGCCCGTAAGGAAGAAAGGGGGAAGAAAGAGAGCGCCGGAACCCTTTTACGCATGAAGCACCAGAACAGCAACCTCCGGATACATCTGCAGTCGGCAGGACCGGCCCGGTGCACAGTGCGCGTTCACAGTACTATTGACGGCATTTTCATATGGAAAAGTAGTCAATTGTAGGCAAAAGCGCAAAAAAGATGTGTAACTTTACAGAAATGCTACAAAAAGCCTTGTTCCCGGGCCCAGGCAATGGTTCCCGTAACACCCACTTCAGGACTGATGCCGGCAGTGAAGCCAAGCTCCTCGGCCGCTCTTCGGGGAGAAGAGACCCAGTAATCCTGAAGAAGCTCAAGAGCCTTGTCGCGATTGAGGATGGAGGCCTTGCCGGCAAGTGAGGCAGCCGCACCAGCAAGCGTCCCCAGGAGCATGACAGCCGGAGCCGGAAGCGATACCCTGAACACCCGCTGAACACCAAGTGCGATGCGCGCGGCTGCGACCACATCATCCCATGACCAGGGCCCGGAAGAGGTAATGTTATATATACGGCCGGCAGCAATGTCAGATCGGGCAGCCATCATGATACCCCGAATCAAATCATCCACATGAATCATGCTGAAACGCTGGCATCGGGCGTTGCCGGCGGAGATCAGGAACCCCTTTGAAAGCATCTGGAATACCTGCAGCACATCACGGTCGCCGGGGCCGTAGACTGCCGGAGGCCTGAGGATGGTGACCGGAATATCCCCGGCAAACCGAAGTGCAGCCTCCTCCCCCCGAAGCTTGCTCCGGCCATAAGCACTCACCGGGTGAGGAACTTCCGACTCAACAACACCCGGATACCCCGCGGAAGCAGGGCCGGCAGCCGCAAGCGACGATACCAGCACAAACCGCTTCAGCCCCGGATTATGATCACGAACAGCCGCAAGCAGGTTCTCCACAGGCAGCACATTCCCCCCGTCAAAAGCCGCATCGTCAACCGCCTTTGTCACCCCTGCAAGATGGATGATCCGGTCAACCCCCCTGACGGCGCGCTTAAGCGCCAAAGGGTCGTCAAATCCGCCACTGACCGCCTCTACGCCCGCATCCATTTCACGCCGGGGACTTCCCGGGCGCAGAAAAACCCGAAGCGTCTCACCCGCAAGCGAGGAATGACGAAGAAGGCGCCTGCCGATAAATCCGGTTGAGCCTGTCACCAGTATAGTTTCACCCATAATTCTTCACTTCGTTTTCTTCGGTTACGCCTTGCAATAGAAAAAGCGGGGCTTGTTATGAACAGAAAAAATAAAAAATTTCATACATTTCGGTTTCTGGGCAACATAGCCCACAGAGCTATTAAAACGGCCGCCCCCAAAATGGTGGGCCGCAACCACAAGAGAATTCCCAGCTCCCCTGCAGCAGCTGAAGCTAAATGTACATTACTGTGGAGAAACCGAAAGATCTGTTCAAAAAATGTTTTGACTTCACCCTTGCCGATGAGGTCAAGGCACAGGGAGTCTACCCATTTTTCCACCCCATAGACGAAAACGAAGGCCCCGTTGTCTCCTTTGGAGGACGCAAGCTGGTTATGGCCGGCTCCAACAACTATCTCGGACTCACCTCGAACCCCAGGGTAAAAGAGGCGTCGATAAACGCCATAAAAAAATACGGGACCAGCTGCAGCGGCTCGCGCTACATGACCGGAACCGTCAACCTCCACCTTGAGCTCGAACGGCAGCTGGCCGACTTTTTTGAAAAAGAGAGCTGCCTGCTCTTCAGCACAGGCTACCAGACTGGTCAGGGAATCATCCCCACGCTCGTGCAGCGCGGCGAATACCTCGTCTCCGACCGCGACAACCACGCAAGCCTTGTTGCCGCCGCCATCATGGCACAGGGAGCCGGAGCCAAGCTCGTCCGCTTCAACCACAACAACATGGACGACCTCGAACGGGTTCTCCAGAGCATCCCCGACAATGCGCCACGCCTCATCGTTGTTGACGGCGTCTTCTCGGTATCGGGTGAAATTGTCGAACTCCCCCGTCTGGTGGAACTCGCAAAGCAGTACGGAGCCCGAATCGTCATTGATGATGCCCACGCAGTCGGGGTCATAGGCAAAGGCGGCAGAGGCACCGCTTCTGAATTCAACCTCGTGGACGATGTTGACCTCATCATGGGCACCTTCTCAAAAACCTTCGGTTCGCTCGGCGGATATGTGGTGGGCGAAGAAAAGGTCATCGACTATATCAAGCACAACGCATCCTCACTCATCTTCAGCGCCTCGCCCACCCCGGCAAGCGTTGCGGCTGTACTGGTATCACTTCAGATCATCCGTGATCAACCCGAACTCATGACCCGGCTGGTTGAAAACACCGACTATGTCCGCCAGGGGCTGCTCAAAGCAGGATTCCGCCTCATGCCCTCCCGTACAGCCATTGTCACCGTTCTCATCAGCGACCAGATGAAGACCCTTCTTTTCTGGAAAAAGCTCTTTGATGCCGGAGTGTATGTCAACGCCTTCATCCGTCCCGGCGTCATGCCCGGGCACGAAGCGCTCCGCACCAGCTTCATGGCCACCCACGAAAAGGAGCATCTCGACAAGGTCATCACAGAGTTCTGCACCATAGGCAAAGAGCTTGGGGTTATTTGAAGTAAAAACAGCCGCAAGTTCCCACCACCCCACATCGTACCCCCGTTTCCCGGCACCCGGAAGCGGGGGTATTGACATTACACTGTTTTTTTGTCTATATTTATACTTTGTTCAAGTAATGCGACACAACACTCGCAGATATATTGTTCATCAACCACACACAACACACAACCATGAAATCAACCAAAGCACTGGCAGGTTCGCTTGCCCGTATTGTGTTGTCGGCATTTTTAATGCTGGCACTTTTGGTTCCATTAGCCGCCTAGGCCGGAACCATAACAGGAACAGTAACCGACAAAACCGACGGTGAAGGCGTTTACGGCGCCTCCGTTACAGTCAACGGAACCACAATTGGAACCGCCACAGATCTGGACGGCAACTTCACCCTCCGGAATGTACCCGAAACAACGCAGAAAGTCTCCGTCTCCATCATCGGCTACTCGCCCGCAACACAGGCCGTAACCGTTGGCGCAGCAGGCGCAACAGCTGATTTCACACTCTCACAGACCACCGTCATGGCTTCAGAGGTTGTGGTCGGCGCCGCAATGTATGAGCAGGACAGGCTTGATATGCCGGTAACGGTTTCCGTGGTCTCAAGCGAAGAAATCAAGGAGAAGCCCGCCGCATCACTCGATCAGGTGATTGAAAATGTGCCGGGAGTCGTCGTCAACCGTGCGGGCGGCTTCGGCACGGCAACCGTGCAAATCCGCGGATCAAACACCTTCAATGGTGGTGGAATCGGCACCAGGGTGCAGGGTCTTTATGACGGGTTCCCCATCAACACCCCCGTCACGGGAGAAATTGTATGGCACAACATCAACATGAACGCCGCCGACAAGGTAGAGGTGCTCAAGGGCGCAGCAGCGACCTTATACGGTTCAGGTGCAATGGGGGGCGTTGTCAATGTGCAGGGCAGCATGCCAGAGAAGTTCGAGGTCAAAGCAGGGTTCAGCGGCGGCTATTATGATGACCCTCCGGTTGGAGACAAGAGTGACTATTATGACACAGGGAGCACCCCATGGTTCTGGAACACCTATGTCGGCTTTGGCGACAAGCAGGACAAGCTGAACTACAGCGTCCTCTATTCGCATGGAGACGATGACGGCTACAAGCAGAACGCCAACTACAAGCTTGATGATATCAAGTTCAAAGCCAGGTATGACATTGATGCAAGGCAGTATGTCCAGCTAAGCACATTTTACAGTGAAACCAAGGCCGCTTACCCGACAACATGGCCGATAGACTTTGCGGCAAATAATACACCTTTGCCAGACTTTGCATATGAGAACCTTGGCGACAACTACGATGACGACTACATCAGACGGAAAAACGCTCTGGTCGGTCTGAACTATGTCAATATGCTGAGCAGCGACCTCAGCGTTGACACCAGACTCTACTACACCAGAAATGAGAACCGGGTGGAATACAATCCGGAAGGTGGTGATGAAACGACATATGTCCCAGGCGTTGGCCCTGTGGTATCCAGATATGCCGGGCAGTTCAACGAGGACATCTCTGACCGCTTTGGAGCCGGAACAAAGGTTGACTACCGCCTGAATGACAACCACCGCATGCTTTTCGGTGTAGATGCCAACATTGTTGATGTGCAGTCAACACAGTACACCGATGAAATTCCTGACGCCCCTGTCCTGGACGATGACGCCCTGCATGGCATTCAGGAACGCAACCTCGCATTTTTTGTGCAGGATGAATTCAAGGCGACAGACAGGCTGACGATTCTCGCATCGGTTCGCTATGACTGGAGCGACATCAGTGCTGACAATGTCACCTATGTGGATTATTCAGCCGTAGCCTCAACTACCAACTCCGTAACAACAGAAATCGATAACCCTTCTGTTGACGCACTGAGCCCTCGCATCGCGCTGAACTATCGGGCATCAGACAAAACAGCTCTTCGCGCATCATGGAACAGAAGTTTCCGGGCCCCGACACTCGCAGAACGATTCGTCCGCGATGCAGGAATATGGGACGGCAACCCGAACCCGGAACTTGACAAGGAAACCCTCACCGCGTATGAGGTCGGTATGTTCACGATGCTCAACAAGCGGGTCTCCTTTGACATCTCCGCATATCTGAACTACTACGATGACCTGATTGAGTCGCAGTTCTTGCCTGTAACAGGCAGTACTAAAACGACATATTTCACCTATACCAATGTCAACAAGGCACGGATCTGGGGTATTGAAACCGCGCTGAACATCAACCCCATCGATCCGGTGAATGTCGCTCTCACCTATAGTTACATGAACGCGAAAAACACCGACTATGAAGAGGGCGTAAACACATTCCTCGACGAAAACCCTGACCCGGAGTGGTTGCCGATGAGGCCTGAGCACACCGCGTCCGCAAGTGTCGCATGGAAGGCCACAAATCGCCTGACACTCAACACTTCAGGGCGTTATGTTAGTGAGTACAAAGCCGTAAATGCTTACACCGACCCCGATGGTGAAAACTATCCAGGCGACTTCGTAGTGTTCAACATCGGCGCAAAGTACAAGGTCAACGACAACTTCTCCACAACACTGCTCTGCAGAAACATCAACAATACGCAGTATGAAGAAGCCGAGTGGTTCCGTGCACCCGGCCGCAGCTTCGTTCTTGGCGTTGACTTCACCTACTGAAGTCAATTCAGGGAACCATAAGGCACAGTGTGCCGTTTGTTAAGCCAGCCCCTCCTTTCCGGAGGGGCTGGCTTTTTATAGTATTGGCAATCGTCACGGGATTTTGTTACATTTCCAAGTCCTGTACAACCACATTCACCGCACATCTTCAGTTACCTTTATGCACGATAAAATCAGAATCGCCGCTATTGTCGGGATGGAGCAATGCAACCTTCGGGTCTGGCGTGAAGTCAGTGAAAAGATTTCCGCACATGCCGAACTGACCCAATGGACTGACCAGGACCTCGAACATCAGAACCCCGAAGCCGCCGAAGCAATCCAGAACGCGGACTGCGTTTTCACCACCCTTATCCAGTTCAAGGGGCAGGCCGACTGGCTTGAGGAACAGCTTGCGCAGTCGAAGGTGAAAACCATTTTTGCCTACGAGTCGATGCCCGAGGTGATGCAGATGACGAAGGTGGGCAACTATGTGGTTTCAGGAGACGGTGGCGGCATGCCCGACATTGTCAAGAAAGTGGCCAAAATGCTGGTGAAGGGTCGCGACGAAGATGCCCTCTACGGCTACATGAAGCTTTTGAAGATCATGCGGACGATGCTCCCCCTGATCCCCAAAAAAGCCAAGGATTTCAAGAACTGGATGCAGGTCTATACCTACTGGATGCATCCGACAGCGGAAAACCTCGCCGGGATGTTCAACTACATCATGGCTGAGTACTTTGAAGTGGGCGTAACGGCCGAGAAGGTGCAGGAGGTTCCCACCATGGGCTTCTACCACCCCGATGCCCCCGAATACCTGAAAGACCTGCACCAGTACGAAAAGTGGCTGCACAAGCGCGACAAAGCTTCGAAACAGCGCCACAACATTGCAATGCTCTTCTTCCGCAAGCACCTCTTGCAGGAGAAGGAATATATCGACAACACCATCCGTGCCATCGAGTCGCGGGGACTCAACCCCCTGCCGGTGTTCGTGATGGGTGTTGAGGGCCATGTAGCCGCCAGGGAGTGGTTCACCCACGCCAATGTGGACATGCTCGTCAACATGATGGGATTCGGGTTTGTGGGCGGTCCTGCCGGCGCAACCACCCCGGGAGCTTCGGCGGCCGCGCGCGACGAAATTCTCAACAAAATTGACGCGCCCTATGTTGTAGCCCAGCCGCTCTTCATCCAGGACATCAACTCATGGAAAAAAGAGGGCGTGGTACCGCTTCAGTCGGCCATGACCTACTCGCTGCCTGAAATGGACGGGGCGGTATGCCCGGTGGTGCTCGGCGCCATCAAGGACGGCCGCCTGCACACCGTGAACGACCGCCTCGACCGCCTTTCGCTCATCGCCAAAAAGTTCTCGGACCTCCGCCATACGCCGAACAGCGAGAAAAAAGTCGCCTTCGTGGTCTACGATTATCCTCCCGGAATGGGAAAGAAAGCCAGTGCTGCCCTGCTTGATGTTCCCAAGAGCATCTACAGCATGCTCCAGAAGCTGAAATCAGAGGGCTACACTGTCGGCGAACTACCGGAATCGCCCGAAGCAATGCTTGAAATGCTCGACCGCGCAACCGATTATGAAATTCAGGCCCATGAGCCGGACTGCTTCTCGATCGACCGCGAGGTGTTCAACCGCATCACCACAGACCGTGAGCGCGAACGCATTGAGGGGCGCTGGAATGGATTCCCGGGCGACATCGTCCCCGTCGGTACTGACAAGCTCTTCCTTGGCGGCATACAGTTCGGCAATGTGTTCATTGGCGTGCAGCCCCGCCTCGGCATACAGGGCGATCCCATGCGCCTGCTCTTCGACAAGGAGAACACACCGCACCACCAGTACATCGCTTTCTACCGCTGGATCAGCCGCGAGTTCGGAGCCAATGCCATGGTACATGTGGGCATGCACGGCACCGTTGAATGGATGCCCGGCCTGCAGCTTGGCGTCACCGGCGACTGCTGGCCCGATGCGCTGCTCGGCGAGGTCCCGCATTTCTACATCTACCCCATCAACAACCCGAGCGAGGCAAACATAGCCAAGCGCCGGGGCTATGCGACCATGATTTCGCACAACATCCCCCCGCTTGCCCGTGCAGGCCTCTACAAGGAACTGCCGGCGTTCAAGGAGATGCTGAACGATTACCGTGAGCGCGGTCTGGAGAAGATAGTTGATGGTGAGACCGAAGAGGCAATCATCGACAAGGCCCGCCAGCTCAACCTTACCGACGACTGCCCGAGGGTTGAGGGTGAAGCGTTCCAGGAGTACATCAGCCGCCTCTACACCTACATGATGGAGCTTGAAGGCCGTCTGATATCCAACTCGCTGCATGTGTTCGGCGCTACCCCGCAGCTTGAGACCCAGGTGACCACCATCACCGAGTACCTGAAGGTGCGCGGCAATGAAAGATCACTTCCATCAATCATTCTGAGTGCCATTGGCGAAAACGGAACCTACAGCGACTACGCAACCCTTGCCACCCGCGCAAGGAAAGGCGAAGCGGCTGCCATGAAGGTTCGTGAAACCGTTGACGGCCATACCCGCGACTTCATTGCCGAGACCATTTTCAAAAGTGGTAATCCGGCAACCGTGTTCAATACCCTGACAGGGGGCGCCAAAGTGACCAAAGAGATGGCAGAAGCCATGAACGAGTCGCTGAAAGAGGGCATAGCGATGAAGAACGCCCTTGAGGACAACGACAACGAGATGAAGAGCTTCCTGCACGCACTTTCAGGAGGCTACATTCCCTCAGGTCCCGGTGGCGATCTTGTGCGCGATGGCGCAGGTATTCTGCCGACCGGCCGCAACATCCACGCAATCGACCCATGGCGCATTCCCTCGGAACTGGCGTTCAAACGCGGTCAGCAGATTGCCGACAGCATCATAGCGCGCCATGTTGAAGAAAACAACGGCGAGTACCCTGAAAGCATTGCCCAGGTACTCTGGGGCCTCGACACCATCAAGAGCAAGGGTGAAGCCGTTGCGGTCATCATCCACCTGATGGGCGCCCGGCCGGCCTATGACGCACAGGGCAAAATCAGCCACTACAGCCTCATCCCGCTTGAAAAGCTCGGACGCCCACGCATTGATGTGCTCATCCAGATCAGCTCCATTTTCCGCGATACCTTCGGCGTGCTGGTCGACCATCTCGACAAACTTGTCAAGGATGCGGCCAAAGCGGACGAATCGCACGAGATGAACCACATCAAAAAGCATGTGGATCTGGCCATGGAGCAGGGCGCAGACTTTGAGGCAGCAACCTCCCGCCTCTTCACACAGGCTCCGGGGGCATACGGCTCCCAGGTCGAAGAGCTGGTGGAAGACTCGGCATGGGAAGACGAACAGGACCTCGACGACATGTTCGTCAAGCGCACCGGATTTGCCTACGGCGGCAACCGCTACGGCGACCAGCAGACCGACATCCTCAAAGGGCTTCTCGGCACGGTGGACCGCGTAGTACAGCAGGTTGACTCCGCAGAGTTCGGCATTTCCGACATCGACCGCTACTTCTCATCTTCCGGAGCGCTGCAGCTCTCCGCACGACGCCGCAACCCGAAGGGCGACAATGTGAAACTCAACTATGTTGAGACATTCACCGCCGATGTGAAGATTGACGACGCCGACAAGGCGCTGAAGGTGGAGTTCCGCACCAAACTGCTTAACCCGAAATGGTTCGACACCATGCTGGAGCAGGGCCACAGCGGCGCAACGGAAATCAGCAACCGCTTCACCTATATGCTCGGCTGGGATGCCGTTACCAAAGGTGTTGACGACTGGGTCTACAAAGAGGCCGCTGAAACCTATGCTTTCGATCCAAAGATGCGCGACCGCCTCATGAAAGCCAACCCGAAAGCTTTCAAGAATATTGTAGGCCGCATGCTTGAGGCCAGCGGACGCGGCATGTGGAACGCGGATCCCGACATGATCGACAAACTCCAGGAGATATACAGCGATCTTGAAGACCGCCTGGAAGGCATCGAGGTCTGAACGAAACGAAATACCCGGGAGGAAGAGCAAACTCAAAGCGAAAAGCACGGCCAGCAGCCGTGCTTTTCGCTTTGAGTGATCCGTTTGATATATTTCAGTTAAACACGGGCACTGATGATGGAACACAGCACCACCATATTCCGCCGCTTCTGGCGACTTGTTGAGATTCTGCTCTTCTTTGCCATTTCCGTTGGCGGGTTTGCACTGATCGGGAAAACCTCCTCACTCGGCAGCAAGGCAAAGGAGAAATCCAGAACCTATGCGGCTGCGCTTTCTCACTCATCATTGGAGACCGTTGCGGCGCTTTACCTCAAAAGCGATGAGCGCCAGCTGCAGCAGCAGATACCCCGAACAGTCCGCTCAGGACCTGCGCATGCATCCCCTGATGCACCATCCTCCAGACCACAGTATCTACAGCCATGCCGGTTATTGAACCCGGTCATGGACGAAGCATATGCAGCAGAGCTGAAAACACAGCTTTCGCACGGTGCCATACTCCGCCCCCGAAGCCTCTTTCAGCAGAGTCCCGTTCTGTTGATCTGATACCCTTCCAGCCCTCTCTCTCCGCTGTATTCAAACATCAACCAGGCCGACAGAACCGGTTTCTGACGGCACCCATTTTTTGACAGGCTGCACCTATGCATTTTGTGTTCCTGACCATGGAGGCTACCAACAACAGCACCTTGAAAGCTGCGGCCGCCGCATTGAATGCGCGCCACGGTACGGGGCTTGAGGTATCGGTCTTCAGCCTTGGTCTCCATAACAGCCCGGAGCTCTGGAACACCCTTTCTCTGGCGCTTCCCACAGCCGACTTCGTTTTCGGCTCCATGCTTTTCAGTGAAGAGATTGTACGGCCGCTCGAAAAACTTCTCCATCCGCTCACCTGCCCGGTATGCATGATTACCAGCAATCCGGCACTGGTCAACGAAACCCGACTCGGCAGGTTCTCGCTCAGGAGAGCTAAAGAAGAGGAGAGTGGCCCTCCCGGGGTATTCCGCCAATGGGCAGCAAAGCTCAAGCCAAAACACAGCCATGGGGAGAGCCAGCGCCAGCTTTCGCTGGTACGCAACCTCAGCAAGGTGATGAAGCACATCCCCGGGCGTGCGCGCGACATCCATACCTTCATTGCCGCACACCAGTTCTGGCTCAACGGCTCGGCAGAAAACATGGAGCGATTTCTCGCCCTCCTTATTGACCGTTATGCTGAAGGGTGGAAAGGAAAACTGCCGCAGGAAGACCCGATTTTCTACCCTGATGCCGCGCTCTGTCACCCCGGCGCTGAGAAAGAATTTCTCACGGCCGCCGACTTCCTGAAGTGGCAGAAAAAACACAGTCCACACCTTACCAGAGGACCGGTCGCAATCCTTGCCATGCGCTCCACTGTTCTCAGCGGCAACATGGACCACCTGAAGGCCCTCGTTGAAGCCTTTGAGGCGAAAGGAATACGAACCTGCCTTGCTTACAGCGGCGGGCTCGACTGCCGGCCGGCCATCCGCCAGTTCTTCAATCCCGAAGTGCCGGGCTCCATCCGCCCGGCACTGCTGCTCAACGCAACAGGATTTTCACTCGTCGGCGGCCCTGCGGAAAACAAGGCCCCGGAAGCTGTAGAGATGCTCCAGAAACTGAACCTGCCATGCATCAACCTCATCCCCCTTTCATTCCAGCCGATTGAACAGTGGAAAAGCGGAAGCCTTGGACTTACCCCCCTGCAGACAGCACTCTCCATAGCTGTACCAGAACTGGATGGAACCATTGAACCACAAGTCTACGCCGGAACGGCAACAGCCAGTGACCGTTCCATCCCCCTTGAAAGCGAAATCCGCTCCATCTCCTCACGGGTGGAGAGGTTCCTCCGGCTGAAGGAAACATCCGCAGCCGATAAACAGGTTGCAATCATCCTCTTCAACTTCCCGCCCAACCTCGGCAATGCAGGCACGGCGGCTTTTCTCAATGTGTTTGAAAGCCTGCACCAGCTTCTTCTGGAAATGAAGGCGAGCGGCTACACGGTGGAAGTGCCCGACAGCGCCGAAGCCCTGAGGGAACGCCTCCTGGAAGGCAACCGGCTGATTTACGGAACCGATGGCAATGTTGGCGGAATGCTCCCGATTGAGGACTACCGGAAACTCTTCCCCGCCTACACAGAGATGGAACCTTTCTGGGGGGATGCGCCGGGAGAGATTCTCAACGACCGGAAAAACTTTCAGATTCTCGGATGCCGCCTCGGCAACATTTTCATCGGCCAGCAGCCCTCCTTCGGGTACGAACGCGATCCCATGCGGCTTCTGATGGCAAAAGACGCCTCCCCCAACCATGCATTCGCCGCCTTCTACACCTGGCTTGAGCACAGCTTCAATGCCGACGCAGTAGTTCATTTCGGAACGCACGGAGCGCTTGAGTTCATGCCGGGCAAACAGGCAGGTCTCTCCGCTTCATGCTGGCCGAAACGGCTCATCGGCTCTCTGCCGAACTTCTACTGCTACTCGGTCAACAACCCGAGTGAAGGGGCCATAGCCCGGCGACGCGGGCTTGCCACACTCATCAGCTACCTTGCCCCGCCTCTGGAGCAGGCAGGCCTCTACAAAGACCTCCGCAAACTCCACGACCTCATTGCCGCCTGGCGCGCAAACCCCTCAGAGGAACTGGCCCTTGAAATCAGGGAGCTTGCAGCACTTGTGGACATAGAGGGGGGCGGCCCGGAGGAACCTGATGAAAGCTTCATCACAAGGCTGAACGCTGAACTCTACCAGATTGAAGAGCGGATGATTCCCCTGGGGCTCCATGTGATGGGTGAAGCGCCCCCGCCCGACAGCCTCTGTGACCATCTTGCCCTCATTGCCTCGCATGCAAGGCCCGAACTTGACGGAAAATCACTTCCCGAAGCCATTGCTGCTCATCTGCAAAAGAACTTCCGCGACCTTGAGCAAGAGATGCTGCATGACCGGGCTGCCCAGGAAGCGTGGCATGAGATTACTGCCATAAGCCATGAAGCTGTCCGACGATTCACCGGCAGGCTTCAGGAACAGTCCAACAGCCGCAGCGCTCAGTCCAACGGCCACAGCGTTTCCATGAAACAGCGGCTGGAGGGCAGCCTTCCAGTCCGCATTGCCGAAGCCGACGGGTACCTTCAGGAAAAAGCCGGCATGAAACCGCAGGAACTGCAGCGCTTATGGCACTTCCTGCAGCGCATCATGGTGAACCTTGCCGACAACCCCGAACTGCAGGCAGTACTCAATGCTCTGGAAGGCCACTACACCCCGCCCTCACCCGGCAACGACCTTGTCCGCAATCCCGAAATCGTCCCCACAGGCCGGAACATCCATAGCCTCGACCCCTATGCAATGCCCTCCCCCGCAGCCGTAACTGCCGGAAAGCGCTCAGCCGAAGCCCTGCTTGCAGCATACAGGGAAGAACACGGCGACCTCCCCCGCTCCATCGCACTGGTGCTCTGGGGCACAGACAACCTCAAAAGCGAAGGCGAAGGGGTGGCTCAAGCGCTTGCACTTCTGGGTGCCCGCACAAAAACCGATGAACTGGGAAAAATCGCCGATGTGGAACTCATACCGCTCAAGGAGCTCGGCCGTCCCCGGATCGACACGGTTATGACCATCAGCGGCATTTTCCGCGACCTGCTCTCCGTTCAGGTTCGCCTGCTTGATCGTGCAGCACGACTGGCCGCCGCAGCCGACGAACCCCCGGAAATGAATTTTGTGCGCCAGCATGTGCTGGAAGAAATGCAGACGGGAAACTGCCCGATGGAAGATGCGTCAAACAGGGTATACTCAAATGCACCGGGCAGCTACGGCGCCAATGTGAACCATCTGGTGGAGAGCAGCTCATGGGAGGACGAACAGGAGCTTGCCGATGCCTTCACCAGCAGAAAAGGTTTTGCCGTGACAGCAGCGGGAGAATGGCTGGAATGCCCCGATGCGCTTCGTTCCGCTTTGAAGCATGTCAACCTTGCATACCAGAATATCGACAGCGCTGAAATTGGCATTTCTGATATTGACCATTATTATGAGTATCTTGGCGGAGTTTCAAAATCAGTTGAGCGGATTGCAGGCACCCGTCCCGGCATCATGGTTGGCGACAGCACCGGCCCCGGAGGACGCCAGAGAATAAGCTCACTGGAAAAAATGGTCTCTCTTGAAGCGCGAACGAAACTGCTCAATCCTAAATGGTATGACGCCATGCTGGAGCAGGGTTATGAAGGGGTCCGTGAAATTGAGGCGCATCTTGGCAACACCTACGGATGGAGCGCAACCGCTTCAGCGGTGCAGAACTGGACCTACCGCCAGTTCAACGAAACCTATCTGCAGGACAAAGAGATGCTGGAACGGTTGCGGAAACTGAACCCGCATGCAACCATCTCCATGACCAGGCGGCTTCTTGAAGCAAACTCCCGCGGGTTCTGGGAAACCGACGAAGATACCCTTGAAGAACTCCGGAAGCTGTATGCCGATCTGGAGTCGCACATTGAGGGCACAGGACAGGAAGGACATTGACAGCAAAAGGCAATCAAAACCGGTAACACTTCTATCATGGGCAGTTCCTCATTCAATGCAGAAGAACACAAATCAATGCTCCGCTCCTATTTCAATGGCCAGGGCTACCAGCGCTGGGCGTCGATTTACGGAAGCGACAAACTCTCCACCGTCCGCAACACAGTCCGCGAAGGCCACGCAGTCATGATGGACAAAGCCTTCGGGTGGATTGAGCAGCTCAAGCTCCCGAAAGACTCGCTCATTCTCGATGCCGGATGCGGCACAGGACTCTTCACCATACGGATCGCAAAAGCGGGCTACAGGGTCAAGGCCGCCGATATTGCCTCACAGATGGTGGAAAAAACCAAAACCGACGCCACTGCCGCCGGGGTTGCCGACAAGATTGAGTTTGAAGTCAACTCGATTGAATCGGTCAGCGGTTCGTTTGATGCTGTCGTCTGCTTTGATGTGCTCATCCACTATCCAAGCGAAGGATTCGCCCACGCTTTTGCCAATCTTGCAAGCCTCACAAATGGGCCGGTCATTTTCACCTATGCTCCCTACAACAGGATTCTGGCATTCCAGCACTGGCTTGGTGGATTCTTCCCGAAAAAAGAACGCCGTACCACCATTCAGATGATACGCGATTCGGAAATGGAAAAAGCCATGGAAGCCGCAGGCATGAGGGTTGAAAAACGGGAAAAGATCAGTTTCGGATTCTACCATACCATGCTCATGCATGCCTCGCACAAGTAGCCATACAAAAGCCCAACGCATTTTTAGGAAATAAATTGTAAATTAGTTGTTCAAAGCTCTTTTATGCTGCCGGAAAGGCCAACGGCAGAAGCAGATCAACACCGGTTTTGTAACAAACATATATCTGGAGGGTGGATGCCGATGAAAATATTGATGGTTCAGCCAAATTATCATTCAGGCGGAGCTGAAATTGCCGGCAACTGGACGCCCAGCTGGGTGGCCTATATTGGCGGCGCTCTGAAAAAAGCAGGGTTCGACCAGATCCGTTTTGTCGACGCCATGGCCGACGACCTGCCGGACGAGCAGATTGAAGAGATCATCAGAGCCAACAAGCCTGATGTAGTGATGGTAACCAACATCACCCCATCCATCTTCAAGGCTCAGGATATCATGAAGATCGCCAAAAAGGTCGATCCGAAAATCAGAACCATCATGGGCGGCATCCACTCAACATTCATGTACCCGCAGGTACTGAGTGAGGCCCCTGAAACAGACTATGTCATCCGTGGAGAGGGCGAAGAGATTGCAGTCAACCTCGTCAAGGCCATTGCGGCAGGCAACGACCGTGAAACCCGTGGAGAGATTACAGGCATCGCTTATATTGACGACGACGGGAAAGTGTTCGCCACAGCAGCACACCCGGTTATTGAAGATCTCGACACACTCAGCCCCGACTGGAGCCTGTACGACTGGGACAAGTACATCTACACTCCGCTCAACTGCCGGCTGGCCGTACCGAACTTTGCCAGAGGCTGTCCCTTTACCTGCACATTCTGCTCACAGTGGCAGTTCTGGCGCCGATACCGTGCACGCACCCCGAAAAACTTTGTTGATGAAATTGAAGTGCTTGTCAAAAAGTACAATGTAGGATTCTTCATCCTTGCTGATGAGGAACCGACCATCAACAAACAGAAATTCGTCTCGCTCTGTCAGGAACTCATCGACCGAAAGCTCGATGTAACCTGGGGCATCAACACCCGGGTGACAGACATCATGCGTGATGCCGACCTGCTTCCGTTCTTCCGCAAGGCCGGTCTTGTCCATGTTTCTCTCGGCACTGAGGCGGCAAGCCAGATGAACCTCAACAGGTTCCGCAAAGAGACCACCATTGAGGAAAACAAGCTGGCAATCAAGCTGCTCCAGAAAAACGGCATCGTAGCTGAAGCGCAGTTCGTGATGGGACTCGAGCATGAAACCCCTGAAACCATTGAGGAAACCTTTCAGCTCTGCAAAGACTGGGATCCCGACATGGCCAACTGGACAATCTACACCCCATGGCCGTTCTCCGATCTCTTCAAGGAGCTTGGCGACAGGGTTGAGGTGCGCGATTACTCCAAGTACAACTTCGTTTCACCCATCATCAAGCCCGACAACATGGAGCGGGAGGATGTGCTGAAAGGAGTGCTGAAGTCATACGCACGCTTCTATGCCCGTAAAACTTTCTTCGGCTACCCGTGGATCAAAGATCCCTATGTCCGTAAGTACATGCTCGGCTGCCTGAAGGCGTTTGCCCAGACAACCATCACCAAGCGCTTCTACGATATTGACCGGATAAAAACCAAGAACCGCAAGCTCGAAATCGACCTTGGCTTCGACAAGTCGAGAATCCTGACACAGGATGAGGTCAAAAACCTCAAGGAGCTTCGGCCTGAAATGGTTGCCGACATGAGCTTCGGCCTCAAGGAAGCCGGTTATCAGCGCGAGCACGACGAGCACGAATGGGACGATTTTGATGAGTCGACAATCAAGGACCGTCAGGACTCCACCATCCGCAACTGCTGAGGCTGGAAGCCAAAAACGACAAAAAAAGAAAACCCTCCAGATGGAGGGTTTTCTTCGTTACAGCGCCCTGTGAGCATTCTCACTTGACGGGAATTTCAACACCCCGCTTCGGTTCAGGCTCCTTTTTGGGTACAACAATTTTCAGCACACCGTTGTCGTAACTTGCATCAATGTGTTCTGAATCTACATTGTCACCTACCGTAAAGCTTCTGCTGAGGCTTCCCCAGGAACGCTCAATGCGATGGTACCCTTTTTTCTTCTCCTCCTCGCTGTGCTCCCGCTCTGCACTGATGGAGAGGACATCATCCTCCATAGACACTGTCACATCCTCTTTTTTCATTCCCGGCATGTCGGCCTCAATGAAAATCGCCTTGTCGTCTTCGCTGATATCAACCTTGAAGGCCGGTGACATCATTGAAGTGAAAAACGGCGAGACCTTGTCGGTAAACACATCCTCAAACATCTTCATGGGATCCCTTCCATACAGCTTCAGTGTCATGACTGCTTCTCCTTTTTTTCGTGGCCGAAATCTTGACCATTGACCTTAAAAAGGGGGAGTTAATGTAACACGGAGTGGGGTGAAAAAATTCCGGGAGCGCCTACTTTGACTTTTTCCCTCCACGACCTTTTCTGCCCGGATTCAGCTGCGTACCGAACCCCAGCCTGTCGGCAATATCAGCCTCCGGATCCAGAACCGGACGGATCAGGGGGGAGGCCGCCGTCATAAGAGTCGTCACGCCCGGGCCATGGCCTGCCTCAAGGCAATTGCTGTGCACCACAATGCCGATGCTGACAGCTCCCTTCCGGTAAGCCCGTCCATAACGGTTGTCATGATCCATAAGGGCCACAAAGTCCCCAAGCCTGATGTTATCAAGTCCATACTGTTCAACCGTTTCCGGATCGCTCGTCATGATATCGTAATCACCCTTCGCCACATGCGCCGAACCGATACCGGAACCCATGCATACCGGCGGCACTATGGTGGTGACGGGAACCTCAAGCACCCCGCCCTCAGCCTCCCTGATCTTCATGGCATGCAGCAGCCGGGGGTCGAGGTTGAACGGGACGATGTCGGGATAATCCACGAGCTTCAACCCCTGACCACGCCCTCTGATGATGATGGTGTCGTTGTAGAGCAGTTTCTCCTTGACATCACGGGAGAAATCGACAATCACATGTTCAGAGCCACCATGGTGACCAAGAACCGTCCCTTCTGCACCTTTCGCCTCACCGGTCATGACGGTGGCGCGGTTACCGGCGCAGGAATAGACCTGCAATCCTACATTGGGATGCTCAAAGGGCTTCAGGGTATCAGCGGTACAGCTCACTCCAGGCTCGATATGGTCGCCCTCCCATCCGAATGCACTGTCACCCGCCTGGATGTTCAGGGTAATGCCGCCAATCGAAGGAAGAATGAAAGGGGTTCCCTGATGGTCCACTTCCCAGTTTCCTCTTGTCCGGGGCTGTCCCGGCTGGCACTGGAGGAGAAATTCCACCAGCTTCTCTTCATTTGTTCTGATCATGTGCTCTTGTTTTGGTCTGGTTACTGAATATCTGAATCAGGGCAGTGCCCATACAGAACGCTGCATGCAAGGAGTGAACGGACAGCAGAATTCTGACGCATATGTCATTCAGGGGTTTCTAATAGACAGAAAAAAGTGTTAACTTTATAAAACCCCTTGTAATATTCGGCCCCCATGTCGTCCAGCCGATATACTGATTATATATAATGGAAAAACTACAGGCACTTGTCAGTCATTTAGCCCGCCTCGGAGCTCAATATAAAGAAAAGATAACCCCTGCTTACTGGCTGTCGTTCATTACAGGAGGTCTTGTCCTCGTTTTTTTCTCTCTCTCCGTCTATATCCCCCTTTCCGGCCATTATGCCGATGAACTCGGCGTCACCAGTGACGGACAGACCGTCACCATTGAAGAAACCCCTCAGGAAAAAGCCCCCGTCATCACGAAGGAAACCGTCAGAACTGGCCAATCCGTCTACAGCATTCTCCAGAACGAAGGTCTTTCTCCGCAGGAAATCCACCAGATAACAGGACAGCTCAAGGGCTCATTCAGTATCCGCTCCTTCCGCCCCGGCAAAATCTATGAAACGGAAAAAAGCAGCGACGGATCCCTCATACGCTTCTCCTATTTTCAGGACCGCGCAACAACCATTACCGTACAGCGTGACATAGAAGCCGGTCCATTCAGCGTCAACAAAGAGATCCGCGATTTTGAAACCCGTACCGTAGCTCTTGAAGGAACTGTAGAGCACAGCCTTGCCCGCTCGCTGCAGGCAAAAGGCCGCAGAGGACTCCTTCCCGGCATGCAGAAGCTGCTTGGAACAAGGGTTGATTTCCGTCGCGACATTGCCCCCGGCACACACTACCGGGCACTGTTTGAAGAAAAATGGCTGGGAGACGACTTTATCAGCACCGGAACCATTCTGGCAGCTGAAATCAAGTTGCCCGGACGATCGTACCGGGCCTATCGCTACACCGATGCAAAAGGGATAGAAGGGTATTATGATGAAAAAGGCCGCTCGGTTGAACGCATCTCCCGTTTTGCCAAACCCTGCAACTACTCCAGAGTCTCAAGCCGATTCGGGTACAGAACACATCCCATTTTCAGGACAAGGCATTTTCACGGAGGGGTGGATCTTGCTGCACCACGCGGAACACCAGTCAAAGCAACGGCTAACGGAAGAGTCATCTTCAAGGGGCGCAAAGGCGGGGCCGGTAACATGATCACCATTGCCCATGCAGGAGGAGACCACTCACAGTATCTGCACCTGAGCAGGTTTGCCCTCATAACCCGCTACGGCGCCAGAGTAAAGCAGGGTCAGATCATCGGCTATGTCGGCTCCACGGGCAACTCTACCGGCCCGCATCTTGATTTCCGCATCATCCATCGGGGCAAACACATCAACCCGCTTACCGCTCTGGGAACGACTTCCTCCAGAACCATTACCCGCAAGGAGATGGTCAACTTTCTGGCTGAAGTCAGCCTCATGAAAGCAAAACTTGACGACAGAAGCACCTTTATTGCAGGCTCTGACAACCAGAATGGCGGAGCGGTTCTGTAACGAAGATGCTTATTCGGGCTCAACACGACCCCGCAGCATTTTTTTCCTCTTCAGCCGGCCCTTCTGCTCAAGCCGTTTCACGCCTGCACTTCGCTTAGGTCTGGTAGGTCGCCTGATGACCGGCTCAACAGCTGCCGCATCAACAAGCGACTGAAGACGAAAAAAAGCGTCCTCCCGGTTTTTTTCCTGTGACCGGAACCGTTGCGCCTTGATTCCCAGCACTCCCCCTTTCGATATCCTGCGGTCACTGCCGGCAAGCAGGCGCGTTTTAACGCGTTCGGGAAGCGAAGAGGCCGCAATATCAAACGAAAGATGAACGGCAGTCTCCACCTTGTTGACATTCTGACCACCCGCACCGGACGAGCGCATGAAACTGAAAACCACTTCATCGGGTGAGACGGACACTCTTCCTGCAGCTCCGCTGTTCATGGCCGTGAAGGGGAGAAGTTCTGCACAGCCAACAGTGTTTCCGGCCATGAGGAGAACAGGACGCTCCCAATGCCCTCATGGGCAGCTGAATCACAATTTTCCTGTCTGTCATCTATAAGAAGCAGCTGGTCCGGATGAACACCACTGTCCGTCAACACATGCCGAAACGCCTCATTACTGCTTTTCAAGCTTCCATGCCTGAAAGACAGATAGTAGCGTTCATGGTTGGCAAGATGAGGAACCGTACGCAAAAGAGAGTCAAAATGCAGTGGGTCAGTATCACTCATAATCCAATGGCGGTGCTCCTGCTCAAGAGCCCTCACTCCCTCCTGAGCTCCTTCCAGCGGGAAAAATATCTCCTGCCACGCCCTTACCAGCTCCTGGCGGGGCATCGGCCTGACAAGAGGGTCCTCAGCCATACGGTCAATGAATACCGCAGGGTCAAGCAAACCCCTGTCAAGCTGGCTCTTAAGTGAGCCTGTGCAATATCTGTTGAAAATTTCATGAGAAACCCCGTCGCCCGGAACGGCAACAGCGCTGCTGAACGCGTCAAAATCAACGCGCACCATAACATTGCCGATATCAAGAAGAATAATGCCCATGGTCTTCACCTGGCGTTTTAAGCCACAGGGACTTTGGCCGGCAGCATAACAGGCAGGCTCACCAAAGCTGCCTGACAGAGAGCCGAAATAAAGCTCACGCTGGGCAACGGCCTTGGCCATCGCCTGTTGTGATTATGACTGATAGGGGGAAACTGATGCAGGGAAAGAAAGCCGTCTCAGAGAGGAGTTACATTTCCTGCCTGAAGCCCCTTATCGCCCTGAGACACCTCCATGGTGACCTTCTGCCCTTCTACAAGGGTTTTCCGTCCGGACCCGTTGATTGCACTGTAATGCACAAACACATCCTTACCTTCGCTCTGCTGGATAAAGCCGTATCCTTTTTCCTCGTTAAACCACTTTACCGTTCCTTCAACCTGATTTTCCATTATGTTCTCTTATTATGTTTTCCGGGAGATCCGGCATTGCCTTAAGACGCACTTTATTTGCACCCTTATACATAATGTACTCACTCTCCAGTGAATCCAAAAGCGGGATTTGCAGTTTGCACTGCTTTTTAAAGCAAAAAATGCAAAAAAACAGCCCCGGGAAGCGTCCCGGAGCCGAAAAATGACGACTCAGGCAGTCGTTGTAATTCCCCATATCTTGATTTTCCTGTCGTCACTTCCGCTGACAATGGTCTTTCCGTCGGGAGAAATATCCACAGACTGTACCTCAAGCACATGGCCCCGATAGGTATGGAGCAGTTTACCCGAGGCAGTATCCCAAAGCCTTACCGACTCATCATTTGCCGCGCTGGCAATCATTGCGCCATCAGGGCTGAAACAGAGTCCGCGAACCGCATCCTGGTGGGCTTCAAGTACATGCACAACGCTGCCGTTGGCTGCATCAAGAATCCTCACCTTTGCGTCACGCCCGCCAAAAGCAATAAACCGGTCATCGGGACTGAAGGCGACCGTATGCGAAAGCTTGTCACCGGTCTCATAATTTGCACTATTTTTTCCTGTTGCCACATCCCAAACCTTGACAACTGGTTCCTCGCCGCAGCTGACGATTTTTGTACCATCGTGACTGAAGGCAAGGCACTCGATATATGATTTGTGCCCCTGAAACAGCGCCTTCTCTTTGCCGGTCTCAACTTCCCAGAGCCGTATGGTTGTATCACGCGAGCAACTGGCCACTGTTTTACTGTCTGGGCTGAACGACACCATGCGAACAGCAGTATCGTGCCCTTTACACACATGGCTGCATGTGCCGGCGGCAGCATCCCATATCCTGACAGTGCTGTCTGTGCTTCCGCTGGCAATCCATCTGCCGTCACGGCTATAGTCAATACACTCAACCCAGGTTTCATGGCCCTTCATGGTGTGTATTACCGACCCTGAAGCTACATCCCACAGCATGACCAGTTCATCAAAACCGCCACTGGCAATCTTTGTGCCATCGGCACTGAAACGCACACCGAGAACCCTGTCAAGATGGCCTTCAAGCGTTGCCTTGAGATTCTCATCTTCCTTAACCTTCGGGAATACCAGCTCCTCTTCTTTTTTTCCAAAAATTTTTGACAGAAATCCCATGATGCGTTCATTTAATTATTGCGTGCACAAAACGCCTCAACTCCTCACGAGCCTGCCCGTGCACAAAAATATCTGTAGAATTTAAAAAAAATTATCCCCTTCACCCAAACACACGCCCGTTACGAAAATTTATACTGCCGTCCTTTCCATACAGCCCCGCCACTCCACGCCATAAGTCGGAAAGAATTCAGAGCAATGGCAACCAGCACCAGCCGGGCAAGCGGATCAAGAAGCGCAAAAACGGCGGACTGACGGAACCGGAATGCTATCAGCACGCGACAGAGCAGCACCAGGGCAATCTGAAGGAGCGGAAGCTGAAACTCCACGAGCCCGAATGAACCTGCCGCCATGGAAGAGAACATAACTATCCAGGGCACAACGAAAAGCATCAGGGTAAAAACAATCATGACGACGAGACCCGGTATGCTGTAGCTCAGGCCGGCAAAAAGATTTTTGGAGAACCCCGCCCACACCTCCCGGAAATTCCGGTACATCCTGCAGCTAACCACATCAGTTCCATTATAAGCCGCAACACGCCCACCAAGTGACTTTGCCTTCATGCAGAGCCAGACATCCTCAACCAGGTCCCGCCGAACTGCCTCATGCCCTCCCATGCGGGAATAAAACTCCCGACGGAAAAGAATGAACTGACCGTTGGCAAAACAGAACGAGGGCTGCCGGCTGCTCTTGACAAGCCGAATCGGCAAGAGGGAGACAAGAATGACATAGACCATAGGAACAACAACCTTTTCCCAGAATGAACCAAGTTCCTGAAAAGGAGTCAGTGAAAGCATGTCAGCCCCTGATTCCTCAATCCCCCTCACCGAGCGGGCAATCGAATCGGGTCCGTGCGCCGTATCGGCATCGGTAAAAAGAAACATATCGCCACGGGCCTCACCTGCAAGCTGAAAACATGCCCAGCTCTTTCCATGCCACCCCTGCGGCAGCGGCTTTCCGGAGAATATGCGGACCCGTCCCCCGCCTTCTTTTTCCAGCCGACGAAGAATCTCCGCCGTACGGTCGGTTGATCCGTCATCCAGAATGAGAATTTCAAACTCGGGGTATTGCTGCCGCTCCAGCGAGGCAATGCAGCGTGCAATGGTATCCTCTTCGTTACGGGCGGGAACAAGAACCGATACCATCGGACCGGCACCCTCTCTACCCTCCATGACCTGAGGGAGAGGACGAAGTTCAATGAGATTGGAAATCAGTATGGCCCACAGCACAATGAGAACACCGAGAACCAGAAGCTGATAGAAGAGAAGCATGGACGGTAAAAAGAAAAAGTGCGCTCCCTGGGAAACCCCGGGCTCCCGCTGCCAAAAGGGGAAGCGAAAGCCCGGAGGAAATGCCGATACTCAGTTGATCAGCTTGTTGATGTCGTACTCGAAAATACCCTCGGCACCGGCTTTTTTCAGCTCCGGGATAAGCTTGCGGACCTCTCTTTCCAAAACAATAACCTCAAGAGCGACCCACTGGTTATGGGCAAGATGGGAAACCGTCGGCTGACGAAGTGCGGGAATCATTGCGGTAATGGCCTCAAGAGCAGATTCCGGGGCATTCATTTTCAGCCCCACCTTGCCCTGGGCATTGATTGCCCCCTGGAGCATCAGCGCCATGCTCTCGATTTTCTCCCGCTTCCATGGATCGTCCCACGAGCTTTTGTTTGCAATCAGCTTGGTGTTCGACTCAAGAATGGTTTCAACAATTCGCAGCTTGTTTGCCCGAAGTGAGGATCCGGTTTCCGTCACCTCCACAATGGCGTCGGCAAGGTCAGGGGGTTTAACCTCTGTAGCACCCCAGCTGAACTCAACGGCAGCCGTCACCCCATTCGACTCAAGATACTTCCTGGTAATGTTTACCACCTCGGTGGCAATGTGCTTTCCTTCAAGATCCTTCACCGTCTTGATCGGTGAATTTTCCGGAACCGCAAGCACCCAGCGCACAGGCCGCATGGAGGCTTTTGAATACACAAGATCCGCAACCTCAACCACATCGGCTCCTGTCTCAATGATCCAGTCCTTTCCGGTCAGACCAACATCAAAAGCACCAAGCTCTACATAATGTGCCATCTCCTGCGCCCTGATGAGAATGGCTTCCAGTTCATCATCATCAATTGAGGGAAAATATGACCGGCTCTGGACAGAAAAATGAAACCCGGCATTACCGAAAAGCTCTATTGTTGAATCCTGCAGACTTCCTTTCGGCAGTCCCAATTTCAGCACCCTGTTTGAATTGCTCATTGTATCCTGTTTAGCGTTATGACTCCTTCAGTTGAAAAACTCCATGCTCAAATACCCCGTAAGGCGTCCCTCCCTCAATCCATGAACCAAGGTTGACATAGTACGCCCCCTTCCGCCTCAGCTCCTTTTTGCCGCCTGAATGGTTGTGACCGCAGAGAAAATAATCAAACTCCTGCTGCCGTTCGAGCGACAGGGCATACTCCAGCAGCCTGTCCGTCTCCATCACCCGGCTTTGGGGCTTATGGGTGCGGCTGAGCCGGGAAAGCCATTTCATCAGACCGACTGCCAGATCCGGATGAAATCCGGTCAACAGACCAAGATTGAACCGGTTCCTCACAAAGCGTGCAAAAAACTTGTACCCCCCGTCACCCTCACCAAGACCATCTCCATGAGCAACAATAAACCGCCGCCCCTCAAACTCAAATGAAAGAGGTCCGTCAACGGTATCAATGGTTCTGACTCCGAGCTCACGATCAAAAAAAGAACCAAGATAAAAATCATGGTTGCCCGGCAGATAGGTTACCCTGACCCCCCGGTTCGAAAGTTCCAAAAGGAGACAGAAAAAACCGGTAAAGCCCTTCGGAATCACTTGGCGGAACTCCATCCAGTAATCAAACACATCACCAAGCATGTAGAGGGAGTCTCCCTCCCTGAGGGCAGCAAAAAGGCGCCTGAGCCCTTCGAGTTTCCGGCGCTCCTCCCCTTCGTCCTGAAGACCGAGATGAATATCGCTGATGAAATAGATGGCCGCCATCGACTGCCTGTTCAGAAGTTTATGTTACAGGAAGCTGGCCGCTGCAATGACAGTAACGGGTATGGCAATATTGTCGACCTCACGGGGGCTCACCCCTTCAACCACAGTCGCAATCAGGGCAATCAGAATGATTCTGCCGGCGTCAAACGCCTCGGGAACAATCAGCTGCACAAAGAAAAGGCCCGCCCCTGCAGCTCCCGCGAAAAATGCAAGACTGCCCTCCACCGTCTTGGGGCTCAGAACCTCGTACTTTATTTTTCCAAGGCGTGTCCCGACAATAGGCGCAAGACCATCTCCCCAACCAAGTATGGCCATGGCCAGAACCCCCTCGAACTGTTTGTAGTACAGGGTGCCGCAGATCATTGCCACCACCACGAAGTAGAGCGTGCCACGCAGGAGCTCCTTCCTGTCACCAGTACGGGTCATGGTTTTGACCGCCTGATCATCATCGGCGGCAAACAGCCCTTTCTGTACGAGAAGCAGCGCCCAGACTGCAAAAACGGCAATATTGAGATACTGGGTCCAGTCACCGTCTATGAAAAGAGGAAGAAACACAATGACCGAACCGGCGCAGATATGGGTGATTTTGCGGCTGATGTCGCGCGGAAGACCGCGGCTGGTCACAAGATAATCCATGAGAGGCGGGACGCTGAACACATAGACAAAGGTGAGCAGCGCTGCGAGGGCGTTATGCTGAAGTGTATCCATGGGGCTTGATTGAATCAGAATTGAAAAGTTATGCCTGCATGTACTTGATGCCGATCATACCTGCAATGATCAGATTATTGACGAGAAAAAGCACATTGTTGGCAACCTGAAATCTCAGAAAGCTGTTGTGTTCCTGCACATCGCTCTTTCCTATGGCATTGCCGAAACCGTCATCCACAGCTCCCTGCATGAACGAAATGCCCCCTTTGGGATCCAAAAGCAGCTGAGCCTGAATGTAGACATTCATTGCCAGACCCAGAATCACCAGCACCATCGGCACAGTGAATCCCCAGGTGAACGAGAGCCAGGTCAGAACGGCAAAAACCGCATCAATAATGGCAAATGCCACCAGAAATGTGTTTCTGGAACCAATCATGACGGGAAGCGACTTGAGCCCACCCTCACGGTCACCCTCAACCGACTTGAAATCATTGAGTATGATCAGCGCAACGGCCATGAAGAAGTTCAGGGCTGCAAGCCAGACGATTTCAGGACGAATATCGCTGAACAGGGCGTTGCCCGAAAGAAAGGTGACAAAGCCATACGAAAAGCCGACACTGGGGGCGGAGGCGAAAATGTTCTTTTTCAGCTTCAGAGGTGGAGCGGAATAGATGTAGGCAACAAAGAGGGCAGAAAAAATCATGCCCATGATGACCATCCCGCGCACTCCACCGGTATCAAGACCAACATAGATACCTATCCCTATGGCAAGAAGCAGCACGACAATGCAGTTCAAGAGCGCCTCTTTTTTGGTCAGCCGTCCTGAAGGAATCGGGCGGGTCGGCTCATTGACCATGTCAAGCTCAAGATCGAAATAATCATTGACCGACTGGCTGAAACCGGTACCGAGAGGCCCGTACATCAGAAAAACAGCCAGCAGAATGAGAAAATCATGAGGAGTTGCCTGCATTGAGCCGGACGCCATGGCGCCGCATGCAAGACCAGGGAACACACTTATCCAGGTAACAGGATCAAGCAGTTCAAGATGTGCCCTGAGTTTGTTGACGAATCCGGATGCCGGGGATGCTGCCATGTGGTACTTCGCTCCTGGAGCCTGAAAGGGGCTGTTACATTGAGGAAAACTGATTGAACAATGTAATCAAATACCCTTCAAGAATAAAACGCCGGGAGCACCCCCTGGTTAACTCCGGTGAGTGTCGCGGATGATGCTTTTGAGATGAGAACGCTGACCCGGTCGCCCGGACGGGCCCCGCCCCGGTCAAACACCACGGCACGGTTGGTCCCGGTCCTCCCCATCAGCTGCTCCGTGGAACGGCGGCTTTCCGACTCGGCAAGCACATCGACCACTGAACCGACAGCCTCCTGCAGGCATTCGGCAGAAATGCTGAGCTGAAGATCGATGATCTCCTGAAGCCTCTGCTTCTTCACTGCAAGCGGTACCGTATCCGCAAGTGTTTTCCATGCTGCAGTTCCAAAGCGCGGTGAATAGTAAAACATGAAAGCGTTGTCATAACGAACCTCCCGCAGAAGCGCAAGGGTTGCCTCATGGTCCTCATCCTCCTCACCACAGAAACCCGCAATGAGGTCGGTCGTGAGCGAAACCCCGGGAATGCGCCGGCGAAGAAGGGCAACTGTTTCCAGGTACTCGTCAATGCCGTGGCCGCGGTTCATCCGATGCAGCATACGGGAGGAACCGGACTGGACAGGCAGATGAACATGGTTGCAGATGTTCGGACTGTCGGCTATGGCGTCAACAAGATCGGGAGAAATATCTTTGGGATGAGAAGTCGTAAAGCGGATCCGGCATCCGGGAGCCTCCCTGCTGACGGCACGAAGCAGGGAGGCAAAGTCTCTCCCCCCTTCTGGATCGGCATATGAATTCACATTCTGACCGAGCAGAGTGATTTCACCATACCCTTTCTCCACAACACGGCGGACTTCATCCATGACTGCCGAAAAAGGCTGGCTGCGTTCACGGCCACGGGTAAAGGGAACCACACAGAACGCGCACATATTGTTGCACCCGCGCGTAACTGGAACAAAAGCACCAACCCCGACCTCGCGAAAAGGATCTATGCCCGCATATGTTTCTTCAATCCTGAATTCAAGCGCTGCAGGCCGTTTACCCTCCTCAGCATCCCCTATCAGCGCGGGCAGGTTTCTATAGGTATCGGGGCCGGCGAGAAAATCAATGACGGGAAACATCTCCAGCATCTCTCTTTTAAGGTGCTGCGGCACACAGCCTGCAACACCAACGAGAAGTGATTTCTTCCTCCTTTTTGCCCCCCGGAGAAACTGCAGCTGGTGGGTAATCCGCTCAACTGCATTCTCCCTGACAGCGCAGGTATTGAGAATCACGATATCCGCATCCTCTTGGCTGCCGGCAACCCTGAATCCCCCGTCCATGAGTATGGCGGTGATGATGGCGGAATCCGCCTGGTTCATCTGGCAACCGAAGGTGTGGATGTAAAACGACCTTCCTTTCTCGTGCTTCATTCTCAAGTGTCAGGCACCGAAATGGAGATGCTTGAACTTGTCAAGCAGGCTTTCAGCCTCATCTTTGCACTGCCCGCAAACCGTTCCAAGTTTGGTCCGCTCCTGCAGCTCAAAATAGGTTCTTGCCCCCTCCAGAACAGCCTCTTCAATGTCATGGTCGGTAATGCTCATACACTGGCAGACAATTTTCGCCTTCTCCTCCATCACCTTGTCTTCCATGCCGTTGCGCACATAATAGTTGTTGATTGCCGCACGAAGCGCCTTGTCGCCCAGCACCGAACAGTGGATCTTGTTATCGGGAAGACCGCCGAGCTCTTTGGCAACATCCTTGGGCGACACATTGAAGGCCTGCTCAAGCGTCATCCCCTTCACCATCTCCGAGAGAATGGAGGTACTGGCAATCGCACTGGCGCAGCCATAGGTTTTCCACTGGCAGTCTGTAATGACCTGCTTCCCGCCATCAACCTTTATCACCACCATCATCTGATCACCGCACTGCAGGTTGCCCTCCATGCCCACGCCGTCGAACGCATCGGTATCCTCGCCCTGCATGATGTTCTTCGGGTTCATGAAATGCTCTTTCAGTGTCTCGCTGTATGCCCACTCACCTGCTTGCAGCATGTGCTCCTCCTTTTATATATGCCGTTGACATGTTTCTGATTCGTGAAATGATTCCCGGAAGAACATCCAGAAGATATTCCACCTCCTCCATCGTAGTATCCCTGCCCATGCTGATTCTGATTGAACCGTGCGCCCGCTCCGCATCCGACCCCGTGGCAAGAAGCACATGTGAAGGATCAAGCGATCCCGACGCGCATGCCGAACCTGTTGAGACGGCTATCCCCTCAAGATCCAGATAAAGAAGGATAGACTCGCCCTCCGCACCAGGGAAGGAAACATTGAGGGTTCCGGCAAGAGACTCGGTCGGGTGTCCGTTGAAATAAATGTCGTCAATCCGCTCTTCAATGCCTTTGCGCAGCACCTCTTTCATGACCAGCAGGCGAGCCTCCTCCTCATGCATTTCAAGTGCGCGCATCTCCACAGCCCGTGCCATACCGAGAATGCCAAGGGTATTTTCAGTCCCGGCCCTCCGGCCCTTTTCCTGATGACCACCGCGAATCAGAGGGCAATAGGGAATTCCCTTCTTGACGAAAAGCGCACCAACCCCTTTGGGGCCATAAATCTTATGAGCAGACATGGTCAGAAAATCAACACCCAGATCCCGCACATCAACGGGTATCTTGCCAACCGCCTGCACAGCATCGGTATGCATGAATGCCCCGCTCTCATGAACCATTTCAGTGATTGCCCGAATATCCTGCAGGGTACCTATCTCATTATTGGCCATCATCACAGACACCAGCCCCACATGATCACCAAGCATCCCCTTCAGCTGATCAAGATCTATCCGGCCGTACTGGTCCACATCGAGATACTCAACATTGACCCCGCGGTGCATCAGGCACTCAGAGGTTTCCAGAACGCAGGGGTGCTCTATTTTCGTGGTGATGATGGCATTGCGCATGGATGTGCCGGGAATGCACTGGCTTGATGCACAGACAAAAAGCGAAAGCACCGTATTGTTCGCCTCCGAGCCGCTGCCAACAAACACCACCTCCTGGTCGTCTGCCCCAATGAACCTGGCAACTTTGTGCCGCGCATCCTCAACATTTGCCCGGGCCTCACGCCCCCACGCATGCATGCTGGAGGGATTGCCGAACATCTCCATCGCCGCCGCCATCTCCTTCTTCACCTCTGGATGAAGAGGGGTAGTAGCATTATTGTCTAAATAAACCTTCATGGCACTTCAATCATACTTATTGAAAAACTATTTTCACTCCTCCTCAAACAGCCAGGTAGACAGATACCTTTCGCCACTGTCAGGAAGCAGCACCACAACCCTTTTACCCTCCATCCCCTCTCTTCGGGCAACATCCAGCCCCGCCTTCAGAGCTGCTCCCGACGAAATTCCGGCAAGAATTCCTTCCTTCAGGGCCAGCTGCCGGGCGACTTCCCCCGCTTCTTCAGCCTTCACCCTCACAACCTCGTCAATAACTTCCAGATTCAAGACCGGTGGCACAAACCCTGCACCTATCCCCTGAATTTTATGGGGTCCCGGCTGGCCCCCAGACAGGACCGGCGAGTCCTCCGGCTCTACTGCCACAATCCTCACCCCCGGGCATGATGCCTTCAGCACCTCTCCAACGCCCGTAACAGTACCTCCGGTTCCCACGCCCGCCACAAAAAAGTCAATCGATCCCCCTGTGTCCTCCAATAGCTCCACAGCAGTTGTTCTGCGATGCGCCTCAGGATTGGCAGGGTTGCTGAACTGCTGAAGCATAAGGCTGTCGGGAATCTCCTCGAGAAGCCGTTCAGCCTCTCTGATGGCACCCGTCATCCCCCCTGAACCGGGAGTCAGCACCAGCTCCGCACCAAGAATCCGCATCAGTCGGCGCCTCTCAACACTCATGCTGTCGGGCATCACAAGCATCAGTCGTATACCCTTTGCAGCACAGGCGAACGCAAGACCCACACCGGTATTTCCACTTGTCGGTTCCACAAGAGTCGTCTCAGCTCCTATCCTGCCTGAGCGCTCCGCATCCTCAATCATTGAAACCGCTATCCTGTCCTTTACGCTCGACAGAGGGTTGAAGGACTCAAGCTTCACAAGCACCTCAGCCCGGCACCCTTCGCTCATTCGATTCAGCCGTACAAGCGGCGTCCGGCCTACTGTCTCAGTAATGTTGCCATAGAGGGTTTTCATAGGCAGAGGGCTCCGTATAGCCGTTTCAAAAAATGGATAATACCCAATAAACTGCTTTCATCACAACGCCACAACCATTTATGGGGAGTTCCTGCAAGACGGCATGACAATTGTGAACCTTTCAAACAGTATACAGTATGCAATCACAAAAGGACAACAATAAATTCCAAATAATCGGACTTTTTTTATCTTATTTCAGCGATCGACAAAGGCGGTCTTTTCAGCCGCCCTTCAGGAACCAACAGCAGAGGCTAACAGCCTTGGCACTGGCCCCCTCACTCTGCTCTCGTCCCCCCGGCGGCTTCAGCAACAGGGCTGACTGAAGCAACTGAATCAGCCACAACCATTGCATCAGTGGAATCAGGGGCAACAGCTGAAGAAAGTCCCCCCCCGCCACTGCCTGAAGAGAGCGAAACCGCACCGGCAGCAAGTACAAAAATTGCGGCAAGCACCGTGAGGACAAGAACAACACTCTTTTTCCGGAGTCCCTGCAGGAACCCGTACAGTGAACTGTTCCGGAACATACCGGCAGGAGAGAGCGACTGAATATAATCGGTAATACCGGTCTCCTTCACTCCGACGAGAACTCCCAGCTCCCGCCGGCAGGCCTGAAGCCTCGCGGTATCGCCAACGCCCATTTCCCGGGCATATTCCTTTATATATGCATAAACATATGCGCAGGAAAGAAACGAAAGGTTTCCGTCCTCAATATCGGCAAGGTAATGCTCCTGAATTTTCAGCAGGCGGCTGAGTTCCTGAAGCGACAGGCCTCTGGCGACCCTGGCCGCCCTGAGCTCCGCAACAATCCTCGCCAGTGCTGATTCTGGTGGCTGGGGGGCTGACATGTCCACACATCCCGGTTGCTACTGCGATGGGAGAAAGCAATAAACTTCACTTACAAAGAAAATACAAAAAAACGAAAAAAAAACCTCTTTGTGAATTTTTTTACAATGCGCATGCATTTATTAATAACCATAAAAACTCACATCCACTGTATCAGAAAAAGTGAGTCAAACGCAATCAGTCAGTTCCATAAGAGGAGAGATACAACCATTTCGAATCCCCATCTTCTTTGAGTTTCTGAAGTGCCAGCGCGCCTGAAACGGTCGACTGCATTTCCGCCCCTATCTCATCCCGCAACTCTTCCTGCTCCTCCATGGTGAAGTGCTTCCAGACCAGAAAAACCCTGTCGTGCGGATAAAAAAGCTTGTGGCGAATCGGCCCGTCATGGTCAATGGCGGAATAGAATACAATGCGCGAGGGGCCGGGAGGAAGCGCCGCAGCAGTCTGTATAATCACAAACTCCTTGAATGAATGAAGGTAGGAAAATCGATGCTGCTCCGGACGAGCCGCCCCAGGAAGTGGCAGATGAAACGGAAGCACATCGTCAGCTACAACCACAATGCGGCTGTATGGCTGAACGGCCGTGAGAAGCGGCCGGAAAAGTGCTCGCTCGAACCACTCTCCCTCCCCCCCTTTGAGATGGGAAAACCCCGGACCGTCGGCAAGCTCCCGCCTGATTCCCGCCACGGCAATGGAGGGCGTATGCAGAGAATCAAACGCGGCAACGCTGCCAACAATCTGAAGATCACGCTTTCCAACCACCATCACAGCAGCCAGGCTGTCAGAAAAAATGGGGCGCACAATCGCCTGGTCATCGCCAAGAGTCTCCTGCACGGTTCGGAGCGTCACGGGGTTGAGCGCCAGAGCCGAAGCAATCGCCGGCTCACGCACCCTCACAGAGGGAAGCAGCTCAAACAGCCTGCCCCGCTTCATATTGAGCGCCTGATCAGTCGCGCGGTTCATCCCGATTCCTGCCGCTCTGTCCACCATATCTGCCTTGCGCTGCAAAAGACCTGAAATTTCAACCAGCAACCTGCGAACCTCAGTCTCAAGCTCCGGAGCAGTTCCTGTGCCGAGCCGGAACTCCTCTCCTCCCCTGATGAGGGATCGGCCAAGCCGCATCATCCCCATCCGCTGAGCCACATCAAAAAGCTCGAAAATTCTCGGATTCTTCAGAAGAAAACCATTGAGATGGAGCGCAGCACGGTTCTCCCGGGCAAGCATGGCTGGCGAAGGATAGGGCGGAGCGCTCTGCCATGCCGCCGCGAACCCCTCCTCCAGTGCGCTTATGCGCTCTTTGTCGGTAAGACCCCCGGCCTCAGAGAGCATAAAAAGTGCCGAAGCCCGCGCATACGAGAGACCATGCTCCTCGAAATACGCTGCAACCTCACGAAAGGGGACCTCTTTTCGGACAATCGCCGCATTGGACTCCAGACGCAGTACCTGATAGAGAAACCTGTCGCCCGACCCTTCTGCCAGACTGAGCGCGCGGAACAGCAGAAAACTCGCATTCCGCTGATGCCGCTGAAGAAGCTGAAGACTGGAGGCGGCTGCGCGAAGGGCGCGGGCGCGCACCGCCGGCTCCCCCTTCATCCGCAGCACGCGCCCCGACTCCGCCACTATCTTCTGAGCCACCGTTTCCCCATCTTCAACAACCACGGCCGGATCGGTCACTCTGCATCGCAACAGGCCTGCCCAGGCCTGAATGCGCACAGAAGGCGGATTCCGCCATAGAGTCATCGGGCGATAAAGAGCCTCCGCCTCTTTCGCATCGCCACTCTGAAGCAGTAATGCCGCAAGCCTCATCTTCACGGCGGAATCGGGATTGCGCACGCCGCGAAGAGCATCGGCCGCCTCGGTGAAGCGACCAAGCTCTCCAAGCCACCCCGCCTTGTCAACAAGAACTGCAGTCCGCACGGAGTCCGGAAGAGTCCCCTCCTCAAGCCCCTCAAGAACCTCTGTTGTCGCCAGAGCCGCATCATACGAACCCGTCAAACCCTCCAGCCAGCGCTTGGAAACAAGGGCAACCACCGCAGCATCTGAAGGGGGGTCAAGGGATTCAAGTGCCAGACCACGCCCATAGAGCTCAATGGCCCTTGCATACTGACCGTGCCGGCCGAGATCGGAAGCTTTGGCGTACATCTCCGAAGAGCTCTCCCCCGAATTATCTGGCGAACTGCACCCGGCAAAAAACAGAAACATTCCCAGGACAGCCATTCCCGGCCTCAAAGGCGGGCAATGAAAACTCATGGCACGGAGCCTCCAGCTCCAACAGGTAAAAATATTATCAAGGTGATTATGTTTATAATACAACAGAATCCCCCTTGAAAAAAATTGTCCTGCGCAGCCCAAAACGAATGTCGCCCGCACTTTCTCCAAGATGCCTATATTACCGGCAACAGGCATCAATTCGGGCGAGCTCTGCCTTACAATGCCAGGCTTTTTCAACTTAATGAACACAATGGACTCCTACCTGCTTGAAGCAGTCATTCTTTTCTCGCTGATTGCCGCCAACGGCTTTTTCTCCATGGCTGAATTCGCCATTATCTCTTCCCGGGCAAGCCGTCTGCATGAGCTGCGTGATGCAGGCCATGAATCGGCCGAAATCGCGCTGAAGCTGCTTGAAAATCCAGGGAAATTCCTCTCGGCAATTCAGGTTGGCATAACACTTATCAGCACCCTTGCCGGAGCCTTCAGCGGCCTGGTGTTTTCCGCACCGTTTGCTGCCCTGCTGGCGACCATTCCACCGCTTGCCCCATACAGCGGACAGCTCGCACTGGCGACCGTAGTCGTCACTGTTACCTTTGTGACGCTGGTTGCGGGTGAACTGGCTCCAAAAAAAATAGCCCTGCAGCACCCGGAAAAAATAACTCTGAAAATAGCTGCATCAATTGACCTGCTCTGCCGACTGAGCGCTCCGGCAGTCAACCTCATCAACGGCTCCACCGACATGCTGCTCCGCATGCTTGGCATCAAAAGCGGCGAAAAGCCTCAGGTAAGCGATGAAGAGGTGATGCTCATGATACGGCAGGGGGCAAAAAAAGGGGTTTTCGAGTCGGTTGAATACGATATGGTTGCGCGGATATTCCGTCTGAGTGACAAGCAGGCAAGCGCAATGATGACTCCCCGAAGTGAAACCGACTGGCTCGACCTTGACAACAGCGACGAGGAAATCAACACAGTCATTCTGGCAAGCGGCCGCTCGCGGTTCCCGGTTGCTGAAAAAAACCTCGACAATCTTCTGGGCATTGTCCGCTCTGTCGACCTGGTCAGTTTTCAGCTGACAGGAAAGGGAGGGCTCCGGGAAGCCATCCGCGCCTCCATGAAAACACCGCTGTTTGTGCCCGAATCGGTGCCGGCATTTCATGTTCTGGAGCTGTTCAGGAAAAACCGGGCCCATCTGGCTCTGGTTATCGATGAGCATGGCTCCATCCAGGGAACAATCACACTGACCGATGTCCTTGAGAGTATTGTGGGAGAGGTGCCGGCCGATGACAGTGAAGAAGATGAACATCGGATTGTGCGCCGCAGCCTGCGGACATGGCTGGTTGACGGCCTTGTGCCGGTTGACGAGTTCCTCGGAGCATTCGAGCTTGAAACCGACGACTTTTCAGAAGGGAAAGATGCCCCCTACGATACGATGGGCGGCTTCATGATGACCCGTCTCGGGGAGGTGCCCTCAGTCGGCGACTCTTTGCAGTGGCGCGATATCAGTTTCCGGGTGATCAAGATGAACGGACAGAGGGTGGAACGCATTCTTGTAGAGTTGAATGCCGAAACGGCCGATGCCATAAACCGAAAACAAAGCGACATATGATTGCAGAAGGAACACCGGCTCCCGACTTCACCCTTCCCGATTCAGAGGGACGGATGGTCGGACTATCCAGCTTCAAGGGGAAAAAAGTGCTGCTTGTCTTTTATCCGGGAGACGATACGCCAGTATGCACCGCACAGCTCTGCGACTACCGCAACAATGTGACAGAGTTCACCAAACGGAGCATTGCAGTTCTGGGCATCAGTGCCGACAGCCCTGAATCACACAAAACATTTGCGGCAAAAAACCAGCTCCCGTTCACCCTGCTCAGCGACAGCTCCAAAAAAACCGCTGAGGCCTATGGAGCGCTCGGCTTTCTGGGCATGGCGCAAAGGGCCTATGTGCTCATTGATGAAGAGGGGAAAGTGCTGCTCGCATACAGCGACTTTCTGCCCATCACCTACCAGCCGATGAAAGATCTGCTGTTGAGAATTGACAGGGCATGAGGCAGCCACCGACTTTTTTTTGTATCTTCGCAGGCAATTTTTTTTAGCAAACACTCAAATGCAGCTCACTCCAATGGAAAGAACCCTTACCATCCTCAAGCCCGACTGTGTCAAAAAGCAGCTTATCGGAGCCGTCATCAACCAGATTGAACGCGCAGGCTTCCGTGTGGTTGCCATGAAAAAAATCAGACTCAGCAAAGAGACCGCCGGCGAGTTCTACGGCGTCCACCGCGAGCGCCCCTTTTTCGGCGAACTGGTTGACTTTATGTCTTCGGGTCCCTGTGTTCCGATGATTCTTGAAAAAGAGAACGCCGTTGCAGACTTCCGCACACTGATTGGCGCCACCGATCCGGCTGAAGCCGAGGAAGGCACCGTCCGCAAACTCCATGCAGACAGCAAGGGCGAAAATATCGTCCACGGTTCAGACTCAGCAGAGAATGCCGCAATTGAAGCCGGATTCTTCTTCGCAGCTGAAGAGGTTGTCCGGAACAACTGAGCTTCAGGAACTCCGGAAGGATAAGAGAAAGGCGGCCACAGGCCGCCTTTCTCTGTATTGTGCCCACCTCCGGGTTCACTCATCGTTACTGACTGTTGAACGGCCCTTGATATCACGCAGGGAGTCACTGAACGCGTCCCCGTACATCTCCCAGACCGTCATGAA
The DNA here is from genome assembly GCF_003968655.1 of Chlorobium phaeovibrioides. Lineage (GTDB taxonomy): Bacteria > Bacteroidota > Chlorobiia > Chlorobiales > Chlorobiaceae > Chlorobium > Chlorobium phaeovibrioides. Next base: position 45,565 of record NZ_RXYK01000007.1, on the reverse strand, counting down.
GAGCGCTGCGATAATGGGACCGATAATGAAACCGAAAAGCCCGAAGAGGCCAATACCGCCAAGAGTTCCAAAAAATATGAACAGCTCGTGCAGTCGGGTGTCGCGCCCTACAAGAATTGGGCGGAGAATATTATCTATCTGACCGACAACAATGCTGCAGAACAGCAGAACGCCGAGCGCCTGCGGGTAATGACCCACAAAAGCAAGGGAGATGGCTGCAGGAACCCAGACCAGAGGAGGGCCAAGCACCGGCACAACGCTGAGCACCGTCATCATGGTTCCCCAGAACAGAGCGCTTTCAATTCCGGCAATATGGAGCGCCAGGCCGGCAAGAGTACCCTGCACGGTCCCCACAATCATGGTTCCTTTGATGGTAGCCCGTGTTACGGAAAGAAACTTGTCGAGCAGACGATGCTGGTCAGCATCCGACAGCGGCAGATAGTAGAGGATGGTTTCAAGAAGCGAGCGGCCATCACGCAGGAAAAAAAACACGGTATAGAGAAAAATGAAAAAGAGGAACAGTTCGTTGACAGCTGAATAGGTAAATGAAAAAAGCGTATTGAACAGTACTGTTCCGGTTTTTGAGGCCACTTCAGTGACACGCTGCATAATGTCTTCACGGTAGATCACCATCTCCGGATAAAAAGGAAGCGACTGCAATTGCTGGTCGAGAAACGCCGGCTCAATCATCTGCCGAACCCATGGGGCCGCCTGACGGCTGATTTCCACAGCCTGTATGGCCACAATACCCAGCAGCGCCACCAGAGGCAGAACACCCATAATGAAAATAATCATCATGGTGACGGCTGCACCGAGGCTTTTACGCCCACCGACCCACCCAAGCATCCTGTTGTACAGCGGCATGGCAAGAGCGGAAAAAATGGCTGCCAGAAAAATTGCCATGAGGAAATAGCGGATCATGACAAAAAACATGGCGGAGATAAACAGGACAATAACCAGTAGGATGACCCTGTTTGCTTTAAGACTGCCCATAGTGCTGTTCGTTTCGTTTTCCTGTCGTATTCTTCTCAGTCAATATAATGCTTAGAGCCACTCTCCGGCATCCTCTACAAGGAGCTGTGAACGGACCATGGCCGCAGCGAAAAGTGCCGCAGTTTCGGCCCTGAGAATTGAGCGGCCTAAAGAGAGCGTGGTGAACCCGGACGCGCGTGCCTCTTCAGCCTCTTCACCGGTGAACCCCCCCTCCCCGCCAATCAGAAACAGGGTGTTTTTGCCGCTGTAGTTCACTCTTGGCGCCTCGCTGCTCTCTTCATAAGGCATCAACCGGTTATCATATCCCTCAAGCGCAAGCACACTTCTGAAAGGAAGCGGCCCGATGAGTTCCGGCAGATGAAAACATTTGGACTGACGGGCCGCAGAAAGGATGATGTTGTTCCAGCGCTGAAGTTTACCGGCAAGCTTTTCCCCTGATGGCTGACTGACTGTCCGGTGCGAGATCATCGGGATAATGGCACCCACGCCAAGCTCGGTCGCCTTTTCAAGAAACATATCAAACCGTGCGGGAGCCTTGAGCATGGAGAGGGCAACAGTCACCCTGGTGGAGGGCCTGGGAACCACGCTTCGACTGAGAACCTCACCCTCCAGCCACCTCTTGGCAAGCCCGACAACTTCAATCTCTGCAACCCTGCCGGTTCCATCGGTAACCCTCAGCCTGTCACCGGTTTTTTTCCTCAGCACCCGTGCAATGTGATGAAACTCATCCCCTTCAATACGAAGCGAAGCGGTTTCATCAGCAAGGGTTCCCCGGGGGATGTAAAAAAGCTCCATTGTTATTTTCTATTCCTTCAGTGCAAGTGCAACCGAGGCAAGCGATATTCGGGCCGCACCGGCCCCGAGAAGCGCTTTGGACGCAGCTGCCATTGTTGAACCGGTGGTCACCACATCGTCAACAAGCAGCACATGCATCCCCCCAACATCGCCTACGGCCTTGAACGCCCCCTCAAGATTCACTCTCCTCTCTCCTGCAGAAAGCCCTGTCTGTGAGCGCGTGCTCCGTTTCCTCCGCAGTACATGACCCATCATAGGCCTCTCTATGCGCCGGGCAAGCGGGAGGGCAATAACTTCCGACTGGTTGTAAGTCCGCTCAATTTTCTTCAACGGATGGAGCGGCACCGGAACCACACAGTCGATCTCTTCGGCACTTCCACTCGCCGCCACCAGTTCGCCAAGCTCCCGGCCGAACACCCTGCCAAGGGAAAAGAGCCCTCCATACTTCATTGAATGGAGGGCGCTCTGCAATGGACTGTTCTTGTGGAACAGATAGCTGCACCACCCCCGCTCAAATGCAAAAGAGGAACCGAAACGGGCTGCAATCGTACTTCTCAGCATCCCCTCGCCTTCCGTTGAAAGTGCAAAGGGATCAAATTCCGCACGGCAGCTTCTACAGAACCCCGATTCACCCTCCACGAGAAGCCGGTTGCAGACAGCGCAGACATTGGGAAGCAGCAGATGGAGAAGAGAGTCAGGCATGGGCTCTTTCCAACCCGGCTCAGGATTCGCTGAAACAGAGAGCTGCGGCACCATGCACGCCAGCCCGGTTGCCAAGTATTGCAGGAACAAGCTCAAGACCTTCCTGCATTGAGGGAAGAGTTGAACGGCGCAACTGGCTGAGTGCCGGCCCGAAAACCAGCTCCCCGGCACCTGAAATTCCGCCGCCTATCACAAACTTCCTGATATCCATCAGTGCCGTCACATTGGCCAGACCGGTGCCGAGAATGGCCCCGACCCGCTCCCACACAGCGAGACACACTTCATCGCCGTTGAGCGCTGCCGTTTCAATATGACGGGGAGAAAGGCGCGACAGATCATTACTGCAGTACTCCCCCACTGAAGAACCTGACGGACTTGCGGCAATCATCCGGCGGGCAAGTTCCACAATCCTCTCCTTGCCGATAAGCCCCTCAATGGTGCCGCGAATGCCTGCATGGATACTGGTGCCTTCAAAATCAACAATCATGAACCCTATTTCACCCGCAGTACCGCCCGGGCCGCGATAAAGCTGCCGGTTGAGCACAATGCCCCCTCCAACTCCGGTGCCGAGCGTCACCATGAGAAAATCGCTGAACTCCCGTCCCGCTCCGTACACCGCCTCGCCAAGAGCTGCCGCATTGGCATCGTTGTCGAGAAACACAGGCGCCTTGAGCCCGATGCTTTCAACAAGCGATTTCTGAAGTTCTTCACGAAGAGCAACCACATCCCAACCGGGAAGGTTCGGTGGATAACTGAGGGTTCCGGCCGTGCGGTCAACAGCTCCGGGAACTCCGAGTCCGATCCCGTGGAAATCAGCAGGGTCAAGCGTTACCGAAGCGCTCCGGTAAAGGTCGCCGGCAATGGAGGAAATCTGGCGGACAATACCCTGAGGCCCATCCGCTGTAGCGGTCGGCGTCACAGAGGTGCTGAGCACACCCGTCTCGCGCCCCGCCACAGCAGCCTTCACGGCTGTACCCCCGAGATCGATGCCAATTGCCCATTGAGCCATACGCCGTTCCCCGTTAACAATACATAGAGAAGCCCCTCAGCTGTTGAAGGGTCTGATGAATTTCCGGCCATGTTTGCCAGAATCAAAAAAGTCAAGAATTTCCAGAATTTCCGGCTCTTTTGGAAATTCTGCGCGAACCTTTTCAAGAGCGTTGCCAAGAAGCAGTCCCGACTGGAAAAGCACCCTGTAGGCATCTTTGATGAGAGTGATGCTTTCAGGTGAAAAACCCCGCCGCTTCAGTCCAATTGCGTTGAGCCCCTCATAGCGGAACGAAGCGTGGCCTCCTGCCATGACAAAGGGTGGAACATCAAGAGCCGCACGGGAAATGCCGCCGACCATTGCATAGCGTCCGATACGCACAAACTGGTGAACGCCCGCCAGACCACCGACAACGACATAATCGCCAACCTCGCAATGACCACCAAACTGCACCGAGTTGGCAATCACCACATTGTTGCCGATAACACAGTCATGACCAGCGTGTACATACGCCATAATCAGACAGTCGGACCCAACAACAGTTTTGCCACTGGCCACAGTGCCGCGGTTCAGTGTAACACACTCCCTGATGACCGTGCGGTCACCAACGAACAGTTCAGTTTTCTCTCCGTTGAACTTCAGATCCTGAGGCTCCGTCGCAAGCACGGCGCCCGCATGAATCCGGCATCCGCTTCCAATGCGCGCACCGGAAGCTATATGCACATGAGGGCCGATAACCGTACCCTCGCCAATTCTGACATCATCCTCAATTACCGTAAAAGGCCCGACACTCACACCTTGTGCGAGCTGCGCGCCGCGGTCTATCACCGCACCTGCATGAATACTGTTTTGCATTGGGGTTCACTCCTTCATTTTTTCAAACTCCTGACGAAGCCGCGGTTCATGAAGTGCCGCACCGAGGCTGTCAATAACCCTTCCGGCTTCATCCATCCGTCCTGCCGCCCGGTAAGCCCTTGCCATGGCATAAAACAGCCTCGGATTACGGGCAGGCGTTGTGCGGGAAACCAGTTTTTCAAGATACGCAATATAGATGGAAGCTCCCTGTTTTTCCCCAAGCCGGGAATACAGGGCAACTGCAGAACCCGCCAGCTCGGCGTTCAATCCGAAGCGCCCGGGGGGAAGAAGTCGGGTCGCTGTATCAAGAACCTCCAGCGCCAGCTCTCCCCTTTTCAGGGTCCGGCTGCCTCCTCCGGAAGGCTTCGGAACCGAAATACTCTTCATGGGCTCGTCCGCAAGATCAAGGGCAAGACGGATAAGCAGCGGCGAATAGTTGGAGGCAAGACGCAGGGAGGTCTCTTCAAGAAACACCGCGGAGTCGGCAAGATTCCGATACTGATACACCTGCAGCAGATTCGAGGAGAGCCTTACCGGGTCAACAAAACTCATCGGGTCAGCACTTTTCAACGGCACCACCTTTGAAACCAGACCATCAAGGCGCAGATAGCGGTCCAACCCCATCATCCCGTCGGGGTCAACCGTCAGGGCAAAATAGATCGGCCTGTCAGCGAAATTGTTCAGCACAATATCGTATACGGCAATGTCCTGCGGCCGGAGGTAGCCCTGGCCTCCATAGATGAGTCCGGGCTTGATTTTCCAGGGAATGCTCTCAAGCGGCACTGAAGGCAGGCGGAACCCATGCTCACGCGACTCCCGCTCCAGCTCTCGGGCGGCTGCCGATGAGGGCAGTTCAACAGAAGCTGAATCAATGGGAACATAGGTAATGGCCTCCAGTTCCTCATTGGTGAGGCTGAAGAGAACCGGCCGGGCACCCCGCGGCGAAGTGTTTTTAAGCTGCTGCAGATACCACCCTGTATTGGCAAGACTCAAATTCACCACCCTCACATCGGTCCGTATCCCCTCCACCTCCTGAAGGTACCAGAGGGGAAAGGTGTCATTGTCTCCATTGGTAAAGAGAATAGCATCTCTCTGGCAGCTCTGCAGAATATTCCACCCCCAGTCCCACGAAACAAAGTTTCCTGAACGGTCGTGCACCCGGTAATTCGCCTGCAGCATTCGCCCGTTCACAAGCAGACCGAGCACCGTTACCGTCAGCACTGAGAGCAGAAGCCGTTCTCTCTTTCCGGGGGTCTTCAGCCAGACAGCAAGCTGACGGCAGAGGCTTTCAACACCAATGCCGATCCAAAGGGCAAACGCAAAAAAACTGCCCGCATAGCTGTAGTCGCGCTCTCTGGGCTGGGGCTCCGTCTGGTTCAGATAGACCACCAATGCGGCCCCCGTCAGAATAAAGAGCGCTGTGACAACCAGCCCCATCTTCCACTGCCGCCTGAAATGGGCAACAGCTCCCCCAAAGCCGACCAAAAAAGGAATCCCCCAGAGCACGGACCAGTCAACACCGGCTCCCTCCCGTTGATCACTCCGCCCGATAAACTGCCATCCGAAATAGCGCAGATACATGCGCTCAAGCTGATATGACAGAAAATAGTCCAGATCATTATTATAGCGGCTGTAATAATACTGGTGGGTCGGTTCAGGCGACCAGCGCCTTGGCCAGAGGGGCATATCACCGTACTGCTCACGATTCAGATAGGAGAAAAAAGCATCGGGAGTTGACGGGTTGTTCTCATTGATGGGAGGAGAGGCCTGCGCCCTGACATAAATAAGGCCGTAAGAACCATACCCGATGACAATCAGCATGACCGACATCAGCACCGTATTGAGCATCGCCATCCTGTGCTTCTGGGTATAATACACCCCGTAGACAAGAATGGCGAGAAAGAGGATGAGCCCCGTCCACGACGCCAGCTGCAGAAGCGCCGGCAACCCCTTGATGATAAGGGTGTAGATGAGGAAAAACAGTGTTGAAGAACCCAGAACAAGAACGCTGAATGTTTTGAGATTGACCTCAAACCGCCGGAAATAATAGACCAGAGCGATTGCAAAAACAGCAAGAAGACTCAGAAGATGAACTCCTATCGACAGACCTATCATATATGCCGAAAGCAGAAGCCACCGCTCATGCCCTTTTTCGGGATACTCCTCATGCCAGCAAAGGATAAGCCAGACCACCATGGCAGTAAAAAACGAGGAGAGCGAATAAACCTCCGTCTCAACGGCATTGAACCAGAAACTGTCGGAAAAGGCAAGCGCAAGAGCCCCGACTGCAGCGCCACCGAAGGCAGAGATAGCCTCAGCACCATCCCATTCATTCCGGGGAGTTGTACGATAGAGGGCAATCAGGCGGACAATGATCAGATAGGTCAGCATGACGGTTCCGGCACTCGCCAGCGTGCTGATGAGGTTCACCCGTGCCCCGATGTCCACCGGCAGCGGAAGCATGGAGAACATGCGGCCGAGAAGCAGAAACAGAGGAGCTCCGGGGGGATGGGGAACCCCGAGCGTCCGGGCCGTTGCAATGAACTCCCCGCAGTCCCAGAAGGAGAATGTAGGAGCCATGGTGGCCAGATAGAGCAGCTCCGCACCAAGAAAAAGCAGAGCAGCTATGGCACGGTTGAGAACCCGGTTGGTCATGAACAGGATTGTAAGGTGGTCAATACGGAATCAACTCCGCCGCTATGAGATCGGCAAACAGAAAACCGGGGTCCGTAAGGTACAGTGCCCCGTTTTCGTACCGGATCCAGCCCCTTTCTTCCATTGTTTCAAGAGCCTTCATCATCTCATTGGGTAATGTATTGCCTTTTCGTAAAAACTCAATGGAGAGCCCACTGTTTATGCGCAATGAAAGAAAAACCTGCTCTTCGAACCGCTCCCGCTCTCCAAGAACCTCCCTGAACCCTTCTGCAGCTTGGGGAGAGGAAAGATAGCGCGACAGGCTTGCTTCGTTGGCAGTGCGAAGTTCACCCTCTTCCGTTCTCAAAAAACTGTGAGCCGAGGGGCCGTACCCTATATACGGCTCACGCTTCCAGCTGGCAAGATTGTAGCGGGAGTGGCAGCCGGGCATGGCAAAGTTCGAGACCTCATAATGACCGTACCCGGCTGCTTTCAGCTCCTTGAGAGCCTGCATGTAGAAGCCGGCCTGCTCACCCTCATCCGGCACCCTCACCCTTCCCGCCGAAACATCACGGGACAGCAGCGTCCGGGGCTCAAGCGAGAGCATATAGACCGACACATGCTGCGCCTCTGACTCCTTCGCCCGTTCAAGATCGTCCTGCCAAACCCCCCTGTCTTCACCCGGAACACCACAGATGAGATCCAGACTGACAGAGTCAAACATCCGGACAGCATCGCGGGCAGCAGCCATTGCCTCCCGGGGAGAATGCGCCCTGCCGAGAGAAGAGAGTTTTTCCGAACTGAACGACTGGACCCCGAGGCTGAGACGGTTGACGCCCGCCTGATGAAACTCATTTGCGGCACTTCCCTTCAGGTCTTCGGGATTGGCTTCAAGCGCAATTTCCATATCGGGAGCAAAAGAGGCGAGAGAGGCAACCTGTTCGAGCCAGCTGCCGAGAAGAGAGGGGGACGCCATTGACGGGGTACCGCCGCCAAAATGGATGGCGCCTATTGTCTGTCCCTTCAAGAGAGAGGCGCGGGAGGCCGTTTCACGGCGGAGCGCCACAAAAAAGTCCTCCATCCTGAGAGTACCCGCAACCAGATAAAAATCACAGTAGGAGCAGCGTTTTCTGCAGAACGGAATATGAACATAGAGGCTCAGCATGGCCGGAGAGAACGCCGCGTCAGGCAAGAATATGACTGGTCACAGCCTGATAGAGATCGTCGGCAATGAATTCCGGCACAATACCGTGCTCACGGCAGATCTCCTCCTCGTTGTGGCCTGTCCTCACCAGTATCGGGCGAAGCGAGGCGGCCATGCCGCACTCCACATCAATCATCTTGTCGCCCACAAAAAACGATGCACTGCGGTCAACTTCATAGCCCCCGGAGCGGAAATCGGCAATGGCACGGTCAACCATACCTGTGGCAGGCTTACGGCAATCCTTGTACCGGTCATATTCAGGATGGGGATAGAGAGGATGCGAGGGGCAGTAATAACAGCTGTCATAGGCAGCCTCATGCGCCGAAAGCAGTTCGTTGAGATAACGGTTGACCTCCTCCACCTGCTCAACCGTGGCAATGCCACGGGCAATACCCGCCTGATTGGTGACGACGACAATGCGGAATCCGGCAGCACGGGCAAGCGCCATTGCTTCAGCAGCACCCGGAATAATCTTCAGCTGGTGATTCTCGGCAATGTATGAACCGGTATCTTCATTGATGGTGCCATCCCTGTCAAGAAAAAGCACCCGTATCGTTTCACTCATTGTTCAGGACTCCAGCAGTTCACGATACAGCCCGCCATACTCCTCGGCCGAATGCTTCCAGCCGAAATCGCGCGCCATGGCCCGGCCAACAATCTCCTTCCATCTCTCACTGTCGTGATAGAGAGCAACCGCAGCCCCAAGCCTTGCCACAAGTGCCTTGGGCGTGTAGTCATGAAAAATGAACCCGTAACCGTCCTTTTCAGAATAGTCGTCAATGGTTTCAACAATACCCCCGCCGGCAAAGGCTACCGGAATGGTGCCATAACTCATGGCAAACATCTGCAGCATGCCGCACGACTCAATTTTACCCGGCATAAGCAGAATATCAAATCCTGCAATGGCAAGGTGGATAAAGCTGTCGGGGCAGTCGGTATGCAGACTCACCGTTTCGGGATGGGCGTCGGCAAACTCCCTGAACTGTTTCTCATATTTTTGATCGCCTGAACCGCAGATAACCAGCTGTATATCCATGGCGGCAAGCTTTTTCAGACTGCCTGCAATCAGCCCGGCTCCCTGGAACTCGTCAAAATTAATGATGACGCCCACAACCGGTCTGTCGGTATCCGGGGAAAGTTTTATCTCCTCCAGCAGAGCCCGTTTATTCTCGGTTTTGCCCTCCATCCGTTCCGGGGCATAGCGCTTTTTGATGAGTTTATCGGTAGAGGGATTCCACTGCCGTGTATCAATGCCATTGACAATGCCATGCAGAGTCACATTCCTCTCACCAAGAACCTCACTGAGACCGAATGCATTTCCCGCTTCCCCTGTAATCTCCTCGGCATAGGAGGGGGAGGTCGTTGTCAGCATGTCGGCATGTTCAACTCCTGTATAGAGCATGTTGACATCATCGCCACTCCGGTGGAGCTCTGAACACACCTCATCGGGAAGCAGTTTTTTCAGCACCTTGAAAGGAAGCACACCCTGACGGTACACATTGTGAATAGTCATGGCCGTCTTGATGCCACGGAAAAACTCATGGTCGCGGTAGACGGTTTTCAGAAGAAGGGGAACAAGCGATGCATACCAGTCGTGGCAGTGGATGATATCGGGTCTCCAGCCCAGCCTCTGAAGGGTCTCAAGCACACCAACATTGAAAAACGCAACCTTTTCGGCAAGCGCTTTCAGCTCTCCCTGTACCGGGGTGTCGGTAAAGAGACCATTGCGCTTGAAATATTTCTCATTATAGAGAAAATAGGTCTGTATCTTGCTTGAAGGAAGTGCGGTTACCTTTACATTCAAAAGATCGGTCTTCTCTTTCAGGGGAACCTCAATATCTGAAAGACGCAGAACATCATGAAGCCGGAACTTCCGGTCATTGATGGCGCCGTATTTTGGCATCATGATACGGGCCTCAAATCCCTCTTCCTCAAGGGCCTGGGGAAATGATGCCATAAAATCCGCCAACGCACTGGTTCTTACAAAGGGGGATACTTCACCGGATATATAAAGAACCTTGAAATTTCGTCTGGACATCTATGGTGACAATCGATCTATAATTTTTCAGCAAAAACTTTCATAGAACTGCATTACTTTTTAATTTACAAATTTTCAGAGACAGATACAATTCAGCCTGCCCCGCCAGGAAACCGTCAGGAGAAGCATGAAAAGACCAACGAGCATTCTGAACGCCATCCTTGTTCTGCTCGCCCTTGCTGCTTCGGGCTGCGCTTCAGACGCCCCACCCTCTGGCGGCCCCGTTGACCCTCAGCCCAGAGAGGTGCTCTTCTCGGACCCCGACTCAGGATCCGTCAACACCAGTCCAGCAAAAATCCGGCTTCTTTTCAGTCATCCGGTAACGGCGCGTCAACTGCTTTATGCAATTCATTTCTCACCCGAAGTAGACAACTACCATGTCACCGTCAACGGCAACGAGGCGGAAATAGTGTTTTTCAATCCCTTTGAAGCGAACCGGACATATATCCTCACCCTCAACAAAAGCCTGCTGGGAACCTACACACTCCCCTTTGCGACCGGAGCAAGGCTTGACACCAGTTCCATCAGCGGCTCAGTCCAGAACACCGATCTCTCACCTGCCGCCAGTGCTTTTGTATTGGCCTTCAAAAGTCCCGGCAGAAACGGCAGCATGCCCGACATGCGCAACGACCGCCCGGACTACCTCACCCAGACCGACGCTTCAGGATCATTCCACTTCAGCCATCTCGCACCGGGCTCCTACAGCCTCCTGGCCTTCAATGACAGCAACGCCGACATGCGCTGGAACCGCAGCACCGAAGAGATCGGCCTCAGCTCTTACAGAACGGTTCCTGCCGGCTCGAAAAACATAGCTCTCCGACTTGGGGGACCTGATGCCGACCATCCCGGCATAGCTGCATGCCGCCCGCTTGAACGGCAGCTCCTGGAACTCACCTACACAGAGCCGGCTGAACCTGCCGACATTGACATCAGGGAGATTCAGATCCATCACGCCAAAACACGCAAACCAGTCCCCGTACTCGACTGGTACAGCCCTGTTTCGGCCTCCGCCAGCACAAAAATACGAGTCCTTTGCGGACCACTGAAAACCGGAGAGCCCTATATCATCACTGACCAGAAGGCGGGAACAAACAAAGTCCTCTTCTATCCCACAAGGTTCACCGCTGAAAAATTGCCCATCAGCATCAGCACAACACCTGCCGACAAAAGCCAACCCGGCTACATGAACACCGTCTGGCCCGAAATCGGAAACACGGCGACTCTCAGCTTCTCTCAGCCAGTCACCCGAAACGCCATACGAAGCGCAACCGTCCTCTCCGAATCGGGACGCCGCAGTCCGGAAACACTGGAATACGAACTGAAGAAGATTGATGCCAGAACATTCAGCATCCGCCCCATAGACGGGTTCAGGCCCGGAACCCCCTACACCCTCTCCATAGACTCTGCCTCGGTCAATGGCAACCCTCCCATACAGAGCGCCAGAACCACCCGGGTCTCACGCTTCACAACCGCCGACACCACCAATACCGGTGGTATTTCCGGCACCTGCTGGTCACCACGCGGACCGGTCATCGTTGAGGCCAGAGCCTCAAACGGAGCGCTCCCCCATCGGGTACGGGGGATACAGAAAGAAACAGACTCCTTCAGCTATGCCTTTACGGGACTCGCTCCAGGCAGTTACACACTCAGCGCATTTGTACCCGCAGAAGGAAATGAACAGGATCTCTACCGGCAGAAATGGCGCCCCGGAACCCTCAGTCCCCTGACTCCTTCAGCCCCGTTCGGCCTGCATCCAGGCAATGTCAGGGTAAGAGCACAGTGGATGGCTGACAACATTGACATAGACATCATGAACACCGCCCCCCGTGCGATAACGCCAGACTCGCTCAAAGGCGGTTCCCGCATCCGAAACCTCAGAAAACAGCAGCCGCCTTCCCCGCAAAAACCAGAACCCTCACTCCAATGACCGCCACTCCCGCCGCCCCTTCAAAAATAGGACCGAACTCCATCATCCAGACAGTCAACGCCCTTGAGGCGTCCATAGGAAAAGAGAAAACCGAAGCGCTGCTGAGAAGCATCGGCCAGGACCACTTCATCGGCAACCTCCCCACCGACATGACTGACGAGTCGAAATTCCACGCCCTCGTCACCGCCCTCGACACGGAAATCGGAGCCAGGGAGACCGCTGCCATCCTTGAAGAGTCGGGAAGCCGAACTGCAGAATACCTCCTCCGGGTCAGGATTCCGGGCCTCTTCCAGAAACTCCTCAAGCTTCTGCCCGCCGGAGCGGCCTTCAGCCTCCTCTTTTTTGCCATCAGCAAAAACGCCTGGACCTTCGCCGGAAGCGGTGAATTCACCTATAGCACCGGAAAGAACCCGGTCATAAACCTCAAGGTACTCCACCCCTCACGCCCCTCAGTCGGCAGCTTCTTCCTCGGAACATTCACACACCTCATTCACGAACTCGTCAACACAAAGGCCACCATCACCCCCTCCATCCAGACCTCAGGGTCCTCACTGAACTGCACCTATCGCGTCACCATGTAACCCTCCGGCCTGCCCCCCGACACCCTCAAAAAAGATACAAAGGTAAAAGCCCCGCTGTTGCGGGGCTTTTACCTTTGTATTCCAGATCAGCGGCTTACTGCCAGCCGCCAACTATTTCAAAGATTTCACGGTCACCGATCGGCTCGGGAATTGAAGCCGGGGTGTTTTCCTGCATGAGGGTTTCGGCTATCTCATTGTAGGGAACGAGGCACTCATCCTTGCCCGGGGTATCTTCCATGGCAAAGAGTGTTTTGCCGGCAAAACGGCTTTTGCGGATCAGTTCGTGATAAGGAACCTTGGCAAGAAGCCTGGTACCCACCTTCTCGGCAAACTGGTCGAGCATGTTGGTGCCTCCGCCGGTTGTGTAGTCAACCCGGTTGGCCACAATTCCCGCCAGCTTCACCTTGTATCTTACACTCTTCTGCTGGATTGCCATGCAGAGGCGGTTGGCTGCAAAAATGCTGTCAAAGTCGTTGGTGGCAATAATGATGGCGTAATCCGCATAGTTCAGAGGGGCGCTGAACCCGCCGCAGACCACATCGCCAAGCACATCAAAAAGAATGACATCATACTTGTCATAGAGGCCGAGTTCCTGCAGAAGTGTCACCGATTCACCGACCACATAGCCACCGCATCCGCTGCCGGCAGGAGGGCCGCCCGCCTCAAGGCCATCAATGCCGGCAAATCCGGTTTCAATGACATCTTCGGCCGTCAGCTCTTCGTGGTGAAAATCAACCTCTTCAAGAGCCTCAATGACGGTTTTCTGGAGTTTCCCGGTAATGGGAAAAGTGCTGTCGTGTTTGGGGTCGCAACCAATCTGAAGCACTTTGGCGCCTTTCAGGGCCAGTGCGGCAGAAATATTGGCACTCGTGGTGCTTTTGCCGATGCCGCCTTTACCGTATACAGCCAGAACTAAACTCATAATGATTGCATGTCAATAGTATTGAAAAGAAATACCCTTACCCGCCCAGCGAATCCTTTGCCCGACGGAACACTTCTACCGTCACCTCTCCTTCGCCCTGCTCCATCGCGAAAGTCTCCGTATTCTTCCTCACCTTCTTGCGGACAAAAAACGGCACCTTCTTCAGCATGGTTTCAGCCTCGCCCGTCCACACCATGCCGCCCTCGCCTTCCGTTGAACCTCCGGCGGGGGAATGGCCATTGGCTGCTGCTGCCGCCACTCCGGTTTCGTCAGCCGCATCACCATCCTCATATTCAAGACCCGCATCACCGAAAAAGTCGATGAGATGCTTTTCAAGGCCAAGTTTGCAGGAGAGATAGACCCTGTCGGCAATCACATCAGCTCCGTCAAATCCGAAGAAGGGATAGTAACCAAGCAGATGGTTTTCAATATGGGTCGGGGGAGAAACAACCATGCAGGGAATATCAAGCTTGCGGCAGCTGTGGCGTTCCATCTGCGTACCGCAGACCAGATCCGGAAGCTCGTCCTCAATCACTTTGGCAACATCCTGGAACCGGTCGGTCACCATCAATTCGCCCGGCAGGTAGCCCTCAAGCTCCCGGCGGACCCAGTCGGCATCGCGCTCAAGATAGGTTCCCGCTCCGACAACCTTCATACCGAGTTCGTCACGAAGGAATTTCACCATAGCAACCGTTGTGGTGGCGTCGGCGAATACAAAAGCCTTTTTATTGCTGAAGCTCTCCATGTCGGCAGTACGGGCAAACCATGGAACTCCGCTGGGAGCACTCATGCCGTCAAGCGAAAAGTCATGGAGTGCAGGCATGCTGATCGGGGATGCGCCGCATCCGGCACCGACCTCATTGAGTTTTTCAATAATGGAGCGAAGCCAGCGCAAGGTTGGCTCCACGCCTATCGGCGTGTCATAGACCGCCGGCATCGCAAATTCCTGTTCGAGATATTCCGCAGCGGTCCTGCCAATTTCATGGTAGGGGGCAATATTGAGCCATGCTTCCGGAAGTCTCGCAAGATCGGCAATTCCTGCACCCCACGGAGCAACCACATTCACCTTCACGCCCAGCGTAGACAGCATACGGCGAAGGCTGGTAAGGTTGGCCTTCAAGTGAAATCCAAGAGAAGTAAAACCAAGCAGGTTGACAGCGGGAACTGCACTTTTCTGTCCATTGGCGGCATACCGCTTCACCAGTTCGGTAAAGAGACCGTCAGCCGCTTCGTTTTCCGTCACACGGAAGGGATTGACTGCGTAAACCATCAGCTTTTCCTGTGCTACTCCCGAATGGGCGGCAAGCTGACGGAGATCCTCCTGGAGAAGTGCCGTACTGCAGCTCGGGGCAATGACGGTCAGTTCGGGATGATAGTGGTGCTCAACCTGCTGAAGGGTAGCCGGAAGCCGTGAAACTCCCTGTGCGAGATCGCGCCCGCGGACAACACTGATGGAGAGAGCCGGAAACTCCGGCGTTCTCTCAAGCATGGTATAGGTTGCGGTAATATAGTCATCGCCCTGCGGGGCATGGTAGACCGTATGAACACCCTTCATGCTGTTGGTGATGCGACTGATACCATGAAGGGCTGTGCCCTCGTAGAGCCAGAAAGCTAAACGCATACTCTCTTGTGTTTGTTATTGCATTTCCTCATGAAACTTTTTCCGCACTCGGCATCACACCCTCAAGCCACACATCCCGGTCAAATTCCGGCAGTGCGCTGCGGCGGTCGAAAGGCGAAACGAACATGTTGGCCAGCGTAAAGACGCCTGACCATCCGTGAATGGACATCAGCATGAACTCCATGCTCCACTTCACAATAAAACCCTGTCCCACAAAGGGATTGGCGGTCATAAGAGAGGTCACGACCATGTCGGGGCGTTCCCGCTTGATATCTTCAAGCTGACGGTGGAAATTCGGCTGTTCTACCACCCGAACCCCCTCAAGAGCCTGGAGTTCCCGGGCATGGAATTTCTTGTTGATATAGGCGCTGCTGCACTCCATAACTTCCGCACCCGCACTATGGAGGAACCGTGCAAGCGGCAGCTCCATCATGGTGTCGGCAGTCAAAAAGACCTGTTTGCCCTTCAGGAGGTCGGTCTGGCGGCGGATCTTCTCCCATGCAGCCTTTTCACGATCACTGAGGTCAACCTCAATACCGAACATTTTCGCAAGGTCTTCCCAGAATGCCCTGGTGCCGTCGGGGCCGAAAGGAAAAAGGGAGTGCAGGGTCCTGGCACCTCTTTCGCGCTCAAGCTTCACGGCAACGCGCGACAGATAGGGCTGGATTGGAGCAAGAACAGTATCGGGGCCAATAGCCGGCATATGCTCAAAGCGGGATTCCGGAAGAAATCCTCCGACCTTGATGCCCAGTTCTTCAGCCTCCGCCCTCAAGTCATCAGCGGTGGCATCATTGACGGAACCAAGAAAGACAACACTTTTTTCTCCCGCGGGAGCCTGGGGACAGAAGGGAACCAGTGCATGAAGCACAGAATCTTCAGCCTGGGTGAAATTGTAGACCAGCCCGCTTGCAGGGACAAACAGCACCGGAACCTCGGGCGTTGCCAGATGGTCGGCAAGCCCCTTGAAGTCGACCTTCATCACCTCGGGGGTGCAGGAAGAGAGGAGAAAAATAACTGACGGGTTGTGATCGGCCTTGATTTCAGCAATAATTTCCTCAAGGCTCGGCTCATGCTTTGAAAGGTCACCCTCTTCAAGAAGCGCGATACCGAAACGCGGCTTGGCGAAAATCATCATGCCAAGAGCGTTCTGCAAAAAATGGGCACAGGTATGTGTGCCGAGAATCAGGAAAAAGCTGTCCTTGATTTTCTGGTACATCCACCCAACACACGCCAGACCGCAAAAGCTGTGCGTTACATTGTCCTCCTTGATTATGCTGCCATCACCGGGAACCTGAAGCATGTATGATTTCCTCCCTGTTAGTGACCCCGACCGAACCCACTCCCTGTAAGGAAAACGGACCAGCCAAAGGCAAAACTTAAAGACCGTAAAGATAAAACTTTTTCGCCAATCCCCCTACTGCCCCCCAGAGTCGACTTTCCTCATGACTGAGTCCACCTTCTCCCCAAGCGTCACATTCCGGTCTCGCCTGTCGTCAATTTTCATCACCGTATAGACTCTTTTTCCTCCAGCACGAAATGAGTGCTCATGCAGCATCAGGGCAAGTTCAAAGAGCTTCTGTGCCGGCCCCTCCACTGTAGTAGCCATATCATTGAGGCAGTAACGGCAGCCGCTCTCTTCAAGAATCGCCTGCAGCTCAGCAACAAAGCCGCTGTAACTTGAGCGCCCCCCGTCAAGAGGTATGACGGAAATATCCATAAGAGCCATGGCGACAGATCGGGGAAGGTTAACGGAACACAGTCTCATTACGGCCAGGTCCCACCGAAATGAATGTGACAGGAACTTCCAGCTCGTTTTCCAGAAACTCAACAAACTGTTTGGCTGCGGGCCGCATCTCTTCAAAGTTTCGGGCATCGGCATTGGAAGCCATCCATCCCTTCATGGGGGTAAGAACAGGCTTCACCCGTGAAAGAGTCTCGTGGTCGGTCGGGAAATCAAAAATTTCCTTTCCGTCAAGCGTATAGGAATTGCAAACCTGTATTTCCTCAAAACCATCAAGAACATCGAGCTTCGTCAGCGCCAGTTCGGTAATGCCGTTGACCGCCACCGCGTAACGCATGGCAACAAGATCAATCCAGCCGCAACGGCGTTTCCGTCCTGTTGTGGCACCAAATTCATGGCCGACCCGTCCAAGTTCCTCGCCCGTTTCGTCAAACAGTTCAGTCGGGAAAGCGCCGTTGCCAACCCGTGTCATATATGCCTTGCAGACGCCGATCACTTTGCCGATATGGTTCGGAGCAATGCCCGAGCCAGTGCAGGCGCCACCTGAAGTAGGGTTCGAGGAAGTAACAAACGGGTAGGTTCCATGGTCAACATCGAGCAGGCTCCCCTGCGCACCCTCAAGCAGCACAGTCCTGCCCTCGCGCAGCTGCCGGTTCAAATAGAGCTGTGTGTTGGTGATGTAGGGATCGATGATCTTGTCAAACTCTTCATACTCTCGGACCATCGACTCAACATCAATCTCCTCACCATCATAAATGGTGGTGAACAGACGGTTCTTCTGGGCAAGGTTCTCGCGAAGCTTCTCCTGCAGCACCTCTGCATTGAGCAGGTCAACCACCCGGATGCCTTTTCTGGCAAACTTATCCTCATAGCTCGGGCCAATGCCCCGGCCGGTTGTACCGATTTTCTGATCCCCCTGAGCACTCTCGCTCAGGCTGTCAAGCCTTTTGTGATAAGGCATAATCAGGTGAGCATTGTGGCTGATGAACAGCCTCCCCTTCACCTCATATCCAAGCGCCTCAACTGTCGCAATCTCCTCAAGCAGCGCCACGGGATCAATCACCACGCCATTGCCAATGACACAGACGCACTTTTCATTGAAGATTCCCGAAGGAATAAGATGCAGTACCACACTCTTGCCATCAAAACAGATGGTATGGCCTGCATTTGCGCCGCCCTGATAGCGGACGACAATATCATACTGATCGGAAAGATAATCGACAAGCTTGCCTTTGCCTTCATCACCAAACTGGGTGCCAATGAGAACGGTTGCCGACTGGGAAGGGAGAGAGAATGGTTTTGATTCCACAACGATGGGTATTTACGGGATGTATGGGCTCACGGAACAACAACCTGTCAAGGTACCAAAATTATTCCGTTTTTTCAGAAGCCTTCATTGCATATGCACATCCGCTGAACATCAGCATTGAAGGCAGATACTGTAGCGCGTTCCCTTCAGAGATAGCGGTCGAAATGGTCAAGCAGCTCGTTTTTTCCCTTTCCAGAGACAGATGAATAGCTGACGATGAACCCGGCATTCATGGCGCAGCTTTCCGTTGCCCGTTTTGCATGAGTCCGCTCTTTCTGGGTGAGTTTGTCGTCCTTGGTAAGCACAATGCCGTAGGGACGGTCATGATAGGCAAGAAAATCCATCATATCACGATCTGACTTCATGGCAGGATGGCGTGAATCGAGAAGAAGCACAACCAGTGCGATGGCGGCACGGTCGCCAACATAGCCTGCAAGCAGCCTGCCCCATGCATCCTTCTCCGCATGGCTCACAGCCGCATAACCGTAACCGGGAATATCGACGAAATAGAGATTGTCGTTAAGGAGAAAATAGTTGATCAGGCGGGTCTTTCCGGGGGTGGAGCTGGTTTTGGCAAGTCCCTTGCGGCCAGTCAGCGAATTGAGAAGGGATGATTTGCCAACATTCGAGCGACCGGCAAATACAATTTCAGGAAAACTCTCTTCGGGAAGGTCCGAAAGGTCTGAAACGCTTCGAACGAATGCAGCGTTGGTGATCTTCATACAAGAATGGTAAACAGGCGGGAAGCCCCGGTTAAAAAAGAAGCTAAAAACCTTGGGATCAAAACCCAAATGTTTAACTTTTCAGCAAACCATACCAACAGGAATACCGCTATGACACTTGCCATATACAACTCCCTCGGACGCGAAAAACAGCCCTTCACTCCGCTTCACCCGGGAATGGTCGGCATCTATGTCTGCGGACCCACCGTGTACGGCCATGCCCATCTCGGCCACGCCAAGAGCTATGTTTCCTTTGATGTTGTGGTTCGCTGGCTGCGCCAGAGCGGCTACAGGGTGAAGTATGTGCAGAACATTACTGATGTGGGCCACCTCTCCGACGACGCCGACGAGGGGGAAGACAAGATTGCCCGCCAGGCACGGCTTGAAAAAACCGATCCGATGGAAATCGCCCAGTACTATACGCGGAGCTTTTACGAGGATATGGACCGGATGGGCGTGCTGCGACCGAACATAGCCCCGCTGGCAACCGGGCACATCCCCGAACAGATTGCTCTTGTAGAGGCTCTGGTCAAAAGCGGCCATGCCTATGAAGTCAACGGCAATGTCTATTTCTCCGTAGAGTCCTTTCCCGGATACGGAAAACTGTCCGGACGGACCGACCTTGAGGCTGTTCAGTCGGGCGCCAGAGTAGGCGTGCGCAGCGAAAAGCGCAACCCTTCAGACTTCGCGCTCTGGAAAAAGGCTGAAGAGAGCCACCTCATGCAGTGGAGCTCCCCATGGGGAATGGGCTATCCGGGTTGGCACCTCGAATGCTCTGCAATGTCAATGAAATACCTGGGAGAGACCATAGACATCCACGGAGGCGGTATGGAAAACCGCTTTCCCCACCATGAATGCGAAATCGCCCAGTCGGAGGCAGCAAACGGCAAGCCCTATGTCCGCTACTGGATGCATAACAACATGGTGACTGTGAATGGCACAAAAATGGGCAAATCGCTGAAGAACGCCGTCAACCTGAAGGAGATATTCACAACCATCAACCCTTTAGCCATACGGTTCTTCATACTGCAGTCGCACTACCGCTCCCCTCTCGACTACTCAGATGCGGCAATCGCCGCATCAACCGCAGGACTCCAGAAACTTCGTGAAACCCGCCAGCGGCTTCAGGGAGCAACTGCAGGAACTGGAGCAATGAATGTTGCACCATTCAGAGAGCGGTTCAGGGAAGCGATGGATGACGATTTCAACACTCCGGTTGCCATTGCGGCGCTGTTTGACTTTGCCAAGGCGCTGAACGCAGCCCTTGACCGCCCGGAAGGCCTTGACCAGCCATCTCTTGGCGCAGCTGCCGACCTCTTCACTATGGCAGGCGTTGATGTGCTTGGCATTCTCGAACATGATTCCGGATCCATCGGAAACGGGGCCGGAGACAGACAGCGGCTTGAGGGAGCAATGAAGGTCCTCATGGAACTTCGCAGTGCCGCACGCAGTGAAAAGGATTTTGCAACCAGTGACCTGATTCGTGACGGGCTCAAAGCGGCAGGCATTGAAATCAAGGATACGCGGGAAGGGGCAAGCTGGTCGGCCCTCAGCAGTCAGTAAGGGGACCGGAACCCTTACAATACCTCATCCATACCCCGTCGCTTCAGTTCTTCAAGAAGCCCGGGGACCCTGCCCGCTTCGCCCCGACAGCAAATCAGCAGCGCATCTCCTGCGTCAACTACAATCAGTCCGCTTACGCCTATGCAGCAGACAACCCTGCCGGGAGGCTTGCGGACAAACACCCCCTCGCTCTCAAGCAGCACCACCTCCTTCTCATCCCCTCCCGATGTTCCCTTCAGGCGGATGATATCGTCCCATGTGCAGGGAGCCGCCCAACCGAACTCTCCTGTCAATACCACCACCCTTTTTGATTTTTCCATGAGACAGCTCTCAATGGACTGCCTGTGCAGCCAGGCATACACTTCAGCCGAAACCCTTTTGAAATCGCGGGTACGGGCAACTTCCGACAGTGAAAGAAGGTCGCGGTAGAGTTCAGGAATCCACCGGCTGAACTCATGCAGAAGAAGATCGACCCGGGTAATGAATATCCCGCTGTTCCAGCAGAAATCACCACTGCTGATAAAATCAACGGCCGTTGCATAATCGGCTTTTTCCACTACAGCACGCACCGCATAAAGATGGGAGCTGCCCTCTGGCGTCTCTGGCTCCGGCAGGGGCAGTTCAGCCCCTTTCTGGATATATCCGCAACCCGTTTCAGGACGCAGAGCCTCAATGCCCACAACAACCATGGCCTCCCGGACCGAAGCCACCGCCACAGCCTGCCGCAATACCGCTTCACATGCCTCTTCATCATGCACGACATGATCAGCGGGAATGACAAGCAGCACTGCCTCCGCATCGAGCTTTCTGACATGAGCAGCCGCAAGAGCAACTGAGGCTGCAGTCCCCCGCCACACAGGCTCAATCAAAAGATTGTGCTCGCTGTAGAGCTCCCCCACACCCTCAAGCAGACTTTTGGCATGAAGACCGGCAACAAGCACTATGTGTTCGCGTGGCACAATGCCTTCAGCACGATGCAGAACCCCCTGAAGTAAGCTACCCATGTCCGCAGGATCAAGAAACGGCATAGGCCTCGCTTCCCGCTCAAGAGGCCAGAACATCCTGGTCCCTACTCCAGCGATGACAACTGCGTAAAGATGATTTTCGGTGTGGCTCGTCATAACACCTCTCATTATTGTATCAGCAAGGGGGGAACAGAAGAAATGTACGACAAAACAAGGGATGCGTATTTGTCAATGAGCTCAAAATATCGTTTTATTCTACAGAGACTCGCCCCAAGAGAGAGCGCGCGCGACAGACAACATGAAGCACATGAGATGAAGCAACAGAACAATGATGGGGACCAGCTCCAGTCATTCTGCACGAACGAGGGAATACAGATTACCGATGAACAGCATCAGCTGCTGGTGCGCTACGCCCAGATGCTTGAGAGCTGGAATACCAAAGTCAACCTGATCAGCCGGAAGGAGGATGCGCCTGTACTCATCAGGCATGTATTTCACTCACTGCTGCCATCTCTTGTTCACAACTTCCGTGACGGCGAAACCGTTCTCGACCTTGGAACAGGTGGAGGACTGCCGGGTATACCTCTTGCAATCATGTACCCGCAAGTGCAGTTTCTTCTTGTGGATTCAACAGGAAAAAAAATAACCGCCTGCTCGGCAATGATTGAAGAGCTTGGCCTTACCAATGCCCGTGCAATGCATACAAGGGTTGAGGAACTCAAAGGTCTTGCGTTCAACACCATTCTGAGCCGGCAGGTAGCCCCGCTCAAGGAGCTGTCACGCTATGCGGCACCACTGCTGAAAAAGAACGGTGAATTGATATGCCTGAAAGGGGGAGATCTTCAGAAAGAAATTGACGAGGCGCTGAGGGAGGGGAAGAAAAGAAAGGGGTTTCCCGGAAGCGTCACACTCAAGCCCATAGGTGAAGTGAGCCCCCTGTTCAATGAAAAGCAGATAGTCATTGCCCGCTGGCGGTAAAAAACCGCTCTCTGCAGACAATGACCATCAGGATTGATTCGTCAATCCGTTTCTGTTTGTGCAGCCTACTCTTCCGTAGGAGCCGCCTCAGCCGCCGGGGCATCAGACTCTGCCGGCAGTTCAGGAGCAGCCTGAGCAGCTGGTGCTGCTTTTGCTGCAGATGCTTCGGTTTTCCTGGAACCCTTGACACGCTTGGAGCGGTCCTGCCTGGCTGCCTTCGGTGCAGCTGCCGGAGCCTCTGCAAAATCAACCAGCTCAATCACGGCCATTTTTGCAGCATCGCCAAAACGGGGACAAAGCTTGATAACTCTGGTGTAACCACCATTACGGGTGCCCACCTTACCTACAATCTCCTCAAAAAGAGTCTTGATGGCCTCTTTGTCACGGATATCCTTAAAGATTTCACGCTGTGCATGAACCGTTCCCTTGCGGGCTTTGGTTATGATCTTCTCAACGACCTTCCGCGTTTCCTTGGCCTTTGCTTCGGTGGTCTCAATGCGCTTGTGAAGAATCAGCTGAGTTGAAAGGCTGCTGAGAGTCGCCTTTCTGTGAGCTGCGGTTCTTCCAAGTTTTCTTGCCGGCTTGACTTTACGCATGACTGGTTATCAATCTCAAAATTCTAAAAATAATTACCTGTATCAGCCTTTCATCTGGTATTTGGTGATATCCATACCAAACTTGAGCTCAAATTTTTCAAGCTGCTCTTTCAGCTCCGTGAGCGACTTCTTACCGAAATTCTTATAATTGAGCAGTTCGTCTTCCTTGCGTGAGACCAGGTCGCCAATGGAATCAATCTCCGCGAGACGAAGGCAGTTGTGCGAACGGACTGAAAGATCGAGATCCTCGATTTTTGTATTCAGAAGTTTGCGCATTGCCTCGAACTCATCATCCTGCTGCTTGAACTCCTCTTCTGTGAACTCCTCTTCAGTCGGAGAGAAATCAGCAAAGAAGGCCACATGCTCGTTGATGATGCGACCAGCAAGGCTTATGGAATCATCAGGCGTAATAGAGCCGTCTGTTTCAACATCCAACACCATTTTTTCATAGTCAGTGCGCTGTCCCACACGGGTATTCTCAACTGCGACTTTGACATTCCTGATGGGAGTGTAGATGGCATCAATGGCTATATACCCGATAGGCATGCTTTCCGGACGGTTATCCTCAGCAGGTGTGTATCCGCGACCGCGTCCTACAAACACATCAATATTGAGCGTTGAACCCTCATTGACGGTTGCAATGTGGAGATCCTTGTTCAATACATCAAACTCTCCCTCCATAGCAACAATATCACCAGCGGTAAAATCCTTCGGCCCGGTAATCGTCAGCGTCGTCTTGCAGCTGCGCTTGCAGGTAGAACGGAAACGGACCTTTTTCAGGTTCAGCACAATCTCGGGGACATCCTCGCGAACTCCTTCAATTGCCGAAAACTCATGAAAGACGCCATCAACCTTAATACCCGTAATTGCAGTTCCGGGAAGGGAAGCAAGCAGAACGCGGCGCATCATATTGCCAAGAGTCACACCATAACCCCGCTCCAGCGGCTGTGCGACAAAACGGCCAAAATAATCCGTGTGCGTCGTCTCATCGACCTCTATTTTCGCAGGCATCTGCATCTGGTATATCATAGTCTTTATGCCTTATACATTCATTAAAATCACTTCGAGTACAACTCAACAACCAGCTGCTCGTTAAACGGCTCCTGTACTTCGACGCGCTCGGGCACGGCAAGGAAAACCGCTTTCTGATTAGCCTTGTCAACCTGAATCCATGAAGGGATCCTGGCATCCGGAGTCTTGCTGAGAGCATCGGAAACAGCACTCATATTCTTGCTTTTCGGGCGAAACTCAATAAGGTCGCCGGGAGATACCATGTAGGAAGGGATATTGACCTTTTTCCCATTGACAAGAAGATGGCCATGCGATACCAGCTGCCGGGAACCTGCCCGCGAAGGCGCAAATCCGGCTCTGAAAACCACATTATCAAAACGGCGCTCTATAAGTCTGACAAGGTTATCACCGGTAACACCGCGCTGCGACACAGCCTTCTTGTAATAGTTCCTGAACTGCTTCTCAAGAATGCCGTAGAGGTATTTCATTTTCTGCTTCTCTCTCAGCTGCAGCGCATACTCGGAAACTTTTGACCTTCTGCCCTGACCATGCTGTCCTGGAGCGAAGGGGCGCCTTTCCATGTATTTCTCTGCCTTGGGCGTAAGAGCAATGCCCAGCCTGCGGGATACTTTTGTTATTGAGCCTCTGAATCGTGCCATATGTCAATTACTGTCATTGAATATTCTGTGAATGTATATCTGTCAGACCCGCCTGCGCTTCGGAGGACGGCAGCCGTTATGCGGCAGCGGAGTGATGTCCTTTATTGTCCGGACCTCAAGTCCGACACCCTGCAATGCCCGAATAGCAGCATCACGGCCAGCTCCCGGTCCCTTGATGAACACATCGACATGTCGCATACCCAGATCGTATGCTTCTTTGGCAGCGGCCTCTGAGGTCACCTGCGACGCATACGGGGTATTCTTCTTTGAGCCCCTGAAGCCATTTTTACCGGCACTTGACCAGGAGACGGTATTCCCCTGAACATCAGTAATGGTAATCATGATATTGTTGAACGATGCCTTGATATGCACAGCACCTTCAGGGGTAACCTTTACTTTCTTCTTTTTCCTGCTTGTTGTAGCCATGAATTATGAACTCTTTAGTCTCGAAGTTTTTTTATGCCTTGATCACCACCTACTTCCTGGCCGCCTTCTTCTTGCCGGCAACAGTCTTACGCTTACCCTTTCTCGTCCTTGCATTGGTCTGTGTATTCTGTCCACGAACAGGCAGCGAGCGACGGTGACGAAGTCCCCTGTAGCACCCTACATCCATAAGGCGCTTGATGGAAAGCTGCTGCTCACCACGAGCCTGACCCTCAACCTTGTACTCTTCGGCAATAAGTTCACGGATTGAATGCGCCTCTGCGTCGTTCAAGTCTGAAATCTTCCTGTCAGGCGCAATACCCGTTCTCTGAAGAATGGTTTTTGCAGTTGTCTTCCCAATGCCGTATACATGCGTCAAGGCTATGACTGCATGCTTGTTGAGCGGCAGATTTACACCAGCTATCCTCATATTCTCTTATAAAGTTCTATTGATTAATCCCCGGAAATCAACCCTGGCGCTGTTTGTGGCTCGGGTTCACCTTGCAGATGACAAACCGTTTGCCTTTGCGCTTGATGATGCGGCAATGCTCGCATCTTTTTTTGATCGATGAATACACTTTCATAGTAAACCCCACATGCAAGAATTAAACCTGACTGAACGCAAAATTTGAAAAGGCATGTAATGTAACGAATAAAGATAAAAGAATCAATACGCCACCATGCAATTTCCCACTTTATTTATAACGGTAGGTGATTCTCCCTTTTGAGATATCGTAAGGGGAAATCTGTACTTTCACCTTATCACCCGGAAGAATGCGGATATAGTGCATCCTGATTTTTCCGGAAACATGGGCAAGCACAACCAGCCCATTTTCGAGCTCCACCTTGAACTGCGCATTAGGCAGCGCCTCAAGGATAACGCCTTCAATCTCAATTGATTCTTCCTTCGCCAAAACAGTTGCTCCTTTATGCTCTTTTGAATTGTTCCTTCAAGCGCCAGCGGAACCTAGAAATGAACGGGTCAGTATTTCTGCATCCCCGTTCCTTACAACAATCGTATGCTCAAAATGCGCAGAGGGCTTTCCGTCCTCCGTCACAGCTACCCAGCCTCCCCGACGACTCACCGCATTGCGTGAACGACCGAGTGCTATCATGGGCTCAATGGCTAAAGTCATCCCTTCACGAAGGACAGGGCCTGTTCCTTTTCTTCCATAATTGGGAACCGGAGGGTCTTCATGCAATTCGCTGCCAATACCGTGACCAACCATATTTTCAATGACACTGAAACGGTACGACCGTGCATGCTGTTCCACTGCAGCGGAGATATCATGCAGCCTGTTGCCGGCAACAGCCATGGATATGCCCTTCATAAGGCTTTCACGGGTAACATCAACAAGCTGCTGAACCGTTGGATCTATCTCGCCGAGGACAAAAGTTCTTGCTGAATCACCATGATAGCCGCCTTTATAGGCCCCGCAATCCACAGAAACTATATCACCTTCCTTCATCACCCTTTTTTTTGTCGGCACCCCATGAACAACCTCTTCATTGAGCGATACACAGAGCGTTGCAGGATAGGGGGTTACATCGGGATCTCCCTTTGGAGCATAATTCAGAAAACTCGGTACCGCCTGATGGCTCCGGATGAACTCTTCTGCCATTTCATCAAGCTGAAGGGTTGTCATCCCCGGCCTGATTTCTGTTTCAAGCATATCAAGGGTCTTGGCAACAATGGCTCCCGCCTCCCTCATCAATTCAATCTCTCGTTCACTTTTAATGCTGATCATCAATCCACCTTCCCTTAGCGGCTCTGACGGCCGCGTGTCTTACCGGACTTCATAAACCCGTCATAGTGACGCATCAGGAGATGGCTTTCCACCTGCTGAAGGGTATCAAGTCCCACGCCCACTATAATCAGCAGGCTGGTTCCGCCAAAAAACTGAGCAAATCCCGGCGTCACATTGGCGAACTTCGTCAGGAATGTTGGGAGCACAGCAATAAGGGCCAACGAAACTGCCCCAGGAAGTGTAATTCGCGTAAGAATATTATCAATAAAATCGGCTGTGCTCTTTCCCGGCCTCACACCGGGTATGAACCCCCCCTGGCGCCGCATGGTATCGGCAACCTCTTTAGGGTTGAAAGCAATGGCGGTATAGAAATAGGTAAAAAACAGAATCATCGTGCCGAACATCAGTGCATACCACCATGAGTCGTAGGCAAAGATTGAGGACATCGACTGCATCACCTCGTTGTCCGGGAAAAAGGAAAGGAAAGTACCGGGCAGAAACATGATCGACTGGGCGAAAATAATAGGCATCACGCCGGCAGTGTTGATTTTCATGGGTATGTACTGCGTGCCACCGCCATACACCTTCCGGCCGACAACCCTCTTTGCGTGCTGTACAGGAACCCTGCGGGTACCTACAGTCAGGACCACGACAAAAGCCACAATGGCTACCATCATCGCAAGAATGATGATTTCAATAATCCAGTTCTTGCTGCCAAGGGATACCGAGCGGAACTCTGCAACAAGCGATTGAGGGAACGCTGCAAGGATACCGATCATGATAATCAGTGAAATACCGTTGCCGATACCCTGCTCCGTAATGCGCTCACCAAGCCACATGACAAAAACAGTCGACGCGGTAAGAATAATGACGGCACTGAACGAGAAGAAGAGACCCGGATCGGGAACAACCGCCTGACCGAAAGACGCAGGACTCGATAGGCTGACACTGACGCCCCATGCCTGAAGAGATGCAATGAGGACTGTTCCGAATCGGGTCATCTGGTTTATTTTCTGACGACCCTCCTCTCCCTCTTTCTGGAGTTTCTGGAAATACGGAGTTACCGCACCAAGAAGCTGGATGATGATGGAGGCAGAGATGTAGGGCATGATTCCGAGCGAAAAAATAGAAGCCCGGGCAAATGCGCCGCCCACAAAGAGATCAAAAAGACCGAAAAGATCATTCGAATGAGAATTTGATGCCCCCGCAACAAGGGAGGCATCAACACCGGGTATGGTAATGTGGGAACCAAGCCTGTACACAAAAAGCAGGAGCAGCGTATAAAGAATCCGCTGACGGAGTTCAGGGATTTTGTTGATGTTCTTTATACTTTCTGTGAGCTTCATGGGTTTTGCTTGGATCAGTTCAGGACTTTTTCACTTTCGGCTTCACTACCTTGACCACTTTGGCCTTAGGCTTGAGAAGTGCATCTTCAACAGAAAGGTCCTTGACTCTTGCTGCTTCCTGAAGCGTACGCTCAGCCTTTACCACACTGCCGCCAGCTGCAACAATTTTTTCTTCAGCCGACTTGCTGAATGCATGTGCGGTAATGGTGATGGCCACAGAAATCTCTCCGTTGCCGAGCACCTTGAAATACTCGCTGTTTGATGCATGGCATAGGTTTTTAAGATCAAGAATGCTGATCTCTTTTCCCACAGCTTCAATCTCAATCCAACGGGCAATCTGCGAAAGATTGACTGTTGTGACAGGCTTCCTGTCAATGGGAGTGAAGCCAAACTTCGGAAGTCTCCTGTAGACAGGAATCTGGCCACCCTCATTAATCGGCCTTTTGTAGCCGCTACGCGACTGCTGACCTTTGTTGCCTTTCCCGGCGGTGGTACCGTTGCCGGTTCCCTGTCCACGACCGACTCTTTTCTTGGTTTTTACCGCGCCTTTTGCAGGACGAAGTGAACTTAAATCCATTGTTTCAATTCCCGACTTGCTATTAGTAAAAATCTCAGACTTCCTCAACCTTCACAAGGTGCTGGACTACTCTGATCTGCCCTTTGGTGCATGCATTGTCTTTCTTCTCAACCGAGTAGTTGGGCCGTCCAAGTCCAAGCGCCTGGATGGTGGCTTTCTGCTTCCTGGTTCCGCCGATAATGCTTCGTACCTGCGTAATCTTTATTTTTTTCTCACTCATGATCGCAATTCAATCAGTTTAGCTTTCAAAAACCTCTGTCAGGCTCTTCGACCGTCTTTCAGCCACATCGTTTGCATCTGAGATGCTTTTCAGACCCTTGATTGCCGCTTTCACCACATTATGGGGATTAGAGGAACCGAGTGATTTGGTAAGCACATCACGCACACCCGCCATTTCAAGCACGGCACGAACAGCACCTCCAGCAATCAGACCTGTACCCGGTGTAGCAGGCTTCATAAGCACTTTGGCTGATCCGTATTTGGCAATGATCTGGTGTGGGATGGTGCCTTTGATGATAGGAACCTTAACCACATTTTTCTTGCCATCCTCAACTCCTTTGGCAATGGCATCCTGAACCTCATTGGCCTTTCCCAGACCATAGCCAACATGGCCCTCTTTATCACCGACTACCACAATCGCATTGAAACCGAACCGTTTACCACCCTTCACAACCTTCGCGGTTCTGTTGATATGGACAAGCTTTTCCTTCAGGTTGAGCTCTCCGGGCCGGATACTTTTAGCTGATGTTTTCGACATGTATCGTTCTCATTGAGATGTTTAAAAGATCAGTCCTGCTTCCCGAGCACCATCAGCCAATGCCTTGACCCTGCCATGATACCGAAATCCATTCCTGTCAAATACTACTGTTGTAATTCCTTTTGCCATAGCTTTTTCACCAAGCTGACGACCAACCGTACGGCATACCTCCACACCCGCTCCTTTCAGCTCTTTATTCTCTTTTGACATGCTCGACACGGCAAGAATCGTTGTGCTGCCGCTGTCGTCAATCAGCTGTGCATAAATCTGCGAAAGGCTCCTGTAGATGCAAAGCCTCGGTTTAACAGCAGTTCCTGCTACTGCGGCCCTGCTTCTGTCCTTGATTTTCTGCCTCCGTGAGGCTTTGTCTATCTGACTCATTCTCTTCGCTCTGTTGTATATGGTTAGTGACTTGTCTTTGGTCAGGGATGCCGTTTATTTACCGGCAGCCTTGCCTTCCTTACGGCGAATGACCTCACCTTCGTACTTGATACCCTTGCCACGATAAGGCTCAGGTTTCCTGAATGAACGGATCTTCGCTGCAACCTGCCCGATGAGGGCCTTGTCGATACCGCTCACAAGCACAGTGACCGGATCGGGAGTTTCAAGCTTTACCCCTTCAGGAGCCTTGAAATAGATCATATGTGAAAAACCCAGCGTCAGCGCAAGAAGGTCACCCTTCATCTCTGCGCGGAAACCGACGCCGGCAATCTCCAACTTTCTGGTAAACCCTTTCGTCACGCCCTCAATCATATTGCTGAGAAGCATGCGGTACAAGCCATGCATCGCTCTGGAGCGTTTGCTGTCATTGATTCTCTCAACCTTGACCAATCCCTCTTCCTGGAGCACCTTCACCTCTTCAACAAGAGCCTGTTCGAGAACGCCTTTGGGTCCTGAAACCCGCAGGTTCCCTTCACTGATTTCCAGCTTAGCCTCTTTTGCGAGGGCTATGGGCATTTTTCCAATTCTTGACATGATATTCTCTCTGTAGGACTTGTGAAATTAATAGATACGGAACAGGATTTCACCACCAACACCCTGCTCTCTGGCCTCTTTGTCGGTAATCACCCCTTTTGATGTCGAGATGATGTAGAGTCCGAGTCCACCGAGATATTTCTTGATGTCCTTACCCTCATACATACGCCTTCCTGGACGACTCACACGGGTAATCTCCTTGATGGAGGGAACGCCGGCAGCAGTATACTTCATTTCAACACGGATGAAGGGAAACTTCTCGGTTGTAATGACAGTAAAGCCCTTGATGTAGCCTTTTTCCAGAAGAAGCTGAGAGATATTCTCCCGAAGCTTTGAGTACGGAATGTCGGTTGTTTTATTTTTTGCTCTCCCCGCATTTCTGAGGCGGGTGATATAATCGGCAATTGAATCCGTTACAGGCATAGCGAACCTTGGTTACTTTCAAAAATGGACAAAGACCTCTCTCGTTGAATGGCAGACTGTTTTACCAGCTTGCTTTCTTCACGCCCGGCAGCTTCCCTTCAAGGGCGAGCTTGCGGAACATATGGCGGCACAGGCCGAATTTTTCATAAACACCCCGTCCCCTTCCTGTCAGAACACAGCGGTTCCTGACTCTGGAGGCGGAACTGTCACGGGGGAGTTTGCGCAGGGCTTCGTAATCTCCAGCCTTCAGCAGCTCCTCACGCTTTGCGGCATACTTTTCCACAAGCCGTTTCCGTTTTTCGTTTCTTGCTACAACACTTTTCTTGGCCATCGTTCTTGTGTATTGATTAGTTGTTCTTCTTTTTAAACGGCATGCCAAGCTCGGTGAGCAGCACGAATGCCTCTTCGTCGGTTGTTGCCGAGGTAACGAAACTGATGTCCATTCCCTGAATACGGGGTACCTTGTCGATATCTATTTCAGGAAAAATAATCTGTTCGCGGACACCGACAGTGTAATTTCCACGACCATCGAAGCTGGTGTCAGGAAGACCGCGGAAATCACGAATACGGGGAACTGCGATACTGACAAAGCGATCGAAGAACTCATACATCGCCTTTCTTCGCAGCGTCACCCTGCATCCAATCGCCTGACCTTCGCGGAGCTTGAAATTCGAAATAGCCTTCTTGGACTTGCGGATCTGCGGCTTCTGGCCGGTAATCTGTGAAAGTTCCTGTAGTGCAGTCTCAAGAAGTTTTGGCTCGGAGGCCGCCTCACCAACACCGATGTTGATGGAAATTTTCTTGAGTTTCGGCACATTCATGACATTGTCGTACTTGAAACGCTCTGTCAATGCCGAAACCACCTTTTCATGATACAAGGTCTGAAGCCTTGCTGCTGTCGGTGCTGCTGGAGTTGCCGCCGCCTCTTCTTTCTTCTGGGCCATGGTGTTCTGATGTCAATTTGCCGAGGATGGTCTTGGTCATCCTGACTTTGTTAGGAAATACTCAGCCCTTCTTCACATTGGAAGCGTGAACCGGAAACTCTCTCTCAATAATCTGTCCCTGCGGACTGCTCTGGGTAGGACGCATGTGGCGCTTGCGGATGTTCACACCCTCAACAATAACCCGACCTTTCACCGGATACACCCTCAGAACCTTTCCACTTTTGCCCTTGTCATTACCGCTGATGACCGTCACCATATCATTTTTCTTGACATGGACCTTGAGTTTTTTAACGCCTGTTTTCATTTTTGACCTGTATGATGTTATTCATAAATCCTGAGCGGGAGACGAGACTCGAACTCGCGACCAACAGCTTGGAAGGCTGTGACTCTACCAACTGAGTTACTCCCGCCTGCTTTTGCGCCTCACAAAACTTCAGGCGCCAGCGAAACAATCTTCATGTATTTTCTGTCACGAAGCTCTCTGGCTACGGGTCCGAAAATACGGGTACCTCTTGGCTCGCCCTGTGCGTTGAGAAGAACGACCGCATTTTCATCAAAACGGATATATGATCCGTCCTTACGGCGCAGCTCCTTTGCGCAGCGTACCACTACGGCCTTGCACACCTCTTTCTTTTTTACGACGCCTCCCGGTACGGCTGCTTTTACCGATACGATGACCTGGTCTCCCAGGGAAGCATATCTCCTGCCGGTTCCGCCAAACACATGAATGCAACGGACCTTTTTAGCGCCACTGTTATCGGCTACTACCAGGTTGGTTTCTTTCTGGATCATCCTGTTTCAAACTTTAATGAGGTGTATGTATACTGGTCTCTCTTACTTGGCCTTCTCAAGAATCTCCACAAGCCGGCAGCTCTTGCGCTTGCTTATGGGACGGCACTCAATCACTTTGACGAGATCACCGATACCTGCCTCATTGTTCTCGTCGTGAGCCATGATTCTCGTGGTCTTCCGGAAGTATTTTTTGTAAACCGGATGCTGAACCCTGCGCTCAACGGCAACAACAATGGCTTTGTCCATCTTGTCACTGACAACCTTGCCGAGCCAGCTCTTTTTGCGGCCTCTTGCTACTGCTTCCTGTGCATTGGGGCTGGTCTCGCCCATGTTCTTCTCTGCCATGTAAGTAAACTGTTTGTTTTATGGTGCCCCGGACTCAGCTTTTCGCTGACTCCAAAACCGTAAGCTGATGGAGACGGGTTTTCATCCTCGCAATCTCCCTTCGGGAATTACGGAAAACCATCGGATTCTGAGGCTGCTCGATAACCTTGTAAAAATTGATATCAGCAAGCCTGCCTTCAAGCTCGGCAATCCTTTCTACAAGCTCTTTCTCGGTCATTGCCGCAATTTCATACTTTTTCATAATAGTTGCTCTCTTGCTGATTTTATTCTCTTTAACCTTCGTAATCAGGACGCACGATGAAACGGGTCTTGATAGGAAGCTTCTTGGCTGCAAGCCTGAAGGCCTCTGTCGCAATCTCTTTGGAAACCCCGTCCGCCTCAAACATGATCCGACCCGGCTTGACTACAGCCACCCAGAATTCAGGCGCTCCTTTACCAGATCCCATGCGTGTTTCAGCTGCTTTTTTACTGACCGGCTTGTCAGGAAAAATCCGGATCCAGATTTTTCCATCTCTCTTCATATACCGGTTCATTGCCACACGGGCAGCCTCTATCTGACGGCTGGTAATCCATGCCGGCTCAATCGCCTTCAGGCCAAACGAACCGAAAGATACATCTGTTCCACGCCCTGCGTTGCCTTTCATGCGTCCGCGCTGCGTCTTTCTGTATTTCACTCTCTTTGGCATTAACATACCGGCAACTCCATTCTATTTTCTGATTTGTTGTACTGGTTTCTTCAGGGTCTTCCCGCAGGACGACGGCGGCGCTTGTTACGATTGTCACGCGAACGGGGACCGGAATCACTGCGGCGTTCCTTGATGCGCTTCATCTCCTCTTCCTCTATTGCGTCTATGCGCTGAACAAGAACCTCGCCTTTGTAAACCCAGACCTTGATACCGATGGTACCGGCAATGGTATGAGCGGTCACGCTGGCATAATCCACATTGGCCCTGATTGTATGAAGGGGAATCTTTCCCTCTTTATACTGCTCTGCACGGGCAATTTCAGCACCGCCAAGCCGTCCTGCACAGCGAATTCTCACGCCCTCTGCACCAGCACGCATTGCAGTCTGTATCGCCTGCTTCATTGCCCTTCTGAATGAAACACGGTTCTCAAGCTGGTAGGCAATGTTCTCGCCGATAAGCTGTGACTCGATTTCAGGCTTGACCACCTCAACAACATCAATCTTCACCTCTTTTCCGGTGATGCGACCAAGCTCCTGAGAAAGATTGTTGATCTCTTCGCCCTTGCGGCCCACCACTGCACCCGGACGGGCAGCATAGATGTTGATTCTGATGTTCTTGTTTGTCCTCTCTATGATGATACGCGCTATTCCGGCCTTCTCACGCTTCAGACGAGTCTGGACATAGTTACGGATATCCTGGTCCTGCTTGATCTTTTCGCTGATGACAGGACTGTCATCATACCAGCGAGAAGTCCAGTCCCTGATGATGCCGAGCCTGAATCCAGTAGGATTGACTTTCTGACCCAATGTTCTCTCCTTCTAAGTTATTTAGTTTCTGGATTCTTTACCCTGTCCACAACAATGGTCAGGTGGTTCGATCGTTTACGGACCCGATATGCGCGGCCCATCGGTGCAGGCAGCATTCTTTTCAGCGTAGCGCCTCCATCAACAAACACCGACTTGACGAAAAGTTCCTGATCGCCTACGCGCTCATCAGGATTGAGCTGAGCGTAGTTTGCCACCGCAGACTTCAGGGTCTGGAGCGCATTGCGCGAAGCCGCCTTCGTCGAGTTCAGCAGGATTGCCTTTGCCTGGTCAACGGCTTTGCCGCGGACAAGGCCCGCCACCAGACGCATTTTCCGGGGCGATGTCGGCGTATGCCGTAAAATTGCTTTAGCTTGCATGATAAGTCTTTACCCTTTCCGGTTATTCAATTTACTTTCTCTTAGGTGCCGATCCGCCCTTTTCTGCCTTCCCGCCGGCATGGCCGCGATAGGTCCGGGTAGGTGCGAACTCTCCAAGCTTATGTCCAACCATGTTGTCACTGACATAGACAGGCACATGGGTCTTCCCGTTATGGACAGCAATGGTGTGTCCGACAAAATCAGGAGAGATCATGGAGCTTCTGCACCAGGTCTTCAGTACCTTCTTTTCACCCCTGCTGTTCATGTCAAGGACCCGCCTTTCCAGCTTGATGTCGATATAGGGTCCTTTTTTAAGAGATCTTGGCATAGTATGTCTGCTTGATAGAGTTTAGCGCTGCAGTTGTTTTATTTTGCGTTTCTGCCGCGAACAATCAGTTTCTGTGAAGCCTTCTTCTTGTTTCTGGTCTTCAGCCCTTTGGCAAGCTGTCCCCATGGCGACTTGGGATGTCTTCTGCCACCACCGGACTTCGAACGACCTTCACCACCACCCATCGGGTGATCGACAGGGTTCATCGCCATACCCCTGGTCTGAGGACGGATGCCAAGCCAGCGACTTCTACCGGCCTTTCCGAGAACAAGGTTCTCGTGGTCGGTATTGCCCACAACCCCAATGGTTGCCCTGCACTCAACACGAACCTTGCGAATTTCACCTGAAGGAAGCTTCAGTGTGACATAATCACCCTCACGGGCGGCAAGCACAGCGAAAGTTCCTGCTGAACGGACAATCTGTCCTCCCTTTCCGGCCTTCATCTCAATATTATGGATGTCGGTGCCAAGCGGGATGTTCTTCAGCGGCATGGTATTGCCTGTCCGAACCTCAACCTTGTCACCACTCTCCACCTTATCACCAACCTTCAAACCTTTCGGGGCGAGAATATAACGCTTTTCTCCATCATTATAATGAAGAAGTGCAATTCGTGATGATCTGTTAGGATCATACTCAATGGAAGCAACTGTTGCAGGTACGCCATCCTTGGTACGCTTGAAATCAATAATCCTGTAATGACGCCTGTGTCCACCACCGCGATGGCGAGAGGTTTTCCGTCCTGTGTTGTTCCGGCCACCTGATTTTTTCAGGGGCACCAGCAGGCGTTTTTCTGGCGTGCTTTTGGTGATTTCATCAAACGCCGGGTATGACATGAATCGTGACCCTGGCGTCACCGGCAATAATTTCCTAATAGCCATTGTAAATTATAATCTAACCTTTGTTGTAAGCTCTATGCGTCGCCCTTCGGGTTTGCCCCCGAGTAAAAATCTATCGTCTGACCCTCGCCAAGCGTGACAATGGCCTTTTTCGTATCGTTCTTTTTACCGGTAACCAGCCCCTTACGGGTATTCTGCCGACGAGTTTTGCCCAGGCTGTTGAGCGTGCGGACACTTTTCACATCCACGCCGAACTTCTCTTCGACGGCCATTTTTATATCAATCTTGTCTGCGTCCAGCTTGACCTGGAAAACATACTGACCGCGATCTTCGGTAAGTCCGGTACTTTTTTCTGTCAGCCAGGGGCGCAACAACGGGTTTTTCATTCTCTTCTCTCCTGTTTACGGGATACCGGGGTTACCCTAAAGTCTCTTCTATTTTTTTCAAAGCCGCTTTCTGGAACAGCACTGTGTGACTGTTGAGAATATCATAGGTTGAAGCCTTCTCGGCACTCATGATGTTGACCGTCTGGATGTTTTTTCCTGAGCGGGTAATAATCACATTGTATTCCGGGGTCAGCATAAGCGTCTTTTTCTCGTCAAGACCCAGATTCTTCAAAATCGCTGCGAAAGGTTTGGTCTTGATCTCGTCAAGCTTGAAATCCTCTACAACAAGAATTCTCCCATCCTGAGCTTTTGAGCTGAATGCTGAACGACGGGCGAGCGCCTTGACTTTTTTATTCACCTTCTGGTCATACCCATGAGGCGTTGGTCCAAAAATGGTGCCGCCACCAACCATCAAAGGAGAGCGGATTGACCCCTGACGGGCGTTGCCTGTTCCTTTCTGGCGATATGGCTTGCGACCTCCACCCCTGACTTCAGCACGGGTCTTGGACTTGTGCGTTCCCTGCCTGCGATTGGCAAGAATCGACTTTACATCGAGATATACCGCATGCTCCGATACTTCAGCTCCAAAAATGTCATCGCGGAGGGTAACAACCTCCCCGGATTCAGTGCCGGCGGTAGTTAAGACTTTAAGTTCCATGGCTTCGTGCAGTCAGCTTTTACTTTTTTGTGGAAACAATCCTTACATAGGAATTCTTCGGGCCCGGTACAGAGCCTTTGACCATAATCAGGCTTGACTCAGGCATAATTTTTATCACCTGAAGGTTTCTGACGGTTATTGTGTCAGATCCCATGCGGCCACCCATCTTGGTACCCTTGAAGGTTTTTGATGGGTCTGAAGCTCCTCCAATCGAACCCGGCGCCCGAAGCCTGTCGGACTGACCGTGTGTGCGCTGGCCGCCACCGAAATTGTGGCGTTTAACAACACCGGCAAATCCTTTTCCCTTGGAAACACCCTGCACCTTGACAATCTCACCTTCGGTGAACGATTCAACAAGCACGGGGCTTCCGGCAGTCAGCTCGCCGTCAAACATGGATGTGTCGAATTCCGCAGTCATATATCCGGGAGCAACTCCGGCCTTCTTGTAATGACCCAGCATCGGCTTGGTCACCTTGGCCTCTTTCCTCTCGCCGATCCCGACCTGATACGCATCGTATCCATCTATTCCGGCACTCTTGACCTGCGTTACAAAGCAGGGCCCGGCCTGGATGATGGTACAGGGCACAGCTTCCCGCTTCTCATTGTACAGACGGGTCATGCCGATTTTCTTTCCCAGAATCGCACCCATATCAATAGCTCTTTATCTAATTCGTTAAGACTTGATTTCAACATCAACACCGCTCGGAAGCTCAAGCTTCATAAGCAGGTCAATGGTTCTTGAAGTCGGGTTCATGATCTCAATAAGCCTCTTGTGAGAGGAGAATGAGAACTGCTCACGCGACTTTTTGTCAACATGGGGAGACCGGTTCACGGTATACACATGCGATTTTGTCGGCAGCGGAATGGGTCCAAAGATTATTGCATCAGTCTCCTTGACCACATCTATAATCCGTGAAGCCCACTTGTCAACCAGGCTATGGTCGTAAGACTTGAGCTTGATTCTGATCTTTTGCTGTACAGCCACTTGTCAACCCTGTTTCGTGTTATCGATAAAAAAGGGGCGGAGAGCTTTTCACTCCGCCCCGGGAAGCCTTATTCAGTCAGACTCAGTCGTTGATCTTGGTAACGGAACCTGCACCGACGGTACGACCGCCTTCACGGATAGCGAAACGAAGACCTTCATCCATGGCGATAGGAGCAATCAGCTCAACTTCAACCGAAAGGTTGTCGCCGGGCATGACCATTTCCACACCTTCAGGAAGGTTTACCGCACCGGTAACATCAGTGGTACGGAAGTAGAACTGAGGGCGGTAGTTTGTGAAGAACGGGGTATGACGGCCACCCTCTTCCTTCTTCAGAATGTAGACCTCTGCCTTGAACTTGGTGTGCGGTTTGATTGTACCGGGCTTGGCAATAACCATGCCACGCTCGAGATCGTTTTTATCAACACCGCGAAGCAGAAGACCTGCATTATCACCAGCCTGTCCTTCATCAAGCAGCTTCTGGAACATTTCGATACCGGTAACAACAGACTTGCGGGTATCACGGATACCGACAATCTCAACCTCTTCGTTGATCTTGACGCGACCGCGCTCGATCCTTCCGGTACCCACGGTACCACGACCTGAAATAGAGAACACATCCTCAACAGGCATAAGGAAAGGCTTGTCAACATCGCGGACAGGCTCAGGAATGTAGTTGTCTACCGCATCCATAAGCTCCATGATGGCTTTTTCACCCTCTGCATCACCGTCAAGCGCCTTGAGAGCAGAACCTTTGATGATAGGAATATCGTCGCCGGGGAAACCGTACTCGGTCAGAAGCTCACGAAGCTCCATCTCAACGAGCTCAAGAAGCTCGGGATCAGCAATGTCGACCTTGTTCAGGAATACGACAAGCGCAGGAACATTCACCTGACGGGCAAGCAGAATGTGCTCACGGGTCTGAGGCATAGGGCCGTCAGTTCCAG
Organism: Chlorobium phaeovibrioides; assembly: GCF_003968655.1. Lineage (GTDB taxonomy): Bacteria > Bacteroidota > Chlorobiia > Chlorobiales > Chlorobiaceae > Chlorobium > Chlorobium phaeovibrioides. The sequence continues at coordinate 6,424 of NZ_RXYK01000007.1, read as the reverse complement.
CAACAACAAGGATAGCGCCATCCATCTGGGCAGCACCGGTAATCATATTCTTGATGTAATCAGCGTGACCCGGGCAGTCAATGTGCGCATAGTGGCGCTTCACAGTCTGGTATTCCACATGGGCGGTTGAAATGGTAATACCACGCTCGCGCTCTTCAGGAGCCTTGTCAATATCGCCAAACTCGCGCGCATCAGCCATTCCCGACTTGGCAAGCACTGAAGTGATTGCAGCTGTCAGGGTTGTTTTGCCGTGGTCAACATGGCCGATGGTACCGATATTGACATGAGGTTTATCCCTCTTGTAGGACTCTTTTGCCATAACTTTATCTCCGATCTGTTAGCTTTTGTTGTTTGTGATAAATTGGTTTTTACTGAACTTCTCTTACTGGGCATCCTTGCTTGAGCGCTTCTCCTGAAGGGTTTCAGCAATGTTTTTCGGAACTTCGCGATAACTCTCAAACTCCATAGAGTAGTTTGCACGCCCCTGGGTCATTGACCGGAGGTCGGTCGAGTATCCGAACATGGCCGAAAGCGGAACCTTTGCCCCTACAAACTGGGCACCCGCCCTCTGACCCATTCCTTCAATATGCCCGCGACGGCCGGAAAGATCACCCATAACATCACCCAGATACTCTTCCGGAGTAACAACCTCAACCTTCATGATGGGCTCGAGCAGAACAGGGTTGGCCTTTCGGGCTCCGCCCTTGAAACCTATTGAACCGGCAATCTTGAATGCCATTTCAGAAGAGTCAACATCATGGTACTTGCCATCAAACAGCGTCACCTTGATATCCTGCATTGGATAACCAGCAACGACGCCATCTTTCATTGCTTCCTGAATACCGGCATTGACAGCAGGAATGTACTCCCTCGGAATCACGCCGCCTTTAACAGCATCGACAAATTCATACCCCTTGCCCTCTTCAAGCGGCTCAACTGTAATATTGACAAGACCGAACTGGCCCTTACCACCAGACTGACGGACAAACTTGCCTTCGAAGTCCACTTTTGAGCGGATGGTTTCACGATAGGCAACCTGGGGCTGACCAACATTGGCTTCAACCTTGAACTCACGACGGAGCCTGTCAACAAGAATCTCGAGATGCAGCTCACCCATACCCGCAATCAGCGTCTGACCTGTCTCATCATCAGTCTTCACCCGGAAAGTAGGATCCTCTTCAGCGAGTTTTGCCAGCGATACACCGAGCTTGTCGGAATCAACTTTGGTTTTCGGCTCGATTGCAATCTGAATGACCGGCTCAGGGAACACCATTTTCTCAAGCACGACAGGGTTGGCCTCGTCACAGAGAGTATCACCGGTGCGCACCTCCTTGAGACCTACAGCAGCTGCAATATCGCCCGCGTAAACGGCATCAAGATCTTCCCGTTTGTTGGAGTGCATCTGCAGCACCCGTCCCACCCGCTCTTTCTTGCCGGTTATTGAGTTGAGAACATAACTGCCGGCCTTGAGCATTCCGGAATAGACCCGGAAAAAAGTAAGCTTACCGACAAAAGGATCGGTCGCAATCTTGAATGCAAGGGCGGCGAAAGGCTCGTCATCACTCGGATGACGGACAACATCCTCTTCCGTCCGGGGATGATGACCCTCAATTTCTCCATCATCAAGCGGGGAGGCGAGGTAATCAACCACTGCATCAAGCATGAACTGCACACCCTTGTTCTTGAACGAAGAACCGCAGAGCACAGGAATGATGTCAACATTCAGCGTTGCCTGGCGAAGCACCTTGCGGACCTCCGACTCAGTGATATCCTCTCCGTTGAGATATTTCTCAAGCAGGGTTTCGTCAACTTCAGACACAGCCTCAAGCATATTGATTCTCCATGTCCGGGCCTCGTTCTCAAGATCATGGGGAATCTCAACCTCTTCATAAGTACTGCCATCCTCCTTGTCGAAGATGATGCCCTTCATTCTGATAAGATCAACAAAACCAGCATAAATCTCGCCCTCTCCAATCGGAATCTGAAGCGGAACCGGATTGGAATTCAGTCTCTCACGGATAGCCTTTATCGTATCAAAGAAATCCGCTCCGGTCCTGTCCATCTTATTGATATAAGCGATGCGCGGCACACCATACTTGTTTGCCTGACGCCACACCGTTTCTGACTGGGGCTCAACGCCACCAACCGCACAGAACAGCGCAACAGCACCATCAAGTACGCGAAGCGAGCGCTCCACTTCAACAGTAAAATCAACATGGCCGGGAGTATCAATGATATTGATGCGATGATTCTCCCCCTTATAATTCCCATATTTGGGAGACCAGAAACAGGTTGTGGCAGCCGAGGTAATGGTTATGCCACGCTCTTTCTCCTGCTCCATCCAATCCATGGTCGCACCGCCATCATGAACCTCACCCATCCTGTGAAGACGCCCCGTATAATAGAGGATCCTCTCAGTGGTCGTGGTCTTACCGGCATCAATGTGAGCCATAATGCCGATATTACGAACCTTGTCCAGTGCAACCTGCCGTGTCATATCAAGTGTTTTATTCTATTTATACCTGTCGTCGCCTCAGAAGCGGAAATGCGCAAACGCTTTATTCGCATCAGCCATACGATGAACCTCATCGCGCTTCTTCACCGAAGCTCCCTGCTCTCCCGCAGCATCCATCAGCTCCGCAGCCAGCTTTTCAGCCATTGAACGGCCACCACGCTTGGCTGCATACTGCTTCAACCAGCGGAACGCAAGAGCGCCGCGTCTTGAAGGCTTCACCTCCATCGGAATCTGATAGGTCGCACCACCAACACGCTTGCTGCGGACTTCAACCACAGGCGCGATGTTGGACATTGCACGGTGATATACCTCCAGAGGCGTCTCCTCAGTCATCTTCTCACCAATGATCGCAAACGCGTCATATACTATCTTTGTAGCAACATCTTTCTTGCCATCAAGCATTACCGCATTAATGAAACGCGCAACACTCTCATCACCGTACCGGACATCTACACCCGTCCTCTTGTAGCCACCTTTTTTCGACATAATTCCCTGATGAATTGATGATTCGATTTACTTTTTACCCTTTGCCGCACCGCCCTCTTTGGGCTGCTTGGCGCCGTACTTTGAACGGCTCTGCCTGCGGTCAGCAACACCCGAAGTGTCAAGCGAACCACGGACTATATGATAACGGACACCAGGAAGATCCTTTACCCTGCCGCCGCGAATCAGAACAATGGAATGCTCCTGCAGGTTATGGCCTTCGCCGGGAATATAAGCCGTCACCTCAATCTTGTTTGAGAGCCTGACACGCGCAACCTTGCGCAGAGCCGAGTTAGGCTTTTTCGGCGTCGTCGTGTACACACGGGTACAGACCCCGCGCTTCTGCGGGCACTTCTCCAGCGCAGGTGACGCTGTTTTTGACGCTTTTACACTTCTACCGTGCCTGATAAGCTGCTGAATCGTCGGCATACTGGAACTCTCTTTCTATTTAAAAACCTCTGATGACAAATCGCTTTGTACTGAAAAATCCATAAGGACAACCAATGTAAGCGAATTTAAAAAAAAAACAAAACGGAAAGCATCATTTTTCATCCCCTTCATGAAAAAATGATTTTCCGTTTTCAGCACACCATCCGGCAGGCTTCAGACCGGCAGTGTCAGGGCAATCTCCCTCACCAGAGCCTCCATTACTTTTTCATGCTGTGGAAGCTCCTCAATACCCCGAGTGAACTTACCACCAGCGGCTCCGGCAATCTCCCTGAGTCCGGCGGCCAAAGCGGCTTCGTCACCCGCCAGAACCGACAGCCCTCCTGCCTCGGAGGCAAACCGTGAAATCACCCCCTCGTGAGCCGATACAGCCCACCTGATTCCCATGCCCGCCACATCAACAAGAAGCTCGGGGACACGAAGCGCGTCCTCATCCTGTCGCCCGACGGCATAAAAAATGAAACCAGCTTTCCTGCACAGCGCCAGCAGATCCTCCTCCGAGAAGGGGCAGACAAGCTCCAGAGAGCCCTCAAGCCCGAATTTTTTCAGCATTTTTTCCGATGCATTATGAGTCACGACTACAGCATCACTGCAGCAGCCACCGGCAGCTCCCATGAGGTGGCTGAGCGAACGGAAAAAATCACCGGTCTCTTTCTCTGTCAGACGCTGCAGAAGAAACACCGGCCTGCCTGTCGAATCCGCAATCCCTTCCCACGGAGCGCGGGGGTCGTCGGCAGCATCATGAGGGGTATCGGCAATAATGGTGATGTCGTCATGGGTGACCCTGCCAAAATACTTTGTCAGAAAATATTCTTTCAGTGCCCTCGTAGGGGTAATGAGGCTGTAACCGCTTGTCAGCAGTTTCTCCTCAAGGGAGCCACATTCTCCTGAGCGTAGGCTTCCCGAGGGGGCAAAGGATGATGGCCGGCCAAGAGGGGCCTGCAGATCGAAAAGAACGGGCACGCCGTGACGGACGGAAATTTCCAGCGCAATTTCCAGAGCGCGGGCAGAGGGGCCCTGTACGAAGACAGCATCAATATCTCCGAACTGGCTCATAACCTTTTCGGCAAGAGCTGCCGCATGCTTCTCCCAGATGGCACAGAGCCCCGGAGCACTGAAACGCGACGGAAGCACTTTTCCCAAAGCTCCTTTCGGCGGCATAGACCCGCCATAAGCCAGTGCCGCAACCCCACAGGCCTCCATCTCCTCAACCTCAACAGGAGAGCCCGTTCTCCATATCCGCTCTCCATTGACCCCCGAAGTTTCCTCGCCGGCCTCGTCAGGGCCGGAAGACTCTCCCGATGAAACAAAAGCCGGCGGCGCAATGACCATCGGTTCCCACCCATAGTCAGGAAGGGTGGACGCTATCCTGAAGGCCCTTGATGAACCGTCAGTCATACCGGGCGGATAATTGGGGGCAAGAAAGAGAATTTTCCTCACGGTACTCAATTGATTAACCGGGAACGGCCGGACCGTTCCCATGCATTGAAAAACCACAGCTCCAATATAGTCATATGTCAGTTCTCTTCACTGCCCCGGCCTCCAGTAAACACTCCTGCAACAAGCATCAACAGCGCTGCGCCAAATCCCGCAAACGAAAGCATCCGGCCAGTTTCAAAGCTGCTGCGGTCATACACGAACCGCACCCGATGAGTGCCTGCAGGAACCACAACCCCCCGAAGCAGTCCGTTGAGTCTCTCCACCGCCACAGGGTGACCGTCAATATCAGCCTTCCACCTGAGAGGGTAAAATATCTCACTTTGAACCAGCAGGGCCTCCCCGGCGGCGGAAAGTTCAATAAGGGCCGACTCGCTGTCCCGCTCACTCTTCATGATGATGGCGGGAGAAAATGTTTTTCCGGCAAGAGGGGACGATTCATCCACGAAGACTGCCTCGCCCGACCGAACGCTCTCCTCCCCACCCTGACCTTCCAGCAGCCTGAAGAGCTCCCCGTCATCAGCAACACCCACGGCCCGTCCAGCCGACCACACTCTCGGCATTGTCCCTTCAAGCCTGTAAACCCATGTTTTCTGAGGCCCCCCGATACGCTGAAGATCACCGGTTTTCACAAGAGTCAACGAGGGATGCTCAACCGGAGCAGCTGTCAGCACGAAGCCTACATTCAGGCACTTCAGCACCCCGAGGGAGGCAAGGTTCCGGGTACCAGCCAGAAACTGTTCATAGCGGGCCAGCTTTGCCGGATGGTATCCCCCCACAGACTCAATGCCCGAAATCGCAAACTTGTTCTCACTGAACAGGGGACCAGCCGGATAGATACGCATCGGTTTCTCCTGCCGGGCAAGCCAGGAGGTCACTTCATCCGGCTGAAGTGCCGGCCTGAAGCTTTCACGGTTGACAAGCGAGGCGCTCCGAAGTGAGGAAGGGGGAGGAGAAACAATCTGCATGCTGCAGAAAGCAAGATCAGCAAGCGCCGCGGCAAGAAGCAGATGGATTGCGAAGTGGAACGGGATAAGCTTTTTGATCCCCAGCCACAGAAGTCCCGCCGCAATGGCAAGAAAAAGGGCGAAAAGCAGAGCAGCCCCCTCAATCAGTTCCCAACGCACCCTGTTGACCATCCACACAAGATCAAAACTTCCGGCCGACGGGGGCGGAAAGAGTGAGCGGAAGAAATTCTCACCCACGCCGCCGGCTCCAAGCATCAGCATCACTACCAGCAGCAGGGCAAAAGCCAGCGAAGCCCATCGAAGGGGTTTGTGGAGTGTTTCGGGACAAACCCTGAAGAGGGCGCCGGCACCATGCGCCGCCAGTGCCGCAGCAACAGTGGAGAACATGATGAGCGCCATGGAAGGGACCCTGAAGCGGCTGAAAAATGGAGCTGCATGATAAAAAAGATCAAACACGGGAGAAAAGAACCGTCCGAAAGAGAGCAGCACCGACAAAAGTGCAACGAAAAGAAAGAGACGGCCCAGAGCCTCCCGTCTCAGCGACCATCCCCCAAGAAAGGCCAGCAGCAGCACG
>NZ_RXYK01000046.1 GCF_003968655.1 Chlorobium phaeovibrioides | reverse complement strand
TCCCAATACTCTTTTTCTTTCAGCGATAATCCCTGCTGCAAGGTCCTGATGCATCTGTTCCGGGGTCACATATCCGATGCGTGAATGGTAGTGTTCCGTGTTATACCAGCGGAAATACTCCCCGAAAAAGTCCATGACAACTCCTTCATTCAAGTGCGAAAACCTGCCCGGATATACCGGTGCCCGCTTGAGACTGCTGAAGAACGACTCGATGAACGGGTTGTCGTTCGGAGTTCTCGGCCGACTGAACGTCTGCGTCAGTCCTAAATCCGTGAACATCTGCTTGACATCCTTGGCTTTCATCTGAACTCCCCGGTCATTGACGACCACGGGTAAGTTCTCTTTATCGATATCGAGCAACCCCTCGGCAATGATGGCGTCATCGATCAGTCCCATAGCCTCTTCGTGGTTATGGTACCTGCTGATTCGCCAGGCAACCACTTTCCGGCTCCATTCGTCAAGCGTCACTCAGAGGTACCAGAACACCCGTAGCACATCGGTTTTGATGTAGCTGACATCCCAGCACCAGCACTGGTTCGGACCCGTCAGTTCGTCCGGCCGGTCTGGCTTGTTCCTTCTGGTGCTGTTCCGTACTCTCCCTGTCCTGTCGTCACCGAGTCCGTTTTCCTGCAGTATCAATCGAACGCTGGATGCGGACAGGTAGAATGCGTTGGCCTCGGCTCCTTTGATAGCCAGCAGCTGCAAGGAGTAGTCAACCGTATCTTCTCGCCCGGCAAAGGACAGTACTGCATCTTTCTCAGCCGGCATCAATGCGTGCGCGGGCTGCTGGGGACCCGGTTTTTCATAAGCCATCGATCCGTTCCGGCGCAGCCGGCACTCCCAGCGCTCAACCCTGCGGATACTGATCTGCAGCAAGCTGCAGGTGGTGTGCCGGGCAATCCCGGACCCTTTTGCCGTATCGATGATCTGCAGGACTTCCTGTCGGGTCTCCAGTGGCAGTCGGCCTTTTGGAAACGGGCCCTCTATTCCAAGTGCACTTTTTTTTTGAGGGTCGTGAACATCACACTGAGTTCGGCCAGAGCCTTTTCTTTCTCTTCGAGCTCCCTCTTCAGCTGGTCACGCTCCTCAACAGGGACAACCGCAGCTTTCTTCCTGCCAGGTCGACTCCTGCTCAGGCGTTCAAGTGCAGCCTCCTTGACCTCCCTGCGGATCAGCTGCAGGTCTGAAGAGTAGAGGCCATGCTTTCTGAGCACTTCACCGATTTTGACACCGGACTGTTCGCACTCCTGATAGATGCTCCATTTCTCTTCTGCCGACAGCCGACGCCGTTTCTTACTGCTGTTTTCCATGTCGTGTTCTCCAGGGTTGTGGAGGCAGGCATATGTTGGTTTTCAGAGGGGCCGCTGGAGAGCGGTTTCGCTCCCGCTCCACCGCTCTCCAGCGGCCCTCCATTCATCCAATAATATAGCCTATTGAAACCTTGTGTTTCACGACATCAATTCACAATCGCGGGG
>NZ_RXYK01000045.1 GCF_003968655.1 Chlorobium phaeovibrioides | reverse complement strand
ACCCTGCTGGCCATGACCGGCCATGCACGCCTCAGTCTCATGAATGCTGCAGCCGCTCTCCTTCTGCAGGTGCTTTTGAATCTGATACTGATTCCCCGGATGGGCATAGAGGGGGCCGCTCTCGGTTCGCTGCTGCTTTTTCTGACGCTCTCCGTTGCCCGGCTGCTGGAGGTTCGTTCCCTGCTTGGGCTGCACCCCTTTTCCAAAGCGCTTTTCAAGCCTCTGGCTGCCGGGGCCGGCAGCGCTCTCGGATTCTTTTTTCTCCCACCCGTGTTTTATACTCTGCCGGGCGCTCTTTTGCCCGCAGCAGCCCTCTGCGTTCTCGGACTTTCGTACGCAGTTATTTTGCTGCTGCTCGGGTTGGAAGAGGATGAGCGGGAGATTATTTTGCAGTTTAGGAGCCTCCTCGGCAGGAAAGGGTGAGGGTTGGGCTGTTTTCGTTTTTTCATAATGATGATTTCGGGGGAGTCGTGGTGCTGAAGAAGAACGGGGTGCTGTCATTTTTGCTTGTTTGCGCAGGATATATCCTGCTGCTGGCGGTGGTCTACTATCCGGTTGTTTTTCAGGCCATGGTTCCTGCTGCTCCCGACGCTCTTGTGCCTGCCGCACTTGATACGGCCCTGCAGCAGCTTCAGCATGCTTCAGGCCGTTACCCTCTCTGGCAGCCATGGGTGTTCTCGGGGATGCCGACCGTAGAGGCGTTCAGCTATCTGAGCGGCCTCTATTTCCCCAATTCCGCGATTGCTTTTCTTCATCTGGACGGAATGCTCCTTCAGTTGATCCATCTTCTGTTCGGCGGGGTCGGGATGTATCTCTTTCTCCGTCACCAGTCAGCAGCTGCGGCGGCGGCATGGTTCGGAGGTGCGGTTTTCATGCTCAATCCAGCCTTGACTGCCATGCTGGTGCATGGTCATGGCAGTCAGCTGATGACTGCGGCATACCTCCCGTGGCTTCTTTGGGCCGCCATGCGGCTTATGGAGAGAGGGCGACTTCAGGACGCCGGCATGCTTGCCATTCTGGCAGGGTTTCAACTGCAGCGGTCGCATGTGCAGATTGCCTGGTACTCCTGGCTCTTCATGCTTCTGCTCGTCCTCTTCCTCTCGTTTTCCGGCCGTATCCCGCTACGCCGCCTTGCCGCCCGCTGGGGACTGCTGGCTGTGGCTCTGGGCTGTGCGCTCCTGATGTCGGCTGCCATCTGGCTGCCTGCATCCGGCTATGCCCCCTGGTCGGTTCGGGGAATGGCGTCGGGTGGCGGGGGATCAGCCTGGGAGTATGCAACCCTCTGGTCGATGCACCCCATTGAATTTTCCACCCTCCTTCTTCCCGGTATTTTCGGGTTTGGAGGAATCACCTACTGGGGGTTCATGCCGTTTACGGATTTTCCCCACTATACCGGCGTCATCGTGCTGCTGCTGGCCTTTCTTGGGGGATGGTCGCTGAGACGGGAGGCTCTGGGCCGTCTCTTTCTTTTCGTTGCAC
>NZ_RXYK01000006.1 GCF_003968655.1 Chlorobium phaeovibrioides | reverse complement strand
CTACTACGGTGTCTACCGTATGTGGGAATGGCTGGTAAAGGACAAAGGCTACAAGGTCAACATCAAGCGGGTCAGACACCTCTGCCGCTTGATGGGGTTGGAGGCCATAGGACCCAAACCGAACACATCGAAACCGCCCCCCCCCATTACTCTCCCAATTAATCTCCTCCAGCTGCGCATCATCCTCCAGCGCAATGCTCCCACTCACCGCCTGCAGCTCCTTCTAAAACATCGCGCGTTCTCCCCCCTGACCCCCGCCCCAGTGATCCGCTGTAATAAATTTTTGTAGTTGAAGCAGATCCTCTGTATATTACAGCAACATCAGGAGTGACCCCAATGCGGGGTCCGCCAACCGAGCCGAAGGCCGCGGTGGCAAGCAGCACAGCAGATGTGCCCGAAAGGGAAAACGCTGAAAACCGCATGATGTTCTTGCGGTTTTTCCATTTTCCGGACTCCTGGTGGCATTTCGCAACCTAAACGGAGACCGTCATGATCACCAGATTACCCAACACCCCCACCGGGGAGGCGCTTCTGAAAAGATGCTCCACGCCTGTAAGAAAATTGACCCCGGAAGAAGTGTCAGCCAAGCTCGGCGGAGGCGTTATTATTTTCGATCCCTACGCGTGGATTTCCCCCCCTGACAAAAAGCCGTTGCCAAAACCCAAGGGTTCGTCGCTGCCGGAGGGGACAAAGGCGAAGAAAAAAGGAGGTGGGAAATGATAGGAGCGATAGCCGGAGATATCATAGGCTCAGTGTATGAACACCGGCCTATCAAGACGAAGGAATTCCCCCTGTTCCATCCCGCATGCCGGTTCACCGACGATACGGTGCTCAGCGTTGCAGTGGCGGAAGCCATCCTGACGGATTGCGATTACCAGAGGGCACTTCTCTCCTTCGGGCGCCGTTACCCCCACGCCGGGTACGGGGAGGATTTTTCAAAATGGCTCCGTTCCAGCAGCCCCTATCCCTACAACAGCTGGGGGAACGGTTCGGCCATGCGGGCGGTGGCGGTAGGGTTTGCGTTCGATACTGAAGACGAGGCGCTCGAGGAGGCCCGCCAAAGTGCCATCGTCACCCACAACCACCCCCAGGGAATAAAGGGAGCGCAGGCAACTGCGCTTGCTGTTCTGATGGCGCGCAAAGGGGAGCAGAAAGAAGTTATCCGTATGAGGATGATGGATCTGTTCCACTATGATCTTTACAGAAGTGTGGATGAAATCAGAAAGGAGTACTCGTTCGACATCTCCTGTCCGGGCACGGTGCCGGAGGCCATCATCTCCGCCCTCGACTCGACGGACTGGGAGGATGCAGTGCGAAGCGCCGTGTCGCTCGGCGGCGACAGCGATACTCTTGCCTGCATAGCCGGAGCGGTAGCAGAGGCGCTCTACGGTGGGGTCCCACAGGATATCCAGAAGAGGGCGCTTGAGATGCTGCCCACAGACCTGAAGGATGTTCTCGTCCGGTTTGCCAGTTGCTCTGAGTTTCCGAAAGGCCGTCCGCTTCTGAATACTGTACTGTATCCCGATCCTGACAGCCTGTACAACCACGCACTGTCATTGTCGTACGAATACGCTATGCAGCGGAGAATGGAAGATGATCTCCTCTCAGTGCAAGGCGAAGAGGGCAGTGTCGGCAGAGAGAGCGAAACAAGTCTGTACTGGAGAGCGGTACGGCTTTTCAAGCAGCTCGTGCCGGCTGCCCGGGGATGGTCTATGGATGAGATTGCTCATAAGCCTGAATGCACCGGGGTGCTTGAGGCGATATGCGAGGAGCTCGGCAGCGGGAGAGACAGGGATTCAAGGGGGTTCGGCCGGAAGGGCGAAGCAGCGGGCCTTGTCGAGTACCTGTTTCTGGAAACACTGTCCGGAATGCTCAGCGGGGACGAGCCGAACCTCGGTGGGTACCATGAGGTGAAGCTGGTCAACGGGAAACTGAAGCTGTTCACCTTCCCTGAAGCAGTCAGGATACACTGGCCGACAAGAGAGGCTCGGTATGGGAAGCGGTTCGGTGAACTCCCTGTGTGGGTCTATGATCTGCATCCCCAATTGCGCATAGATCTTGTCCGTTTCAGTCTTGAAATCAGTCTTGCCCTGCCGGACAGCCTGCCGGAGTTCCTGAAGGGCAATCCCCCGTTCAGGCAGCGGCGCCCTGTCTTCCCTGCACTCGTCGCTTTTGAGGCGGCAACGAGCGGATGTACAGGGAACTGAATGAGGTAAGCATATCAACCGCCCGGCGGGGGTCCTCGTTCAGGGGACGCCCTCATCAATCAATAACAACAAAGAACAGATCATGAAAACAAAGAAAGACAAGACAAAAGACACACCAGCCGTAAACGCCGGTGAAATGACGATCATCACCGCACTCGACATGTACAATGACGGGCTGGAGTCGTTCAGGGAAAAAACGCAGAAGGAGAAGTGGGTGGTTGCCATTGAGGGATACTGGAGGGAGGGCATGTATCATAATGGCTATATCTCCTATTACATCCAGGAGTATGCTCCGGGAAGCTGGGCGATGAAAACAGTCTCACGCAACACCATGCTGGACGATGTCACTGAAGAGGATGTAGAGGAGGGGCGGCTGAACGACGACCAGGCACAGGCACTATGGGACCGTACCCTCGAAGAGGCTCAGAATGACCGCTGCGACGACATCGTGGCCGTTGCCCTGGGGGTAGCTGAGGGAATGCCGATAAAAGAGGTTGCCGAAAAGCTCTACGCTGCTGCAATGCGGGCAGAATGCCCGCATGTGAGGGAAGTCAATGGCGGGCTTATGATGAGCTAATAGAGGCTATTGAAATCATAGCGACCCATTCAATAGCCGCAACCATTATTGGATGGTTACGGAAACAACACACAAGAACACAAATAAAACGCCACATGTCACCATAGATACATCGGCTCACACTGACAGCTTACAAGAGATGACTCACCGCTGGTTAATGGGGTTGAGTGGGAGAGCGGGTATTGTCCTTTACAGAAACAAGAGGCTGTTGCTATCCAGGGAGTGCGAAAACCGGTTAAGGGCTTAGATACTCCCTTTATACCTTTTGCGTGAAGTCACGAAATTGGTGTACCTCAATGCTCGGATCTCAACGGAATAGCTGGCGCCAAGATGTGGGCACCCCCGCCTTAGTGACGACGAAACAGTTACTTAAGCTGCTAATGACGGGGTGACGCTGGATTTGAAAACCGGGGGCCTTAATGCACTCGCCTCCATTGTCGCCGACCAAAACAAAAGGTCGCACCGGCAACGCGGGTGCTGCGAGGGCTCAGTCCCTCTCCTGAAACAACATTTTTGTTGAGCGCCTCTGGCGCAGTGTCAAACATGAGGACTTGTACGCGAAGGGATACGGATCCCCGGCAGAATTACAGCAGGGATTAACGGAGTATTTTGTAGATTACAACAGTGTGCGTTCACATCAGTCTCTGGACTACAGCACTCCGGATGAAGTGTATCGTTCAGGCCAAGGCGGCGGGGCCCACATCATTGACAAGTACCGGCTCAAGAACGAGCCACAGGAAGAGTTAAATGAACAAGAGGGGCAGCGCCTTTCTGCTGCATAAACAGCAGGTTGCCAACTTAAACTCAGGCCCTTTTTGTCTTATAGGACGGGGTCCACTAAAAACTGTTGCGGCGGAGTTGCTGATCGATGTACTGAATGCGAATCAGCGGGGGTCTCGACTGCTTCATGCTGCTATCATTTCTTGATTGGTGAAAATAGTCAGGAAAACGTGATGATCCTGACCCTGCGACAGCTTTTGTCCTACCCTTGATCTTATTATTGAAATAAACCCTTTTCCTCGCTAAAAAAACTGACTGGATCAAAATTTCAATGATGAACAACAACGCGATAACCCTTGAAGCGCTTAAAGCGCTTATTGAGACGACTGAAATGCCGGTAATCCTTCTGGAAGGGCGCCGTTCCATTCCTGAAGAGGAGTATGAGATGGCCGTTGCTGTTGCAGGGTTTCTTGCAGCAAAGTTTCCAAAAGTACGGTTCCGTTCAGGGAACGCTACCGGTTCCGACGAGGCCTTTTCAAAAGGTATTGCAGCCGTTGATTCATCCCGCCTGCAGGTCGTTGCTCCCTACAGAAACCACCGAAAAAAGGCACGATTTGAGGGTGCTGCTTACCAGTATCCTGAGGTGCTTTCACCTGATCAGGTTGAGCAAATCGTAGCCAAAACCATTTTTGCCTCGCCAAAATGCTCATCATTAATGGGGCAGCTTGGGAAAACCGGTCAACTTGCCGCAAAAGCCGACTATTTGCTCCGGGATACGATGAAGGTTGTCGGCTTTTCAGATGAGTTTCCAAAAGCCACTGCTGCACTTTTTTATGTCGATCCGGCCTCGCCAATGGATGGCGGCACAGGTCATACCATTCGTGTCTGCCAGAAAGAAGGCGTTCCAGTGGTGTTTCAGCATGAGTGGGCGCAATGGATATCGTAGATGTTCTTTTCGTAACTTTAATTTTCATTAATACTTATATTATATCGTCATTCTCATAAGTGAGGAAAAGACCGAGGAATATGTATCAAAGAACCGGGGTGCCCTATGTGTTAACATAGATGTCGCGTCCAACAAGGAGGCGACATCTATGTTAACACATAGGGCGCCCTCTACACGCGCCCTCAGGCTGCAGGGAGCATGGGGCGGCCGGCAACCGGTACTCCGGAGCCGGATGCGCCCGATGCGACAGCCTCGCTCGGAGCGCGGAGTGCGGGATCCGGCCTCGGGCGCCAAAAATGCTTCCATCGTCTGAAGAGCTTCGCTGCGGTGCCGGAGCGGAGGACCTGGGGGCGCCAGCCCCAGGTCCGAAGCGGAGGCGGGGTCTTCCCCGCGAAGGGAGGCAGCCTAACGGCTGCCGTCCGGAGCTCTTCTCTGCGGAAGCCGGGCCGCGAAACAGCCCCGGCCCTGAGCTTGCGGGCTCTGTCCGTCTTGATGGAGCCCTGTCCGCCCTGCCGCTTCAGCCAGCCACCTGTCTCATCCGTTAATGCGCGGAAAGGAGGTGCGGCATATCAAGCAGATTTCCTGAACGGTCACTTCGATTTTCTCAGACGAGCGTTCGACGCTGCAACGCATCTAACAATTCAAATACCTTATTGGATATGCCGCACCTTTGGTGAAAATCTTAGCGACAGACTTGTAGTTGAGGTTCTCGCGGACTTGCTTTTCTGCACGACAGCCATCAAAGCCCCAACGAGTTCTTCCTTTTACTTCAACCTCAAACCAGCGATCAATCTTATACACTTCACGCGTTAATCCACGATATGCAGCTATTGCATATTGGGCTTTTTCTTTTCTATTACCAAGAACCCAAGATTTCCTAGTGGCATCGTAAAGCTCGTCTTCCTTCATTTCACGTCGATATAGCTTATTAATATTTATAAGTATTGAAGGAATATCGGTTGATAGTTTTTCAGCATCATATCTTGCAGAAATCTCCTCTACTGTTAAGATCCCATAATCATTTGAATGATGCCCACCTTGAAGGTTTAACAGGTTTTTCCGACCTACAAAGTCTATCAATGAAGCCTCAATTTCAAATGCTACATCCTCCTTAAGGCCATGCCTTAATATGTAGTGTCTTGGTTTTTTTCCAGTATCAATAATTTTTCGGATAGTATCTAACTTTTCAGTTCCGCCATCTGTCTCAATTGCACACTTTAGATGACTAAACACACGATTACCGTTACCTTTTCCGACATAAAAAACATCACCAGTATCTGGGTCTTCAAGAAAGTAAACGTAGTAATCAAGTTTTTCAATAGCTCTTTGGCTAAACATACCTCTCTCCTTTTTTAAGTTATAACCGGCGTGATTTTTGGATGATGTCGCGAAACGGATTTCCAATAAACTACAGCCCGCTTCCGGTTGTTTGATTTGCTGACTGTACATTTTACGAAGTTTCTGCTGCTCTCCCAATACTCTTTTTCTTTCAGCGATAATCCCTGCGGCAAGGTCCTGATGCATCTGTTCCGGGGTCACATATCCGATGCGTGAATGGTAGTGTTCCGTGTTATACCAGCGGAAATACTCCCCGAAAAAGTCCATGACAACTCCTTCATTCAAGTGCGAAAACCTGCCCGGATATACCGGTACCCGCTTGAGACTGCTGAAGAACGACTCGATGTCGGGTAACGGCGGCGCATTGCTACGCCACCGTTACCCGACGCTGAGTCGCTGTTCAAGACGATGAAGTACTAGTGTCACCTATCCGAATGCCTTCAATACGCTTGAAGATGCCCGCCGCTGGATGGGCGACTTCGTGCACTGGTACAACAACACCAAGCACATGCACTCATCGATCGGTTATGTGACACCGCACCAGATGCGATACGGTCATGCAAGTGCGATCTTTGAGCAGCGGAATGCAACCTTACAGCGAGCCAGGGAGCTCAATCCGGAACGCTGGGGAGCAAGGCCTGCAAGAACGTGGGAGATCAACCGGGAAGTGGTGCTGAACCCGGCTGAAAAGTGAATGTTTTTTTTCAAAAAAATGCGACATCTTCGTTGACATTGTCCGCCGCCTTAGCAATTGTAATAAGTCAATGCTCATAAGTCCTCCTCCCTGTCCCTGCGGGACTTCTCCATCTCCTCTTTTTTATCGTACTCCTCCCGTATGGACTCATAGGTCCTGCGAGTAAGTGCCACCGCCGCAATCTGCGAGATATGTTTTCTGAAAAGGGTTTGTCCACTACCGAACATATTGAGAAGCATGGCAGGGGAAGGATTGATGTCTTCGGTATCAAGAACCTCACGGTACTGGATCCTTCCGCTATCCGTAAGGATTAGCCGGCCCTGATAGGAGAAATGTTCGTTAATGTAATTGAACAGCAAACACGCATCCACGGACTTGCCTTCAATAACATTGAAAGAGGTATACAGACGAAAGGTCAGAAGATCGATATCCTTCTTCGCCTCCACATAAATGTCGAATATCTGGTTCTGGATGCCAATGTGTGTTGCTAGACTGCTATCGCCCGTCTCCAGGTCAAGCTCGACATTGTCATCCCATTCAAGCTCTTCCACAAACCCTTCTATTACTTTGACCAGTTCCATGGCAGCCTCCTCCGTGTGTATTCATATCAGTTGATAAGTGGCAGTCATTAGGGCAGAAAAGAATCCATGTAAACCCACTGTCTTTCGTGAGTAATCCACTATCTTTCTTCTGCACCCTCATTTTTCAGCCGCCATACATCAAGGTAACGCCGTATATGGGACAATGGCTGTCCAATGCCGTGGAATTCCACGGGCCGGCTGAACGGCACGGGGTGCTGAAAGGATGCTTTTACTCAAACCCGGAGACCCTCATGGGATATGTCGACAAAAACATGATGGAAGGTGAAGTCCTGTATGCCAGTGGCCGCCTGCACTGGATCATCTTTTCCAAAGCCATCGCGTTCTCTGCTGCAGCGGCCGTCCTGCTGCTCTTCGCACTTGCCCTCCACATGGGCGAAAATCAGGATACAGCGCAAGGGACCTTCACTCTTGGGTTCATCAGTCTCCTTCCGGCAATCTGGTACGGCATTGAGGCCTTGATCCGCCGGCAGTCAACCGAACTTGCCGTCACTTCAAAACGGGTGATCGCAAAGTTCGGGTTCATACGCCGGAGCACTATTGAAATCAACCACAGCAAAGTTGAGAGCTTCCATGTGGACCAGAGCGTGCTTGGCCGTATGCTCGGGTTCGGAACTCTGAACATCAACGGCACGGGTGGCGGCATCACCCCCATACCCAACATCACCGATCCACTGGGGTTCCGCCGTCGGGCAATTGAGGCTATTGACGATTCACAAAAAAGAAGCAGCGCCTGAAGGCGGGTTGGACAGTCTTTGTCCCATACGCTGACGCATATTGTATCCAGAACCCCTTAACACAAGACTGGAGAGGATTATGGGACTGGACATACATGAGCTGCTTACGACAATGGCCGGAGAAAAACCGGAAAACAACACGAGGCGTGACGCGGTCCGCGAGTTGGCGCGCAGCTGGAGCCGTGACCCCGCAATGCTGGAATGGATGGCACAGCGCAGGGAGTTTGAGTGCGAGCCATTTGTAAGAAAGCTGGCGGAACAGGAACTATCCCTCTCGGATGAGGTGATGGGAGGAACCCTGGCATGGCTGATGAGAAGAGCATTTTTTGACGCACAGGAACGGGTACGGCGCGACGCACTCATCGAAATCTTACGGGGGTGGGGGCACCGCCCCAAGGTAAAAACCTGGGTAGTGGCGATGACTGAAGAGGCGGAAAATCTCCATATCCGCGAAACCCTGCTTGAGCATACGATGATGATGGAACATCTGGATAAAAGCACCCGGAAGGCGGCAGAGAAAAAACTGGCATCATCAAAGGCGGAACGCAGACGCCACAGTAACCTTGAAGACGGGATTGGCACAACCGGCACCGCCATCGAAACGGAAAAGGGGGGTACGGCATCCCCTACAGAACTTTTATTCTCGAACAACTGACCATTTCTTGCAATGATCCACTTCCTTCTCACGCCCGACGCACCTTCGGCAATGAAGCTCCGCCGCTCGCTGGCTGAAAGTGGCGCCCTGTCCGGCGTCATCGCCGGAACCTGGCCGGAACTCATGGCGCAGGCCGAAGGCTGCGTCGTCCTCCCCCCTACCGTAACCGACTGGGAGGAAAAACTCAATATGGGGGTATGGAATGTACCCGGTGCGTTCTGGAGGCGCTCGCTTGAAGCCGTACTGGCTGAAGAAAAGAAATCCATCACCGCCCTCATCGGCAGCCACCTCGCCATGCTCCTTGAAGCTGCAGGTACTGCCGGAAGAATAGAAGGGGTTGACCGACTCAGCGCAAACCCGCGCCTCCAGAAGCGCGTGGAAGATCTGGCGGCACTTCATGAAGCGATGGGCCACGCCCTCCCGCCTGCGCTTCAGCCTATAGACCGGATTCTTAAAGCATCACCGGAACGAACCATCCGCCGGATGCGAGTCTACCATGATGAAGGGTGGCTCAGTACCGATCCCTGGCAGAATGCATTGATGGGGCACCTCAACGGGTCAGCCGGCGAAGTGGAGGACCCGCAGCTGAGGAAAGCGCTGGAAAAGAGCGTGGAGGGCAGCCGGGCCCCTTCCGGTTCGTCGCTCAGGGTGATGCAGGAAAAGCTCTTTACTCTCCCCTCCGAAGGCAAAGCACTCCTTGACGGCTCACTGCAGTGGTTGAGGGTCCGTGACGGGGTGCAGGAAATGGAGGTGGCGGCAGGCATGATGCAGGAGGCGGTGAAGCAGAATCCGGGTCTGCACTATGCCGATATGGCGCTCCTCCTGCCGTCCGACATGGCATACTCGCACGCCGCACGGGAGGTGTTTACTGCGGCAGGCATCCCTCTCTCGGGTCTGCGGGATGCATACGACACCCGTGACCTTGGTGGTGAGGCTGTACTGAACCTCCTCTACTGTCTTGAAGATGTCCCTCCTGCCATGGCCATGGCCGCCCTGCTCTCCTCCCCGCTCATGCCGTGGAGTACCGTAGAAGGGAACCGGCTCGCACAGGACGCCATAGATATGAGGAATACCCTGAAACTCTGTGAAGCGCAGGGTGAAAAAGCACACCGGATGCTGGAACTCGTAACAGGCGGCCCTGCCGATGCCGACCATCTTAAAGCGCGCATGAAGGAATTTGCGGGCATGCTGGATGAAGCTGAAGAACTGAAATCTCATCGTGAACGGGCCGGGCAGCTGCGTAAAGCCATTGCGGCAGAGCTTACAGCCAGTGCCGGCCCGGTGAAATGGCAGGAGCTGAGAGACATTGTCCAGATCACCCCGCAGGCTGCACCGGCGCTGCCGGAACCGACGAGGGAGGGAGTCGCGGTCTTTTATGAAGGGCAGGAACCGTGGAGAACAGTCCGGCAGCTTTACGCTGCGGGCTGCTCGGCCGGGCACTTCCCTGAAGCTGCTTCGGCCTCGATCATCTTCACCGATGAAGAGCTTGAAGAGCTGAAAGCGGCTACAGGGATGGATATGGAACGCGCCGCTGTTCGCGGCGAACGGAACCGCAAAAGGTTCCGCCGACAGCTCACTTCCGCCACGGAGGCAGCAGTGTTTCTGGTGCCCGGTCGGGATGCGCAGGGGAAGTCACTGGCACCCTCATCAAGCATCACATTCGCTGAAGCGCTCTTTGAGACAGGCAACGGTCGGGGACTTGTGCTCACCCTTGAAAGCAGCCTTGAATACAACATGGCTGGCGGCCTGCCGGAGAAACCCGGTAAAGAAGGTGTCCCTCCCCGCGAACTGGTACCCGAAGATCTCGACTTCAAGAAGAACCTCCTTGAAATAGGAATGCAGAAGGACGGCACCCTGAAACCAGAGTCGCCGAGCAGGCTCGACACCCTCCTTGTCTCCCCGCTTGCATGGCTGTTCGAGCGGCTTGACATAAAGGCCCGGGAATGGGCACCGGAAAAGCTGGACCCGCTGAAGATGGGAACGGTCGCCCACGCCGTCTTCGAGCACCTGTTCACGCCGGAAGGGATTGCCGGCGCTGAGGGGATAAGAAACCTCCTGCCGGAGCTCTATGACAACGCTGTCAAGAAAACCTGCCCGTTCCTCTTGAGGCGGGAGTGGACGGTTGAACGCGAAAACCTCATGCAGGGCATCCTGAAAGCCGCCCTCGAATGGAGCGAAATACTTGAAGCCATGCAGGCCCGGGTGGTGGAAACCGAAATCAGCCTTGAAGGCACTCTCAGCGGGGTACCGATCCACGGCAACGCCGACCTGCTCCTTAAACTTGACGACAACCGGATGCTGGTGGTGGACTACAAGAAAAGCAGCAGCGGAAGCCGCGAAAAACGGATGAATGCCGGCTGGGACCTCCAGGCCGAACTCTACCGGACCATGATAGAGACCGGAGGGCCCGAGAAAGAGAAAAAGGTCAGCGGGGAAGCTGCGGAAGTACTGGCCCGGTTCAAGAGCGCCGGAGAAATCGGCACACTCTACTACCTCATGAACGACCAGACCGCCCTTGCAGGCACAAAAGGGTGGTTCAACTCAGTCAGCGGGCTCAATGAACTCGGGACAGCAACCTCGAATGCCGCATGGGGCAAAATCCAGGAGCAGCTTGAAGCACTCAAGAAGGGGCTGGTAACGATGAACACCACGGAAGATGAGAAGACATTTAAGAATATTGGAATAACGCCATACGCGATCGAGAACAATCCTCTTGTCAGACTCTTCATGCACAATGAAACAACCCCGACTGAAAAGGAGACCGTCAATGAGTGAGCTGCCGATGCTGACCATCCACCCGGCCGGTGCGGGATCAGGGAAGACCTACAAAATACAGAAAACACTCGGAGAGTGGGTTAAAGAGGGAAAGGTTGCCCCCGAAAAGATTGTTGCGGTGACCTACACCGAAACCGCTGCAGCGGAACTGGTTGGCCGCATACGCGAAGAACTTGTGCAGGAGGGGATGCTCGATGAAGCCTTCAGGCTGGAGAGCGCCTACATATCCACAATCCACGGGTTCGGCAGGCGCATCCTGCAGGAGTTTGCGTTTGATGCGGGCATCTCCCCCACCCTCCGCAAGATCAGCAAGGATGAGGAAACCATGCTTGCCGGAAAGGTGCTTGCCGGATCTCCCTCTGCGGTGGGACTGATGGAAACACTGGAAGAGGACGGGTACGGGTTCAATTTCGGAACGAAAGCAACGGCCGAGGACGGGTTCCGTAAAAGGCTCCTCAACATCACTGATCAGCTCCGTTCACTCAGCGGTGCCACATCCCCTGAATGGCTGGAAGAGCGCACAGGGAAAAAAATTGCGGATGTATATGGGGGAATTGAAGATGCCGAAACCCTTAAAGCCGCCCTGCTGAGGGCTGTTGAAAACACCCTGGAAGCATTTCCCCTCGACATCTCCAACACATACGACTTAAAGGCTGGGCCGAAAAAGAAGGTCTGGAACAACTATCGGCTCTTGAAAAGAGCCTCACGGAGCACCACCCTCGACACCGACTGGAAACTGTGGCATAAGCTGTCCCAACTGCACTTCTACAAAAAAGACGAACCCCTCCCGAAGGACTACAACGACCACATCGTCAAGGTAATCGCAACAGCTGAACGGCTGGTGTATCACCCCGGGCCTCTTGCAGATGCACAGGAGCATGCCGCCAGGCTCTTGAGGGCTGCCGGCGAAACCCTGGCCGGCTACGAAAAAGAAAAGGGGAAACGGGGCCTGCTTGATTTCATGGACATGCTCTCCATATCCTACAGACTCTTCAAGGAACATCCTGAAGTCCTTGCGCTGTTCCGCCGGCGGATGGAGTGCCTGGTCGTGGACGAGTTTCAGGATACCAGCCCCCTGCAGTTCTCGCTTGTCTGGTCGCTGAGGAAAACGGAACCCACAGTACCGGCCATCGTCGTGGGCGATGTGAAGCAGGCAATCATGGGGTTCCAGAATGCCGATGAGCGTCTCTTGGCAGAAATGAGCAATAAGTATCCAACCAGCCCCCTTGAGGGCAACTGGCGCTCTTCACCGGAATTGATGAGGTGGATCAACCAGGTCGGCGGCGCCATGTTCCATGAAGGATACACCGCTCTTGAAGCGAAAGCCGAATTCAGAAGCACCATGAAGCCGCTTGAAATCATAGCCGCAGCGGAACCGCTGAAGGAGGCTGCCTGGGCGTCCTATACCGTCAACAGGATTCAGGAACTGATTGCCACAAAGCAGCAGGTCTGGGACAAGAAACTCAATGTGCACAGGGATATACGCGGTGGAGACATCGCCATCATCTGCTACAAGAACAAGCGCCTCACATTCTATGCGGAAGCACTCCGTAAAGCAGGCATCAGGTGCCGGCTTGAGGAAGAGGGATGGCTGGACTCCCGGATCGTACAGCTTGCATGGCACTGCCTTGCCTATGTGGCCGACCCCGGCGACCGGCATGCCGCGCTGTACCTTGCATCCACGGAACTCGGCACAGGCTCCCTGCAGTCGGCACTCACCGGACTGATGGAGCGCGGAGCGGTGGGAGACCGCATCCTGGAGAAACTTGAGGGCGTTGCTGAAAGACCGAAAGACAGGACCGTGGATGCGATCCTCGACGACATCGTCACAACTCTTGACCTGTATGGCACTATTGCCGGATGGCCAGACGGTGCGGAAGCACGGGCCGACCTGCTGAAACTGCAGGATGAGTGCATTCAGTTCATGACCTCAAGCCGTGAAGCCCTCTCCAGCGGCGGGTACTACGGCTCCGGCATAAAGACATTCCTTGCATGGCTGAAGGCGAAGATGGAAGCGACGGACAGCGCCGGAAGGGAAAACAACACCCGTCCTTCCCCTTCAATCATTGATGAGGAGGCGGTGCAGCTCATGACCTGGCACAAGTCGAAAGGCGGCGAATGGCCGGTTGTTGCAGTCTGCGGCATGGACGACGGCGAGTTCCCCCGCCTGCCCAACACAAAGGTTGATTATGATGACTTCAGCGACCTTGATACAATCATGGATCATGCCTGGGTCAGGATACACCCGAAATTCCACTCAAAAGAAAAAAGCGACACCTTCGTGGAGGATCTCAAGCCGGAATCACACGAAAACTCCAAACGCCTGCTCTATGTGGCACTGACCAGAGCACGCGAAAAAGTCATCCTTGAATGGCCGGAGTACCTGCCAAAAACCAAGGGAAAGTGGCAAGGAACCTACTGGGCAGAATTCTGCCGGGCAGCAAAGGCAGAGGTTACACCTACAGGCATGAGTATAGAGGGAATGGAGTTCAGCTGCCCCGTCTCGACCATCACCCTGAAGACAGGCATTGAGATTGAAGCTGCGAGCACGGAATCTTCCCTTCCCGTGTTCGGCCGGCGGGCTATCAGGCGCAGCACAATGCCGGAAACGCTCACGCCAGAAGCGGTACGGCCATCTTCACTGCATAACGACTCCGGTGCAGCCGGAACACCCCGTGAGGATATCCAGTACGGCAACGGGTTCTCCATCGATATTCCGGGTGTTGACGACCCGATGGAAAAAGGAAAAATCCTGCACCGTGCGTTCGAACTCCTCTCAGGCCATCCGGAACGGGAGGAGCTTCTTGCCGGGGCTTTTGAGGGGCTGCTTGCCCCCGGGCAGCTCAAGCCGGTCTACGAGGCCGTCAGGGCGTTTGATTCGTGGCTCGGCTCCCGGTTCACCGCCATAACGAGGCACGCGGAACTGCCGCTTCTCGCTCTCGACGCATCAGGATCCGTGGTGGCAGGGTTCACCGATCTTGTGGTGGAGACAGAAGACGCGCTCTGGATTGTGGACCATAAGTCCGATCAGGTAAAAACCGACGAACTTCTTGAAGAACGATTCAACATCTATCTGCCGCAGCTCCGCTGTTACGCCGACGCACTGGCTGCAGCAAGGCCCGACAAACCGGTAAAAGGGCTTATGCTGAACTGGGTGAGCTTCGGGAGGGTGAGCGTGGTGCAATACAGCACTAAATAACCGTGTCCGTAAGATATCGATAAAGATTATCCTCAACAGGTTTATCCAACTTAAGGTGTCGTCTATAAACGGATGATTACGAATAATGCCATAGGCGTTGGCGGCCAATTCATTAACGGACGGCGCACCGCCATGTAGAAAGCTCACCCTGAGCGTTCCTGTATTCCGTCATAGCCTTTTTGGAGAATAACGCCGGTGGAATTACCAATCTTTGTGACTGTTGCGCGCATAAAAAGCTCCGTTATGTTATAACACAACGGAGCCTTTGTCAAGAATATTTTTCTTGTCTTGTCCATCGCTCTATGTCAGCAAAGAGAGGGCAGCTATATGCCGCTGAGTACCCGTCCCTTTACTTCACAGGCTTCGCGGACTTCTTCTTCGGTAAAGAGTTCGTCGTTGTCCTGGCAGATGAAGTCGCCGTTGACCACTTCGGGGCATCCGGCCAGCGAGGTGAGGCGGTTGCCGGAGCAGTTGAAGTTTTCTACTTCGGCGGGGGCTCCTACCAGCGAGGTGAGCTCGTTGTTGGCGCAGGAGTAGTTGCCGGTGACAAACGCGGGGCCACCGTCAAGAGAGTTGAGCATGTTGTCGGAACAGTCGAAGCTGGCTGCAACTTCCATGGGGCCGCCCTGCAGGGTGGTGAGCTGGTTGCCGGAGCAGTTGAAGTCGCCGACTATGGGAGGGGATCCAATGAGGGTGCTGAGGAGGTTCCCGGAACAGTTGATGTTGATGTATGCTCCTACAGGTCCGCCTTCAAGCGACTCGAGCATATTGTCGGAGCAGTTGAAGTCCCAGCGGACTTCCTGTGGGGCTCCTTCAAGGGAGGTCAGCCCTTTGCCGGAGCAGTCTATGTTGCCGTCCCCTGCTGTGGGACCCATTGCCTGGGCGAATGTGAGTTGTTCAGTCATGGTTCGTGCTATTTGAATGGGGGAGGTTGGCTGAGCTGCAAGGGTAAGTTACGGGATTGAGGGGACATCCTGAAAAACCAGTATTGCTTTTCCATGGCAGAGGTGGGTGGATTGCTGGTTGCGAAGAAAATCGTTCAATGAGTGTACAGCGTTCCCCCTTGTTCATGTGTGGTAGCGTTTGCGGAGGCCAAGCTTTTCTATGCGGGTGTAGAGGGTTTTGGGATGGATGGAGAGGAGTTCTGCGGCTCCGCCTTTGCCGCTGACGCGGCCTTTTGCCTGGTCGAGGGCGTCGAGAATGAGGGTGCGTTCCATTTCACGGACCTCTTCTTCGAAGATGGCCATGCTCTGTATCCCCTTTGCGGGGTTGGGGCTGAGAGCTGCCAGGTGGCGGCTGCGGGGGGTGAGGATGGTTGAGAAGTCGAGCACGGGGCCGTCAGTGAGGATGACTGCCTGTTCTATGGCGTGGGCAAGTTCGCGGATGTTGCCTTTCCATTGGCGTTCTTTGAGTTCCTGCATGTCGCGCTCACGAATGGGGCGGTTGGGACGGCCGAATTCGCGGGCGAACTTCTGGGCGAAATGGAGGGCGAGCATGGAAATGTCGCCGGTTCTGGCCCTGAGCGGAGGGAGGAAGATGGGGAATGCGTTAAGGCGGAAGAAGAGGTCGGCGCGGAATCGTCCGGCTGCCACCTCTTTCTGCAGGTCGCGGTTGCTTGCGGCTATGACGCGGACATTGACGGGAATGAGCTTGCCGCCTCCGAGGCGTTCGATTTCGCGTTCCTGGAGAACCCGGAGCATTTTTGACTGGAGCTCAAGGGGAAGCTCTCCGATTTCATCAAGGAAAATGGTGCCACCGTCGGCGAGTTCAAATTTACCGATACGCCGGCCAGTGGCGCCTGTGAAGCTGCCTTTTTCGTGACCGAAAAGTTCCGATTCAATCAGGGTGGCGGGGAGTGCGGCGCAGTTGACCCGAACGAGAACCCGTTCATTGCGGGGGGAGAGGGTGTGGATGGCACGGGCGAACAGCTCTTTGCCGGTACCGGTTTCGCCTTGAATCAGAACGGTGGCGTCGGTTGGGGCCACCTGGCT
Source organism: Chlorobium phaeovibrioides (assembly GCF_003968655.1). Taxonomy (GTDB): domain Bacteria; phylum Bacteroidota; class Chlorobiia; order Chlorobiales; family Chlorobiaceae; genus Chlorobium; species Chlorobium phaeovibrioides. The sequence continues at coordinate 95,141 of NZ_RXYK01000006.1, read as the reverse complement.
GACCCGCCTCAGAACGGCTGCAAGGGGGGCGCTGGTGCCAATGATTTCTTCAAAGTTATGAACGGCGCGGATTTCTTCCTTGAGGTAGGTGCGTTCCCCCTCCAGCCTCTGGCGGAGAGTGTCAATTTCTTCAAAGGCGAGCAGGTTCTGCAGAGCAAGGGAGAGCTGGGGAATGATGAGGTTGAGGGTAGCGAGTTCCGCCTCTTCAAAGGGTCTCCGGCTGCTGGAGATAATAAGGCCCGCATGGCTTCCGGGTGCGTCCCAGAGCTGTGCGCTGATGATGGTACAGATTCCGTAGCGCTCCTGTACTTCGGCAACAAGCCGCGACTCACGGGCAAGCTGAAGGAATCTGTCGCCGGAGTATACACCCGGATGAGCAATAAGCTCGCGGCTTTCACGCATGGCATCTTCATCTCCTGTGTGGCTCAGGCGCTCCTCCGTACTGACCGAAATGAACCGCCCCTCCTCATCATGCATGAAGTTGTCTGCCAGGCGGGGAGTACCGTCATCACCAAACACCCTTATGCCGAGATAGACGACCGGCAGAAGCTTGCTGATCTGCTCGCAGACGGCAAGAAGCATCTGGCCGCGGTCGCGGATGGTCATCAGGGCGTTGTTGACGGCAAGCTGCATGGCAGTTTCTGCCTCCCTTTGACGGAGTTCATCATAGGCAAGGGCGTTGCTCACAGCCATAGAGATGGGGGAGGTGACGGAAGCAAGCAGGTCGCGTTCTGCCTCACTCCATGCCTTTTCCTCACGCGATACAAAGTTGAGGAACCCGATGACCTCACCACCCGAAAGGAGGGGAGAGAGCACAATCTGGCGCATCCCGGCGTCGTAGAAGATTTTCAGAATCGGATAGGAATCGTTGCCATGGCGGCGCAGCTCGTCGCCGATGCTGACGGTTGCCACGGCTGGCTTTGCGAGAAATGGCTCAAACCATGAGCCGGCAAGTAGCCGTTTCTCGTTTGCGAACCCCTGAGCTATGGGGAAGAGGAACATCTCGAAAAAAACGCTGACATACCGGCGGTCTTTATCAATGGTGACGATGACGGCTGAATCAAACTTGAACATCAGCCTGAGCTTGTCGGTAAGGGTGTGGAAAAGCTCTTGCGGGTCGCGCACGCTTCCGACTGCATCGCTGATGTACTGGGTCAGCCGGCGGGATTCAATGAGGGAGGGATCAGTCATGGGCGGAAGCAAGATCTATTTATTCCGGATTTTCAGGAACACCGTTTACAGAATATTCCGAATATTCCAGACTTTTCATAACAATAAGAATATCAGAAAAAGTATCAACTGCTTTCTAATGAATATGTTATATTAATACTTTGGATGTGGCAGGTATGGCACGGGAATTGCACCGTATCTACTGCACCCTTAACAACGCAGAGGCCATGAAGCTACGATTCACTACGGCACTGATACTGATTGCGGCATTCGCCCTTCCAACGGCGTCTCATGCCGCCACCTTCACCCTCAATAATGCATTGCAGCGGGTTCGGGAGAACAGTCCCCGCCTGCGCCAGGCACGCGAAAACCTCAATGCCGCAGAAGCACGGACTGAAGGGAGCAGAAGCGGCTGGTACCCTCACCTTTCAGCAATTGCCGATTACAGCTATCGCGACCCGATTTCCGAGTACCAGGGGATGAAGTTCATGCCCGCCAACAGCTACAACGCCCGAGTTGGCGCGGAGATGACGCTGCTTGATTTCGGCCGTACAGCCAAGGGCGTCTCCATAGCGCGCTCGAGTGAAAAAGCAGCCGGCCTTTCCCTCTCCCTCACTGAACGGGACCTCGCCTATACAACCATTCAGGTGTTCCATACCATGCTCTTCCTCCGCGAAGCTGTGCTTGTGCAGGAGAAAGAGATTGCCGCGCTTGAGAAAAACCTTGAGTATACGCGGACGCGGTACCGCGAAGGGGTGGCAACACGCTTTGATTTGCTCTCCACAGAGGTTCGGCTGGCCTCGGCTTTGACAAAAAAAACAGATCTGGAGAGCGAGCTGGCCAATCAGTCCATAGCCCTCAGCCGGCTTTGCGGCTTACCTGAAGATGAGCCCGTCGGGGTTGAAGGATCGTTTGCTTCCGTTGAACAGGGAGAGGAGGAATCGTCGTTTGTTGTCTCCGCTCTCGAAAAACGCCTTGAACTGAGGCTTGCCGGGGAACATGAGCGCACGGCCATCAGAAAGACTGAGCTTGCAGAAAGGGCCTGTCTTCCCGTTATCACCGGGAACCTCTCCTGGGGAACCGCCAACGGCTTTCTGCCCGACCTTGAGGAGATGCGCCCGAATACAGCGGCAGGCGTGAGAATGGAGCTCCCGCTTTTTACCGGGTTCGCCATCCGTTCTGAAAAACGCGCAGCACTTGCCATGCAGCGGGCAGCCGGGGCCGAACGGCTCGATACCGACCAGCAGATCCGCCAGGAGGTTCGCCAGTCACTGAACTCCCTGAGGGCCAGCCGCCAGAACATTGCCACCACAACCCTGCAGGTGAAGCAGGCTGAACTTGCCGCAGAGCACGCCCGCACCCGGTACCGCAACGGACTTGCCACTGCGCTTGACCTGCTTGATACAGAGGCCTCGCTTGCCGAGGCGGAACTCTCCAACCTGCAGGCCCGCTACACTTTAGTTATGAACACCTATGCCCTTAAACGGGCGGCGGGAGAACCGCTTGAACCCATTCAGCAACCCGACCAGAAAACACCATGAAACCTCAGGAAAAACGAATACTTGCTCCGGTTGATTTTTCAGCCGACTCGCTCCATACAATACGATACCTTGCCGAGCACCATTCCACAGGAACACGGCTGACCGTGCTTCATGTGGTTCCCGATGAGATGCGGGGTGACGAAGATACGATGCTCAGAGAGCATCTTCTTATGTTCTCGCAATACTCAGGAATCCTTGCGGATTCAGGGTGTGATGTGCGTTTTGCAGTTGCCTATGGCAATCCCGCAAAGATGATTCTGGAGAATGCCCGCAACGGGGGCGCCGGAATGATTGTTCTGGGGTCGCACGGAAGCAGCCGCCTGCTCCGGCTTCTTGTAGGAAGCACAACCGAATCAGTCATGCGCCACTCTCCCTGCCCTGTTCTGGTACTGAAAACGCCGGAACTTGAGACAGAAGAGGACGACTGCCCGGACGAGGAGACGCGCGCAACAATCAACGCATAAGCACCTATGGAAGAAGTACCTGCCGGCAAAGGTTCCGGCTCAAAGCCCCCCGTCAATCCCATGCGGTACCTGGTTCTTGGAATCCTGCTTGCAATAGGGCTTGTGTTTGGGGGAATGAAGCTCTACCACTCTTTTCTCTATGAAGAGACCGACAACGCCCAGATTGAGGGGGACATCTATCCTGTAATTTCCCGCGTGCCGGGCAAGGTTATTGAGGTCATGGCGGAGGACAACGGGAAGGTTGCCCGGGGAGACGCCCTCATCAGGCTCGACTCGCTTGATTTTGTGGTGCGGCGCGACGCTGCCGTGGCTGCACTTGAAAGCGCAAAAGCCTCTGCCGAGGCCGCACGGGCGGCAATAACGGCAGCAAAGGCCAATGAGCGAAAACTCCAGGCCGATCTTCGCCGAAGCCGGAACCTGCAGGAGCAGGATGTTATTTCAAAAGCGGAGCTGGACGCGGTCACTGCGGGAGCAACCGGCTCTTCAGCAGAGCATGCTGGAGCTTCAGGGCAATACCGGGCAGCGCTTGCTTTGGTGAAGGTGCGCGAGGCGGAGCTTCAGAACGCACGCCTGCAGCTTTCCTATACAACCATCACCGCTCCGGCAGATGGCCATGTTGCCAGAAAGAATGTGCAGCCCGGGCAGTTCGTGCAGCCGGGTCAATGGCTCATCGGGCTTGTAGGCAGCAGTGAGCTCTGGGTGGTGGCCAATTTCAAGGAGACGCAGCTCACCAACATACGCCCCGGCCAGAAGGTCGACATCAAGGTTGATGCCTTCCCCGGCAAATCGTTCGAGGGACGCGTGGAGTCAATCTCATCGGGCACCGGCTCAAAGTTCTCCCTTCTCCCCCCCGACAATGCAAGCGGCAACTTCGTGAAGGTTGCCCAGCGGGTACCGGTAAAAATTGTGTTTACGGAAACACCCGAACAGCCTCTTGCCGCAGGAATGAGTGTGGTAGCGGATGTCAGGGTGAAGTGAGGACTCAGCCATGAGCGGAGCAGCTGCAGCCGGGGCATACGAAGGCGGACACACTTACGAAACCGGGTTCCGGAAAACAATCATCACCATTACGGTGATTGTGGCCGCAATGCTGGAGCTGATTGATACCACAATTGTCAATGTGGCAATCAGCCACATCAGCGGCAACCTCGGCGCCAGCATTGAGGATGTTTCGTGGGTTATCATCAGCTACGCAATAGCCAATGTCATTGTCATCCCTCTCTCCGGGTTTCTCGGAAACCTGCTCGGGCGGCGCACCTACTTCATTGGCTCCATCCTTCTCTTTACTTTGGCATCGCTGCTCTGCGGCATAGCCGACAACATCTGGACGCTGGTCTTTTTCCGCTTTATTCAGGGCATAGGGGGCGGGGCGCTTCTGCCCACATCCCAGGCCATTCTCTATGAGACCTTCCGGCCTGAGGAGCGGGGAGCGGCCACAGGCATATTCTCAATGGGCCTTGTGCTCGGCCCCACCATCGGACCGCTTCTCGGAGGATATCTGGTTGATTACCTGAGCTGGGAGTGGTGCTTTTTCGTGAACATTCCTGTGGGGCTTCTGGCCTCGTGGGCTGCCTTCACCTTTATCCGTGAACCGAAGGTATCGCACAAGGTTAAAAAAATCGACTGGGCAGGAATAGGGCTGCTGGCGGTGGGCATCGGGTCTCTGCAGTTCATTCTTGAGCGGGGGGAATCAAAAGACTGGTTCGCAACACCCTACATCACCTGGTTCACCATTATCGCAATTGTCTGCCTTGCTGCTTTTGTGTGGTGGGAGCTGCACACCGAGCACCCGGCGGTGGACCTCAGCGTGCTGGGGCGAAGCAAGAACCTGGCCATTGCTGCTGTGCTCACCTTCATTGTGGGTTACGGCCTTTACGGAACGCTGTTTGTGTTTCCGGTGTTCGTGCAGCAACTTCTGGGCTTCACGGCCGTTCTGACCGGCCTTGTGCTCTTTCCCAGCGCCATGCTGACGGGGGCCATCTCCATGCCGCTGGGCATAGCCCTGCAGAAGGGGGCATCGCCGAAACTGCTGATGGCATTCGGGATGGCGGCCTTCATGCTCTTCAGCTGGGAGCTTGGGCAGCAGACCATGCAGTCGGGGGCTACACAATTTTTCTGGGTGCTGCTGCTTCGGGGGCTTGCTCTCGGGTTCATTTTCATTCCTGTCACCATGCTGGCCGTCACAGGTCTGCACGGGCGCGACATCGGCCAGGCCACGGGGTTGAACAACATGGTGCGCCAGCTCGGAGGCTCGTTCGGCATTGCCATCACCAACACCTACATCGCCAAACGGGTGGCCGCCCACAGGGTGGATCTCATCAGCAGCCTCTCCCCCTTCGACCACGAAGCAGTCCTCCGTCTTGACGCCATCGGCCAAACCATGCAGACAAGTGGAGCACTCTCGCCCGTTGATGCCGGCTATGCAGCAACGCGCGCGCTTGAGGGCACGGTGATGGCCCAGAGCCACCACCTTGCCTACATGGACGCCTTCATGCTGATTGCCGTCCTGTTCCTCTGCTGCCTGCCGCTCCTGTTCTTCATCAGAGAGGAGAAGGGTTCAGGAAAGGGAGCAGGCGGGGGTCATTGACGGCAGGCAGGGCCGGGGAGCGTTTTTCAACCGGATTCTGCCTTGCGGTAGCGGTCGTAGTCGGCGCGGACGCGGGGGCTGTAGAAGATTATGGCGATTGCTGCTATGAGGGTAACGAGGCAGCCGATGCGGATTGCCGGCCCGGTGCCGAACTGCTCTGAGAGCCAGCCGACTTCAAGGTTGCCGATTGGCATAAACCCCATGAAAACCATCATATAGAGGCTCATCACCCTGCCGCGGTACCGGTCGTCAACGGTTCCCTGCAGGGTGGCGCTCATTGTAGCTACTGCTGCCACAAGGCCGAGGCCACAGAGGAAGAGAAAGAAGTAGGCGAGGGGGAGCCAGGAGGTCCAGGTGAAGGCGGCGAGGGAGAGGGAGAAGAGAATGGTGCCGCCGGAGATGAACACCATGCGGTCGATGGTGCGGGAGTACATGGAAACAAAAATGGTGCCCAGTACGGAGCCGAGCCCGGAAACGCCGTAGAGGTAGCCGAGGCCGGTGGCGTCCATCTGGAACGAGCGTTTGGCGATAACCGGCAGCATGGTAACATAGGACCATGCAAAAATGGAAATGATGGCAATAAAGATGACGATGGTGCGGATGATGGGGTGGTTGAGCGAGTAGCGGAGACCCTCGCGGATAGCCTCAATCGGATGAACCCGCTCGCCCTCAGGGGCCAGCATGCCGGCGGAGCGGATGAGGAGCAGGGAAACGATGACGGCCAGAAAGCTGAACCCGTTTGCAATGAAGGCAGCTCCTGTTCCGGCTGCCGCAATGATGAAGCCGGCAATGGCGGGACCTATGACGCGCGAGCCGTTATAGATGGCGGAGTTCATGGCTATGGCAGAGGAGAGATGTTCCCGCTCGACCATCTCGCTGAGAAAGGCTTGAAGGGCGGGCACATTGAGTGCGTTGACGCAGCCGAGAAGGAAGGAGAGGATGAGAATGACGGGCATTGTCACCGTACCTGTGAGAACGAAAATGCCGAGTATGAAGGCCAGCATCATTGCCGCTGTCTGGGTCCAGAGCAGAATGGTACGGCGCGGGTAGCGGTCAACAATAACACCGCCGAAGAGTGAGAGAAAGAGTGTGGGAAGGGTGGAGGCGGCGGCAACAAGACCAACATCGAAAGCCGAATCGGTAAGTTCAAGCACAAGCCAGCCCTGGGCAACCATCTGCATCCAGGTGCCAACCATGGAGACCACCTGGCCGGGGAAATACCGGCGGAAGTTGAGGCTCCCGAAAGCGGGAAAAGCTTCAAGAAGTTTTTTGGAAATGCGGCTTCCCGGGTGCGGGGCGCTACTGTCCTGCATAATCGCCCTCAACTGCGGCGTCACCGGGATCCAGAGACTCAGTCACGCTGTAGTCGTGCCCTACAATCAGGTGTGCCCTGTAGCGGAAGGCGCTGATGTCGTCATGCTCTTTTTCCAGCACCCGCAGGCGGTAGGTGTCATTAGCCTCTTTGCCGCGAAGCGTCTGGTTCTTTTTTGTTTCGCGCCAGGTAAGGTCGATGTAGACGCAGAGGTCTGCATCGCGAATGCCAAGAGCGTAGAGTCCGTCAACAACCAGCACATCGGCTTTGCTGAAGTCGGTGATGAGGCGGTCGATTTCGCCGCTCACAATATCAACGCACGGCATGAGCGACTGGCGGTCGCTGCGGAAATCGGCAATATTGCTTTTGAGCAGGTCCCAGTCGTACTCGCCCACACCCACATTCTCGAAGTTGTCGGCAAGACGCCATGCAAGACGCTCCGAGGGAGGAATCCGGTAATAGTTGTCTGTATGGAGAATCTTGGGGCGGACACCCTCTTTTTTGAGCCGTACGGCAAGGGAGTGGGAGAGTTCGCTCTTTCCGCTGCCCGACTCGCCCGATATGGCCACAATGTACTTGTGCCCGGAATGCTCTTTCTGAAGGGTCTGGAGCTCGATTATGACCCGTTCTGCTATGACGGCCGCTGCCGCTATGTGCTTTTCACTGATAAGTAAAACATCACCCAGCATAGAGAAACTTGTTTTCAGCCCCGAAATACTCCGCCGGTTCTGGAGCGGCGGGCAATGACGGAGGGCGGGTTCAACAGACTGTGAGAATATACGCCTTTTCCATACAATACACAGTCCCCCCCCCGACACTCTCCCTTCCGCCTGCCCGGCAGTCGGCACGGGGAAGTTCACAGCAGCTGCAATGATCCTCCATCAGCTCCCCGCTCCTGTGCCGTTCCTCCCTGCCACATCGTTCTTCTCCGGTCTGCGGGCTCTCATGGGTGCTGCTTTGGCGGCTGCATCGTGAAAACATGACCGATCGTTGTTCGGGTGCCATACCTCTTTGTTCTCTCGTTCAGGTTCTTTTGCCGAAGAGCCGGCAATACTCTGTTTCCGTGTCGCTGTCGGCAGTAGTAACGGTGATGCCGGCGGGAATCGTTCGGTAGAGCGAACTGAAATTTTTAACGCAGGTGGAGGAAGAGAAGAAAATCTCATCAATGAACTCCAGGTCAATACTCTCCTCCTGTTCCTGCTGACCGTGCAGATAAACGCTCAGCGGTGTAACGGTGTTGCCCAGAGCTGAAAGCTCGTTCATCAGGTAACCGTCAACAAGGTTGGAACCGGGAAGGAGCACCTTTTTTCCGGTGATGGCGCGCTCTTTGAGCCGGATGGCAATATCGGAAGGGCTGTCGGGCTCAAGGGCAAGATCGGCTATAATGCCATACTTCTGGAGTTCGGTTGCTGCCGGCCGTCCAAGCGTGCAGATGGTACAGTTTGCCAGATGACGCACATCGCGGTTGAACTCCATCAGGTAGGTGAAAAAATACTTGACGGCAAACCTGTTCGGGAAAAAGAGCACCGGATAGTCGGCAACATTGGAAATGCTCTCCTCGAGCCTGTCGCGGTCGGCCTCATCCACCCGGCGGCAGGGAAAGTTCACAACAAGCCATTCCCTGCTGCTGTAGCGCCTGGGGTCGGCGTCTCCCGTCAGCACTTTCTTCTTCCTGCTGAACCAGTTGTTTTCAATGAACTGGTTGATGTTCTCGCCGATAATGAGGAGGGCGGGAGAGTAGGCCGCGCGCTCTTTTCTGCGGAGCTCCCCCAGAGTTCCCGTCCAGACTCTCTGGTTATAACGGGTGGCATTCTGGACAATGGCAACCTTGGTCTCTTCAGGACGCCCTTTTTTCACAACGGCATCAAGTACCTCGTGCACAGAAGAGGCCACCATGTAGTAAACCAGGGTATCGGCATCGGGCACCTGTATCTTGTTGACGGGATGGCCGGTGCAGAAAGCAACGGACGAGGAGACCTTGCGCATGGTGAGGGGTATTTCACTGTATGCGCTTGCCCCGTGGGCTGCAGTGATGCCGGGAATGATTTCGTAGTCTATCCCATACTTTCTGAGCACATCAATCTCCTCTCCGCCACGGCCGAACACGAAGGGGTCTCCCCCTTTGAGCCTCACAACCGTTTTCCCCTCCAGGGCATGGCGGGCAATCTCCTCGTTGATTGCGTCCTGTTCGAAGTGGTGGCTGTCTTTGCGTTTGCCGGTATAGATTTTCAGGCCACCGAACTGGTCGATGATTGCGCTTGTCACCAGATCGTCATAGAGAATGACATCGGCATCCTGCAGCGCCCGCACAGCCTTCAAGGTGAGGAGTTCAGGGTCGCCGGGGCCGGCTCCGGCTATAAAGACATATCCTTTTTTTGCTGTATCGCTCTTTTTTTTCATGGTGTACTGCTTTAAGCGTTGGTCTTCGTCGGCACTCTTTTTGAGAGAAAGAGCTCTTTTATGGCATTTCTCCACTCAACTGAGCGCCGGGCGTTGCGCCCGTCGGAGGAGACGCTGACGGTCATTCCCTCATGGCGGAACAGGGCGGGAGAGATGAAGTCGGAATCGTTGCGGTTATCGGCTATGTTGCAGAGAATTCCCTTCTTTTGCGCATCATCCAGCACGCGGCGGTTCAGGCCCTCATCGGGAGTGCATGCATAGACAAGAAAAAATCCGTCAAGGTCGGAGGGTTCATAGGTTTTGTTGAGCACCTGCACCCCTGTGCATACAACTTCGTCACTGCATGCGGAGTCAAGCACGGTAACGGCAGTACTGAACTGAAGAACCGCCTGCAGTTTGTGCATGGCAAGCACGCCTCCACCCACAAAGAGAATTTTTTTACCGTCAATACGGATGTTGAGAGGAAGAAAGGTGCTCATAGACCCTCCCGTTCCAGCTGTGCCGAAGCGGTGATTTTGAGCAGAACGGTCATGAGGAGCACTGCACCTGCCCATATCCCGGCAGTCAGAAGAAGTTCCGGCACTGCCGGTGCGTAGCCGGCTGCAGCCGAAGCATCTTTCAGCTGTCCTGCAAGAATAAGCGTCAGACCACTCTGGAGCCAGACGGAGAGCGCCAGAAGAGATCCCAAAGAAGCGGCGGCAATGAATGAACGGCGAAGGGAGGGCACGAGTAACAGCCCGGTTGAGAGGGTGCCGGAAAAAAGCGCAAACCATGAAACCACTGCGAAAGGGGAGTTGCCGTAGAGAAGGGCAAGCGCGGCAGTGTCGGCCGTCATGTTGCCAAGCATGGCCGTTGCGGCGTCCAGCCCCGTAAGGGCAAGGAAGACGAGCCCTGCCCACGCGCCAACAGCGGCAAGCCGTTCCAGCGTTTCCTCTCCGGCCTTGAATCCTGCCAGCTGTTCAGCCGTCACCGCCATCAGCAGCATAATGCCTGCTCCCGCCGCAACCCCCGAGGCCATCAGGCGGGGGGCGAGAAGCGCAGAGGTCCAGAGCTCACTGCCGGGCACAACAGCCAGCGTGAAGGCGGAAATAACCGGAAGGGCAATTCCTGCCGGAATGGCAACCATGACGGCAGAACGAATCCACACCGGGGGCTTCACTCCCTTACGCATTGCCCCAACCTGCGCCCAGCCGACTGTAAGGGTGAGGGCAAGGAAAAGAAGCAGGAGTGGCACCTGCCAGGAGGCGGGAGCGCCGGGCGAAGGGTTCAGGAGCAGCGTCAGAATACGGCGCTGCATGCCGAGGTCGGCAGCAATGAAGAACAGGCTCATGGCCGAAGCCGTAGCGCCGAGAAATGCCGCCAGCGGGGCAAGGGAGGCAAGGAACGAATGTTTCTGAAGCGTCCCGGGCACCAGTATGGCAAGCGAGGCTGCGGCAATGGAGGCAAGAAAGGGCAGCTGTGCATGGTAGAGCCCCCAGATGGCATTGTTGCCCATCCCGGTATGGACGAACCCGTCCGCGCTCTGCAGGGCGGAGGCGTACACGCCCCCTGCCGCCACCACGAGAAGTGCGAGGCTCCATATCCTGTAGTTGCGGCGTCCTTTAAGTGCTTGTTCAATCATGGCGGATCCTTAAATGATATAGAAAACTGAGGGCCTTGTACCGAGTTCCGGCTTCCTCTGCAGCGTTTCGCTGCTTTCAAGGAGCCTGCGGATTTCGGATGAGGGGTCGTTAAGGTTACCGAACGAGATGGCTCCTTCGGGACAGGCCTCTACGCATGAGGGCTTTTTGCCACGCACGAGACGGTCGGAGCAGAAATTGCATTTTTCCACCACGCCGCGCTGACGGGTTGGATACTCAACGGTCGGGTTTTTGAGGGCGGCACGAGGGTCGCTCCAGTTGAAGCTGACCTCCCCGTAAGGGCAACTCTGCATGCAGGAGCGGCAGCCCACGCACCGGTGATAGTCTATGGCCACAATGCCGTCAGTGCGTCGGAAAATGGAGCCGGTCGGGCATGCACGGGCACATGAAGGCTCGGCGCAGTGGTTACAGAGCGCTGGAACAGCCGCTGTGGAGGCGCAGAGGGAACCAAGCAGCTCCCTTCCATTCTCTTTATGCATCCACTCTATCTTTCCTTCAAGGCTGGCAATGTCAGGCACATTATGGGTATGATGGCACGACTCAATGCAGAGGGTGCAGCCCTCAGGGCAGCGCCGTGTGTCGAACAGCATTCCCCAGCGCAGGCCCTCCTCACCCGGCACAGCCGCCCATGCAGCGGAGGTGGTGCGCTCAAACCCTCCTCCAGTCAGTAGGCCGGAAGCTGCCCCCATTCCAGCAAGCAGGCCCATGCCCGCCTTGCGGATAAACTCTCGTCTGTCGTTTTTCATCATGGTGTTTCCAGTGGCGATATATGGCAGTTCCAGCAGTTGGGCTGCGCATTTGCGTAGGCGTGGCAGCTGAAACAGAAGTAACGGTTGGAGCCGTGGCAGGCAAGGCAGGTGGATAGGTTCTTCTGAAGCTTCCTTCCGTCCGCCGTTTCATGCACCGCATCGGGACCTTCATGAGCTGCGGTGTTTTTCCAATCCTCCAGCACCTGCATGTGGTGCGTGTGCATATACTCTTTTGGATAGACGCAGGAGCTGCTGTCCACCGCAGCGGCTTGAGCGGCTTGAGATGCGGGTGCCTCGCCTTCGGTTCCGGCATGGAACGAAAAGAGCAGTGCCATGAGAAGAGCGGCAAGCAGCCCGATGAAAAGAATATGTCTCTTACGCATCGTCATCCTCCCCCTCTTCGGCCACGGCCATCGGGTTCTCCCTCAGGTCTTCGGTTCTGGGTGTTTCTCCCTCCATCACAAGAGCGTTACCAACCAGCTCGTGAAGCCCGTAAACAGCAACACCCGGGTTCCAGTAGCGCATGAGAGGAGGCAGGGTTGCCCGATCAATGGCGCAGATGGTTACCAGTGCGTTGACCTGGTGCTGTTTTTTGACTGTTCTCACTGCGTTGGCTCTTGGAAAACCGCCTCTCATGCGCATTTCCATAAACTCTTCAGCGTTGATGCCGCTTCCTGAGCCGCAGCAGAAGGTTTTTTCCCGGATGGTGTTCTCCGGCATTTCATTGAAGGAGCTGCAGACCGAATTGAGAACGAAACGCGGCTCTTCAAGCATTCCCATCCCGCGCGACACATTGCACGAGTCGTGAAAGGTTGTACGGAGATGGTTGTTGCGGCTCGGGTCGAGCTTCAGCTTTCCGTGCTTGATGAGGTCGGCCGTGAACTCGGCGATATGCACCATTTTGGTTGATGCCGCATTGGTGAACTTTGTGCCGGTAATGGGCGAGACCGGCTCCTCAAGAAAGTCGGCAGGGCCGTTCATGGTGGCCATGTACTGGTGCACCACCCTCCACATGTGGCCGCACTCGCCGCCAAGAATCCATTTTACCTTCAGCCGCTCGGCTTCGTGGTACATTTTGGCGTTCAGCTTCTTCATCATCTCGTTCGTGGTGAAGAGGCCGAAGTTCCCCCCCTCGGAGGCGTAGGTGCTGATGGTGTAGTCGAGCCCTATGTGATGGAACAGCAGCAGGTAGCCCATCATGGTGTAGACTCCAGGGTCGCCGAACACATCGCCTGAGGGTGTGATGAAGAGTATCTCCGCCCCCTTGCGGTTGAAGGTGGGGTTCACCGTTATTCCGGTGAGCTCCTCAATGTCGTCAACCAGCGACATGATGTTCTGCACAAAGGTGTGTGGCTCAATTCCAAGGTGGTTTCCGGTACGGTTGCAGTTGGCTACCGGAGCAAGAATCCAGTTGTTGTTGACGCCAATCAGGTTCAGCAGTTCGCGGGCCACCATGGTAATTTCGGCCGTGTCGATGCCGAGCGGGCAGAACACGCTGCAGCGCCGGCACTCGGTGCACTGATAGAAGTAGGAGTGCCACTCTTTAATGACTTCCGCGGTGAGCTTGCGCGATCCGGAAAATCCTTTGAGGATTTTCTCCACCATGGGAAAGTCGTTCCGGTAAACGGAGCGAAGCAGCTCAGCACGGATGACCGGCATGTTCTTGGGGTCGCCGGTACCGAGAAAGAAGTGGCACTTGTCGGCGCAGGCGCCGCAGCGAACGCAGGCGTCAAGATAGAGCTTCAGCGAACGGAACTTCTTGAGCCTCTCCTTGAGGCCGTCGTGTATGATTTTCTGCCACCCGTCGGGGAGCTGCCAGTCCTCATCGGTGGCGGCCCATTTGCGGGGGTTGGGGAACCCGATCTCTTTGAGGGTTTCGGGTTTGCCGGGAAAACACCAGTTCCCGTCATGGAAATCAACCGGCATCTCCCACCACTCCCTGTCGGCCCGGGCTCCTTTCAAGGGGGTCGGCTTCTCCAGGAACTCTCGTGCGAGCTGGGCTTTTCTTGGTGCGTATTTTGACATGATCAGTCCTTTTCAACCGGAAGGCCGGCTTTTTTCATCTTTTCACGAAACTCGTCCTCGTACTCGGCATAGGTGCGGAACTTCCCGGGCTTGTTCCAGGGATTCCGGTGCAGTTTCTCGCGGCTGTTGTTGGCCAGATTGCGCGTGGGGCTGAGAAATATCGCCCCCGCGTGCATCAGCTTGCTGAAGGGGAAATAGATGGCCAGCATCGAAACAAGAAAAAGGTGGACGAAGAAGAGTGCACCGATTTCACCCGGCGCTTCAAAACTGAAGGAAACAAGACCCATCATGAGTGCCTTGATGGAGAGAATGTCAACCTTTTCGAGGTAGCGCATACCCATGCCGGCCAGAACAATTCCACCTATCAGAAAGAGCGGGAAAAAGTCGGTCTGAAGGGAAATGATGCGCAGCTTCGCATCCCTGATTCTTCGTGCAACAAGAAAGGTAAGGGCAGCGAGCACAATGGCGTCGGTCATGAAAAATGCAGGGAGCGTCAGCTCCAGAAAGCTGTCGGCATGCTCAAGAGCGGCAATGAAGGCCGGAGGCTCAAGAAAGAAAAAGCGTGCATGGCGAAGCCCTATGATGAGAAGCGACCAGTGAAACGCAAGCCCCCCCATCCAGAGCCATTTGCTTGAGGCGTACACCAACTCGGGACCGGTATGGAGTTCGGCTTTGGTGTTGCGGAACAGCGAGCGGAAAAAGAGGACCTCCGAGAGCACCCGGACGGCAGCGCCAAAACGGGTGGAGGGGCTTTCAAGGTGGTTCTGCTTCACCCAGTCGAGCGACTTCTCCTGCCCGCAGGTAGTAACAATCGGGAAGGGAACGGGACGGCGAAGCCAGTCAAACAGACGCCACAGGAAGCCCGCCACGAAAATGAACGCAGCGGCGTAGGGAATGATGACGCCGAACAGATACGACATGTTGGCATAGGTGACTGCCACATAGGGAATAAGGGCAAGCAGGGCCACCATGATGAGAGGTATAAAAACTTTTTTCATGACACTGTGCTCCTCAAAAGCATGTGAAGCTGGCTGCGGGTCTCTTCCACTTTCAGCTGATAGATTTTTTCACGGTTCTCCAGGAACCGGTCGAACGCCTCAAAGGTTATCGCATCGATGCGGGCTTTGAGGGCCCGGGTGTCGGCCGATGCAGGAGCCTTCTCCATAATCAGCTCCCCCAGGAGAGGGAAAAGCGAAAGAGCAACAGAGGGGCGCAGCGGCTGGACGGCAAAAATGCGGGCAATGCTGTTGATTCCTTCCCCGCAGCTCTCCCCGTTCCCGTCAAAATTGTCGAGCACCATACTCATGCCCTCCAGGAGCGCCTCGCCGGTCGGGGTGCCGGAAGCCATTTTCTCAGGAAAAAGAGCGAGAGCGCTCTGGAGCCATTGCTCAAGAATCGCGCTTTTGCGCTCACCAGGTATCTGCTGCCAATTGCTTTTCATGATTCCTCTCTCTTTACACTTTACAGCCAGCTGTTGACCTGATGAGCCTCTACAAGATCGACGAATCCGTCGTAACCGATTCCCTCAACTCCGGGAGCAACGCTGCTGATGCCTCGGGCGTCAAGGTCGGGCTGCAGGGCGAAGACAGGACTTGTTTTCTGCAGTGCGGCAATGGCGTCGGTGAACCGGTTGCCGTTCTGCACGGCGTAAACACCGTTCTCAATGAAGAGAACCGGATCGCCCGGCTGAACAAAACGGATGCACTCTTCCATTGCGGGGCTTTCAAACGGGGATGTATTGATGGTATGCAGCATGATGCTCTCTCAATGTTACTGGGTTTAGGGTAAACTGGCTTCAGTGGTGAATGACGACATCCTGCTCACTCATCCGGCGTCCGATTTCGGCCGAATCGAGCAGTTCCACATCCACAAGAAGATCATCTTCAGTGAGGCCACGCTCTGCAAGCGACACACGGTCCACATAGAGTTTCTCCACATCATAGCCGTCAAGGGCCATAAAGGTTTTGGCGAACCCTTTCATGGAAATGCCTTCGGTGTTCTGGTTCTTTTTCAGGGCATAGACCCCGTCGCCTATGAATGCGATGGAAAGATCCTGCTCGTAGGCCGCCATGATGAGAATCATCTCCAGACCCTCATAGGTGTAAATTGAACCGTGAGGCGCACGGCGCATCACATGCATGATTTTTTTAACATTGTCTTCCATGGTGCTCAGTCTCCAAAGGTTAAGAGGCGGTCGTTTCTGATTGCGATGTCGGTAAGGGTGCCGAGTCCGGTGATTGAGCCCCCTTCAATCATTATGTCGTCGGTTATGCCGCGCCGTTTCGAGGCGGCAATGCAGGCGAGAATCTCCACGCCGTGCTCTTTTGCCATGTTGCTCCAGCGTGCCGCAATGTTGCGGTCGTCCTGGGGCGGATCGGTCAGATTGGTCGCGTTGATGACACCGTCGTTGTAAAGAAACACGGCGTCAACCGTGTGGCCCTTTTTGATGGCAGCCTCGGCAAACTTGTATGCCGTATCGGCCGCCTGATGGTTGTAGGGCCCTTCCTTGAGCAGAATTCCTATGTTCACCTTTTCACTGTTTAGAATGGTTGCTGAAAACGATGAGGCAGTGCGCCCCTCATGCGGCCTTGTTCAGGACGGCATCATAAAGCTTCGTCCAGGTATTCGTGCTGGATGCGAAGGGGGCCTCCTGATATCGGCAGAAATAGAGCGCTCCTGCTGCCAATTCAAGGTCCCCCTGCTTCAGCGCACGAAGCGCCTTGCGTCCCGAAGCAGCGGCATCGGCGCCGGTAAGCTGTACCTGCTTCCAGTAGTTGACTGCCTCCCGGCGGAACACCGCTGTTCGTGGCAGCGCTTCGGCCTCTTTGAGAGAGGGAACGGAAACATTGCGGCTGCCGAAAGCAACCGGCCATCCCGTTTCAGCCCAGCGCTCCGAGGCGTCTATGGCCTGCTGAACAAGCCCGATGAGTTCTTCGTACATGGTTAATCGACTCCCTGATTTTTTGTTGTCACTGGTTCTAGAGGCCTTCGCCCATGCCCATCTGTATGTACCCCGAGGGGCAGACCAGCGAGCAGAGGTGGCAACCAACACATTTTTCATAATCGGTTTCCACAACCTCTCCCTGAGGGTTCTCGCGGTAGCGGATGACGGCCTCCTGCGGACAGAACGAAACGCACTGTTTGCAGTCGAAACAGAGCCCGCAGCTCATGCAGCGCTCAGCTTCGGCCTTGACCTCTTCAGGAGTGAGCGCCTGCAGCAGCTCCTCATGGTTGCCTACTACATTCTCGATCTCCCGGTTGATGCGCTTTGCCCGGGGTGCGGGAAGGAAGTACAGCAGGTCCTGCCGCTGCGCCTTGGCAATGTCCTGACGCACCGGCTCGGGAAGAGCCTCACCCCGGAGGAAAGCGTCAATTGACTCCGCTGCCTTGCGGCCATGGCCCACAGCCGTGGTGATAAGATCTACCTTGATGGCGTCACCGCCACCGAACACATTCTCACGGCCCGGAAGGCGGAAGTAGCGGTCTACCTTCATCCAGCCGGTGCCGTTCGAGACCGCTTCAAAACCGCTCAAGTCGGCACTCTGCCCGATTGCGGCAACCACCATGTCGCCCTCTATCTCAAAGGTTTCACCGGTGGAACGGTAGCGGAGGAAGGGGATGGGAGAGTTCCAGCCATCTTCGCCTTTCTCTTTTTTCTCCATTTTCGAACAGCAGAGAGCGCGGACACCCTCACCACTTTTCAGAACCTCAACCGTTCCGCTCTGGTAATGCACTGTTGCGCCTTCACGGACAGCGTCGTCGAACTCGTTCTCAAAACATGCCATCTCTTCACGCGGCACGGCGGAGACCAGAACGGCCCGGGAGCCAAGACGAAGAGCGAGACGGGCTACATCCATGGCCACATTGCCGTCACCGATGACAATAACTTTTTTGCCGACCGGGATGTCGTCGCCGAGAACCTCGTAGTTGCGCAGAAAGTCAATGGCGTTGGTCACTCCCTGTGTTCCCTCGAATCCGGGAACAGGCATGGAGCGGCCAACCTGTGCGCCGATGCCAACAAAAACAGCGTCGAACTCTTTTTCAAGCTGCTCGAGCGTAACATCCACGCCAACCCTCACTCCCATGCGGGTTTCAATGCCGAGATCTGTAATGCGTTTGATTTCGGCTTCAAGAACAGCGCGATCGACCCGGTAACCCATAATGCCGTAGAGGACCATGCCCCCAAGCTTCTGGTTCCCATCAATTATGGTAACCGCGTGTCCCTTGCGGCGCAGCTGGTAGGCTGCCGACAGCCCTGCCGGACCGCCGCCGATGACCGCAACGCGCTTTCCTGTGTCGGGGCCTGCTGCGGGAAGCCTCAGCCCCTCTTTGATTCCGTAATCACCAAGTGCCTGCTCAAGTGCGTTGATGGCAACGCTCCCGTCATGGTACTGGCGGTTGCAGCCGTTCTGGCATGGGTGGGGGCAGATTCTGCCCATGACCGCCGGAAACGGGTTTCGGTCGACAATGGTTTCCCAGGCTGCTTTCCAGGGATCGTCCGTTTTGTCGACCCCGTTGAGGAAGCGCTGGTAGCCACGGATGTCTTCGCCTGCCGGGCATTCTGACGAGCAGGGCGGTGTCTGGCGAACATACACCGGGCACTTGTGGCTGTGATCTCCAAATGCAACAATCTTGCCGTCCCCCGTCTCTTCACTGTAAGCGGGGAACTGGTAGTTTGTTGCGAAATCGAGAATTGGATTGGATTCTCCCATCATTGATATCTCCTTTGGCTAAAAGCGGACATGAGCCGACTGGTTGAAGGTGGTTCTCGCATGACGGTAGCTGTCAATCATATCCTCGTCAAAGGTGAGCCCTGTTTCTTCAAAGAAACGCTTCCACCCGATACGGTTGATCCACTCGCCGACACGCTCCCAGGGGCGGCCGCCAGCTTTGTAAGCAGTCAGGATACGGCCAACCGCATCAGTCACTTCCGGCCAGCGGGGAGGGTTGTTGGGCAGGTTGTGGGCAACAATGCTCATGGTCGAGGGTTTTGAGCGGGCGTTGCTGTTCTTTCCGCCAACCCAGATAGCAAACTTGGAGTGCTCGGGATGATTTATTTCCATTGCCGGGCAGGCACCGAAGCATGCTCCGCAGCAGATGCACTTGGCCTCGTCCACCATCAGTGAGCGCTTTCCGTTGACCACTGTCGGGCGGATGGCGGCAACCGGGCAGCGGGCAACCGCTTTGGGAAGCTCGCAGATCATCGACAGGTGATCGTGATTGATGCGGGGAGGACGGGTATGCTTCACCACAACGGCAATATCGGCCTGGCCACCGCAGTTGATGGAGCAGCAGGAGGTGGAGAGTCGCACCTTGTTGGGCATCTCCATATGCTTGAACTCGTTGTAGAGCGTGTCCATCATCGACTTCACCACACCCGACGCATCGGTTGCGGGAATGTCGCAATGGAGCCACCCCTGGGTGTGCGATACCGACGACACGCAGTTACCGGCGCCGCCTACAGGGAAGCCCATGGCCTCAAGGTCGCGGATCATCGGCTCTACATTCTCACCGTTCGGAGTAAGAAACTCAACATTGTTGCGGACGGTAAAACGGAGGTGTCCGTCACAGTAGCGGTCGGCAATGTCGCAGAGCTGGCGCACCATGTCCACAGTATCCTGACGGGGTGTTCCTGCGCGGACAGTGAAAAGGGTGTCGCCGCTCTCGCCAACATGCTTCAGCACACCGGGACGGGGAATTTCATGATACTTCCATTTACCGTAGTTGTTTATCACCACCGGGTGGAGCGCCTCTTTGTAGGTGTGGGGGCCCGACTCTATGGTCTTCCATGTTCTTTCAGGACTGCTCATAATGTTCATTCAGTTTTGCATGGTTGATGCAAGTGCCTGCGATGGCTCACGCCAGCTCAGTACTTTGCCTTGAAATAGGGATTATCGCGGGGTCTGGATACCTGATTGATGTCCACATCAAGCCCGACGCCGTCCAGGAACTGCCGAAGACCGACGCGCTCAATGGTTTCGCCGATCCGCTCGTGGTCAAGACCATTGTCATCCCACCAGTCGATAATCTCCTCTACCAGCTCCATGAACTTTTCGCGATCCTCTTCTGTCTCCATTTTCATGAAAGGAATGATCAGGGAACCCATGTTCACGCCAACTTTCAGGGTGTTCTTTCCGCCCATAAGCAGCGATATCCCCCGTTCTTTTCCCGGAGAGAGCGCCTTGGGCATTGCATTCAGGCAGTGCATACAGCGCACACAGTCGCGGGTATCAATCTTCATGCCGCCATCTTCAAGCGAAATGGCCCGTGTGGGGCAGAGGTTGATGACCTGGTTGACCAGCGCGTCGACGCCCTTCTCTTCAATCCACTCTTTCACTGCCACCTCGTCCACCTGGATGGCATCTTTCCATGTACCGATGACGGCAAGGTCGGAACGCATGATGGCATTGGTGCAGTCGTTCGGGCAGCCTGAGAACTTGAACTTGATTTTATAGTTCCATTCGGGGCGGTGAAGCTGGCCCACAAAGTGGCGGAGCGCATGGAGATGGAGCTCAAGGTTGTCATAACAGGCCTGCTCGCAGCGGGCCGGACCGGCGCATGAAACTGCCGTACGCATTCCTGCGCCTGCGCCACCAAGATCCCATCCTTTTTCGTTCAGCTTGTCGAAGCACTCCTGCACATTGGCCTCATCAATGCCCTGCAGCATAATGTCGCCGGTCTGGCCATGCAGGGTCAGCATACCGCTGCCGTACTCTTCCCAGATGTCGCACAGTTCGCGAAGCATTGCTGTATTGTAATGCAGCCCCGGAGGCGGCTGAATCCGCATGGTGTGGAACTCCGCAGCCTCGGGAATTTTATCCTTGATCATCGAGTAACGGGTAATAACGCCGGCTCCGTAGCCGTCAACCGTCACAAGCCCACCCTTCCAGTAACCCATCTTGGTATTGTATGAATACTCAAGCTGGTCCATGACGCCACGAAGCATCGGTTTTTTCGTTCTCTCGGCAAGAGTCTTGAAGCCAGAGACAAAACTTGGCCAGGGGCCTTTTTCCAGTTCGTCAAGCATCGGCGTCGGGTTCAGAAACTTCTCACCACACCCGCCATTTGAGTGGCTGCATCCATGCGAACCGCATGCTGATGCCCCTTTGTTTTCTTCCATTGTTTCTCCTGTTGATTCTTCAGAAAATTTCGGCCCACCGGCCCTGCTACAGTCTCTTACACACAACCGGTCGGCTTCGGCAGCCCGGCAACCTTACAGGCCTGAAGCGCAGGGCCTTTAGGGAACAGTCCGTAGAGGAACTCGCTCGCCTCTTTCTTGTCCATACCCTTTTCGGCGGCAATCGCCTTGGTAAGAACCTTTACAGCCGGGGCAATCTGGTACTCGTCGTAGTAGTTGCGAAGGAACTTCACCAGCGACCAATGCTCGTCGCTCATCTCAATTTCTTCACCTTCGGCAAGCTGGCCGGCAATCTCTTCAGTCCAATCTTCAAGATTGACCAGGTAGCCGTTCTCATCTGTCTCGATGGTGGTGCCGTTGATAACTATTCCCATGATGATCTCCTCTTTGAATGTTTGTTGATGATGAAAAACAATATCACTGACTTCTTAATATAACCATATAGTTATATAAATAACCATAGGAATTCTTTTTTCCAAATGCGGTCGTAAAGTTTTTTTGTTTTATGCCCCAGCAGTGCGGTACGCGGCGGCGGCTGAGACGAATGCAGGGGCCCAGCCGGGGGAAGCAACTGCGTGGAGATGGGCGTATGAGGCAAAAACATTCCGCTGGATGATGCCGTCAGTTCTGCCCGTGGTACCCTTGCCGCGGTGGACTGTAAACTGCCACAGGGGGTTGCCGGAAATGGCAGTTGTGGACGAGTAATGGAATTCATGGGCCTTGACCCGTTCTCCTTTTGTGAACCAGGGGGAGCCGGTGGTGCTTTCAAGCTCAAGGTAGCCATGCCCTGCGGGGCGATCGGTAAACCCTATGTCAAAGGGAAGCACACCGGCCATGGGAAATGATTCCCCCCGGTACAATGCTTCCCGGGAGAGGTAAATGAGTCCCCCGCATTCGGCGTAAAGTGGCATGCCGGATTCAGCGGCACTGCGGACGCCTTGCATGAGAGAATGGTTTGCTGTGAGCTCGCGGAAAAAAGATTCCGGAAAGCCACCACCAATGTAGAGCGCGTCAATTGCGGGGAGTTCGGCAGCGGCAAGGGAGTCGATGAAAACAAGCTCTGCTCCCTGGTGTTCGAGTGCTTCAAGGTTGTCGGGGTAATAAAAGCTGAATGCCGCGTCGCGGAACACGCCGATTCTGGCTTTGGGATTGGCCGATCTCTGCCGCGGGCAGCAGGCGAGTCGCGGAGCCATGTGTGGCGCACTGAAAAAGAGACGGGTTATTGCCTCCATGTCGCAGCAGGCGGCAACTGTGGCAGCGGCATTGCGGATGAATTCTCCCGCCGTCGCGGTTTCTGCCACAGTGGTAAGGCCAAGATGGCGTTCGGGTATAGTGAGCAAGCGGTCAATGGGAATTGAGCCAAGGACCTCAATCCCGCAGTACTGTTCAATGGCCCGCCTCTGTTTTTCCGCCTGGCGCTCGCTGCGCACACGGTTGAGCACAACTCCCGCTATGGTTACAGAGGGAGGCATGGCCTGCATCCCCATTACCGTTGCGGCGGCACCCCGTCCTGCATCATGCCCGTCCACAACGAGAAGCACCGGAGTCTGGAGAATTTCTGCAAGTCCGGCGCTGCTGTCGGAGCCATCCAGCGACATTCCATCATGCAGGCCGTGGTTCCCCTCAATGAGAGAGAGTGAGGCTTCCGATATGCCGCTGTGGCGGATAAAGGAGCTGCGGCACCCGTCAGGGCCCATCATCCATGGATCGAGATTATAACACTCATTGCCTGTTGCCAGGCGGTGCCATGCAGGGTCAATGTAATCGGGCCCTTTCTTGAAACTGTTCACCTGCCACCCGGAGGCGGAAAGGTTGGCGGCAATGCCGATGGCGAGGGTTGTTTTACCCGAGCTTTTTGCTGGAGCTGAAACCATCAGCCTCGGTATGCCGGCACTCTCCTCCTCTTTCATGCTCGTTGCCCTTTTGGGGTTCTACTTCTTTTTAATGTAGAAGGTATGCGTACCTGACGCCTCTTCATGCTCAACCACCTCGTTGCCGGTGCGGTTTGCCCAGGACGCCATATCGCTGACTGAACCCGGATCGGTCGCCGTCATCTTCAGTACTTCTCCGCTCTGCATGCCGTCAATAGCCTTTTTGGTTTTGAGAATCGGCAGGGGGCAGTTCAGTCCCTTGCAGTCAAGTTCTACGCTGCTTGCAATTGTGCTCATGGTTGTTCTCCTTCTGGTTATTGAATTGTTGTTATGAACATTATTCTTTTGGTTTTTTCTGCTCCTCGCGCACCCGTGAGAGAAAAAAGCTGTCGGCTTCTTCAGCCTCTACCTGCCTGCCGCTGCCGTCAACCAACTTCTCTTCATAGTCGTTCCAGCCGCGAAGACCGGTTTTGAGTGACAGAACACGGCTGTAACCCATTCTCTGCATTACCTCAGCGGCAAAAACGCTGCGGTGCCCGGAACGGCAGACCACAACAATTTCGCGATCGCGCGCCCGGACCAACTCCGGACAGGTGTCGTCAAAATCCCACTCGCAGGCAGCCTCAAGCACACCCCGCGCCACATGAAGGGAACCGGGAATATGCATGGCGAGGAACTCGGCCGGCTCACGCACATCAAGCAGCAAAAGCTCCGGGTTCTCTTGAAGGCGCTCAACAAGATCCCAGGGCATGAGTTCCTGAACACGCTGAAGAGCCGCCTTGAGAAGGTCCGATACGGTAAGCATAGAATCGTGGGTTTGGGGCATCAGACAAACAGTGAGATGTCGGCATCGGCTGCGTACTCAAGGAATGTTGCCGCACCGCCGTACTCGACGCCATCAATGAACTCCTCTTTTGAGAAACCGAACACCTCCATGGTCATCTGGCATGCAATGAAACGCACACCCGACTCCTGGCACATTTCACGGAGCTGCTCGACGGTTGCTACGCCCTTCTTCTTGAAGGTCTCTTTCATGAGCGAGGTTGCCATGTTGTCAAAACCCGGCATGTTGCCGGAAATGATGTTGGGAACCGGCCAGTTGAATGCCTGAAAGCCGGGGCTGCCGAAAGGCATTTTCATCGGCATGGCAGGATTGGTGTGCGGAGCAACTTTGGCGTCAATCTCCTTTTTGAGCAGTGGCAGACCGTAAAAGGTAAAGAAGACAACTGCTTCCATATCCATGGCCGCAGCGGTAGACGCGAGGATGAAGGGAGGATAGGCCCAGTCGAGGGTTCCCTGTGAAGCGATGATTGCCAGTTTTTTTGTTTCAGCCATGGTGGTTCTCCAGTGTTGGACCTTGCTTGGGATTAAATAACTATATAACCGAGTAATTATATAGATGATAATAAAAGAGGGAGTAACTACCAAACAAAACGGCGGATTTTTTTACGCCGGGCTGCTTATCGCACAAGCACGCCTGTTGCGGCAACAAGCAGAATCAGGACCTGAAGAATGGCTATGACACCAAAGACAGGTCGTTTTTCACGGAAAAAAGCAGGGGCGGTCACCAAGAGGCAGACAACGGGAATCATGCAGATGAGGATGATGGCAAAATAGCTGAGAGCATCTCCGCGCCAGAAACTTTCCATGCCCGACATGAACGACCAGCCGAGAGGAGCGTCGAGCTTTTCCTGCATGAGCGAGGCCCTCAGATGCCAGTTGGCGGCAATGTCGGCAATCGATACCTTCCGGGGAAGCAGCTGGAAGATGTAGGCTGCATAACTCCCGGTGAGAAAGAGTATGGCGAAGTGAGAGAGCTTATCGAGCACACCGGCGTATGCAAGCTGCTCTTTATGGACATGCGGTTTGTCGGCCGGCTCCTGTTTCATATCCCGAATCCTTTGAAGAGTGAACGAATGCCGGCTACCGCAAGCATGGAAACCACAATGATGCGGACTGAGGAGGTATTGACCCTTGTGAGCAGTTTGGCCCCGATTTTGGAACCAAGCATCATGCCGGCAATGGAGGGAACTGCAATAAGCGGAAGCATTGCCCCCTTGAACATGTAGACCCATGCGGCTGCAGCTCCGTTGATGGAGAGCACGAGGCCGCTGGTGGCGACGGAGACTTTCAGCGGGACCCCCATGAGGAGGTTGAACACCGGTACATTGGCAAACCCTGCGCCAAGGCCGAACATGCCGCCGATGAAGCCTATCATGAGAAAGAAGATCAGGCTGAGAGGGGTGCGGTGCACCTGCCATGAAACATCTTTTTTGATGGACTCCTCATAATAGATGCCCGAAATGTGCAGTGCCTTTGAGAGGGCATCGGGCACCTTCACTTCCGGATACCCTGATTTACCTGAAAGGAACATGATGGTGGCAATGACAACAATGACTATGCCGAGCAGGAGCTGCACAGTTTGCGCCGGAAGGGCCAGACCTGCCATGGCGCCGGCAATGGAGCTGAGGGAACCGACGAGGGCCATGGGGAGGCCGAGCTTGAGATCGGCCAGCCCTTTACGCATCAGGGGAGCTCCGGCTGAAATGGCTCCCGAAAGGGCGACCATCAGCCCCGCCCCCCTTACAAAGTCAAGGTGGAAGGGGAAAAAGCTGCTGACAATGGGGACAAAGAGCACCCCGCCGCCAACACCAGCAAGCACTGCAAAAATCCCAAGAACAAATGAGAAAACAAACAGCAGCAGCACCCACACCCACCATGCCGCCTCAATTGCGCTCTGCGGCTCAGCTGCAAGCAGGGTTCCGGGTAACAGCAGGAAGAGCACCGCAATGCCTGCCGCAGCAGAGGCCACGGCCCGAAAGGCTTTGGAGGGAGGCGTAACAGGCATTATATCACTCCTCATTGTTCAGATAGAAGGTTTTTTCGTCGGGACGGAAGGGGCGGTTCAGCCAGAGAGGACGCCGAAGCCCCCCGGGGCCCGGAGCGGGACGCGTCATGGCCAGCCACTCTTTGTAGACTGCATGGGAGCGGTCGGTATCAACAAACACATCGCCATACCCGTCTCCTTCGTGAGCCAGCTCAAGACGAACCTTCTGGTGCCAGCAGTGCATGCCGCTGATCGGATCGGGGTGAACCGGGAAGGTGATGTTCTGGTGCACACCGCCATCCGACCAGAAAATTCTGGCCGTATCAGGATCGTCGCTTTTGTGCGCCTGAATAGTTTCTTTTGTGCGCATCTTCCACTTCCCTTTCCCCTCTTTGGTAATGCCTACCGTATTGGCCGCCCAGCGGTTGCAGGAGGCGTCCTGGTCACGGCGCCACCGGCCCACATGATGCGAGCATGCCAGCACACCGGGACGGATGCCTTCGGTAACCAATGCATGATTGACAAAGAATCCGATGTCGGTGTTGACGCGGATGAGAGCACCGTTTTCAATACCGAGCGAGGCGGCATCGTCCACATTGATCCATACCGGGTTGCGGTGGGCTATTTCAGCCAGCCACTTGGCGTTGCCGGAACGGGAGTGGATGAGCACGGGAAGGCGGAAGGTCGGCATGAGCACGAACTCACCTTTTTTGTGGTCCATCGTTTCCTCGTGAATATGGCTTTTGATGTAGCCGGGAAGACGGTATTCAGGCCATTTCCAGTCGACCATGGTCTGCGAGTAGTACTCCTGCTTGCGCGACGGTGTCGGGAACCCTCCGCAGGCCCGGCCCTTCACCTCAACGCCCACAGCCTTGCCATCTTTTGTGATGAGGCCACTTTGGGCATCGACCGATGAACCCTCAAGGTCCGAGGAGGCAGGAGGGCGGCTGTTGACATCGTATACCTTGCTTTCCAGCTCAAAGGCACCGAACTTCTGCATGTATTCAAGGGCGCCGAGCCCTTCTTTTGCGGCCGCTTCCGGAAGCCCCGGGGTGCGCTCGAAAATGTAGCGGTAATATTCGCTGATGGTGATTTTCTCACCCGGACGGTAGGGCGACTCGCAGTACTGGCGGATGCCAAGGCTGCCGTCGGGGTCGATGCGCCAGGTCAGCTCAATCCAGAACTCATCTTCCTCCCATACCTCCCCGGGATTTGCCTCCCAGGTGTGGGTAACCGGCTGGCCCATTTTTTCACGGGCAACACGGAGCACAGGCTGACGGAACGCAATCCATTTGCCGGCATGGGTTTCGTAGCTGATGATGTCGTGCCGTTCTGGCGAGTGGCCCATCGGGAGCACATAGTCGGCAAAGTATGCAGTTTCGCTCCATGTCGGGGTCAGGGCTGCGTGCAGGCCGATTTTTGACTCATCCTCAAGTGCCTCAATCCAGGAGAAGCCGTCAGGGTATGTCCATACCGGGTTGAATACCCTTGTGAAGTAGACATCAAGTTTTCCTCTCCCCTCTTTCAGAAAGTGGGGAAGAAGGAAGCTCATCTCGAAATGGGCAAGGGGGTATTCGTTCGGCAGGTGCAGCTCGTTCCAGTGGGTCTGGGGTTTGGGATGGGCATGGACTGCAGGCTTGAACTTGTTCCAGGCGCTCGGCGAAGTACCGCCCGGCGTTCCGACACTGCCGGTGAGTACATTGAGGAAGTGCAGGGTTCGCGATACTGCCCATCCGCCAAGGTTACCGCTGCTGGCGCTGCGCCACACATGGGTGGAGAACTGCGTTCCGGCTGCGCCGATCTGGCGGGCCACATCAATAATGGTTGCCGCCGGCACGCCACTCTCTTTTTCGGCATATTCCGGCGTGTACTCTTGATACTCTTTTGAGAGAGCTTCAATGAACTGCTCGAATGTCGCCTCCTTGCCGGAGTATTCATTGGCCAGATACTCTTTCCAGTTGACCCAGTTTTCAAGATAGTCGCGGTTGTAGAGCCCCTCGTCTATGATGACCTTCGCCATGGCAAGCATTACGGCCGGCTCTGTGCCGGGATAGGTCGGCAGCCAGTAGTCCGACATGCTGGCGGTGTTGGATAGACGCGGGTCGAGCACAGCAAGCTTCGCCCCCTTCATGCGTGCTTCAATGATACGCTGCGAGTGGGGGTTGAAGTAATGACCCGACTCAAGGTGGGCGCTGACAAGAAGAATGAACCTGGCATTGGCGTGGTCGGGGGATGGGCGGTCAAACCCTTCCCAGATGGCGTAGCCAAACCGTGCACCTGAGGAGCATACATTGGTGTGGCTGTTGTGACCATCAACATTCCAGGCCTTGAACACCCACTCCATGAACCCGTCATGGCCGGGACGGCCGACATGGTAGGAAATTTCATTGTTGCGTCCCTCCATAATGGCTTTGCGCATCCGGCCGGAAATATCATCAAGAACGCTGTCCCAGCTGACCCGCTGCCAGTTCCCGGCGCCCCTCTCGCCGACCCTCTTCATGGGGTAGAGCACCCGGTCCTGATCTTCAACCTGATTGAGGGTTGCGGGGCCTTTGGCACAGTTGCGGCCGCGGCTTGCAGGATGGTAGGGGTTGCCCACCAGCTTGCGGATTTTCATGGTCTTTTTGTCAACATAGGCAAGGAGGCCGCATCCCGCCTCACAGTTGAAACATGCCGTCGGAATCAGCATATATTCGTTTGCCTTCCGCTCGGGCCAGCTTTTCGAATCGTACTCTACCCAGCTGTCCCATTTCTCGGGAGGAGGGCAGGCCACTGCAACTCCCTCGGAAGGAAGGCCTGCAACAGGGGACTTTTCATCGGCATGCAGATCAGCAATGACTCCGAGCTTTTCAGCAAGACTTTCTATCACTGTAGGCTTATGCTTGTAACTCATGGTGTGCTCCGCTTGGGGTGTTTAACTTAATGAGATTGACTGTGGGGCCTGAACCCATACTTTTTCTGTATAGAACACTCCTGCAAGAGCGCCGATTGCGGCTGCGCCTATCAGGAGAGGACCTGGTGAAACAATGAGCACCAGAAGGGGAAGCAGGTTACCGAGAACCACGCTGCCGAGCCAGAACTGACCTTTCAGTGCCCCCTGCGTTATGGCTTCAGCCGACCGCTCAGCATTGAGTGAGGGGTGGCGGCCGTAGAGTTCAGTCCACATGACAAGAAGATGAAGGCTGAATGCTGCTGTGAGCACAATGCGCAAGAGGGAGAGAGATGCTGCATCAAGACCTATGAAGGCTGAGAGCAAAGCCATTGCTGAACCACCCGCAATCACCGAATTGAGAAGCATGTGCAGTGAGAGCATCGGGCTCTGCCAGAAGTCGCGCCCTTTGGCCGAACCGAACAGGAATGCAGTGTAGACCGCGGTAAGAAGCGCAAGCGCCGCCCCGCCCCAAAGCCCTGCCATAACAAGCAAAGGAAGCTGCAGATACATTCCCGCTGCCCAGAGCGCCAGAAAAGCGCCATAAGCCGTAATGGTCAACCCGCCGCGAACCAGCCAGGAGCTGAACTGCGGACGGAGCATGACTGAGGCAAACCGGTCAGGGCGGTCAAGATCCTTGACCAGAAAGCCGCCAGTCAGCGAGAGGAAGAGCAGCGAAACCGCCCAGAGAGCCCACTGCATCGGTTCCGGCAGCATCATGCCCGGCAGAAGCGAGAAGACAAAAAGCATAAGGAAGGCACCCGCAGAGACCGCCTTCGACCAGACATAGGCCGGAACCTCCCAACCCCAGACCGATCCCTTCGATGGAGCGTCATACACACGGCGAGCTGTGGCTGCAGGCGCCTTTCCTCCATGATGCTCCACTGCGGGCTCGGGGGAATGAAAGTGACCACCCTCAACTGCGTGCTTTGCAAAATGGCCTACCCCGCGCGACTGGGCGCTCCACATATAGCTTTCAGATTCAGACGCCTGCAGGGGGTCGAGCGAAGCGCCGTCACCGTTGATGTAGAAAACATTGGGACTGGTCCCTTTCTCAGGCTTGCGGACCACGGTACGCTCTTTGGCAAGTAGCATGGAAATTTCACTATGCGGATCATCCAGATCGCCCGACACAATCGCCTGCTGAGGGCAGATGACGGCACATGCCGGCTTCATGCCAATCTCAACCCGGTGCGAGCAGTAGCTGCACTTGGCAGTTGTGCCGCTTTCGGGATCAATGTAGACTGCGTTGTAGGGGCAGGCCTGAGCACAGGCCTTGCAGCCGATGCAGCGGCGGGAATCGAAATCCACAATACCATCATCGCGCTTGTGCAATGCCTCAACCGGACAGATATCCACACAGGGAGGCTCCTCGCAGTGATTGCACCGCAGGACGGTAAAATACCGCCGGGTATCAGGGAATGACCCCTTTTCAACATATTTTACCCAGGTGCGGTTGACGCCAAGCGGCACCTGGTTTTCGGACTTGCAGGCAACTGAGCATGCGTGGCATCCGATACATTTGCGTCCGTCAATAACAAATCCGTAATTCATGAACTGCGATGTTCTAATGATTGATAAGGCGCCTTCCCGCCGTCGGGACCGGAGAACATACATATCTATATAACCAATTAGTTATATAATAACATAACCAGAGAATAATCCAAAATCTATCAGACCTGAAAAGGGTTTTTCTTGCAATGAACGCCCACACTCAGGAAGCCGGGCTTTGCAGATTAATGGGGTTTTGCTGATATTGACGGCTCAACAGGTTTATTTCCTTGCACTAAAACCCTCTCAGCCATGAGCGCACATACTTACAAGAAACTTGAGATCGTAGGATCATCCGCAACCAGCATTGAAGACGCAATCAACAACGCAGTTGCAAAAGCAGCCGAATCCGTCCGCAGCATCCGCTGGGTCGAGGTTCTTGAAACCCGCTGCCATGTTGAAGACCAGAAAGTCGCCTACTTCCAGGTCACCGTCAAAATCGGCTTCACGCTCGACTGAGGCCTTTTTTTAGCTTTCAATGCAAAAGGCACCCGGGAGGGTGCCTTTTGCATTTCATGATTCAATTCCGGGCAGCTCTCATCAGAGATTGTGGACAAAATTCAGGGACCAGTTTGACTGGCTATGGCTGATAACCATACCCTCACCGTTGGTTTCAGTGACCTTCGGTGCCCAGCTGTATGCCATGCCCATGCGGGCATCGTCCGTCAGGCGGTAGCCGAATCCACAGGTGTAGTGGTTCTTGATGATGGCCGGAAAGAGCGGATGGAGATACTCGTCAGGCACGGGGTTGGTGGAGAAACTCGCGCCACCGCGCAAAGCCAGCCTATCCGTCGCCTTGTACTCAACACCCACTGAATAGACAGTCTGATCTTTCCAATCCTGCTTCATGCTCATGTCGAGCGTCTCGCCCGCATAGTCGCCGTTATCAGCAGTATTGTCAGCAATAAACGAGGTAGAGAACTTATCCATGACGGTCGACCAGTCAACAAACTTCACATCAGCCGCAACCATCAGCTTATCAGTCGGACGCAAAGCCAAACCAGCGGCAAAGGTTGCCGGCCATTCAAAATCGTTGACCTTGATTTTACCCGATACATCCTGCGTTCCAGCAGTATTGACGACTGTAAGCTTTGCATTGCTTGATTCCAGATCAGACATCATCGTCTGCGAATGGTAGGTACCACCTATGGTGAGCAGCTTACTGACCTTATGGGTGAAGCCAAGCTTGAAGCCCGTACCGTACCCGACAGCCTTGCCGATGAAGGGGGTACCGTTCGAGAAGTCGTACCGAACATAGTCAAGCGTATCCGCCATCACTGTCGGGAGCATTGAGCCGCCTGTCTCCATCATCCCGAAATGCATGCCGTCCATGTCCATCTGCAGATCCATGCTGGCCCAGACGAAGTCAGCAGAGGCGCCGATGGTGGTATTGTCGGTAAGGTTATAGGAAATCGGGAACATCAGCCGTCCCACGCCGACCTCGGAGCGGATGTCCTTGCCGCTCAACATTGTTCGCACTTCTTCATCGTCATATCCTCCCTGAAAGAGCGGAGAATCATTTCCATAATCGGTGCCCATCCCGCCCTGTGAAAGCAGCGCTGCCCCCCAGGTGATGTCGCCATCTTTACGGATATAGGAGAGGGATGGCATATAGAAGGCCGTCGCGCTTGAGTGGTCACTCATGGCGCCATAATCGGACTGCACTTCAGGATGCAGACCCCGGATGCCGATACCTATCTCCTCGGTGCCCTCTTTCATCATTCCGAGGGTAGCGGGGTTGTTCATGACAGCTGAATTGCCGGTATCATAAGCCATGCCCGTACCACCCATCGCGTGCGATTTAGCGCCGTAGCCTTCAAGGTTCATGCCGTTTGTAGCAAGAGCCGTAGACGCACCGGTGAGCGAGAGCGCAATCACTGCGCCCGAAAGTGTTTTTCGTAACATACCGAAACTGATTTGTGGTTGTGTGATTCTGTAAAAACAATATAACGATACAGTTATATTATATCATAACAATCGTTAATAACCAAAAACAAAACATAAAGCCCCCTACAGAGTTGGGGAAGAGTTGGGGACACTCATGACTGAGTGTACTAATTAGTACACTCAGTCATGAGTGTCCCCAACTTTTTCCCGATTTTTACTCCGCCTTTTTTTGAATGAATGAAAGAAGGGCGCCTTGCGGGCGCCCTTCTTTGTTGTGTTGCTGTTCTTCTTAGTTCTCGCCGGAGAAGCGCTCGGGGGCCATGGCCCAATGAGCCGGGGAGAGCCAGAGGGTTGAGAGCATGAGCTCGCGGATGTGCGGGAACTCTTTGGGAAGACGATCGTAAATCTTCTCGAAGAGCTCTTCGTGCGAGAGCAGCTCTTTCTTCCAGGCCTCGCTGTCAACCTCCATCAGCTTGGAGAACTTCT
Organism: Chlorobium phaeovibrioides; assembly: GCF_003968655.1. GTDB lineage: Bacteria > Bacteroidota > Chlorobiia > Chlorobiales > Chlorobiaceae > Chlorobium > Chlorobium phaeovibrioides. The sequence goes on along the minus strand of NZ_RXYK01000006.1, from coordinate 62,564 downwards.
CGGGAGTCACGGACTCAAGGCCACTCCAGTTGAGGGCGTCGTACTTCGGCATCCAGCCAAGCGGGCTTTCTACAGCTTTGGCACGGCCGCGGACGCGGCCGACAATCCACTGGAGCACGCGCATGTTCTCGCCGAATCCCGGCCAGAGGAACTTGCCGTTCTCATCCTTGCGGAACCAGTTGACACCAAAGATACGCGGCGGCTCCTGAATGGTGCGGCCGACATGGAGCCAATGGTTGAAGTAGTCGCCCATGTGGTATCCACAGAAAGGAAGCATGGCGAAAGGATCGCGGCGAACCTGGCCGATGGTGCCAGCTGCTGCTGCGGTCTTTTCGGAGCCCATGGTGGCGGCAAGGTAGACACCGAAGTTCCAGTTTGCGGACTGGTAGACAAGGGGCACGGTATCCTGACGGCGGCCGCCGAAGATGAAGGCGCTGATCGGCACACCTTTCGGGTCTTCCCAGTCGGCGTCAAGCGAGGGGCAGTTGCTGGCCATTGAGGTGAAGCGGGCATTCGGATGCGATGAAGGCCTGCCGCAACCGGGGGTCCAGGGGTTGCCCTGCCAGTCGGTAAGCTCTGCAGGCGGAGTGTCGGTCATCTCTTCCCACCAGATATCGCCTTCCGGAGTCATGGCAACATTGGTGAAGATGCTGTCACGGGAAAGGGATGCCATGGCGTTCGGGTTCGACTTCATGGAAGTGCCGGGAGCCACACCAAAGAAGCCGTACTCGGGGTTGATGGCATGGAGACGGCCATCTTCACCGGGTTTGATCCAGGCAATGTCGTCACCAATGGTGGTCACCTTCCAGCCGTCGCAGGCTGCAGGCGGAATGAGCATGGCGAAGTTGGTCTTTCCGCAGGCACTCGGGAATGCTGCGCCGACATAGGTTTTTTCACCGTCAGGAGACTCGACGCCGAGAATGAGCATATGCTCTGCAAGCCAGCCTTCGTCGCGGGCCATGGAAGAGGCGATGCGAAGAGCAAAGCACTTCTTGCCGAGCAGGGCATTTCCACCGTAACCGCTGCCGAAAGACATGATGGAGCGCTCTTCGGGGAAGTGAACGATATATTTGGTGTCATTGCAGGGCCATGGCACATCCTGCTGTCCGGGCTCGAGAGGAGCTCCGACAGAGTGAAGGCAGGGGACGAACTCGCCGGCTGTGCCGATGAGATCAAGCACTTTGCGTCCCATGCGGGTCATGATGCGCATGTTGGTGACAACATAGGGGGAGTCGGTAATTTCAACGCCGATATGGGCGATGTGTGAACCGAGGGGTCCCATGCTGAAGGGGATGACATAGAGTGTACGACCTTTCATGCAGCCGTTGTATAGTCCGCGAAGAGTCTCTTTCATCTCTTTGGGTGCGACCCAGTTGTTGGTCGGGCCGGCATCCTGACGACGGATGCTGCAGATGTAGGTTCTATCCTCAACCCTTGCAACATCGCTGGGGTCGGAACGGCAGAGGTAGCTGTTGGGACGAAGCTCCTCGTTGAGTTTTATGAATGTTCCGCTCTCAACCATCTGCTGGCAGAGCGTGTCGTACTCTTTCTGGGATCCGTCACACCAGTAAACGGAGTCCGGCTGGCAGAGGTCAGCTGTCTCCTGCACCCACTGGAGAAGCTTCTGGTTTTTGACAAAATCGGGGGCATTGATCTGCATGGCGCTCATAGTTTAATCTTTATCGTTTATCTGCGGGTTACAAAAAAAAACACCCAAAGGCGCAATCTGCCGTCGGTGGATGCGGATGAAAAAGTCATAGGGAGGCTGGAATCATTTTGCCGTTTTTGGTTTTCCAAGCGCCTCGTCAATCATTACCTTAAATGCCTCACGGCTTCTGGCACCGGCAAACACATGGGTAACGCGTCCGGATGCATTGACTACAAATGATGTCGGAATGGAGCGAAGTCCTCCGGAAACAAGCGGCGAGAAAGCAGAGGCAACTGAGCCGTTGTCGACGACAACCGGATAACTGATGCCGCTGCGGCGGACAAATTCACGGATGCTGGGCTCACTGTCGCTGACGGCGATGCCGACAAAGGTGAATCCTTTTGATGTGTAGGCTTTCTGGAGCTCAACCATGTCAGGAATTTCAGCCCGGCAGGGGGGGCACCATGATGCAAAGAAGTTGACGATATAGGTCTTTCCGGCAAGATTTGCGGAACTGACTGTACGACCGTCAAGGGCGGTTGCGGAGAAAGCCGGCACTTTCAGAGAAGAAGCTGCCGGTGAGGCGGCTGAAAGTGCTGGGGAATAAAGGGAAACAATCAAAAGGGCTGCCAGAGAGAGCAGAGCTGTGCGGCGTATCATCGTAAACATCGTCATTGACCTTGGCATGGATATCAGTTGTAACAATTATATCATCAATATATCAATTCTCCTTTTTTTTCTATAGCTCGAAACAGCGCCTTTATTAATCTTTGTGAATCTTTAACAAAAAAATTATATTTCGTCCTGTTTTTCAGGGGACACTTAGGCCACCTTAGCTCAGCCGGTAGAGCAACTGTTTCGTAAATAGTAGGTCGTGGGTTCGATTCCCTCAGGTGGCTCCCACCTCCCTGCGGTCGTTAAATGACCGGAGCGAAGGAGATTGCCGAAAGTTAGATTTCATAGACTGCACTTTAAATCCTATCCATACTGTCACTATGCAAGAAGGCAAGATTTCCCAGATCATCGGCCCAGTTGTTGATGTTGATTTCCCCGAAGGACAGCTGCCGGCGATCCTTGACGCACTGAGCATTGCAAAACCTGACGGAACGAAAATCGTTCTTGAGACACAGCAGCACCTCGGTGAAGAGCGTGTCCGCACAGTGGCAATGGAGAGCACGGATGGTCTCATCAGAGGAATGGCTGTCGAGAACACGGGCAGGCCGATACAGGCTCCGGTAGGCGAAGGCGTGCTGGGAAGAATGCTCAATGTTGTAGGAGATCCCATCGACGGCCTCGGCCCTGTTGATGCAAAGAAAACCTATTCGATCCACCGTTCCGCTCCGAAGTTTGAAGATCTCTCCACCAAGGCAGAGATGTTCGAGACCGGAATCAAGGTCATTGATCTTCTTGAGCCGTATTCACGCGGCGGAAAAACAGGCCTCTTCGGTGGCGCCGGTGTAGGAAAGACCGTGCTCATCATGGAGCTCATCAACAACATTGCAAAACAGCAGTCGGGGTACAGTGTATTTGCCGGCGTAGGCGAGCGGACCCGTGAAGGAAACGATCTCTGGCATGAAATGATGGAGTCGGGCGTCATTGACAAGACCGCTCTCGTGTTCGGCCAGATGAACGAGCCTCCCGGAGCCCGCGCACGCGTTGCTCTTACCGGCCTCAGCATTGCGGAGTACTTCCGTGACGAGGAGAACCGCGATGTGCTGCTCTTCATTGACAATATCTTCCGCTTTACCCAGGCAGGTTCTGAGGTGTCGGCACTTCTCGGCCGTATGCCGAGTGCTGTGGGCTACCAGCCGACTCTGGCCACTGAAATGGGTGAACTTCAGGACAGGATTACCTCAACAAAGAACGGTTCAGTCACCTCTGTACAGGCCATCTATGTGCCTGCAGATGACCTTACCGATCCGGCTCCGGCAACGGCCTTTGCCCACCTTGATGCAACAACGGTGCTTTCCCGTTCCATTGCAGAGCTTGGCATCTACCCTGCTGTTGACCCGCTTGACTCCACATCCCGCATCCTTGATCCGAACATTGTAGGCGATGATCATTACGACACAGCTCAGGCTGTGAAGATGATTCTCCAGCGCTACAAGGATCTTCAGGACATCATCGCCATTCTCGGTATGGACGAACTGAGCGACGAGGACAAGCTTGTTGTTTCAAGGGCAAGAAAGGTTCAGCGTTTCCTTTCGCAGCCATTCTTTGTTGCAGAGGCCTTCACCGGACTTTCAGGAAAGTATGTAAAGCTTGAAGAGACCATCAAGGGCTTCAAGGAGATCATAGCCGGCAAGCACGACAACCTGCCGGAAAATGCATTCTACCTTGTCGGTACTATTGAAGAGGCAATCGAAAAAGCGAAAACCCTGTAATCTGAACCATCACTATGGCACAATCTGATAAAGGGTTTGAGTTGGATATCGTCACCCCCCAGAAACTGCATTTTTCCGGACAGGTCACAAGTGTTACCGCTCCGGGCCTTGACGGGCTCTTTCAGGTGATGAAAAACCACGCGCCTCTTCTTGCTGCCCTGAAAAAAGGCCCGGTAAGACTGGCGCTCGGAGATAAAACAGAAAAAAGCTTCTCCATCAAGGATGGCTTTTTTGAGGTGAGCGGCAACAAGGCGATTCTTCTCACTGAAACCATTTCCTGATTCCCCGCAGTGTGAATCAAACATGTCCGGGGATGCATCCCACGATACCCAAAGCCCTTGAAAAGGGCGACACCATAGCTCTGGTATCCCCGGCATCACACTCAGCACACCCCCAGAGGATAGGGCTGGCAACAGCATATCTTGAATCCAAAGGCTACAGGGTGCAGCACGCACCGCATCTCAACCGGATAGACACCGATCCGGCAAGAGCAGATGGCGAAAAACTTGAGGACCTTCACAAGCTTTTCAGTGACCCCGTTGTTCGCGCCATAGTCTGCCTGCGTGGAGGGGCCGGATCATCCAGGCTTCTGGGTCAGCTTGATTACAGCCTCATAGCAGCAAACCCCAAAATTCTTGTGGGCTATTCCGACATTACGGCCTTGTCGCTTGGCATTTTTGCCAAAACAGGCCTGATCGGGTTTTCCGGGCCTATGGCGGCAACTGAGCTCTGGCAGCCGACCCTTTACACGGAAGAGCATTTCTGGGGAATACTGACAGACCCGGAGTATGCAGGATCGCTACAGAACCATCCATCTCACCATTCAACCTGCATTAAGCCGGGAAGGGCCGAAGGGCCGCTGATAGGGGGAAATCTCGCCGTACTTGCGTCTCTGGTTGGCACCCCATACATGCCTGATCTACAGGGGGCGATCCTCTTTCTGGAAGATGTCAACGAACCGGCATATCGCATTGACCGCATGCTCTCGCATCTTGCAAATGCAGGGCTGCTTGGAGGATGCAGAGGGATGCTTCTGGGAGCTTTTTCGGGTGAGATGACCGCCACCGAGCAGGAGGAGGCCCGTCTGAACAGCATCTTCACCTATTACAGCAGGGCGATGCTCAGTGGGGGCCCGGTTATGCAGGGGCTCTCCTACGGGCACATCCGTGACCTCATGACCCTTCCTGTGGGACTGACATGTTCGCTTGAAGTGGCTCCGGGCGGATCTTTTTCGCTTCAGGCATCTTCGCCGGCCGTCCTCCGCCCCTGAGTACTCCTTGCTTAGCGGCTCCTGACGCAGTATTTTCATCTATACTGTCGGCAGAAAGCCAACCCCGTAAATACCGAGAGAGAAAGACTGTTCACATGCAGAGAAACATACTGATCACACAGGTCGCAATGGAAGCGGAGCCGGAGACAAAAGTGCTTGCCTCAATTCCCGGCGTAGGAACTTCAGAACCATTTCGGGTGGTGCTGTTCAATGACGAGGAACACTCATTCGATGAGGTGATTTTCCAGATCATCAAGGCAGTCCGCTGCAGCAGGGCAAAGGCGGAGGCGCTGACCATGGAAGTCCACAACAGCGGCCGGTCGATAGTCTACACGGGGCCGATTGAGCAATGCATCAGGGTGAGTGCCGTCCTTGAAGAGATAGAGCTCAGAACAGAAATCCAGTCCTGACCCACCCTTCCTGCCATTTTCCCGCACTCTTTCTTATATTCGTTAGTCTGTTTTCTGCCCTTGTGGCAGTTGCCGCATTTTTCAACACTGTTTCAGCACCATGACCAATCCCGATTCAGCACGCGTCAAGGGTTCAGCGCCCGCGCCCGATAAAGTTATGCACAAACTGGTTTCACTTGCCAAACGGCGGGGCTTTGTTTTCCCTTCCTCGGAAATCTACGGTGGCCTCTCAGCCTGCTTTGATTACGGGCCGCTGGGCAGCGAAATGAAAAAGAACATCAAGGATCTCTGGTGGAGGGCGATGACCCGCCGCCACAGGAACATTGTGGGACTTGATGCATCAATCATGATGAACCCTACCGTTTGGGAGGCATCCGGGCATGTATCAAGCTTCAATGATCCAATGATTGACGACCGGACAACAAAGCGCCGCTACCGGGCCGACCACCTGATTGAGAACCATATTGAAAAGCTCCGCCGTGAGGGCAAAGAGGAACAGGCTCTTGCTGTTCAGGGTGCGTATGAAGCTGCCGGCACCGCTCCTGACCCCAACAAGGCGCTCTACTCGCTTATCATTGACGAAGGAATCAAGGCTCCCGACACCGGTTCCGGCGACTGGACGGATGTACGCCAGTTCAACCTGATGTTCCAGTGCGACATGGGCGCAGTTGCCGACACCTCCGGCACAGTATACCTGCGTCCGGAAACGGCACAGGGCATTTTTGTCAACTTCCACAATGTTCGTGAAGCATCGCGCATGAAGGTGCCATTCGGCATTGCGCAGATTGGCAAAGCGTTCAGAAACGAGATTGTGAAAGGGAATTTCATTTTCCGCATGGTTGAGTTTGAGCAGATGGAGATGCAGTACTTCGTCAAGCCCGGCACCCAGGTGGAGGCGTTTGAAGCCTGGAGGGAGGAACGGTTCAACTGGTACACCTCTTCACTCGGCATCTCACCTGAAAAACTTCACTGGTACAAGCACGACAAGCTTGCCCACTATGCCGACCTTGCCTACGACATCAAGTTCGAGTTCCCGTTCGGCATCGAGGAGATTGAGGGAATTCACTCCCGTACTGATTTTGATTTGAGCCAGCACCAGCAGTTCTCCGGCAAAAACATGGAGTATGTCGATCAGGTAACCAATGAGCGCTACACCCCCTATGTGGTGGAAACATCGGCAGGTTGCGACCGGCTCTTTCTTGCTCTGCTTTCAGACGCCTACCATGAAGATGTTATTGATGGTGAGGAGCGCGTACTGCTGAAACTCGCGCCGAAGGTTGCGCCTGTCAAGGCAGCGGTTCTGCCGCTGATGAAAAAGGGCGAAATGGCGGAGGTGGCTGAAAAACTCCGGGCAGAGCTGTCGGAACAGTTCCTGGTGCAATATGACGACGCTGCCTCAATCGGCAAGCGCTACCGCCGCCAGGATGAAATCGGCACCCCGTTCTGCTTTACCGTCGACCACCAGACCATTGAAGATGGCACCATAACCGTCCGGTACCGCGACACAGCGGCACAGGAGAGAATCAACATAACAGAGGCCGCTGCATTCCTTGCTTCCGCTATGGCATAAAGGGGAAGTTTTTCAGATAACCTCCATTCCGATGAACCAATGCGATACGATACGGCAGTCATAGGCGGAGGGCCCTCGGGGGCTGTAGCCGCAGCGGAACTTGCACGAGCGGGCCTTTCTGTGATCCTTCTTGAAAGAAACCTCGAAAATATCAAGCCCTGCGGGGGAGCCATTCCTCTCGGGCTTATAGAGGAGTTCTCGATTCCGGATGAACTGGTGGAGAAAAAGCTCTCCCGGATGCGGGCCCGTTCACCCAAAGGACGAACGATTGAGATGGTTATGCCGAACGGCTTCGTAGGAATGGTGCGCAGGGAAAAATTTGATCACTGGCTCCGCAGCGAAGCCGAAAAAGCTGGAGCCGAGGTGCGCGAAGGGCTGATGTCGTCAATCATGCCGACTGACGACGGCTACCTCATCACCACACTGAACGACAAGATCCCGCCCTTTGAGGCGCGCCACATCATTGGAGCTGACGGGGCGAACTCGAAAACCGCTGAAGAGCTGAGCTTCCCCCAAAACGAGCTGAAGGTGATTGCCATGCAGCAGCGGTTCCATTACACCCCCTCTATTGAACGGTTTCGCACTATGGTGGAAATCTGGTTTGACGGGGAAGTTTCACCCGATTTTTATGGCTGGATTTTCCCGAAGGCCGACCACCTGGCGATAGGAACCGGCACCGAGGACAACCGGCACAGCATCAAGGGCCTTCAGAAGCGATTCGTTGAAAAAATTGGAATAACCGACGCACCCTTTCTTGAGGAGGCGGCAAAAATCCCCATGAAGCCAAGAAAGTCATTTTCCTCAGCGAAAAACATTCTGGTGGGAGACGCTGCAGGCCTGGTTACACCTGCAAACGGTGAGGGCATATTTTTTGCCATGCGCTCAGGAAAGCTCGGAGCGCAGGCCATGATACGCCATATCAGGGAGGGCGCTCCTCTTCAGGAGTATGAAAAGGAGTTCCGCCGCCTGTATGCTCCGATCTTTTTCGGCCTCGAAGTGCTGCAGAGCGTTTACTACAAAACCGACCGGCTGAGGGAAAGCTTTGTTGCAATATGCGCCGACCGTGATGTACAGAACATCACCTTTGATTCCTACCTCTACAAAAAAATGGTTCCGGCAAAATGGGGCGTACAGATGAAGATTTTCTCCAAGAACATCTACCACCTGATCAAAGGAGGATAAATGCTGCTCTCCTTTCCCAACTGGATCATCCATATCTTCTCGTCGCTGGAGTGGCTGGCGGCCTCACTGCTGCTTGTGCGCTACGGACGCCTCATCGGCCGCAGGAGCGTCACCATATTGGGTCTCTCCATGCTGCCCCACTGGGCGGGAAGCCTCTCGGTGCTTGCATACCATATAACAACAGACACCGTCCCCTTTCTGCTTGATCTGTCGGAAATCATCAATCTTTTCGGAAGCATTTCCCTTCTTCTGGCAACAGTGAGCATTCTCAAAGAGACAAAGAAAGCCGCTCCGGCCGGCTTCATGGCGCTCATGGGCGCAATCATGATTTCCGGAAAACCGCAGTCGTGGCTCGGCGAGGATGTTTTTGATGCCATCCTGCAGCTCTCAAGCGTTGTCTATATTTCGTTTCTGATTGTGCTGCTTGTCATATGGCGACGCAACAGGGACCTCTTTTCAGGGCTGACTGTGGGGGGATTCTGGTTTGTTCTTGTCTTTATTTCGGTTACCGTCTTCTGCATGTATCTGGCAACCGAGGTCCGGGGCTACCCGACCCTCTCCCATGACGACCTTCTGCATGGCTCTGCAGAGAGTCTGCTGAGCATCAGCAATCTGATGATTGCCCTGGGAGTGCAGAAGAGCATCAGAAACTTTCAGAAACGCGCCCTCAGGGACGGAGCAGACGGGCGTATTGCCGGGGGGCTGAAAGCACCTCCGCAGCCTTTCTGAAAAGAGGGTCGCGGGCCAGCTCAAGGCGGCGGGCGGCCTTGGGGTCGCATAGCCGGACAATCTCTTCACGAAGCGCCACTGCAACATCCTCCGCAGCACCGGCAACCTCCATTTTCCTCAGCCGTTCAAGCTCATCCCGTCCAGCCTCAAGCACCTGCAGGCTCTTCTTTCCACCCTCACCCCCGTCAAAGCTCTCCATAAAGAGATCAAACCGCTTTTGGTCTGCAGAGCGGTAAGAAAAGTCGTGATTCTCAAGAAAATGGTTGAACGCCGGCATCAGAGCTGCGCTATCTGGAGATGCTCCAACGCCGGAAGCAGCCTGCTCGAGAGAGAAGAGGAACAGCATCCCCCGATAGCGCAGCTGGTCAAGATAGGCAGATTCCCCTGGAGCCTCAACGGTAATATCAGGAGCTATGCCCCCTCCGCCATAAACCTTCCTCTTTGCTGCCGTCCTGAACACTTCATGTCCATCGCCATCTCGTTTGCGGGGTGTCAGCACATCACGGGCAGAGGCCAAAGCGCCGTTCTCCTCTTTCTGGATAAGACGGCCCGACGGTGTGTAGTATTTTGCCGTGGTCAGCTTGAGAGCACTATCGTAGGGAAGGTTGATGACTGACTGAACCAGCCCCTTGCCAAAGGATCGTTCGCCGATCAGAATGCCACGGTCAAGATCCTGCACGGCACCGGAAACAATTTCCGCCGCAGAGGCACTTCTGGCGTTGATGAGAATGGCGAGCGGAATGTCGGACTCCTCCGGAGGCCGCTTGGTCGTGTAGGACTTTGTGCTGCCCGCAGAACGGCCGCGGATGGAAACAACAGGACTCTCCTCCGGCACAAACAGCGAGGTAACATCAACTGCTGCGTCAAGAAGACCTCCCGGGTTTTCCCGTAAGTCAAGAATAATACCCTTCGGAGGGCTGCCTGAATGTGCGGCCTCCTCCCTGATGCCCGCAAGAGCCTTCTGTACATCTTCAAATGAACGGGTGCCAAAGCTCTCCAGCCCGATGTAGCCAAACCCATCCACAAGACCACTGAAGGTCACCGTACTGAGCCTGATTTCCTCCCTCAAGAGCCCAAATGTCAAATGGCCCGAATTTCTGCGGGCCACCGCAAGGGCAAGAGGAACGCCGGCATTCCCCTTGATAAGTTCACGAACCCGGTCAAGGCTTTTTTTCTTGAGCTGAACCCCGTTGATTTCTGTAATCCGGTCGCCCACCCGCATTCCGGCCTTTGCCGCAGGCCAGCCCTTTTCCACTGATGTCACAAAGATGGAGCCCTCAATTGAGGCAATGGTGATGCCGATGCCGGCATACTGGCTGTTTGTCAGCTCACCGAGTTCTCGCGACTGCTCTTCGTCCAGAAAAACGGTGTAGGGGTCAAGGGGCTCAAGCATGCCATCAATGGCCGAATACGACAGCCGGCTGATGCTGAGCGTGTCCACATAGTTTTCGGCCACTTCACGATACACATCACCCAGAAGCTCAATGCCTTTGACGGCAGAAAAATAGCGGTCATCGGCAGCTTTGGCTGATAGGGAAGGGGGAGAATACAGATGAAACACAATAACCAGTGCGGCAGCACATGCCATGAAAAGCCGATGGTCTCCTGAATGCTGTTTCATGCCGTCATTGATTTTCCGGTTATCCCCCCTTACCGGAGAGCCTCTTCGAGAGCTGTGGCCGCATCCGTCCTTGCATCGCGGTACTTGATGATGATCGGGGTGTAGATTGACAGACCATGAACGGTAGCAAAATCGCCTTTCAGTCCGCGAGAGCCGGCAACGACCACGGCCCCTTCGGGAATGACAAGGGGGGAGTCCTCCGTTCTGCGGTGAATGGTATTGTTGACCATATCATAGACCGGGGTTGAACCGTTGAGAATCACGCCGGTCCCGATGACGGATCGCTCACCCACTATGGTGCCTTCATAAATGCCGCAGTTGCCGCCCACCATCACGCCGTCCTCAATGATGACAGGCATGGCTCCTACCGGCTCCAGCACGCCGCCAACCTGAACGGCCGCCGAAAGATGGACATTCCGGCCAACCTGGGCACAGCTGCCCACAAGAGCGTGTGAGTCAATCATGCTGCCTTCGTCAACATAGGCCCCCACATTCACATAGGCGGGGGGCATCATCACAACTGAGGGAGCAAGGTATGATCCGTCGCGGACCGAGGAGCCGCCGGGCACAATCCGCACACCGCAGTCGTCAGCAAACTGACGGAGAGGATAGGTATCCTTATCGATGAAGGTGAATGCGGAGCCTTCCGCCCCCGACTCCACCCGCCCGGCCTGAAGACGGCCAAGCTTCATGCCGAGCAGAATTCCCTGCTTCACCCAGCCGTTGACCTGCCAGACGCCATCAAGCTTTTCAGCTGCGCGCACATGGCCGCTGTTGAGCAGCTCCTTGAATTGCATAAAAGCGTCGCGGGCTCCCGCAACCTGCCCAACATCGGCTGCCGCATATTTGGCATAGCCGAGAATCTGTTCTTTCAGTGCATCATACGCTCCCATAATCAGTCTCCTTCGTGCTTTCGTTCTCCTCCCCCCGGGGCCGCCGCATCTGAGCCGCCTCATCGGGCGGGAGAGGTTTCATTTATAGATCGCCGTATTCGGCAGTAATGTCTTTGCTGTTTTTTCTTGAATAGAACCTGAAATCGTCACTCCTGAGACTCTCATCCTCTTTCACCCTCACAAAGAGGAGGTGCTGGAGAAACCACTTCATCTCGGTCTTCATGTCGCTGTTCTGTAGAGGCTCAATAACGGTAGGGCTTACATAGAGGTCGAGCTGCTGGAACTTCATGCTCTGCTGTAGAGCATATTTGCGCAGCCAGCGTTCAATCTGGTTGATTGTGGTGAACCGGGCCTGCACCACTCCCGAACCGCCACACGCCGGACACTGGTCGCCCATGCGCTGCATAAGGCTCGGCCGTATCCTTTCACGGGTAATCTGCATGACACCGAAGTCCGAGAGAGGGAGAATGTTGGATTTTGCACGGTCGTTGCGCAACTCTCCCTTCATGGTGTCGTACACCTTTTTTGAGTTGCGGCTATCCATCATGTCGATGAAGTCAACAACAATAATTCCGCCGATATCGCGAAGCCTGAGCTGCCGCACAACCTCACGGGCCGCCTCGAGGTTGGTTTTCAGGGAGTTCTCCTCCTGTTCCCGCTTGGCTGCATAACGGCCACTGTTGACATCAACAACCACCATGGCCTCGGTGTGCTCAATGATGATGTAACCACCAGACTTGAGCCATACCTTGCGTGAGAAAATGGACTCAACATCCTTTGCGATGCCGTACCCCTCAAAAAGCGGCAGCTTCCCCTGATAGAGCGACACATTCTTTACCATGTCCGGAGCCGCCCATTCAATGTAATTGAGCGTCTCCTTGTGTATGGAGGGGGAGTTTGCAACAATTTCGGTGACATCTGAATTCAGCGAGTCACGCAGAACACTCGAAATGATTGTGTCCTCCTTGAAAATAAGCTGCGGCGGAGTGGCATCCTTAAGTTTTTCCTCAATCTGCGTCCACTTGCCAAGCAGCATTTCAAGATCCTGTCGAAGGAGGGACTCTTCCTGCATTTCGGCAACGGTACGGATAATGGCACCGAACCCTTCGGGAAGCATGGAGCGGACAAGTTTTTTCAGGCGTGCACGCTCCTTACGCGACACAACCCTGCGGGAAACCGCCACCTGTCCTCCTCCAAACGGAAGCAGAACCATGAAACGGCCGGCAATGGTAATGTCGGAAGTGAGCCGTGAACCCTTTGTGCTGATGGGCTCCTTGATGACCTGGACAAGAATGGAGTCGTTCGCCTTGAGCTTGCCGGCAATCATCTGTGTATAGGACTGCCGTTTTTCAGCCTGCTCAGAGCGGCTGTCCTTCCCTGAGGCCGAAGGACCCCGTCCTCCGCTCCGCGCCACCGTCTTTGCGCCGGAAGGTTCAGCCTGGACCGCAGAACTCCCTTTTGCATCGCCCTCTTCATCTCCCTCACCACCATCATCGTCATCGTCATCGTCTTCAATCAGCGCCTTGTAATCTTCGGTTGTGGTGCCCACATCGGAAAAATGGAGGAAGCCGTCGGATTTCTGGCCGATATCGACAAACGCAGCCTTGAGCCCCTCAATAACCTTATGAACCCTGCCAAGATATATATCGCCAATGCTTCGGCGGCTTTCAGGCCGCTCAATGATCAACTCTGCAAGACGACCCTCTTCAACAAGCGCGACCTGTATCTCGTCGCCGGTCTTGTTCATCAGCAGCTGTTTTTTCACACTCTTCTTCATAGTAATATCAGACCTTTCCCTTTTTTAATAATGGACGGGAAGCCGCCGTTCATGCCCCGCCAAATGACCCTGCCTACGCACACCACATTCCCGGCACCCTCTCCTCCTGAGAGACGCCATCAATTCAGAAACCCCCGACATCAGGGGACGATGGGCGTCAGAAGCAAAAACAGTACTTGCAAGCTAACTATCAAGATAAGAAATTAAAGGGCTCCTGTACAACTTTGGTGCAACCGCCCCGATGTCCGGGGAAAAACGAACCGACAATAACAGGCACACGCATGCTGACCGACTATGAAGAGCAACTCTGGAACTCAATGGAGCGCATCTGCGGGATAGATGAGGCGGGCAGAGGCCCCCTTGCCGGACCGGTGGTTGCGGCTGCGGTGGTGTTCCCCCGCTGGTTCCGTCCCGGAAAGGGGATTCTCGGCCGCATGAACGACTCAAAAAAACTGTCGCCCTCACTGCGCCGGGAGATGGCGCCCGCAATACAGGATGCCGCCCTTGCCTGGTCGGTCTCAGTTGTTGATGCCCAAACCATAGACCGCATCAATATTCTCTCTGCAACCATGCTTGCCATGAACCGGGCGGTTGGCGGACTCGGACTCACGCCCGACATGCTCCTTGTGGACGGAAACAGGTTCTCCCCTGAAACTCCGGTTGCCTACAGAACTCTTGTAGGGGGAGACGCATACATCTACTCGATAGCTGCCGCATCAGTGCTTGCAAAAACTGCCCGTGATGCAATCATGAGCAGCTATGACCGGGAGTATCCGGAGTATGGATTCGCCCGGCATGCGGGATATCCGACCGCCATGCATATCAGCGCAATCCGCCAGCACGGGCGATGCCCCATACATCGCTTCAGCTTCAAGGTCAGGCGACTCAACGAAGCATGAACAGCAATCAGCCATGGCTCCTTGGAAGGGAAGGAGAGCGGATCGCCGCAGGGTTCCTTGAGAAGAAAGGCTACCGGATCGTGCAGCGAAACTTCCGGTTCCACCGCAACGAGATAGATATCATTGCCATGGACGGAGAGACGGTCTGCTTCATAGAGGTCAAAACCAGAAGTTCAGCAACAAAAGGAGAGCCCGCAGAAGCTGTAACGCCAGGAAAACAGCGGGAGATTGCCCGGGCCGCTGAAGCCTGGCTGGCATTCAGCTCTGAAGGGGAACCGGACTGCCGGTTCGATGTCGTCGGAATCATTGCCGAGCCCCTCTCCGGAGGGCGTTTTCGGGCACGAAGCGTCGAGCTTTTCACCGATGCATTTCATGACCCCGGAAGGGGGTGAAAATACCACATACTTGCCTGATTTTTATTATCTTTGCATAGCATTCTATAACCTCCAGTCATTGTAACTGTCAATTATGCAGGAAGCCGACATCCAGACCCCCACCCCGACAAATTACGGAGCAACAAACATACAGGTCCTTGACGGAATTGCGCATGTGCGCATGCGTCCGGCCATGTACATCGGCGACATCCACAGCCGCGGGCTCCATCATCTCATTTATGAAATCGTAGACAACTCCATCGACGAAACACTTGGAGGCTACAACGACTATATCTTCGTTTCGCTCAACCCCGACGGCTCGGTCACGGTCATAGACCATGGACGCGGCATTCCGGTGGACATCCATCCGGACAAGAAGAAATCGGCCCTTGAGCTGGTCATGACCCTTATCGGTGCAGGCGGTAAGTTCGACAAGGGGGCCTACAAGGTTTCCGGTGGACTGCACGGCGTCGGTGCATCTGTGGTCAATGCCCTGTCAGAGTGGTGCGAAGTTGAGGTTTACCGTGACGGGAAAGCATGGTTCCAGAGATACCACAGAGGCGTACCCGAAGGCGATGTCAAAGAGATCGGAGCCACTTCCGAGCGGGGCACGAAAACCACCTTCATGCCCGATCCCGAGATATTCAAAGTGACCGAATTCCGGAAAGACATCATCATCGACCGGATGCGGGAACTCGCATTCCTGAACAGTAACCTCAAAATCGTTGTCCAGGACATTGAGGGAGAGCAGGAGACATTCCATTTTGAAGGCGGCCTGAAAGAGTTTGTTCTCTTCACCGACGCCAACCGGCTCAACCTCATCAAGGAGCCGGTATACATTTACGGCGAAAAAGATTCGACCATCGTTGAAATTGCTCTGCAGTACAACGACTCCTATCAGGAAAATGTGTTCAGCTATGTCAACAACATCAATACACACGAGGGGGGAACGCATGTCACCGGATTCCGTAAAGCACTGACCCGTACCCTCAACTCTTACGCACAGAAAAATGACCTCCTTAAAAATCTGAAGCTAGCCCTCACCGGCGACGACTTCAAGGAGGGGTTGACGGCCGTCATTTCAGTCAAGGTTGCTGAACCGCAGTTTGAGGGACAGACCAAAACAAAGCTCGGCAACTCCGAAACACAGAGCATTGTTGAAAGCGTTCTCAACGAGCAACTCTCCGATTTTGCCGAAAGCAACCCCAATGTGATCAAAATGATCATAGAAAAGGTGAAGGGGGCGGCCATGTCACGGGAGGCTGCACGAAAGGCCAAGGAGCTGACACGGAGAAAATCGGTGCTGGAGAGTTCCGGACTGCCGGGAAAACTTGCCGACTGTTCCATCAACGACCCTGAGCACTGCGAACTCTATATTGTGGAGGGCGACTCTGCAGGCGGCAGCGCCAAACAGGGGCGCGACAGAAGCTTCCAGGCAATTCTGCCGCTGAAAGGAAAGATTCTCAATGTGGAAAAAGCCCGACTCCATAAATTGCTGGAAAACGAGGAGATCAAAACCATCATCCTTGCGCTCGGCACCAACTTCGGAGAAGAAGAGTTTTCACAGGAGAAACTTCGCTACGGCAAAATCATCATCATGACTGATGCCGATGTTGACGGCGCACATATCCGCACCCTGCTGCTCACCTTCTTCTTCCGCCACATGCGCTCGCTCATTGAGGCAGGGAAGGTCTATATTGCCCAGCCGCCACTCTATCTGGTTAAAGCCGGAAAAGATCAGCAGTACGCATGGGATGACGAGGAGCGCAACAGCATTGCCGATATGATGAGGAAAGGAAAAGCCAATGTGCACATCCAGCGCTATAAGGGTCTTGGAGAAATGAACCCCGAACAGCTCTGGAGCACCACAATGGACCCGGAACACCGATCGCTTCTGCAGGTCAGCGTTGAAAACGCAATGGAGGCCGATAAAGTATTCTCAACGCTCATGGGGGACAAAGTGGAACCACGCCGTGAGTTCATTGAGAAGAACGCCCGGTATGTCCGCCGCCTAGATGTCTGAACGGCGGACAAAGACTTCGCTGCGCAGCTCACTGACCCACTCGTTGAAGAGGCGCTGTTTTTTATCATCCAGAGCAAGCTGCTCAAGCATGGCATAATCCTTTTCGGGATCAAGCGTATGCGGCAGACGGCGCTCGTTCAGTCTGAACATGCCATAGAAAGGCTCTCCCCTCGGCGGAGTGATTTTCCGGGGGTGGCTTATTTCCCCCTGCGTTCTGAGTCCGCCGATGATTGCCTGAAGTTCCGGACGCAGCGAACGGGGATCAAGATATGGTCGGGAGGAGCCTGACGCCAGAACAGCTCCGCCAAGGCTTGCAGACACCGGATCGTCAGAATATTTACGGGCCATCTCAGCAAAACTTCCCTTCCCCTCCAGCAGTCCGGAACGGATAGCTTCAAGCAAAGCCACTGTTTCAGCTTCATCCCTGTCCGATCGATCAAAAGCAACCAGAATATGACGGACATGGATTGAGCGCCCCTCCCTGCCGAGCCGCTGAATGATATGAAAGCCATAGCGTGTCTCCACAATCCCCGACACATGCCCATCTTTCAAGCCGTAGGCTGCATCTTCAAAAGGCTTTACCAGCTCTCCCCGCTGCACAAAACCAAGATCTCCTCCAAGTTGCGCAGAGCCCGGATCGTCAGAGTAGCGACGGGCAAGTTCATCGAAGCTGAGAAATCCTGTTGTGAACTTCTTCTCAATATCCTCAATCTTCTTTCGGGCAGAAGCTTTCGCAGCTCTGGTCACACCGGGAAACTTCAGAATCTGGGAGACGGAAACCTCTTCCGGCAGCGTCGGCATGGCATCACGGTTATCACGGTAAAACGACATGACCTCACCGTACCCTATTGTCACACCCGAAAATTTCTGGCGACGGAGAGTCTCTATCATCTGCTGGCTTCGAATCTCGCCGGCCAGATCGCGCCGGATGCCCTCAATGCTTTTGCCGAACTGCCGTTCCATATCCTCTTTTGAGCTAAAGCGTCTGCTCAGCTGGCGAAGACGGGCATCGGCTGAAGAGGCGATATCGTTTTCGCTGATGCTGACGCTGTCAATCCGGGCTTTTGCCAGAATGATTTTCTGGTTGATAAGGCCATCCAGAATGGAGCTCCGCAGACTGCGGTCGTCCTTCAGGTCGGGGTATTGCAGACGGGTCATGGTTTCGCGGCTGTCAAGCTCCGAGCGAAAAATAACATCACCGCCAACAACGGCGACAACCTTGTCGGCAACCGCCGCCCCTGCCGGAGAGAGAGGGAAGAACGAAAGCAGAAAAAGCGGCAGAAGCGCTCTGAGGAATCGGTTTTTCATGATATGGTTGTTCAGGGTGAGATGGAGGCCGTCCGTCAGAAACAACGCACGGCCCCACAGAGAATTGCTACGCCTTCTGGCTGCCCCGTAGCTTCACCGGAGCTTTTGAGCGTTTGATCCACTCAAAGGCAAGCGGGGCGGCAACGAAAACAGAAGAGTATGTTCCAACCAGAATGCCGGCAAAGACAGCGAATGCAAATGCCCTGATGGCTGGCCCTGCAAAAATGAACAGTACCAGAACGGTCAGAAGGGTTGTGCAGGAGGTAATGATTGTCCGGCTGAGCGTGCGGTTCATGCTCTCGTTGAAAATCTGTTCGTATTCGGAGGGCTTCCTGTTTCTGATGTTTTCGCGAATTCGGTCGTACACAACGACAGTATCGGTGATGGAGTAACCTGCAATTGTCAGAAATGCTGCAATGATGCTCTGGTCCATCTCAAGCGGCATAACTTCAAACACGCCGCCAAGAAGGCTGAAAAGCCCGAGAACAATCAGCACATCATGAAAAATGGCAACAACCCCGGCTGCGGCAAACTTGAGCTCGAAGCGGATGCCGACATAGATGAGAATGGCAAGGAGGGCTGCTCCCATCGCCTTGAATGCCGACCATTTAAGGTCGGAAGCAATACTTGGACCCACAGCGTCGATACGGACAATCTCAAAGGGGTTGCCTTTGAGATGCGAGTTGAGAGCTCCCGAAATCAGAGATTTCAGTTCATTGGTGTCGCCGTTGAAAACGGTGCTCAGAAGAAAGGAGCGGTCCATCCCATACTGTTTGATGGTTCCCGACACCCCGGCATCACGCATCACCGAACGAAGCTCACCAACAGGAACATCCTGCTCAAAACGGAGCACAACCTCCGAGCCGCCCCTGAAATCAATGCCATAGTTAAGTCCCCGAACAGCAAGGGAAACGAGGCCTGTCAGGAGAAGCAGAAGGGAAATGGCATAGGCTATTTTACGGCGCCCGAGAAAATCAATACTGGTATTGCTGAAAATCCTCATTGGTTGAAACTTGTAATTACAGGGTTAACCGAAACTTTTGGATGACATCAGGTTCTTCGAAACAAGCAGCCTGAAAATCTCACGGGTAACAACAATTGCCGTAAACAGGCTCGCCGCCGTTCCAATCATCAGCGTAACGGCAAACCCCTGAATCGGACCGATGCCGTAGGTGTAGAGAAGAAAGGCTGCGGCAAGTGTGGTGACATGTGAGTCAAGAATGGAGGAGAACGCACGGTCATAGCCCTCACTCAGAGCTGAAGTGATGCTGCGTCCCGCAGCCAGCTCCTCACGGATACGCTCGTAAATAAGAACATTGGCATCAACCGCCATACCCATTGTGAGAACAATACCGGCAATACCCGGAAGGGAGAGCGATGCATTGAATCCGGCAAGAACCGACAGGACAATGAGCACATTGAGCACAAGAGCAACATCGGCCGCAAGCCCCCCCTGACGGTAATAAAAAATCATGAAAACAACCACAGCTGAAAATCCCCAGATGAGCGACTGCAGTCCGGCACGGATATAGTCGGCTCCAAGAGAAGGGCCGACAGTGCGCTCTTCAACAATCCGAACCGGAGCAGGCAGGGCACCGGCTTTCAGCACAATTTCAAGATCTTTTGCCTCTTCAAGGCTCTGAATGCCGTTGATGACCGAGTTCCCGTTGGGGATTTTTGACTGCACGACAGGGGCGCTGTATACAGCCCCATCAAGCACAATGGCTATCCTTTTGCCGATATTGGCCCCGGTAATGCGGGCCCATTTCGAAGTTCCTTCGGAATTCATTGACATCAGAACCTCCGGCTGCACACCCTGAGATCCGAATGTCGCCTTTGCCTCGGTAATCACGCCCCCTGTCAGTTCCGGCGTTTTGCGGACAAGATAGAGAGAGTAGAGCCTGCTCCCGTCGTCAGCCTCATCGGCCCGGGCGGCAAGCAGAAGCTCGCTGTCGGGGGGAAGCTGTGAAAGGGCTTCAGGGCGCTTGAGCATATCCGACGCCAGTTCGCGATTTTCTGCGCGCACAGCCGCATTGTCGCTGCCGTAGACCTGCACAAAACTGTAAAGCCCATTGTTGGCGGCGTCATTGGAAGATCCGGAAGAAGAGGGCGCAGAGAGGGCGGTGTTGATGGCGTCAAGAGTTCTCTGCAGCGCTCCCTTTTCCCGCAGAAGCCTGAACTCAAGCTTGGCGGTACCTTTCAGAAGGTTGCGCATCCGGTTTTCATCGGAAATGCCGGGAAGCTCAATAATGATCTTCCGGTTTCCCTGAGTGGTGATCATCGGTTCAGCAACACCGTACTGGTCAATCCGGTTCCGGATGATTTCACGGGCTCTGACAAGTGCGTCAGCAGCCTCTTTCCTCAACTTCCCCTGTATCTCCGAATCACTGTTGCGGATATCATAAAAATACCTGCTGAGTCTGATATTCTGTTTCCTGAAAGCCGCCGACACAAGATCAATCACATCGGCGTCGGTTGCTGCCGCCTGGCGTCCAACCTCCTCCATGATTGCATCAAACTTCGCATCGCGATTCCACGCCTTCTGCATGAAAAGGTCAATCTGGTCTACCTCCATCACCAGATGCATCCCCCCTTTCAGGTCGAGTCCCAGCTTCAAGCCTTTCTGTCGGGCATCTTCAATTTCATCACGATGGTTCAGCACAAAATTCAGACTGTCCCGGGGAGAGCTGAACGCTTCAAGCTGCTTTCCCAGGGAATACTCCTTCCAGGTCGGCACAAGAGACCAGAGGGCAAGGAGGGTGACGCCGACAATAAGAAGAAGGTTGTATCGTTTGTTTTTCATTGATGGCATAATCATTTACACTCAAAAAAACCGGTTCAGCCAATATATGAAACGGCACAGTGAATATCTAACAATGCCGGGCCCGTTCATCGGCGCCGGACTCAACAGGAAAGCCCGGCGCAAAGACCGGGCATTCCAACCGCTTCATCCCCCATCGGGGCACTATCCCCAGATATCCTGAGCGATGTTGTTGTACCAGCCGCGGGCAAAAGTAGCCTCTTCGCTGAGCTGATCGTCGTCAGCGTCCATCGGGGTCAATCCGCCTGCTCCCTTGATGGAGACAATGCCGTCCGCAGTCAGTTTGTAGACAGCAGCAACCGAGATTCCATATCCGGGACCAATGAGGCTGTAGCATGTATTGACAAGCGATGGCGCCACAGGAACCTCACCACGGAAGAGCCTTGCAATTGCTGCGGCAGTCACCTTTCCCTGGCTGCTGGCCGCAAAACCTGACTTCGGCATCGCCCCTGCCGTGCATGCGTCCCCAATAACATGAATACCCGGCTGAATCAGCGATTCAAAAGAGACCGGATTGACCGGGCACCACCCTGAGGAATCAACAAGACCGGCATCAAAAGCGATCTTTCCTGCTTTCTGAGGAGGAATCAGATTGATGACATCGCCCTTTTCAATACCGAACTCAGTCGTCACCCTCATGGCTGATGAATCGACATTCAGTATCCTTCCCCCCGTCGATGCACTGCGCCACTCAATCATTCCCGGATAGAGCCGCTCCCACCCTTTGGTAAACAGTGCCTGTTTTGAGAATTTTTCTTTGGCATCCAGAATGAGAATTCTTGACTTCGGCTTGTTCTCTTTCAGATAGTGCGCTATCAGACTCGCCCGTTCATAGGGGCCCGGCGGGCAGCGGAACGGGTTGGCCGGAGGACAGATGATGACTTTTCCGCCATCCTTCAGACTGTGCAGCTGCTTCTGCAGCAGCACAGTTTGAGGACCGGCTTCATAGGCATGAGGCATGACTGACTCTGCCACCTTTCTGCTGTAACCCTCAATGGCCTCAAAGTCGAAATCAATGCCAGGAGAAACAATGAGCCGGTCATAGCCAACAACCTTGCCGCTTTTCAGCTTTACCGTACTCTTGACGCCGTCCACGGAAACAACTGTGTCGGCAAGAACATCAACCTTATACCTGTTTTTCAGGACAGCATACTTCTGAGCAATCTCCTGCATGGTTTTCAATCCGCCAATGACCCAGTTGCTGAATGGACAGGTATAGAACACCGCCTTTGGTTCAATGAGTGTAACGGAAATTGAGGAATCAAGTTTTTTCAGATACTTGGCAGCTGAAGCGCCGCCAAATCCACCACCCACAACAACCACCCGTTTTGAGGCAGCTGCCCCTGCTCTCAGGGGAAATGCTCCAATTCCCAGAGCAGAACCAGCAGCACCTGTAAAGAGGAGTTTACTGAAATCACGACGCGAAATATTCTGACCCATAATCGTCCTCCGGGGTTAATTGTTGTTCTGCCACACTGTTCCGTAATACTCGGCAATCAGCCGGATCTCTTCATCGGTATATCCCTTGGCATGACGCATCATGACGGTTGAATACCGCCTGCCTGATTTGAAATCCTTCAGCGCCATTTCCAGATATTCGGGGGACTTTCCATAAAAGGAGGGGATGATGCTCACGCTTTTTCCATCTGTACCATGACATGATGCACATGAAAATGCGAGAATCTGCCCTCGCGGATCAACAGCAGCTTCCTCTCGTTCCTTCGCATCAGCACCGCCCGGAACCGATGCGAAGAGAAGTGCCGCGGCAACCAGCATCACTTTGATTTTTTCTTCCATAGGGCCTTCCTCCATAATTGAATGTTAATGGAACAGAAAACGGATATCAACAATTGTTAACGATCTCTATCAGTCATTCGAGCCCGGCGTCCAATACGCTCACCATGCAACAACGCAGACGCCACGAGACAGCCCGGCCACAAACGCCCATATCCGTAACACATGAGCAGCATAAGCTCAAGAGAACCGGTCAAATCCTACCAGGCAACTATATGTATATATAATAAAAATCAACTCTTTCTGCAAAACCGGAGGGGGCCCAGCATTACGCCGATATCACTCTTTCTGCCTCCTGCCTCGAGGAGCTGAAGAGAGGGAGAGAATCCTCCCAATATTCGTATCTTTCCCGACAACGACCCTCCGACGAGGAATGGAAAAACTGATGTTTCATGTGAAACAACCTTTCTAACGCCCATTATGTACGATATTATTGTAGCCGGTGCAGGACATGCCGGATGCGAAGCTGCACTTGCCGCAGCCCGGTCGGGCAGCAGCTGCCTGCTGATTTCGTCTGACCTGACGGCGGTTGCCCGCATGTCGTGCAACCCTGCCATTGGGGGAGTCGCAAAGGGGCAGATAACCAGAGAAATAGATGCGCTCGGTGGAGAGATGGCAAAAGCCATTGATGCGACAGGAATCCAGTTCAGAATGCTTAATCTGAGCAAAGGGCCCGCAATGCATTCGCCAAGGGCCCAGGCTGACAGAACAGCCTATACAGAGTATATGAAACGAGTGCTGGAGGCTGAGACCAACCTTGACCTTCTTCAAGACACAGTCACGGGCATTGAAGTGCGAGGCGGACAGTTTTTCGGGGTAGAGCTTCAGTCGGGGAGGATACTCCGCGCCGGAGCTGCCATCCTGACCTGTGGAACATTCCTCAACGGACTGATTCATATCGGAATGAACCATTTCCCGGGAGGGAGAACGATTGCTGAGCCTCCGGTAACGGGACTGACAGAGAGCCTTGTGGCAGCGGGGTTCACGACAGCACGCCTGAAAACCGGAACACCACCACGAGTTGACAGGAGAAGCATTGATTACAGCATTGTCATTGAGCAGAAAGGAGACGAGAATCCACCTCCATTCTCGTTCAGCTCAGGAAGCATTGCGGGAAAGGAACAGATCAGCTGTTTCCTGACCAAAACAACCCATAAAACCCATGAGATTCTGAGGACAGGTTTCGACCGGTCACCTCTTTTTTCTGGAAAGGTCCAGGGAGTCGGCCCCCGATACTGCCCTTCAATTGAAGATAAGATCCATCGATTTACAGAACGCGACAGCCATCATATCTTTCTTGAACCAGAAGGATTTCATACCAATGAAATGTATGTCAATGGTTTTTCGACTTCTCTTCCTGAAGATATACAGATAGCAGGACTGCAATCAATACCCGGCATGGAGGAGGTTAAAATGATCCGTCCCGGATATGCAATTGAGTATGACTACTTTCACCCAAGCCAGATCCGCAGATCGCTGGAAACAAAAGCCGTTGAAAACCTGTACTTTGCCGGACAGATAAACGGCACATCCGGATATGAAGAGGCTGCGGCCCAGGGGCTTATGGCCGGAATCAACGCATCCCGGAAACTTAAAGAGCTCCCACCAATTCACCTGCAGCGGTCTGACGCTTATATTGGCGTCCTGATTGACGATCTCGTCACAAAGGAAACGAATGAACCCTACAGGATGTTCACCTCATCAGCCGAACACCGCCTCATCCTCCGCCATGACAACGCTGACCTCAGGCTCCGCAAGTTCGGCCATACCGCAGGCCTTGTTGACGATGACACATACAGGGAAACACTCAACAAAAATGATGAGATTGTCCGCATGACTGCTTTTGCCAGATCAAGAACCATACCCGCAGAGGCCCTGAACAGCCTCTTGCCGGCGGAATTGAACCGGCCCATGACAGGAGGGCAGAAAGCCGCATCCGCACTCAAGCGCCCGGGCATTACCCTCAACAGACTTTTTGCCGC
The DNA here is from genome assembly GCF_003968655.1 of Chlorobium phaeovibrioides. Lineage (GTDB taxonomy): Bacteria > Bacteroidota > Chlorobiia > Chlorobiales > Chlorobiaceae > Chlorobium > Chlorobium phaeovibrioides. The sequence goes on along the minus strand of NZ_RXYK01000006.1, from coordinate 37,879 downwards.
ACTTCCCGATTTTGCCAAAGAAGCACGGCTCATTTCATCAAACCCACTCGTACACGAGCAGGTAGAGATCAATCTCGCTTATGAAGGCTATTTGAAAAGAGAACTGCTGCAGACTGAAAAGGTTGCGAGGCTTGAGTCGCTCATACTCCCCGAAACATTCAATTATCACTCAGTTACCGGCCTATCAAGCGAAGGGCGTGAAAAACTCCTTCACTTCCGGCCCGAAACTCTTGGCCAGGCCTCAAGAATTATGGGTGTCTCGCCTTCCGACATCTCCGTCCTCATGGTTCGTCTTGGACGGTAGGTAATGTGTCAATGTTTCACGTGAAACATTGACATGACACTAACGGGTTATGGGCACAAGGCCAAAACAGGAACAGATGAAACTCCCGGCCCCAGATGCAACGCGCCGGGCAAACAGAATGCCGTGAATAACGGATGAACAGAGAAGCCATGGAATCAATCGTCAGCGACATAGTGAACAATACGCTCCTCTACGGAAAAGACGGCGAAGAGCGGATTGTTGGTGCTTATCAGCGATCAGACACCTTAGTCAGAATATTCAACAGAACGGACAGCGGAAAAGTCACCTTTCACGACGAGCCGTGCTATCCTTATTTTTTCCTCTCGGAAAGCACCCTGCTCAGCAACTTCAGAATACCCAACGGGGGTAAATACTGGCCGGTCGCTTTGAGCGGAAATAACTTTTATCGAAGTCTTGCCATATTCCAGCGATGGAAAGATTACAGGGAAGCGCTTGATCATATTGCGCGGAACAGCCGAACCGGGATGGGAGATGACGCAGAAGAGCCGACTGCACGAGGGTTTGTGCCAAATACATACAGCAAGGGTGATGCTGTAACGCAATATATGATGCAGACAGGCAAAACCTTTTTCAAGGGCATGATATTTGATGACCTCTACCGGATGCAGCTTGACATTGAAACTCTCTATGATCCTAAGAACAAACCGCGAACTGGCATAAGCATTGGGGAAGATGAAATAATCATTGTCTCTCTTTCTGACAACAGAGGGTGGGAAAAGGTGATCCATGGGAAAGAGCAGGGAGAAAAGGCGTTACTTGAGCAGTTGGTTGACATTATCAGTAAGCGTAATCCTGATGTAATAGAGGGGCACAACATTTTCGGGTTTGATCTTCCCTACCTGCAGGCACGATGCTCGTTTCATTCGATTCCATTTGCCATAGGGAGAGATGGGTTGGTGCCGAAAAGTTATCCGGCCAGCATCCGGTTTGCAGAGCGGAGCATTGACTACCTCTTTTTTGACATCCCGGGCCGAAATGTCATTGATACCCTTTTTCTCGTCCAAAGCTATGACATTTCAAAACGCTCCATGCAGAGTTACGGGCTCAAGGCCGTAGCGCGACATTTCGGGTTTGCATCTGAAAACCGCACATATGTTGACTACAGCGAAATTGCCGATTTATGGAGAGGAGACACAGACAGGCTGCTGCGCTATGCTCTTGATGATGTCCGTGAGACCTGCAAGCTTTCTTCACTGCTTTCAGGCAGCAACTTCTATCTGACTCAAATGTTGCCGTTCAGCTACGCCCAGACGGCAAGAATGGGACAGGCTGCGAAAATTGAAGCACTTATGACAAGAGAGTATCTGCGAGTGAAGCACTCTCTACCAAAACCATCAGCAGGCCGGCAACAGTTCGGAGGCTATACTGCGGTCTTTCTCAAAGGAGTTCTGGGACCTATCGTCTATGCTGATGTTGAATCGCTCTATCCCTCAATCATGCTTTCGAGCAACATCTGCCCTCGAACGGATGAACTGAGGGCATTTCCTGGAATTCTGACTGATTTGAAAGCGCTGCGCCTGAAAACAAAGGGAATGGCTGCAGATGAGAAAGCAGCAGGGAACGGGCAACTGTCGGCAAATTACGATGCCATGCAGAGCTCATTCAAAATTCTCATCAATGCCATGTATGGATATCTCGGCTTCGCCGGAGGAATATTCAACGATTTTGCAGAAGCCGACCGGGTCACCTCAACAGGCCAGTCAATAGCCCGACAGATGATTCGTGAATTTGAGGCTGAAGGGTGCCGGATCATAGAGGTCGACACTGATGGAATTCTCTTCATTCCCCCGGACAGCGTTACCACGGAAGCGCAGGAACGGGATCTGGTACAAAAGGTATCGGCACTCATGCCTGAAGGCATACGGATCGGTTTTGACGGGCGCTTCAGGAAAATGATTTCGTATATGAAAAAGAATTACGCCCTGCTGGATTACTCAATGACCATGACGCTGAAAGGCTCCTCACTGACAAGCCGTAGCGGAGAGAAATTCGGCAGGGATCTTGTTGAGCGCGGGTTTGAAAAACTGCTTGCTGAAGATATTGACGGGCTTCACAATCTCTACACACACTACAGGAACAAAATTCTTAACCACGAGCTTGACATAACGGAGTTTTCGAGAACAGAAAGCATGAAAAGCTCGCTGGAAGAATATCTGGGCGATGTACAGGCAGGAAAACGGCAGCGGGCCGTCACCTATGAAATAGCCCGGCGAAAAGGGGGGAGAATCACCAAAGGTGACCGTATTACCTACTACATTTCAGGAAGCGGAACCGCAAGCGCATCATTCGACCGGGGAAAAGCTGCCGACGAATGGAGGGCGGATGCGCCTGATGAGAACACGGCATTCTATCTGAAGAGGCTTGACGAGCATTGCCAGAAGTTCCTTCCTTTTTTCAAACCGCAGGACTTCAGTATGATATTTTCGGATGACACTCTTTTCCCCTTCTCCGCGGAAGGCATCATGCTGCAGGAAAAAACAGTGAGTCAGGAAAGCCAGGGGGAGGAAAATGTAATGGAGGGGGAACAATAAAGCGGCCGGAGGTGTAATATTTTATTATGTTTACTGATATCGCACAGATACACAACAATCCATAGACACCTGAAGCAATGACGGATAAAAAAATATTACCGGTAACCGACGATGTCACCTGGATAGGGGTTCTTGACCCCGGGCTCATCACCTTTGATATTGTGATGGAGACCAAATATGGCACCACTTACAATTCATATTTCATCAATGCGGATAAAAAAACCATCGTTGAAACAACAAAGGAAAAGTTTTGGCCTGAGTATCTCGCTAAAATAAAACAGGTTACAGACCCTGAAGAGATTGAATACATTATTGTTGACCACACAGAACCTGACCATTCCGGCAATATCCGCAATCTTTTGGCCATTGCTCCGAACGCAACTGTTGTGGGTAGCGGAAATGCGCTGAAATTTCTCCGTGACCAGACAGGCCACGACTTCCCTTCACTTACAGTAAAAACGGGGGATACGCTTGATTTGGGAAACAAGACGCTTCATTTCATCAATGCTCCAAATCTCCACTGGCCCGACACCATTTATACATGGCTTGAAGAGGACAGGGTACTCTTTACCTGTGATTCATTCGGTTCCCACTTCTGCAATGAGAAGATGTATGACGACGAAGTTGGTGACTTTGATGATGCCTTCACCTATTATTTTGACGCAATCCTGCGCCCGTTCAGCAAATACATGATACAGGCCGTTGAGAAAATACGCCCCCTGGATATTTCGGTCATATGCCCTGGACATGGCCCGATTCTGAGAAGCAACTGGAAAAAATATGTCGATCTCTCCCTGCGATATTCCCAGAGCGCCATTGCCCTCCCCAATGAAAAGAACATACTCATAGCCTATGTGTCGGCTTATGAAAACACTGCGATTCTTGCTGAAAAAATAGCCGAGGGGCTTCGCCAGTCCTGCGATTTCACCGTCGACATATGCGATGTGGAGCACATGCACTTCTCCAAGATGGAAGAAAAGATTGCACATGCATCTGGAATCATACTCGGCTCCCCGACAATCAACCAGAACATTCTGCCGCAGATCTACCAGCTGTTTTCAGCCATCAACCCCATCCGCGACAAAGGAAAACTCGGAGCGGCATTTGGTTCATATGGCTGGAGCGGAGAAGCAACCAAAATGATAGAGACAAACTTCACCATGCTGAAACTCAAGGTGTTTGACCAGAACATGAGAGTCAAATTCAAACCTCATGAAGCGGAGTTTGAAGCCTGCCGTGAGTTTGGCAAGGCATATGCCGAACGAATGATAGAAATGTATCAATTGAGCTGCAATCTCTAGCCGACTCTCATGAAGCTCAGTTCCGTTTCAGGAAGGAAAGGGCCGGCAATCCGGCTCTTTCGCCGTTCTACCGGAAAATGATGTCGCGGACCAGGGGTTTATCAGGCGGTGAGTTAAGCGCCACATTGAGTTTTTCAATGATGGATGACTTCCGGTAGTTCAGTTCCATTCTCCATGTGGAACTCCTGACGCGGACAACAATGGTTCCCTCAGTAAAGCGTTCCAGAGTGGTGACGGCTGCAACAGCATCACCGACAACCGTATTCCATATTCCCAAAGCATTGAACTGCGCAAAAGCCTCATCAAGACCCAAAGCGCGGTACATATCGCCAGCTATGGAAGAAAATTTTTTCGGGCTTCTCGTTAGCGACATGACTATACTTCTGAGTTCCGGGTGGAGGGAGTCGTCTGGAGATGGTGGACTGCTGAGCCCGGGTGATTTTTCAGATCAGCCGAAGAAATCAAAGTCTGACCGCATCCCTCTAGTATATCAAGAACTGCCGCGGTCCTTTTCCCATCCAACTCGCTGAATATGTCATCAAGAAGACAGATGGGGGTCTCACCGATTTTTTCATTGAAGTATTGGAACAGGGCGAGCTTCAGACTGATAAGAAATGTTCTTTGCTGCCCCTGTGAGCTGTAGCGTTTGCTCTCCCGTCCATCCGAAAGAAAGATCAATTCATCGCGATGCGGTCCTGACAGGGTCTGTCCCCTAAGAATCTCCTGTTGTTCGTTCTCCTGAAAACGCTGAAGAAAACGCTCTCGAAGCTCGCTTTCCGGAACTGGTTCCAGCAATCTTCCTATGGTTGAGCTATACTCGATTGAAGGCGTTTGACCGCCTGAAAGATCTCTGTGAAGCGACTCGACAAAGGGATGGAATTCAGCAAGAAAACGAACTCTCCCCGCTGTTACCGATGCTGCTGAAGAAGCAAGATTTTCACTCCAGAGCTGCAGCATGGAGCGGTCTTTTCCGGGGCTTTGCGAAAGCTGCTGAAGCAATGCGTTTCTCTGCTGCAGCAAGCGTCTATAGATGAGAAGATTGTCAAGATACCGTCTGTCCGATTGACAGACGGCATTATCAAGAAACCGTCGCCTTTCTCCGGGAGGACCGCTGACAATAACAATTTCAGGGGGGGAAAAGGAAATACAGGGTATGGAACCAATATGAAGGGAAAAAGGCTTAAGCTCATTACCATCAATCTGAAGCTTCTTTCCACTCTCTTTTGTATAGGAGAGGCGAACAGCTGTCTCTATGCCGGACGAAGACTCAAACAAGGCTGTGAGAAGAAAATAACCTGCTGAAAAGGAGAGGCACTCGCCGTCAGCTGCACTGACAAATCCTTTAGTCAACGCACAGTAATGAATCCCCTCAAGAATAGATGTTTTACCTGATCCATTCTGGCCATAAATCAGATTGATTCCATCTTCAGGCTCAAAAGAAAATGAGCGGTGATTCCTGAAATTCTCAAACTGTATACTCCGTAGCCTCAAAAAACCTCTCGTTAAACCAGAATGCCCCACAACCATGATTGCCGGGCATTCTGAAGATTGCTCATACTCAGTTGTTGATACGGACCGGCATGACAAGGATGATGAGCCTGTCACTTTTTTCTTCGAGATGAGGGCGGAAAATAACAGCGGTGGTCGGACTTTTCAACTCAATGCTGACCTCGCTTTCATCAAGATGGGCAAGCGCGGCTTCAAGAAAACGGGAATTGAATCCTATGGAAATATCTTCCCCGGTATAATTGCACGCAAGCTCCTCAACAGCCGATTCACCTTCATTGGTGTTTTCAGCCATAATTTTAAGCACAGCCCCTTCAATCTGAACCTTGACATCACCGATACTTGAAAACCTCCCAACCCTTCGGATGGAATCATAAATGGTTGAGCGATTGATGACGAGCTGCTTGTCATGTTCAACGGGAATGACTGCCTCGTAATTGGGATAAGGTTCAATGATGAGTGCTGCATCAAGAACAATGTTTCCGCAGTTGAATCGAACAAACTTTCTCTCACTCTCAATACTCATACTTACCGTTTCTGTCTGTGCAAGTTTCTGCAGAATGGAAAGCACCCGGGAAGGAACAACAATCTTGAGTTTTTCAGGCATACAGAGAGATGAATCTTTTCTGCATCGCACCAGCCTGTGGCCATCGGTAGCTATGGCTGTAAGAAGATCACCTTCCAATTCAAAAAGAACACCCATCATGGCCGGTCGCATTCCGTCCACACTGCATGCAAAGGTTGTTTTCTGGATGATGTCAAGCATTTCTCCAGTTTCCATCTCAAGAGAGATGTCATAATTCTTTTCATGCTTTTCAGGCTGAGCCTGGAAAAGACAGGGCATGGTATATCGGCCTTTATCGGTTGTGATATTGACTGTTCCATGCTCACTGACTTCCTGGCGTTCAATGGAAAAGCTCACTGAAGTATCATACATACTCCTGAGAAACTCCTGAAGTGCTCGAGCGCGTATTCCGATATTGCCACTGTCGGATGTTTCAACTTCGCTTCGGGCAGTAATGGCGACTTCGCCGTCAGTAGCAAAAAAAGTCAATGCTCCGGGTTCAATTGAGAGATGGATGTTCTCAAAACGCTGATCAATTGATTTTGCCGGAATAGCCTGGGCAACTTTACCGACTGCATCCTGCAGCTGCTTGATAGAGGAGGTCAATTTCATCTTGTCCAACATTTACAGTTTTATGATTTTAAAAATAAGAGTTGTTGTTGCTGTAGAGAGTGTGGAAATCTTGACAACATCACCTCTCTCTTCCGTAAGGTGTTATTTTATTTAGAACTACAGTAAATCTTTTTTATTCTCCCGCTGTGTATAACCTGTTGATACTGCCAGTTCAGGGTTGTGGGTGGTTTGTTGACTGTTTTTCTCTTTCTCCTCTGGTGTTGACAACTGCGGGTCTGTCAAGATAGAGTGAACACCCTTTCAACATCTTATCCACACTGCAGTTTACATTGAAACGAGTTCAATTCTCCTTCTTATTTCATTGATTCGTCCCTGATCTTCTCCCTCTGATTCAATGCGTCTGGCGATAGTGTTGACGGCATGAATGACAGTAGAGTGGTCTCGTCCTCCGAAATGGAGTCCTATGGTTTTCAGTGATGATTCTGTCAGTTGTTTTGCAAGATACATGGCAATCTGACGGCCTGTTGCGATTTCCTTTTTCTTTGATTTGCCTTTCAGATCATTGGAGGTTATGGCATAAAATTCACAGATGACCTTGTCAATGGTATCAAGGTTCAGTTGTTTTGCGGTGTGCCGGATAATGTCTTTCAGGGTCAATTTTGTAAAAGAGAGGTCAATGTCGCGATTGTCGAGCGACCGGGCGGCAAGAAGCTTGACAATGCAGCCTTCCAGTTCCCTGACATTGTCTGTAATGTTGTTGGCTATGAATTCAATCACATTTTCATCAAGATCAACCCCGCTCTGCTGGAGTTTACTGAGAATGATTGCTTTGCGGGTTTCATAGTCTGGCGGCTGTATGTCGGCTGAAAGTCCCCAGTTGAAACGCGAGATCAGCCGGTCTTCAATCCCTTTGATGTTTTTGATGGGACGATCGGCGGAAAGAATAATCTGTTTGTTTGACTGATGCAGGGTGTTGAAAATATGAAATATCTCCTCCTGCGTTTTTTCTTTTCCTGAAAAGAACTGGATATCGTCTATGATAAGGACATCAATTGTGCGGTAAAACGACGAGAATTCCTGAATTTTTCCGTTCTGTATGGCATTGACAAAATCAATGGCAAATTTTTCGCTCGATACATAGAGTACTTTCGCCCCCTCTCGTTCCTGGCGGACTGTATTGCCAATTGCCTGCATCATATGGGTTTTGCCGAGTCCCACCCCCCCATAAATGACGAGCGGATTGAAGGCATTCTGTCCGGGATTCTGTGCAATGGACTTGGCGGCGGCAAAAGCAAGAGAGTTGCAGTCACCACGAATCAGTGTATCGAAGGTATATTTTGAGTTCAGCTGTGTTTCAAAGCGCTCAATATCTCTCTCGAAACTGTCTGATGATTTTTTAACGGCCCCTTCTGAGGCCTTTTTGTCCGGCTGGCTGTTCTGAAGCGGGAGCTGTATGGTGACGGGCTCAGTCTGGGATTTGTCCATCACTATTGAATACATCAGTCTGGCTTCGGGACCGATAATTTTCTTGAGTGCCGTGTTGAGGAATTGGGAGTAGTGTTCTTCAATCCATTCATAAAAAAAAGTGCTCGGAACCTCAATGGTCAACTCCCCCCCCGAAAGACCCAGCGGTTTTATGGGAGAAAACCATGTCTGGAATGCAAGGGGATTGATGTGTTCCCGAATGGCCTCAAGGCATGATTTCCAGACATGCTGCTCAGATGCATCAGCTGCCCGGGACTCATCCTTCTGTTGCTCCTGAACCTTCATACTGTCAGCGTAAAGCATAAAAAAACTATGGTTAAGCGAAACCTGAAAAGCCCCGCAGGGGAAACTGTCAACATAATGACAGAATCAAGGTACTCTTTTGAGGGGATATAAAATAATCGTCAGGGGATGAAAAATACGCAGTTTTCAATGCAGCTCCGTGGCAGTTATTAACGGAGTAAGTGTTTATTTAATAATACTTTGTTGGGTTTTTATGAAAAGTTATCCACATATGTTGAAAACTCTTTGTGTAGGCGGAATGAAGGATTTGGGGTTGTGAATTTTTTTTGTCCACATTTTATCCACATTTGTTGGCGGGAGGCCTGTCGGGAATTAATGCGACAGAGTTGTTTGTTTATCTCCGGGGATTATGGTAATTTGCACGCCCTATTATTTTGAATTTTTTACAATCTGGTGAGGAGTCATTTGAGATGAAAAGAACCTTTCAGCCCAGCAACAGAAAGCGGCGCAACAAACACGGATTCCGGCTGAGAATGTCGACCAAAAACGGCCGCAGGATAATTAATGCCCGCAGGGCAAAAGGACGCCATTCGCTTTCCGTGAGCAGCGATATGGGTACTGCCGGCAGATAACCTGACCGGCTTTCGGCATCCAATGCGGTGCCGATGTAACAAACAAACGCTCTTTCCGGTTTTGTCAGACAGGCATTCGCACAGGCTTCCACGCCATGAGATTTTAAGGAAAAAGGGGCTGATATCGCTTCTTTTTACTGGAGGTAAGAGCCTGAAGGGCAATTTCCTCCGACTGGTATACCTTTCTCATGATGCTGTCAGGGGCGGTTTTGCCTCCCCGCCATCAGTCATGTTTGCTGTCAGTAAAAAAACTCTGCCCGCTGCCGTCATGCGCAACAGGGTAAAGCGCTTGATGCGTGAAGCCTACCGCCTTGAGAAGCCGATGCTCCTCAGTCGTCTTGAAGATACGGGTGACAGAAAGGCCGGGGAGGCTCTTTCCATTGTGTTTCTTTACACGCGCAGGGGGTCTCATATTCCCTCGCTCCCGGATTTCAGGCGGGAGATGAATTCAGCCCTGCGGGAGATGTTGCTGAAGGCTGTGAGTGATCGGGAGAGAGAGTGAAGCAGTTTGGTCAAAGAGGTCTTACGGGTGAGACGATGATTACAGGAGGCTGGATGATGGATGTCAGGAGTGTTTTTGCCGCGCTGCCAATAGCGCTCATAAAATTTTATCGGGCGTATATTTCACCCCTGCTTGGCCCTTCCTGCCGATTTTACCCCACCTGTTCAGCCTACGCAATTGAGGCATTTGAGAGACATAATTTTTTCAAGGCAACCTGGTTGAGCGTCTGGCGTGTTCTCAGATGCAATCCTTTTTCCCGGGGCGGGTTTGATCCGGTTCCTCCGGCGAAAGGCGGTCAGGACGCCAACAAACAGCAGCAGTAATAATGGATAGAAATTCGGTAACGGGACTTGCTCTTATAGCCTTGATCATGATAGTTTGGCTTCAGTTCATGTCGCCGGACAAAAAACCTGTTATCCGCGAAAGCGCAAAAAAAGCGGCGCCTGTGGAGCAGGTGAATGTGCCTTTCAAGCCTGCGCCAGTTTCCGCTTCCGATGCATTCGGAGCATTTGCTTCAGCTGCAAACGGGAAGGCCCGAAAGATGGTTGTTGAAAACGACCTGTTCCGGGCAACCATCTCTTCAAAAGGAGCGACCCTGACCTCGCTGATCCTGAAGAAGCATCTTGATGGAGCCCTCCAGCCGGTTCAGCTTGTCAGCAACCGGGCAGATGGTGCTCTTTCATTGCTGTTTCTGACAAGAGAGGGACGAAAAATTGACACCCGCGACCTCTATTTCACCGGGGGTTCCGTTGATACGCTTCACACAATCACGGGGAAGGAGAGCTACAGTGTCCGATACCGCCTGAATGTTTCAAAAAACCGGAATATTCTGATAACCTACAGCTTTACCGGCGACAGTTACCGGGTCGGGTATGATGTGCAGCTGAATGGATTCTCCAGCGCCCTTGCCGGCAATGAATACCAGCTGCAGTGGGACGGTGGCCTTGGCTATACTGAGAAGAACCGCGAGGATGAGGCTCACAACGCACTTGCCGGAGCCTATCTCGGTGGCAGCCTCGTGAAGCTGGATGCAGCCAAGGATAATCAGGCATACCGCGAAGAGCAGTCGGGTGAAGCGAAATGGGTGGCTGTGCGCAATAAATATTTTGTAGCTGCGCTTATTCCCTCCGGGCCTACAGGCGGGTTCTATCTGGACGGCAGCAAAAAAGCCGGCAACGAATTTGAGAATTACCTTGCGTCGCTGAAAATGGAGGTTCCCGTATCAGGCGCCTCTCTCGACAACAGTTTCAGCCTCTATATGGGCCCTCTTGACTATGATATAGTCAGAGCCCAGAAGGCTGAACTGGAAAAAATCATGGATTTCGGCTGGGACTGGCTGACACGGCCGTTTGCCGAGTATATCATTCTCCCTGTTTTCAGCTGGATGAACAAGTTCATCCATAACTATGGTCTGATCATCATCATTTTTGCCTTCCTCATCAAGCTGGTGACCTATCCTCTGTCGCTTGCTTCGACCAAGTCCATGAAAAAAATGGCTGCGCTGCAGCCCATGCTCAAAGAGCTGCAGGATAAGTACAAGGACAATCCGGCAAAGCTGCAGAGCGAATTGGGACGCATTTACAAGGAGGCCGGTGTCAATCCTCTGGGGGGATGCCTTCCTGTGGTGCTTCAGATGCCGCTGCTCTTCGCCATGTTTTATGTGTTCCGTTCCTCAATTGAACTCCGCCAGCATGGATTTCTCTGGGCGCATGATCTTTCTGTTCCGGACTCCATTCTGAATCTTGGATTTACCATTCCGATGTATGGCGACCACATCGCCCTGATGCCTATCCTTATGGCCGGAACGGTGTTTGTGCAGCAGAAAATCACTCCGACGGCACAGACCAATGATCAGATGAAGATCATGCTCTACATGTTCCCGGCCATGATGCTGCTGTTTTTCAATAACATGCCCTCGGGTCTTGGTCTGTATTATCTGATGTTCAATGTGTTCAGTGTTGCCCAGCAGTTCTACATCAATTCGACCACGACTGAAGCCGACATGCCGAATGTGTCGATTGCCGCGCCCGCGCGTCAGAAGAAGAAAAAATCCGGCAGCGGAAAGTAGCGGGGGGACCGGCAATGCTGATTGAGCAGATGGACGCGGGGCTCTTTGCTTTCCTGAACCAGCAGCTGGTCCATCCGGCGGCTGATGACCTCTTTGTGTTCCTGACAAAAGCGAACCTTTCGCGGCATATTTTTGTGATTGCCGCACTTTTCATGCTTGTGCGTGGGGGCAGGCGCGGTTTGTTTGCTCTTCTGCTCGCTCTTCTGGCAGTCGGTGTTGCCGATTTTACCGCTTCGGGCATTCTCAAACCCCTTGTGGGCCGTATCCGTCCCTGCTTCGCACTTGAGCATGTCAGGCTGCTGATTGACCAGTCCCGCTCTTTTTCCTTTGCCTCTTCCCATGCTGCAAATACCGCGGCTGTTGCCACCATGGTCTGGGTTTTCTTTCACCGGGGATCTCTCCAGGAGCGGCTCTTTACGGCTACAATGATAGGCTATGCCCTTTTGGTAGGGTATTCAAGAATTTATGTTGGAGTCCACTATCCCGGTGATGTTGCAGGGGGCATGACAATCGGCGTTCTCTCTGCCCTCATTGTCTACCTGCTTTTTACCTGGACGACTAAAAATGCAGCCTGGCTTCGACTGCCAGCTGAAAAAAGGAGATCCTGATGGCTGAGGCCGCATACAGAAAAGGCGATATGGTTGAACTCCTTATAACCGACATGGCCGATAAGGATGAGTGTTTCGGGAAACTTGAGTGCGGAATGGGGGTGATGGTCGGAGGAATGCTTGCTGTTGGCGATCGTGTTTCAGCCCGTGTTACCCGTGTGAGACAGCGCTATCTGAAGGCCATTGCAGTTGAGGTTCTTGAGCCCTCTCTGGACAGGACTGAGCCGGTATGCGGGGATTTCGGTGTGTGCGGAGGCTGCAAGCTGATGCATATCCGTTACCCGGCACAGCTTCGCTATAAGGAAAAAAAGGTGCAGGACGCCCTGATCCATATCGGCGGCTTTTCGGAGCCTCCTATGCTGCCGGCTCTTGGGGCACCTTCCCCTGTCCATTACCGGAACAAAATAGAGTTCTCCTGTTCGGGCAAGCGATACCTGCGGCCCGAAGAGCTTTCAATGGATGAGCTGCTTCAGCCGAAAAATTTTGCTCTTGGCTTTCATGCTCCCGGTAATTTTGAAAAGGTGATTGATACCGCCCGCTGCCATCTGGCAACTGAAGAGATGAACAGTGTACTCCGGCTTACACGGGACTTTGCGCTTGAAAATGCCATGGAGCCCTATATGGCCCGCGAGCACACGGGATTCTTGAGGAATCTGGTTGTCCGCTCAAGCGTCCACACCGGGGAGGTGATGGTCAATATTGTCACCTCATGGTATGATGGAGAGCTGATGGAGAGCTACAGCGCACATCTTCAGTCGGGCATGCAGGGTGTTCCCCTGACTCTTGTCAATAATGTTACCAACCGCCGCAATACGGTTGCAACCGGTGATGTGGAGTACACAATCCTTGGCTCCGGCACCATTTCCGAAAAGCTCGGACTGCTTGAGTTCAGGATATCGGCGAACTCATTTTTCCAGACCAATACACTCCAGGCAGAGGCGCTGTATGGGCGGATTCAGGACGCCTGTGAGCTCAGGGCCGGCGACAGGGTGTATGATCTTTATTGCGGAACAGGAACCATCACCCTCTGGCTTGCCCGCCATGCTGAACGGGCAATTGGGCTGGAGGTGGTTGAAAGCTCCATTCAGGATGCCCGTTCCAATGCGGAAAGCAACGGCATCGGTAATGCATATTTTTTCCAGACAGACCTGAAGGACCTTGGGGCTATGATGGAGCAGCTTGAGGAGCACGGCCGGCCGGATGTGATTGTGACCGATCCTCCCAGAGCGGGAATGCACCCGAAAGCTCTTGAAACCATGCTGAAGCTTGGGGCTCGCCGTATTGTGTATGTGAGCTGCAACCCTGCCAGCCTTGCCCGGGATGGGAAAGAGATTGCCGGGGCGGGTTACCGGCTGGTTTCAGTGGAGCCGGTTGACATGTTTCCCCACACCGCTCATATCGAGAGTGTGGCCTGTTTCGATTATTCGGCCTCCGGGGGATGCAGCTCAGAGTAGTCGGCAGTTTCGGCAGCGTCGGCTTTTTCCTGTTCCCATCTGGTGAAACTGTCAATGTCACCGTTTATTGATGCCAGAACGGCGGTGATGAGGGCAAGGTCGTCAGCAAATCCGAGGAAGGGAATGAAGTCGGCTATGGCGTCCAGCGGTGACACAAAGTAAAGCAGTGCGGTGACGCTCATGACAATGGTCTGCCACGGTACTTCGCGATATTCTTTGGAGGCATAGCTTTTTACCATGCGCACAAGCGGCTGTATTTTCCTTGTGAGCTCCGGAACCCTTGAGGCGCTTGTGAGCGCACTGGAGCGGCTGATGGCTGAAGCAATAAGCTTCTGCAGCCGGCCCGGGGTTTTCAGGACCCTCTCCGCCCGTCCTTTTCCTGCCTCGATCTCTGCCTTCATTTTTTCCCCGCCTTGAGAAGCGTCTCCCTCTCGCTTTTTGAAAGTGAACTGTAGCCGCTTCGTGAAATCTTATCAAGAATACGGTCTATCTCTTCTTCCTGTACACGGCCCCCATCCTGCTTTATGGAGTGGATGACGGCCCCGCGTTTTTTTGTGCCTTCAAACAGCTTGTTGACCTGCTCAAGAGGGTTGAAGTCGCGCCGTTTGAGGGTGATGTAGATGAACCCTATCAGCATGCCTCCGAGGTGGGCAAAGTGGGCTATGTTGCTTCCGCTCCCCATGGTTCTGCTTCCCAGGCCCGACATGAACTCAATAAGCGCAAACCCGGCGATGAAGTATTTTGCCTTGATGGGAAAGAGGAAGTAAAGGAAGATATAACGGCCCGGAAACATCATACCGAACGCGAGCAGAATTCCATACACCGCGCCTGAAGCCCCTACGGTCGGGTAGAGGGTTCCCGAGGTGGCTACAAGATTGATGATGGCGGCGCCGACTCCACAGACAAAATAGTACCAGATAAACTCTTTTGTCCCCCAGTAGTTCTCTATTTCAGCACCGAACATCCAGAGGGCGAACATGTTGAAGAAGATGTGGGTGGTGCCTCCGTGCATGAACATGTAGGTGAAGGGCTGCCATATGCGGAAGTTTTCAGAGGCGGCGGGCCAGAGTGCGCCCTGAATGAAAATGAAATTCCCGAGCGGCGTGAAGTACTGCAGCAGGAAGATGGCTATGTTTGCAATGATGATTGCCTTGATTGCCGGGGGCATGAGTTGAAAGCCCCCGGGCCTGTAAGGCTGGCTGTACTGGTTCATAATCCTTGGTTTGGAAGGGATGGGCCTCCTCAGTCGTTCAGGGCAGCTATACCGGGCAGCTCTTTTCCTTCAAGGAATTCAAGGCTGGCTCCTCCGCCGGTTGAGATATGGGTCATTTTGGAGGCAAGCCCGGCTTTTGCAACAGCAGCTGCAGAGTCTCCCCCGCCGATGATGGTGGTTGCTCCTTTTGCTGTAGCCAGGGCCATTGCTTCTGCTACGGCAAAGGTGCCATTGGCAAAGCTGTCTATTTCAAAGACTCCCATGGGGCCGTTCCAGAGAATGGTTCTTGCTCCCAGTATTTCCTGACGGTAGGCTTCTATGGTGAGAGGACCGATGTCAAGCCCCATTTCACCAGCCTCAAGTTCCTTGACCGAGACGGCGCGGAAGGGAGCATCGGCCGCAAGTTCGGGAGCCGCAATCACATCCTGGGGAAGCAGAAGCTTGATGTTGCGGTTTTTTGCCTGCTCGAGAAGGCTGAGGGCGAGCTCCAGCTTGTTGTCCTCAACAAGAGAGCTGCCGGTTTCAAGACCCATTGCTTTGAAGAAGGTGAAGACCATGGCTCCGCCGATGAGAACCGTGTCTACTTTTTTGAAGAGGTTTTCAAGGACATCTATTTTGCCTGAAATTTTTGATCCCCCGAGAATGGCTACAAAAGGCCGTTCAGGTTTTTCAAGGGCTTTGCCGAGGTACATCAGCTCTTTTTCTATCAGGTATCCGGCAACAGCCGTAGGCACAAAGTGAGTGATTCCTTCAGTGGAGGCATGGGCCCTGTGTGCGGTGCCGAAAGCGTCATTGACATACATTTCACCAAGCGCAGCAAGCTCTTTTGCGAATTCCGGGTCGTTGGCCTCTTCTTCAGGGTGGAACCGAAGGTTTTCAAGCAGCATCACCTCGCCGTCCTGCAGCGCAAGGGCCGACTGCATCACCTCCGTGCCAATGCAGTCTTCCGCCATGGCGACCGGGGTGTCAATCAGTTCGGAAAGCTTTGCTGCCACGGGAGCAAGAGAAAAAAGCGGATTGACCTTGCCTTTCGGGCGGCCAAGGTGCGACATCAGGATAAGTCGGCCACCGTTGTCGAGAATTTTGCGGATGGATGGAAGTGCCTCCACTATCCTCTTGTCGTCGGTAATCTCCCGCTCATCGTTGAGGGGGACATTGAAATCTACGCGCATCAGTATCCGTTTGCCTTGGATGGTTATGTCCGACAAGGTCTTTTTCTGCATTGCTCACTCGGGTTGGTTTAAAAAACGCTCCATTCTGCTCTTTGAAAGTATAGGCAATATAATCAAGGGAACCGCAAAAAACCTGTTGTCAGTTCCTTCTTCCGCTCTCTATCCCTCTCTCACCTGCGGTCCCTGTTTGCCCGGTATCTCCTGATGTTCCGGTTGTGGGCGCTGAGGGTCGTTGAAAAATTGTGGCCTCCCTTTCCCGTTGCCACGAAGTAGAGGTAGCTGGTTTCTGCAGGGTTCAGGACGGCCAGAATCGACTGTGCTCCCGGGCTGCAGATGGGGCCTGGCGGAAGCCCCCGGTGCAGATAGGTGTTGTAGGGAGAGTCTGTCCGCAGGTCTTTGTAGTAGAGCCTCCGGCGCGGTCCGGGAATTGCATACTGTATGGTGGGGTCAGCCTGGAGGGGCATGTTTTTTCTGAGGCGGTTGAGGTAGACGCTTGCCACCAGAGGTTTTTCCTCATCAAGCGGGGTTTCAGCCTCAACAATGGAGGCCAGAGTCAGGAGCGCGTTTTCGTCAAGCCCCTTCCCTTCAGCCACGCTCCTCAGGCTGTCGGAGAAGAATCGGTGGAACTGGCGCAGGAGAAACTCCTGAGCCTCTCCCGGCGTGCTGGCCCAGGGGAAGTTGTAGGTTCCCGGAAAGAGATAGCCCTCCAGTTTCCGCTTTGTGGCTTCGCAGGCAAAGCTGGTTGAGTCGATGTCAAGATGACGCGAGATGATGGCTGCCGTGGCGGAGATGTCAAGCCCTTCTGGAATGGTGACACGGACCTCATCCTGGTCGTGGCGGTGCAGGTACTGGAGCAGTCCGATATTGGAAAGCCCCGGGGGAATCAGGTAGCGGCCCGGCTTGATGTTGTGGAGCGAGGGAACAAGCCGGCCAATGACCTTCAGCGGCCAGCGGACGGTTATGGCTCCGTTTGTCTCCAGGTCTCTGACAATGGTGGAGAAGGGGGTGCCGCGGTGAATCTGGAGTCGTGTGGATTCGGGCGCAGTGTTGAGTCCGGGAAGAAACAGAATCACGCCTGCAGCGGCAGCCAGAATGAGTATGACTGTCCGGAGGAGATGGCTGCGCAGGTTTGAGGGTGAGGGCATAAGAGAAAAGGGAGCGGGGTTATCACACCCTGTCGGCTCTATCTCGGCTCTTCCACTCATGCTGGAACAGACGGGTTTCTTCTATGATGCAGCGGTAGATTTTTTCAAGGGCCCGTGTCTGCAGTTCCGAAGAGGTTCGGCCAAGAACATTGTCGAGCACCTCTTTTTCGCGTTCCGGCTGCAGTACCTGCTCTCCGATTTCGGCTTTCAGGGCGCTGATGTTTTCAGCGCAGCGCAGGCGCTCGCAGAGCAGAGCGGAGAGTTTGAGGTCGATGGCATCAATTTTTTTTCGCCAGTCATCCAGACGGATCCGGCATGCTTCCTGATTGGCGGGGTCGAGGGTCGTCATTTCTTTATTGGCTGTTGAATTGGGTGAATAGCTGTACAGGTCGGTTTCAGCCGTCCTGTTTGCGTTTGAAGAGAAGTTTCCATCTCTCCACCTCATCTCCGGTGAGTTCATCACTGGAAAATTTTTTCCGGTTATCTTCCTGCTCTCCCCCGTCTCCTTTCCTTCCGGATCGGGGCGTCAGCATGGAGGCAAAGGTTTCGGACTTTATGCACTCTGCCCCGAAAGCCGAAGCGTACCGGCGGATCTCTTCGTCCGAACTCACAATAGTAACCATTTTTACTCTCGGGTTCAACGATTTAACATAATCAACTATCCATCGGTCAGCACTTTTCCGGCGCGAGGTGAACACTGTGTGAAGCGGGGAGTGAGTGCTGCTGTCGCCATGCCGGCCATCGCCGTCGTAAACGAGGGTGAGGGTGCGGCGGTGCACCGTCTGGAAGTGGAGAAGGCGCTGTTCAAGCTTTCTGCGAAAAGGCTCAAGCGGGGTTGAGGGCGCAGGATGGTAGAGTGCGTGGAGAAGGTTGTATCCATCAACAACAATTTCCCTGCCGCGTTGATTCATGGGGTTTTGAGTCAGGGTGAAAACCGGATGGTATAAAATAAGGGAATATTTTTTTTGTGCATGTATTTTAATACATTTGTATGGTGGTGAAAAATGGTAAAAAATGGGTCATGATGGCCGGTTTTATAGGAAAAGAACGACATAGCATTGATGAGAAGGGGCGGCTGATGATTCCGGCGAGGTTTCGCCGGAAATTTGCAGATGCCGGCTCCTGTGATGGCGGAGCCTCGGAGTATGGCCGGTTCGGTGCGCTTTATGTGATGAAGACTTCTGACGGCTCGCTTGAGCTGTATGAACCCTCGGTATGGGAGGGAATGGGAAAGAGCATCTCTGCCCTGTCCGACTTCAATCCCGAAGAGAGGCTTCTTAAAACACTTATGTATGAGTGCCTGGAAATGGTGGAGCTTGACCGTCAGGGCCGCATTCCCCTTTCACGCGAGTTTCTTGAGCATGCCGGGATTTCGGGCGAAGTGGTTATTCTTGGAGCAGATACAAAAATGATTGTCTGGGAGCCGGCCAGGCTCCGCGGTGTTGTTGATGGAAGCAGCGGGCGGTTCGCCGCGCTTGCGGGGCGGTATTTCTGATGGGCGGTATGAAGAGTTGTTATCATGAGCCGGTTCTTGCTCCGGAGTCGGTTTCCATGCTTGTCCGCGGTCCCGGCCTCTATCTGGACGGAACACTGGGTGGCGGCGGCCACTCGCTTGCCATTCTCTGTGAGCTTGAGCGTTCAGGCTGGCTGGAGGGTTCGCTTCTTTTGGGAATTGATCAGGATGATGAGGCGCTGCAGGAGGCCGGGGAGAGGCTTGCGGATTATCGGGAGCATGCGGTTGCCCTCAAGGGGAATTTCGGGAACATTGCGGCGCTGAGTGCACGCGAGGCCGGTTCGCGGGGTATGGAGCCGCAAGCCTCGGGGATCCTTCTGGATCTCGGGGTGTCGTCCCACCAGCTGGATGTTCCGCTTCGCGGGTTCAGTTACATGCAGCCGGGGCCTCTCGACATGCGTATGGACAGCGGGGCGACGGGGACTGCCGCCGATATTCTCAATACTGCTCCAGAGGCGGAGCTTGCTTCAATTTTTTTCAGGTATGGAGAGGAGCCCCTGAGCCGGGTGATTGCCCGTGCGGTGACGACCCGTAGGGTTGAGAAGGGCCCTTTTCATACAACAGATGAGCTTGCGGATTTGGTGCGCAGTGTGGTGTTTGGACGGGAGCGGGTGATGAAGTCGCTGTCCCGTGTGTTTCAGGCACTGAGGATTGCGGTGAACCAGGAGCTGGAGGTTTTGGAGAGGGTCCTCGGGGATGGAGTTATGCTGCTCAAACCGGGAGGGAGAATGGCTGTCATCAGTTACCACTCGCTTGAGGATAGGATGGTCAAGAGGTTTTTTTCTTCTCTGACGACGGCCGACTGGGGCCCGAAAGGGGTAGGGCTGAGGGAGCCGGTGAGGCCTGCCGCAGCAATTGCCGTTACAGGAAAGCCGGTTCGGGCAGGGGCGGAGGAGGTTGCCCGGAACCCCCGCGCCAGAAGTGCGAAAATGAGGGTGATTGAAAAAATGGAGAACAGGGAGTGAAGAGTATGTTCAGCCTGAGTGCCATTGCTGCCAGAAGCAGTCACTTTTTCAAGGGGCCCGGGCCTCTTGACCGGACGGCGGAAGTTTCTCTGCCGGTAGAGATTCCTTGTAATGAGGAGCCTGTGCTTCAGCCCTCTTCCCCCCGGGGGCATACAGGAGTAGGGGTTGATGAGGCTGGAGGGGTGAGGTTTGACTTCAGCAAGCTGCTGCGGCTTCGTTCCTTTGTCATTCTTCTGGCTGTCACCGTAATCGGGCTGTTTCAGGTCAACAATATTCTGGCCATAAAAAATCTTTCTGCGCGCAATGACCGTCTTCGCAGTACCATCCGCCTTACCCGGAGCGTGCTTGCTTCGCAGGAGCTGAAGGTGCGTGAGCTGCAGAGCATTCATAGCCTTACGGAGGTTGCCGGGGGGCTTGGCCTTACCTCTTCACCGGAGCCTCCTGTTTGGCTTGAACCCTGAACCGCGATAGAGACAAAAGAGACCCTCATGCATGATGAGCCGAACATTCCGAGCGCTGAAGAGAGCCTGTTTGCCCGCAGGATAGGGGGTGTTGTGCTTGGATTTGTCCTGTTTCTGGCTGGCCTTGTCGCTATGCTCTTTCATATTCAGATTATTGAGGGAAGCGGGTATCGGGACAAGGCGGCACGGCAGTATCTGCGGGAGGTCACCAGCGTGGCCAGCAGGGGCGACATTCTTGACCGCAGAGGACGAATGCTTGCCGAAAGCATTGAGTCGGTATCGTTTTATGCCGATCCGAGGATAGTGCGCCGGACCCCGCATCCAAGGGGTAAAGGGCGTCATGGAACATTTGACAACTCTTCTCATATTGCATCGCTCTTCGCCCGTCATCTTGGAGGCAGTCGCCAGTCGTACCTTAAAGAGCTGAGAAAGAGCCGGGGTGTGGCTGTTCTCGGACGGAAGATACCCATTGCAAAGGCCATGGCGCTGATGCATGAGAAGATTCCTGGCGTATGGTTCGACCGGGAGCATCAACGCTATTATCTGAATGTGGCGGCCCAGTTGATAGGGGTCACCAACAGCAGCAACCACGGAATCAGCGGGATTGAGCTGAAGCTTGACAGAGAGCTTCGGGGGCGCGACGGTACAACTGTCTATCAGAGAACGGCTACGGGCGAGAAGTTTCCTGCTCCGGATGCACGCCAGCAGGAGCCCCTGAAGGGGAAGACGGTGGAGCTGACCATTGATGGCGATATCCAGAGCGTTGTTGAGGATGAGCTTGCCGGAATTGTGTCGAAATACAACGCTGCGGCAGCAACGGGCATTGTGATGGAGGTGAAAACAGGCGAGATTCTTGCCATGGCCAACAGCCCCACATTCAACCTTAACAACCGTTCGACATGGACGCCGGAAAAGGCGAGAAACCGTTCGGTGACGGACAGCTTCGAGCCGGGATCAACCTTCAAGATAGTGATGGCTGCAGCGGCAACCGATGAGCTGCACATGAAGGCCGGGGACATGGTGTTCGCACATAATGGCACCTTGCCGGTCTACAGACTGAAAATAACGGATCACGAGCCTTACGGGGATATCTCCTTTCGGGAAGCAATCATGTATTCAAGCAACATCGTGGCGGCCAAAATTGCAATGGAGGTTGGGGGTGAGAAATTCCATGAATATGTCCGCCGGTTCGGCTTTGGTTCAAAAACAGGTGTCGGGTTGATAGGAGAGCTTCCCGGTAAGGTGAAGCCCCTGAAAGAATGGAGCGGAACAACCCTTCCCTGGATGGGCTATGGGTATGAGGTGATGACAACGCCGCTTCAGATTCTGCAGGCCTATGCCGCCGTAGCCAATGGCGGGGTGCTGATGCGTCCGAGGATTATCAGAAAGGTTCGGGAGCCGGATGGGCGGGTTGTGAGCGAGAGTAAGCCTGAGGAGGTTCGCCGCGTGATGTCCAAAAGGAGCGCTG
The DNA here is from genome assembly GCF_003968655.1 of Chlorobium phaeovibrioides. Classification (GTDB taxonomy): domain Bacteria; phylum Bacteroidota; class Chlorobiia; order Chlorobiales; family Chlorobiaceae; genus Chlorobium; species Chlorobium phaeovibrioides. The sequence continues at coordinate 16,149 of NZ_RXYK01000006.1, read as the reverse complement.
ATTATCTCAGTCGTGAGTATTTCCGGGCTGTGGTTGACAGTGGAACGGCAGTCAGCGCAGCCATTCGGGGGATAAGTGTTGCCGGAAAAACCGGTACGGCCCAGCGCGTGACCGATGGCAGCTACAGGAGCAGGGTCTATGTTTCTTCATTTGTCGGCTATTTCCCCGTAGAGGATCCCCGTTATGCAATCATCGTCCTTGTTGAAGATCCGAAACCGGCCTATTATGCCTCCACTGTAGCAGCCCCTTCGTTTTCCTCTATTGCTTCAAGGATGATTGCCTGTTCCGGGGAGCTTCAGCAAAACCTTTCCATGCATTCCGCCGAGCAGGAGGAGCTCCGTTCCATCAGAACCGTAGCCGTGCCCGAACTGGCAGGCATGAGTGCTGATGATGCAAAACGGCTGTTGCGGTGGCTTGGGTTGAGAATGGATGTTTCCGGGGAGCGGAAGGGTTTCGTTGTCGCACAGAGTATTGCGCCCGGAAGCCGGGTGGAAAAGAAAAGGACCATAACGGTGACCATCGCAGATCAGGATATGGAGAGGAGGACCATGTGAGCACTTCCCTTCCCGTTTCGCGTTTTCTTGATGCGCTCACCGCGCCGGAAATTCTTTCGGATGCCCCCTGCCGGGGATCTCTGTCGATGATTTCCAGCGATTCGCGCGACATTGAGCAGGGCGGCCTGTTTGTTGCAGTCAGGGGATTTCAGGCTGACGGACATGATTTTGTGGCTGATGCAGTCAGTCGGGGTGCCGCGGCTGTCATCTGCGAAGAGTTCCCCGGGGGCGATGTCCCTCCGGGAGTCTGTTTCATAAAGGTTCCCGATGCCCGCCTGGCGCTTGCCGAGGCGGCGTTCGCATTGTATGGCGGGGCTTCGGAGCAGCTTGATGTCATCGGGGTGAGTGGAACAAATGGCAAGACGACGACGGCGATGCTCATTGCTGCCATGCTCAACCATAATGGTATCCGTTGTGGTTATATCGGCACGGGTCGGGCTGTGATCGGGGATGAGGAGATTCCTCTTGAGAGGACCACTCCCGAGGCCCATGGACTGCACAGGCTTCTGAGGAGAATGGTTGATGAGGGTTGCCGGGCTGTTGCCATGGAGGTTTCATCACATGCACTCATGCTTCAGCGTGTTCACGGTGTCCGTTTCAGGGTTGCTGTATTCACCAACCTGACGGTTGACCATCTTGATTTTCATGGTTCAATGGAGGCGTATGCTTCGGCCAAACAACGCCTGTTCCGGCAACTTCTGCCAGAGGGCAGGGCGGTGCTCAATATGGACGATCCCCGCGCTTCCTTTATGGCCGAAGGGCTCCCGCCTGCGTCTTGTAGCGGATGTTCTCTCTCTGGCGTAGAGAGGCGGGCCGATTGGAATGTTTGCGGGGAGTGGTTCCTGGCAGAGGTTACCGGTGAGGATGCTCAGTCCTCGCATCTGCGGCTTTCATTTCCTGATGGAATGTTTGATGGAGAGCTTCTGCTTCCGGGAAGATTCAATGTGATGAATGCGCTGCTTGCCGCAGCCACCTGCCATGCAATGGGAGTATCGGGAGGGGCTGCTGCTGCCAGCTTCCCCTTCCTGCCTCCGGTTCAGGGCCGCATGGAGCGGGTGGACGGAGGGCCGGGCAGGGTCAGGGCGATTGTTGATTATGCACATACGCCTGACGCTCTTCAGCGGGTTCTTCAGACGCTTGCCCGTCTGAAGCCGGTTGGCGGGCGGCTGGCTGTGGTTTTTGGTTGCGGAGGTGACCGCGATGCTTCCAAGCGGCCGGTCATGGGCCGGATTGCCGAGGAGCTTGCCGATATGGTCATTCTTACTTCCGACAACCCGAGGAGTGAGGATCCGGAGAGGATTCTTGACGATATTGAGCAGGGAATGAGCTGCATTGGCCATCGCCGGATTGCGGATCGGGGGACGGCTATCAGCACGGCTGTTGCAGAGCTTGGAGAGCTCGACATTCTCCTTGTGGCGGGTAAAGGCAGAGAATCATATCAGGAGAGTATGGGAAAACGGGTGTTTTTTTCGGATCGGGAGTTTCTGCTCAACTCCCTTGGGGCGGATGGCTGCATGCCTTCAGCAGGTGGGGAGGGCGTATGAAAGGGGTGCTCTCATTACATGATTTCAGGCGGTGTGGCGAACTTGTCATGAACCCCGGGGAGCCAATGCCTCCTGAGGTTGCGGATCCGGTGGTCAGCATTGATTCAAGAAAGGTTGAAGAGGGGGGGATTTTTGTTGCCCTGCTGGGTGAGCGGACGGACGGCCATCGGTTTGTTGATGATGTGTTCCGGCGGGGCGCCAGAATGGTGATGGTTTCACGGGAGTGGTATTCGGCTTCCGGCTCTCCCCTTCCTCCTCCCGGGCGGGGAACTCTTGTTGTTCAGGATACCGTTTCGGGGCTGCAGCAGCTGGCAGCAATCTATAGGGAGTCGTTTTCCATTCCGGTGGTAGGCGTCGGGGGAAGCAACGGAAAAACCACGACCAAGGAGATGCTTGGCGCGGTTCTTTCTACAGCGATGCGGGTCCATATGAGCCACGCAAATCTTAATAATCATCTTGGCGTTCCGCTGACGCTTCTTGCCATGAGGCGGGAAACGGAAATTGCTGTTGTGGAGATGGGTATCAACCATCCCGGAGAGATGGAGCTTCTCACCTCAATTGCACGGCCGTCGCACGGCCTTTTGACCAACATCGGCCATGAGCACCTTGAGTTTCTTGTGAATCTGGATGGAGTTGCCAGAGCGGAGCGGGCTCTGTTCTCCTTTCTTGATGAAACAGGCGGAACCATTTTTGTCAATAATGATGACCCTCGTCTCCGCGATGCTGCAACCGACCCTCAGCGCCATATACTCTACGGAATGCATTGCGGGGATTGCTGCTCATGCCGGGGCGGGGCCCTCAGCGTTCTTCCCGATGGCTCTCTCCGGTTTATGCTGTATTCAGAGCGGGGGGATGAGGAGATACGGCTTAATTTTACGGGCCGGCACAATGTGCTCAACGCGCTTGCGGCCGCAGCAGTAGGGATCTTTTTCGGTATTGAGCCCCGGGAAGTACGGCGCGGCCTTGAGGGGCTTGTGCCGAGGGAGGGCTGGAAGCGGCTTGAGGTGGTTTCTGCCGGTGGGGTCACCCTTCTCAACGACACCTACAATGCCAATCCCGACTCGATGCGTCTGGCCATTGATGCTCTTCTTGACATGCCCTGTCAGGGACGGCGTATCGCTGTTATCGGTGACATGCTTGAGCTTGGAGATGCGGGCCCAGGAGAGCACGAGGCGATGGGAAAATACCTGGCTGGCAGCTCAGTGGATATGATTTTTTCCTTTGGGGAGCTTGCCGGGAGCATCTGCTTCCTGAACCCCGGCCGATGCCGGGGCCATTTCACCAGCCGCGAAAAACTTTTCGATGCTCTGTCCCGTGAACTCGAAGAGGGTGATACGGTCCTGTTCAAAGGGTCGCGCGGAATGAAGCTTGAAGAGACGGTTACGGCAATTCTGGCCGCGAGAACAATAAACAGCTGAAAGACGCACTATGCTCTATTATCTGCTCAAGTACATCAATGAAGTCTTTGATCCTCCGGGGCTCGGTGTTATCGAGTACCTTACATTCAGGGCAAGCGCAGCGGCCATAACGGCGCTCCTTATCACCCTGGTTGCGGGACCGGGGTTCATCGCCTTGCTCCGGGCCCGTTTCATCGAGCCGGTAAAGGAAGAGGCCCCTCCCGAACACAGGAAAAAGAAGTTGCCGACCATGGGGGGGCTGCTCATCATCATTTCGGTTGAAGTTTCTGTACTGCTCTGGGCGAAGTTCACTGACCCCCATGTCTGGCTTATCATGCTTGCGCTTCTGTGGATGGGGGTTATCGGCTTTATTGACGACTACAGTAAAGTGGTGCTGAAGGTGAAGGGGGGGCTTTCTGCGCGCTGGAAGCTGGTCGGTCAGATTTCCCTCGGGCTTGTTGTGGGTATCTACACCTCAATGGACCCGGCGTTTTCTGTGCTGATGAGAGAAACTACGGTACCGTTTTTCAAAAATCTGACCATTGATTACGGTATTTTTTATGTCCCTGTGGTCATTTTCATCATTACTGCCCTCTCCAATGCCGTCAACCTTACGGATGGTCTGGACGGTCTGGCTGCCGGAAGTTCAGCTATCGTCATTTTCGGGCTCGGTGGATTCGCCTATCTTGCCGGTAATGTCGTCTATGCATCCTATCTCTCAATTCCGTTCATTCCGGGGGGCGGTGAAATTGCTGTTGTCTGTATGGCTGCCACTATGGCCTGTGTGGGTTTTCTGTGGTTCAACGCCAATCCGGCAGAGATCATCATGGGCGATACCGGTTCACTTGCCCTTGGCAGCACCATTGCTGTGACCGCCCTGCTTATCAAGCAGGAACTCCTTCTTCCGGTGCTTGGAGGTCTCTTTTTTCTTGAGACGCTCTCGGTCTCCCTTCAGGTGCTCTATTTCAAGTATACCCGGATGCGTTTTGGTGAGGGTCGCAGGATTTTTCTGATGGCCCCTCTGCACCATCATTTCCAGCTCAAAGGGTGGGCGGAACAGAAAATCGTGATACGGTTCTGGATTGTCACCATCCTCCTTTTTCTCACCAGCCTCATGACACTGAAACTCAGATGACGGGACAGAGTGTATCGGGAGCACGGGTATCGGTTATCGGTGCCGGAAAAAGCGGTGTGGCTGCGGCCATTCTGCTGGCAGGTCGCGGGGCCTCGGTGCTGCTCAGCGAGCTTGGCTCTCTCGGGGAAGATGAGATTGAGCGGCTTCGTCAGTGCGGTGTTGGCGTGGAGTCGGGTGGTCATTCAGAGCGAGCTCTCGATGTTGACTTTTCGGTTGTCAGCCCGGGCATTCCTCCCTCAGCTTCGGCCGTGAAGGCGCTTGAGGAAAGAGGGATTCAGCTCTACAGTGAAATTGAGGTTGCATCCTGGTTCTGCCGTGCGCGGATTGTGGGGATTACCGGTACTGACGGCAAAACAACCACTGCCACACTGGTGCATGATATTGCAGCAGCCGAGGGATCTCTTCGGGGAAACCGCGCCTGGGGAGTGGGCAATATTGGCGTGCCGTTTTCCGCCATGGTTGGTGAAATGGAGGAGGGTGACACGGCGGTAGTGGAGCTGAGCAGCTATCAGCTTGAGCGGTGTGTCTCATTCCGCCCTGATGTGTCAGTTCTCACCAATATCACTCCCGACCATCTCGGCCGTTATGACGGAAGCATGGAGCGGTATGCGGCGGCGAAGTTCCGGATATGCATGAACCAGAAAGAGGGGGATACCCTTATATACAATGCAGATGATTCTCTTCTTGAGGAGCATTTCGGCGGTGGCGCCTTCCCTTTCAGGCGAGTTCCCTTCTCTCTGGAGGAGCCGCCATCAGCTGGCGTGATGCACGACGGGGTATTTCTTCGTGATGGAGAAATAGTGGTTGCGCGGGACGGTGGTGAGCGAAGGGTTGCCAGGACGGATGGGTTCCTGAAAAACAGTTTCCGAGGTCGTCATAATATATATAATGCCCTTGCGGCAGTTGCCGTGTCTGAGGCTCTGGGGATTGGTGACGGGGTTGTGCGGGACGGGCTCGGGGCTTTTCAGGGCGTTCGGCACCGCCAGCAGTTTGTCCGCCGTCTGGGGGGTGCTGATTGGATCAATGATTCGAAGGCGACCAATGTCAATGCTATGCGTCAGGCTTTGGAGGCTGTGGAGGGGAAGATTGTGCTGATTGCCGGAGGACGCGACAAGGGCAATGACTATCGTCCGGTTCTTCCTCTTGTGGCAGAAAAAGTGGAGCTTCTTCTTTCCATCGGGGAGTCGAGGGCGCTGCTTGCCGAGGCATTCAAAGGGGTTGCGAGGATTCAGGAGGCGGCTTCGCTTGAGGGTGCGGTGTCGCTGGCCCGTGCTGCGGCAGGAGAGGGCTGGACGGTGCTGTTTTCTCCTGGATGCGCAAGTTTTGACATGTTCAGGAATTTTGAAGAGCGCGGAGATCATTTCATGCAGTGTGTCAACAGTCTGGAGGAGTGATGGAGAGCGTAGAAACATCACGCGCCGGGGCGATTGCCGGCAAAATGCTGCTCCTCATTGTGGCGGTACTGATGTGCATCGGGGTGGTTGTGGTATACAGCAGTGGAGCCGGATGGGCTGAAACCAAGTTCTCAAACCGCGAGTATTTCCTTTACCGGCATCTGGTGTTTACTGTTGCCGGCATCGGGGTGGTGCTCGGGGTTGCGCGCATTGACTACCATCTGTTCCGGAAAATAAGCAGGCTGTTCCTTATGGCCGCCATTGGCATCCTCCTGCTGCTGCTCATGCTGAAAGTGGTCGGGGTCATTCATGGCGCCGCCCGATGGATAGGGTTTGGTCCGGTGAAGTTCCAGGCCTCTGATCTTGCCAAATATGCGCTCATTTTCCATCTGGCCCGCCTCCTTGAAGAGAAGCAGAGCTATATCAAGGAATGGACTTCCAGTTTTCTTCCCATGCTTCTGCTTCTCCTCACGGTTGTTGTGCTTGTTGCTCTGGAACCGAATTTCAGTACAGCCTCTCTGATCGGCATCATAGGATTGACGCTGATGTTTATCGGCGGGGTGAGTCTTCGTCATCTGGGCGTGACGCTGCTTTCAATGCTCCCGATTGCCGCTGCTTATGCCATGAGCGCCCCTTACAGGATGGCCCGGCTGACTGCTTTTTTTACCTCGGATGAGAAAAAGCTGAGCTATCAGGTGGTTCAGGCGCTCATTGGGCTTGGAAATGGTGGCCTGAGGGGACTTGGCATGGGTGAGAGCAAGCAGCGGGAGCTCTATCTGCCGCTCTCCTACAATGATTTCGTTTTTGTTGTCATTGGTGAGGAGTATGGATTTATCGGGGCTGTCGTGGTTCTGCTGCTTTTTACCGCTCTTCTGGTTTGTGGTATCATCATTGCCAAGAATGCCCCGGATGCTTTCGGGCGCTATGTTGCAGCAGGTATTTCTGTGGCCATCACGCTTTTCGCATTCATCAATATTGCGGTGGCCTGCCACCTGATTCCAACCACAGGGGTGGCTCTTCCCTTCATCAGTTACGGGGGAACGGCGCTTCTTGCCAACTCTCTGGGAATTGGGATTCTTGTCAGTATTTCCAGTCACAGGAAGAGGATGATGAAGCGGGGGGCGAGAGAACCGGAAAACATAATGGAGGAAAGGGAACGATGAATATTCTGTTTGCCGGTGGGGGGACGGGAGGCCATCTCTATCCGGCTGTAGCGATGGCGGAGGAGGTGCAGCGAATGGTGCCCGGGGCATCCGTCCTTTTTGCCGGGACTTCCCGGGGTATTGAGGCCCGCGAGGTGCCACGGCTCGGCTACCGCCTCCACCTCCTTGAGGTTCGCGGCCTGAGAAGGGGACGGAGTCTGAAAGATATGGCGGCAAACATCGGTATTGCTGCCGATTTTGCTGCTGCTCTTGCTTCAGCGGTGGCACTTGTTCGGAGGGAACGGCCCGATGTTGTTGTGGGAACGGGAGGCTTTGTCAGTGCGCCGGTGCTTTTTGCGGCACAGCTTCTCGGAAAAAAGACGCTGATTCAGGAGCAGAATGCCTTTCCCGGCGTTACGACGCGGCTTCTTTCGGCTCTTGCTACCGAAGTGCATCTTTCCTTTGCGGAGGCGGCACGGTATCTTCCGAAACAAAAGGGGGTCATGGTATCGGGCAATCCTGCCCGTTCCTTCACGCAGGTGGATGCGTCAGCTGCCCGAAAGCATTTTGGTCTTGATCCTTCCCGCCCTACGCTTCTTGTGTTTGGAGGCAGCCGCGGTGCCCGTTCCATAAACAATGCGGTGCTTCGGCATCATGATCTGTTTTGTGCAGCCGCCAACCTTCTCTGGCAGACTGGTTCAGTTGACTTTGAACGGATCCGGGACGCCTGCCCGCCATCCAGGCATCTGCAGATTGTTCCCTATATTGAGGAAATGGGAGTGGCTTACAGCGCCTCAGATCTGGTGCTCTGCAGGGCAGGGGCATCAAGCATTGCGGAGCTGACAAATCTCGCAAAGCCCTCTGTTCTTGTGCCGTACCCCTACGCAACAGGCGACCATCAGCGCCATAATGCGCGCGCTCTTGTGCATTCCGGGGCGGCTGAGGTTATAGAGGATTCGGTTCTCGATTCCGAAGAGTCGGCTGCCGCCATCATGGAGCTGCTTCATGACGGCGCAAGGAGGAGCGCAATGAGTGAGGCTGCAGGACGGCTCGGGGCTCCCGATGCTGCCCGCCACCTGGCCCTTCGCATTATCAGTCTTGCAGGAACAAAACAAGGGAGTTGAACTCAATGGAGCTGGGAAAGACAAAACGGGTGCATATTGTCGGTATCGGCGGTGCGGGAATGAGCGCCATAGCCGAACTGCTGCTGAAGTCGGGGTTCGGGGTGTCAGGTTCCGATCTTTCTTCCGGTGAAGTTACCGAAAAGCTTGCCGCACATGGCGCCACCATCTATCTGGGCCATCAGGCATCGCAGGTTGAAGCGTGTGATGTTGTGGTATACTCATCAGCGGTGAAGCCGGAGGACAATGTTGAGATAGCGGCGGCTATGCAGGCGGGGATTCCTGTGGTGAAGCGTGATGAAATGCTTGGCGAGCTGATGCGTTACAAGTCGGGCATCTGCGTTGCCGGCACCCATGGTAAAACAACGACCACGGCCATGGTGGCGACCATGCTCATTGAGGCGGGAGAGTCGCCGACGGTGATGATCGGCGGCATTTCCGACTATCTGAAAGGAAGTACTGTGGTTGGCTCGGGAAAGTATATGGTGATTGAGGCAGACGAATATGATCGAGCCTTTCTCAAACTGACCCCCACCATTGCAGTGCTCAACAGTCTTGAGGCCGAGCACATGGATACATACGGCACACTTGAGGATTTGAAGAAGGCGTTTGTTGCTTTTGCCAACAAGGTGCCTTTTTACGGAAGGGTGATATGCTGCGCTGATTGGCCGGAAATCCGCGGGATCATCGGCTCCCTCAACCGCCTCTGCACCACCTTTGGTATTGATGAACCGGCCGATGTTTCGGCGACAGACATTGTTATGGCCAATGGCCGGACAACCTTTACCGTCCAGGCGTTCGGTGAGGTCTATCCGGGAGTGAGCATTGCTGTTCCGGGTCGGCACAATGTTCAGAACGCTCTTGCGGCTTTTGCCACCGGTCTTGAGCTTGGTCTCGACCCGGCGAGGCTTGTTCATGGACTTGGCTGCTACAGCGGCATGCGCCGGAGGTTCCAGATAAAGTATGACAACGGTCGCGGTCTTCTGGTTGTTGATGATTATGCCCACCACCCTTCAGAGGTCAAGGCTACCCTCAAGGCGGCCCGCAACGGCTGGCCTTCGGCGCGCATTGTCGCTGTATTCCAGCCTCACCTTTTTTCGCGCACCCGCGAGTTTGCTTCCGAGTATGGGTGGGCACTTTCGCGTGCCGACATGGTCTATATATCCTCAATCTATCCCTCCCGCGAAAAAGAAGAGGATTTTCCCGGTGTGGATGCCGGAATGGTTGCCGGTGCCGTCACGAAGGCTGGCGGGAAGCATGTCCTGTATGTCTCTGACTCAGGGGAGTTGAAGCGGCTGCTTCTTGACGAGGCTTCCGCCGCCGGGCCTCGGGGGACGATTCTTCTCTTTATGGGGGCCGGTGACATCACCGCCATGGCTTCGGAGGTTGCCCGCTGTGGAGAAAAAGAAAACTTGTGATGTTTTTTATTGTGGCTTGTTGTAATAAAACCGAAATGGTTGTTTCTTATGGTTGATTCCGCGGGGACCGGAACGGGAGCCAGTGCCGGCGGGGGATGGAAGGCGTTTCTTCTGGTGTTCTTTCCTGTCATGCTTATGCTTGTATGGCTCTCTTTTGCTGCATCAGAGTGGCAGAAAGATGTTCGGGTCCGCAGTGTTGCCGTGGATGGCGCGCAGCTTGTTTCTTCGGCGGCGGTTGCAAAGGGGCTTGGACGATGGAAGGGAAAAAACATTCATGATGTTGATACTTCCGCTGTTTCAGGGCGGGTTGCCGGAATGGCCTGGGTGAAGCATGTCAGGGTTGGCCAGGAGTTGAACGGGGTTCTTCGTGTTGTTGTCAGGGAGCGGGTTCCTCTGGCGGAAGTGTTTTTTGGCGGGGAGCGTTTTGTGATGGACTCCGAGGGGGTGCTTCTGCCTCCTCCTGCAGGCTTCGGGACGAAGGTGCAGGGTCTGGTAAAGGTTTCGGGCATCCCTTCACCCTCCCTGAGGGAGAGGGGGTTTCTCCGGGTTGACCGGAAGAGTCTTGGGTTGGTGAAGAGTTTTTCAGAAGCGCTTTCCGGAGTTCCTGACGCGGCTATTCTGGTTCGTGAGCTTCACCTTGAAGGGTCCAATGAAAGCTGGTTTTCGGTGGCCGGCGACCCGGCCCGGTTTATTGTGGGCAATGATGGGGACTTCAAGGAAAAGTTGGAAAAATTCGGGATATTCTGGCAGTCGGTGATATCCAAAAAAGGGTATGGCTGCTATCGTGTGGTTGATTTGCGTTTCAGGGACAGGGTGTTCACTACAGATGCAGCCACAGCCCCGTAAGAGAATGGTTAAACGACTGAAAATTCATGCATTGAAGAGGGAATGATGCCTACCAGTGATATAGCGATTGGTCTTGACATAGGAACAACCAAGGTCTGTGTTGTTGTGGCCGAACGGGACGGACGCGGCCAGCTCAATCTGCTTGGCAAGGGCCATGCGGAATCGGAGGGGCTGCAGCGTGCAACTGTGGTGAATGTACAGCGGACTGTTGACTCCATCAGGGCTGCTGTTGCTGATGCGGAACAGGAGTCGTCCATCACGGTTGGCCCGGTCAATGTCGGCATTTCGGGCACACATGTTCACTGCATCACAAGCGATGCGGAAATCAGCATCAACCAGACCGGCCTTGTTTCCGAGTCGGATGTACGGCGTTTTCTTCAGAAGGCGAGAGCCAATATCCGTTATCTGGATATGGAAAACGAGATCATCCATGTTATTCCCCAATCGTTCACCGTTGATGATCAGGAGGACCTTCCCGATCCGATAGGTCTTGCAGGCACAACCATGAAGGGCAGTGCGCTGATAGTGGTTGGGCAGAAAACCAAAATCCGCAATATCCGCGAGTGTGTGGAGAAGGCGGGGCTGCAGGTGGGCTCAATGACATTCGAGCCTATTGCTTCGGGGCTTGCTGTTCTCAAGGATCGCGAAAAACGCGGCGGGGTTGTCGTTATTGATATTGGTGGAGGAACGACGGAGGTTGCCCTCTATCTGAATGGAGCTCTCCATCATTCCGCAGTCATCAAGATTGCCGCCAATGATGTGACTCAGGACATTGCCCACGGGGTAAAGACGCTTCATGAGGTGGCTGAAGAGATGAAGCTGGCTCATGGATTCGCCTATCTCGGTGAGGGCGCTGGAGATGACGAGCTTGTTGTTGCGGGTGTGGAGGGTCGTCCTGAGAAATACTTCTCGAAGCAGTCGCTCACCCTGATTATTGAGGCGAGGATGATGGAGATTTTTGAAATGGTTCGTGATGTGCTGCGGGAGTCGGGACTGTATGATTCTCTGAATGCCGGGGCCATCATAACAGGCGGCGGATCGCTTCTGCCGGGCACTGCGGAACTTGCTTCGAGGGTTCTGGGACTTGATGTGCGTATCGGATACCCCGAAGGGGTGTCGGGGGGAATCAGGGGGTCTGTCGACAGCCCTGTGTATGCAACGGTTATGGGACTTGCCGGTCGAGTCTTTGAGCAGCCCATTTCCGGAGAGCCTCCGGCCGGGTCGGAGGGTGTGCCTCCGCCGCCTCAGCCGACGCCTTCAGGAGCGGAGCCTCCGGAGGGCGGAAGCAAGGGTGGAGGTATTGCCGATTTCTTCAAAAAAGTATGGGATCAGCTATGAATTGTCTGAAAAATCTCCCCCTGAAAGAGGAGGGTGCCGCATATGCCTTTTGAACTGGATCCCGGCCTGTTCGACAGTGAGCAGGGCAAGGGGGTGACCATCCGTATTGTTGGTGTTGGAGGATGTGGCGGAAACGCTGTCAACAATATGATAGAGAGGAAGATAGAGGGTGTTGAATATGTCGTCTTCAATACCGACAAGCAGGCACTGCTGAATTCAAAGGCACCCCTTCGGGTGGCTATCGGAAGGAAGGCTACCGGTGGTCTGGGTGCGGGCGCCGACCCGACAAAAGGGCGTCAGGCTGCCGATGATGACCGCGAATTGATTGCCGAACAGCTGAAAGGGGCTGATATGGTTTTCATTGCTGCCGGAATGGGCAAGGGCACCGGTACCGGTGCCGCCCCTGTCATAGCCTCCATTGCAAAGAACATGGGGATTCTTACCATCGGTGTGGTGACGCGGCCGTTCCGGTTCGAGGGCCGGGTCAAGGCCGAGATTGCCGATGCCGGCATTACGGAACTGCGAAAATACATAGATACCCTCATTCTCGTTGAGAATGAGAAGATACTCAGCATTGCCGACGAGGGAGTCAGTGCGACCGAAGCATATAATATGGCCAACGATGTGCTTTACCGGGCGGCAAAGGGAATTTCCGATATCATTACCAGCCATGGTCATGTCAATGTGGATTTCGCCGATGTCAAGAGCATTATGGCGGGAGCCGGCGATGCAGTCATGGGGTCGGCAGCCGCGGCAGGAGAGCGTCGCGCCTTGAAGGCGGCTTCGGATGCCCTTGGAAGCCCTCTGCTTGAAGGCGTCAGTCTCGGCGGATCGAAGGGGGTGCTTGTCAATATTTCGGGAGAGGTGAGCATGCGCGATCTTGAGGATGCCATGAGCCATATTGAGGAGCAGGTCGGTGGTGAGGCAAAAATCATCAACGGTTATGTTGACGAGGAGCAGGTTGGCGGAGAGATTCGGGTGACGGTTATTGTGACTGGATTCAGCCGCAGGCAGGAGTCTGCAGGTGCTCAACCGATAAAAGAAAAGGATGGGCCTCAGAGTGGCCCCCAGGTTGAGCCTTTCGGGGCTCAGAGAGGGAGCTCAAAAGGAGTGTCGCCTGAGAATCTCGCCATTCCCGCCTATATACGAAAGAATATCAGTATCCGTGGCCCTTATGACGCTCCAGGAGGAGGTTTCGCCGGGCATGAGGGCCGATTTGAACCGTACGGTCCCGGTGGACAGTGCAACCATGAAGATTTAATTCAGAAAGGTCAGTCAGATCTTCCGGCCTATCTTCGCCGAAATATCAATGGGATCTGACTCGGGCGTTTCTGGCAGACTACTATATGTTGATGAATTACAGTGCGCTTTCCGCTGAGGCCGCAGTGGCTGGAATTAAGTCGGGCGACCGCGTTTTCCTGCATACCGCGGCAGCAACCCCCCACCGGCTTATAGACGCAATGGTCGGGAGGGCAAATGAGTTGAGAAATATTGAGATTGTGAGTCTGCATACTGAGGGCGAGGCGTCCTATGTTCGCCCTGAGTTCCAGGAGAGTTTTCGTCTTAACTCTCTCTTTGTCGGTAAAAATGTCCGTGCTGCGGTGCAGAGCGGCGATGCTGATGCCATTCCTGTGTTTTTGAGTGATGTTCCCTCCCTTTTCCGCAACGGGATTCTTCCTCTTGATGTGGCCCTTGTTCATGTGTCGCCTCCAGACCGTCACGGCTTCTGCTCTCTGGGAGTTTCAGTGGACTCCGCCCTTGCTGCGGTTCAGAATGCCCGTCTCGTCATTGCGCAGGTCAACCCGAACATGCCCAGAACGCATGGTGAGGGGATGCTGCACATGAGCCACATAGATGCAATGGTGAGTGTTGACGACCCGCTGCCCGAGACTCCCGCCCATCCCCTGACCGACATTGAGCTCCGCATCGGACAGCATATCGCGGGAATCGTTGAAGATGGAGCAACTCTGCAGATGGGTATCGGAGCCATTCCCGATGCAGCACTCGCCGCCCTTTCGGGCCATAAAGATCTTGGTATCCATTCGGAGATGTTTTCCGACGGTGTGGTGGATCTTGTTGAAAAAGGGGTGATTACCGGCAGCAGAAAGAAGACCCATCAGGGCATTATTGTTGCAAGCTTCCTTGTCGGTACCCGCCGGCTTTTTGATTTTGTTGATGACAATCCGCTTGTTGAGATGTTCCCTTCAGATTATGTCAACGATACCCGGGAAATCCGGAAAAATCCGAAGGCGACAGCAATCAACAGCGCCATTGAAATTGACATGAGCGGTCAGGTCTGTGCTGATTCAATCGGGCAGAAGCATTTTTCAGGGGTGGGAGGACAGATGGATTTCATCCGCGGTGCAGCGCTTTCCGAGGGAGGGAAACCCATTATCGCCCTTCCCTCTACCACACGCAGAGGTGAGTCACGAATTGTGCCCCGACTCAAGCCGGGTGGCGGCGTTGTGACAACGAGGGCCCATGTGCAGTTCGTCGTTACCGAATACGGTATTGTCAATCTGCATGGAAAGAATCTCCGGCAACGGGCCGAAGCGCTTGCAAGCATTGCCCATCCGGATTTCCGTGAGGACATCAACCGTGAAGCTCATGCCGTGTATGGCTCAAGCGTCAGTGTTCCCGTGGCTTAGATCCAGCTGAAAAGGGCGAAATAAAAAAAGACCCCGGGCGGAATGCTTCTCTTCCGCCCGGGGTCTTTTTTGTTTTTTTTGGTTCAGCCCTTCTTGACTGCCTGGCAGAGAAGGTGGTTGTAGCGTCTTGTGATGCTGATATCGCTGAAGCCGATCTCTTCAAGAATGCCTCTGTAGCTCTCCTGCGACTTGAATCCGAGAACGGAGAAGGGCAGCCCGGCGCCAAGAATATAGTGGCTCAGGTAATCGAAATTGGGCTCTTCGGGATTATCGACAATCATGTCGAGAATAAGTATTCTTCCTCCTGCGGGAAGTGCGTCATAGGCTTTGCGGCACATCATGCCGGTCAGCTGTTCGTTTGCTGAATAGAGAATTCGGCAGAACATGACGGCATCTGCCGACGGATACGCTTCTTTGTAAATGTCGACAGCAGCTCCCTTAAGCCGTCCTCCAACGCCCTGCGCTGCGGCATTTTCGTCAACCAGACCGATGGCTCCGGGAAGGTTGAGTATTGTGGAGTTGAGTTCCGGATACTTTTTAAGCAGCGCAGCAGAGATGTCGCCTATTCCACCGCCGACATCAACAAGGTTTTTTGTCCCTGAAAGCTCCGCTTCTTCAAGGAGGAGTTTGATGGCAAAATATGCGTTACTGCGGTGGATCTCCTCAAAGTAGAGGTTGTCTTCCCTTGATATGGGAGGATAGGGAACCTCTGCACGGAACTCATGCTTTCCTCTGACTGCATCGGCAATTTTCAGGTAGTAGTTTTCTGACAGATGTGCCATTGCTTTGCCGACAGGAACCATATACATGTTCGGCTGGTCAGCTTGAGGCACGAACATTGCTCGAGCAAGAGGCGTCAGGCTCCATTTGCCATCAGATTCAAGCGTGATGCCTATCTGGCGGAGAGCTTCGAGCAGCATGACGAATCGTGAGGGGATGGCCTGACAGTCATCAGCCAGTGTTTCCGCCTCTTTGGGAGAGCCGGCCATATGGGTGAAGAGGTCAAGCTCAAGGGCAGCCTTGAAACAGCCGAATTCAACAAGTCCCTTGAAGATGAGCTCGTTGGCTCTCTCGTTCTGCTGTAATAATTGAATGTCATTCATCATGGTCATGTATTGGCTGCGGTTTTTAGTGGACCCCGTCCTATAGACAAAAAGGGCCTGAGTTTAAGTTGGCAACCTGCTGTTTATGCAGCAGAAAGGCGCTGCTCCTCTTGTTCATTTAACTCTTCCTGTGGCTCGTTCTTGAGCCGGTACTTGTCAACGATGTGGGCCCCGCCGCCTTGGCCTGAACGATACACTTCATCCGGAGTGCTGTAGTCCAGAGACTGATGTGAACGCACACTGTTGTAATCTACAAAATACTCCGTTAATCCCTGCTGTAATTCTGCCGGGGAGCCGTACCCCTTCACATAGAGATCCTCGTGCTTGACACTGCGCCAGAGGCGCTCGACGAAAATGTTATCAAGGGCCCTACCCCGGCCATCCATGCTGATGCGAAGTGTCGGGTACTTTTTGAGTGCGCCGATAAACGCATCACTGGTGAACTGGGAACCCTGGTCGCTGTTGAAGATCTCCGGGACTCCGTAGTTCCTGAACGCCTCCTCGAGACA
>NZ_RXYK01000044.1 GCF_003968655.1 Chlorobium phaeovibrioides | reverse complement strand
GAAGGTCCAGGCCCCGGAGGCAGCATGAGCAAACTTATTTTCTCTCGATAGCTGCCCTATAGATGGGGAGTACTTCATTCAAAACCAAAGTCGTCCTTGAAGCACTCAGTGAGCGGTTTACGCTGACCGAGCTCGCCCAGAAACATGAAATCCATCCCAACCAGATAACCCTGTGGAAGCGGGAGTTCCTAGAAAAGGCTCCGGAGGTGTTCTCCAGAGCCGACAATTCAAATGGGCGTTTTTAAAAATCCGGACTCCTCATATGCTTGAGTACTTTAACCAAAGTGGTGTTAAGTAACCTTTAAACCTATGGGAAACGCGCCAAATAAATGGGAGCCTAATAAGTAGCTCCATAACACGGAATTTCTTATCTAGCGATGCGGCTAACTTCATTGCATCACGAGCCTCATTAACCTTGCTTGAATCGAACAAGAAACGCGCTTGATAATAATGACCACGCGCCTCGGTTTGCTCAAATTCGCGCGCATATTTAGATTTAATATCCGGATACTCACGAACCAAACGATTGAGAGTTTCGAAACGCTCTGCAGCTAATCGATCAGAGTAAAATGATGTTACAGAGCCGCTTACAATTCGATATTTTGAAATTATCTCTTTAATAATTACTCCTGTACCATCATAAGCCAAAAAGCTCAATACCATATCTTCCTCACAAGAAGACCTCAATATTGGATTGAACCGCGTCCCCTTTTCAATGAGTCTCTTTCGATTGATAACATAAGTACACCAACCTCCCTCCACGTGAGCGAGAAACTTTTTAAACAACGATCCTGTGCTATGGATTGGAATTATTTTGTGTAAGCTATTCCCTTGTTCGTCGACGCACTGAATACCACCATAACAAATATCAAACTCCCCATCCTTCATCGCTGCGTATTGCATCTCTAGCTTAAATGGAAGCCATACATCGTCAACGTCCAAAAACGCCAGAAATTCCCCAGTAGCCTTATCAACAGCCTCTTGCCTGGCTTGCCCAAGGGCAACTGGCTTATCAAGGGTGAATATCTTGACTCTCTCACCATATGAAGCGGCGATCTCAACTGATTTATCAGTGGACCCATTGTCAAAAAATATAATTTCCCAATCTTTAAAGGTCTGATGGAAAACAGATTCAATTGCTTCCCTTACGAAACGTTCCCCATTAAGACAATTCATTATTACTGAAAACGTTGGCATAGCATATCCTGATGTAAATTTATTATTATTGACAGCAACAGTTATCACCATCACCTTGAACCCCTCCCCATTCATAGGACAGCTATTTGGGGAAGCTAAGTTTGTTTTGCGTATATCCCCTTAATCGGTCACCTTGAAACTAGAGCTTCCGGACAATGTCAACGAAGATGACGCATTTTTTTGAAAAAAAACATTCACTTTTCAGCCGGGTTCAGCACCACTTCCCGGTTGATCTCCCACGTTCTTGCAGGCCTTGCTCCCCAGCGTTCCGGATTGAGCTCCCTGGCTCGCTGTAAAGTCGCATTCCGCTGCTCAAAGATCGC
>NZ_RXYK01000005.1 GCF_003968655.1 Chlorobium phaeovibrioides | reverse complement strand
GACTCCCTTTAATATTACAACAGGATATTATGAATCGTGCCCATTTGAGTACAAGCACTATATAACGTTGTTGAATAACGCAAATAGCGAACAAAAACTCAATGCACCCTCAACAATAGTTCCGGCAAGTGCTTACGAGCTTTTTTCATATCATCTCAACACATTGAGATAAGAGTTATTCACGATATTCAACAACGTCCCCTAGTTTTCTGGTTTTGGTTTTTGAGGACGGCGCGGGCGTTTCGTTTCAGGCGTTTGAGTCCGATTCTCCAGATGGGGGTGCCTCTGAAGAGTGCCTTGAATTGACTGCGGCTGAGTTTCAGGATTTGTTCGGGTTGAAGCTGAAGGAGTTCTGTTTTGGGTGCGAATGCCGGGTCTGCGGCAATGAGCGGGCGCTGGTTATGGGGGCAGTGTTCCTGGCAGGCGTCGCATCCGAAGAGCATTGAGCCTGTCATTGCCGCTTCTTCAGCGGTGAACTCTCGTTTGAGTTCAACAGTAAGGTAGCTTATGCAGCGGGTTGCGTCGAGTTTTCCGGGGGTAAGAAGGGCTCCTGTGGGGCATGCGTCGATGCAGATAGTGCAGCTGCCGCAGGGGTTTGGCAGCGGGGGGCGTTCTTCGGTGATTGCTTCATCAATGAGCAGTTCGGCAAGAAAAACATAGGACCCTGCGGAGGGTACGATGAGAAGGGTGTTTTTGCCTGTTCGGCCGATGCCTCCTTTTTCTGCGTACTCTTTTTCCATGACCGGAGCGCTGTCGACTGCTATGTATGACGCGGGTCGCTTTCCGAGGATGTGTTCAATGTCGAGAAGCAGGGCTTCTGCCCGTTCGCGTACCACTTGGTGGTAGTCGGCAATCCTGGCATATCGGGCAATGCCGGAGGTTGTCCCTTCCGGGCTGGGCGTTGTGTGGTAACTGATTGCAAGCGATACGATCGTTTGTACTCCTTCGAGCAGCAGGTGTGGATCCAGCCGTCCGGTGAGACCCCTCTCCAGATAGTCCATCTCTCCGTGCCGCCTTTCTGCGATCATTTCCTTATAGCGTTCCGCTGCCTGCTGGCGGGGAGTGGGTGAGCTGAACCCAACGGCGGCAAAGCCGAGCTTCAGTGCTGCGTGGCGTATCTCCCGGGCGGGGTTTTCGGGTCGGGTGGTCATTCGTTGTTCATTATGATACCGTCATTTTTATCAGTAAATATAATTAATAAGGCTGTTACGGGCAGTTGAACCACACACTTTTATAGTTACGGCAGTATGGAACGCAGAGAGTTCATCAGCAGGATTCTGAAGAGAACGGGCATTACGGTTGGTGCCGGAGCAGCAGTGACGGCAGGACTTGTCGGGTATTATCAGCCTCGGAGGGAGTTGTATTCACCAGAGAACAGTGTTGTTGGTGGCAGTGAAATGATGCCTGTCGGGAAACGGTGCATTGTTGTTGGTGGAGGTCTTGCGGGCATCAGTGCGGCTCTCGAACTGGCCGGGAAGGGTGCGTGCGTGAGCCTGGTTGAATCTTCGGGATCTCTCGGAGGTAAACTTACCGGTTGGGATATTGAGGCGCTCGGAGAGCGAATGCCAGTTGAACATGGGTTCCACGGTTTTTTTGATCAGTACTACAACCTCAACGAGATGTTTGCTTCGGCGGGCATCAAGGATGATGTGTTTGATGCTTCTCCGGGCTACCCGGTGCTTTTCAGGCAGCGGCCTGCGGAAACTTACGGTCAGACGCCAAAAGTGTTTCCTTTCAACATTCTCTCCGTTGTCGGTCAGTCCCGTTCTCTTGACATCGCATCGTTTCTCAGGAATTACCGGGGTCTCCTGCCGGTTGTGAGCATGTTTGGTTATGAGTATGGCAAGACTTTCCTCGATTATGACGGCATTGACTTTATGGAGTACTGCCGTAAGGGGGAGATTCTTCCCGCTTTCGTCGATACGGTGCTCCATCCGTTCGCCGATGCCACCATGAACCGGATGGAGGTGCTCTCTGCTGCTGAAGCCATACGGTATTTCCATTTCTATTTCATGGGAAGTCCTGAAGGACTTTCATTCAACATCACCAACCGTGACTGCATGACGGCTCTCATCAATCCGCTTGAAGCAAAGCTTCGGGAGCTTGGTGTAACGGTGCTTTCGGGGCACCGGGCCCTCTCGCTCAGGGTGGAGGGCGATCGGGTTGCCGGGGTGGTTGTGCAGGGTGCAGGCAGCTCGGGAGAGACTTTTCATGTGAATGCGGAGGATGTTCAAAACGCCGGGTGGACAAGCATTGTGAGCCGGGAGGGTGTTCCCGTGCTGGTGAAGCATGAGGGCGGGGGGTATCTTGCGTTTGACGCCCGCTGTACCCATATGGGCTGCCCGGTTGCTCCGGATGAGAGCGGTGGATTTTTCTGCCCCTGCCATGCCGGCAGGTTCAGCGGCAGTGGAGATGTTCTTGGCGGGCCGCCGCCGGCACCTCTTGTCAAGCTTTCTGTGAAAAGCGTGGATGGCGTGCTGGTTCTTCATTCTTCTGAAGGAGGTGGCGGAACAGCCGAACAGCTCCTGGAATGCGATTACTGCGTGATGGCCACCGATGTCCGCGGTACACGCCAGATTGTGGCAAATTCCAGCCTTGCCAGACCGGACTTTGAAAAATCAGTTGCGGATCTTGGCGAGGCCGATCCTTACGCGGTGTACCGTCTCTGGCTTGAAGGCCCGATTGATTCTGCTTCGTTCCCGTTCTATACGGTTTCGGGTTATACCTATACCGATTCCATTTCTCTCTATTCGGCTTTTCAGGAGCCCTATGTCAGCTGGGCAGCGCAAACGGGCGGGTGTGTGGTTGAACTGCACGCCTACGCTATTGCGCCGGAGGATATGCGTCCGGAGGAGGAGATCAAGGCTTCCATGATTGCCGAGATGCATCACATGTTCCCGGAAACGGAAGGGGCAAGGGTTTTGCATGAGCTCTTCATGATACAGTCGAATTTTACCCGTTGGGCACCGGGTGAGCATGCCGGACGGCCCGGTGTTGAAACGCCGTTTCCGAATCTCTTTCTTGCGGGTGACTGGGTGAGGGTGGAGGCGCCGGTGTTTCTGATGGAGGCTGCTGCCTTCACGGGCAGAATGTCGGCCAATGCCATTTTCAGGCAGGAGGGTGTGGAACAGGTTCCGCTGCCCATTGTTCCTATGGATGGGATTTTTGCCTGAGGGGCTTTTCCTGCTCTTGTGGTGCAGGTCCGTAGCCGAGGCTACGGGCAACAGCAGTGTGCAGAAGGGGCCTGAACTCCTTGATTGCTTTGTTTTCAGGAGAGGGGCAGACTCTGTTTGAGAGCATGATGACTGCCAGATCCTTTTCTGGATCTATCCATAGGCTTGTGCCTGTGAAGCCGAGGTGGCCCCATGATTTTTCTGAAAATTCCGGGCCGGTTGAGGCATAGCCTTCCTGTGAACGGAGATCCCACCCGAGTGCACGCTCTTGTTTGCCTTCTCTTCGTGTAAATCGCCTGATGGTTGATGCTTTGAAATATCTTTTCCCCTCAAGCTCTCCGCCCTCCATAAGCATTCTGGTGAATCGCAGCAGATCGCCGGTTGTGCCGAACAGCCCGGCATGGCCGGCCACTCCCCCCATGATTGCGGCGTTGAGGTCGTTGACCAGCGGGCGTTTCCAGTTGAGGTTCCAGGCGTTGGTGCGGCTTGTTGGTGCTACTCTCGACTGAAGTTCCCGGCCAGGGGTGAAGCAGGTGGAGTGTAGGCTGAGGGGGCCGGAAAACCGCGTTCTGAAGTTGTCGGCGAGGCTTCTTCTTGTAATGGCTTCAATGATTTTACCGAGTACGATGAACCCGTTGTCACTATAGGCGGTAAGTGTTCCCGGTTCAGTGACAGGTGTGTCGTTTATGACTGCCCTGAAGAGCTCACTTTGGGTTCGGCAGGAGTCGATATAGTCGGCGTGGGAGCGAAGGCCTGAGGTGTGTGTCAGGAGCTGTCGAATGGTAATGCGCTCTTTGCCGTTGTTCCCGAACTCCGGAAGGTAGTGGGAGGCTGGACGGTCGATGTCAAGCGAGTCGCGCTCAGCCAGCTGCATTGCAATGGCTGTTGTGGCTATGACCTTGGTAAGGGAGGCCAGGTCATAGATGGTGGTTGTGTCGGCCGGAGTGGGGTGACGGGTGCATCTGGTGTTGCCGAATGCCTGGTGGAAAACAGTTTCTCCTTTATGGAAAACGGCAATGGATGCTCCGGGAAAGACCTGTTTTTTTACCCCTTCCTGCAGAAGCTTTTCAACAGGCGTAAAATCATGACCGGGGGCAATGGAGGGGAGTGCTGCAAGGCAGAGCAGAAGCAGCAGCGCCTTGACTCCTCTGCCGGCGGGTGATGGGTGGTCGACCTGCCGACGCTTAAAAAAGCGTGAAGCGGACATAGCGTTCGGGGTTCTTTTTCAAGTCGGCAAGAAGGGTGTCGAGTGTTCCGAGCGATTTGGTCAGGTTGTTGTAGAGCGCAGGGTTCTCCTGAAGCTGTCCGAGTGTGCCTTCGCCGCTGTTGATGCGCATCATGACTGAGTCGGCCTGCAGTGCGGCATGGTTCAGGCGGGCAATTGTGTTTTCTGTGTTGTCGGCAAGCTTTTTGTCATTGATGAGTTTTGCGAGCAGCCCGTTTCCATGGGCGGCTTTTTTCGACATTGCGGCAAGCTCTTCAGCTGTCGTGCTGAGGCTTTTGATGGTGCCGGCAAGCTCTTCGCCCATTGCTTCATCGGAAATAAGCCGTCCGGCAACTCCCTTCCCGCTGTTGAGTTGTTCAAGGAGGGTGTTGAGGCGGTCTACTGCCTGTTTGGCGCCGCTGGTCAGCCCTGCCATGCCGTCTTCGGTATTGAGGGCAATGAAGTCGCCATCCACAACTGAAGCTCCTTTTCCTGTGGTGATGTCAACATATTTGTCACCCAGAACGCCAAGAGATTTGATTGTGGCTTTCGAGTCTTTGGTGACCAGCCCCGCAAATTCCTTGCGAAGCCGGAGGTCGGCTACGACATAGAGTGAGTCATGGCTTCCGACAAATTCCATTTTGGATACCGTACCTACTTTTTTGCCTGATACGGAGACAAAGTTGTTTTCAGCCAGGCCATGCATGTTGCCGGCAAGCACCTTGACTGTGGTGACTCCGGTGAAGAGGCTGCTGTTTTTGCCTATGACCAGCCCGAGATAGGCGGCAAAGCCTATGCCGAAAATGAAAAATATTCCGGTTTTCAGATCGCTCCATTTCAGCGCGTTGGGGTTTCTCATACCTGTGGCGTTCTTTAGTCGTTTACAATTCGAGAATTTTGTCGGAGAGGATGGATCGGATGAACGGATGTTCCGATTCATGAAGTTTCGGGGCGGCATCGTCAAAAATGATTTCCCCTTTATACAGCACTGCGGCACAGTCGGCAACATTGAAGACATCGTCAATGATATGGGTGACGATGACGGCTCCCAGGTTGTTGTGTTGACGCAATGAGCTGATCAGGGAAAGAATTTTTTTCGAGCTGACGGGGTCAAGTCCCGCAGTCGGCTCGTCAAAGAGAATCATGTGCGGCTTGAAAATCAGGGCCCGTCCGATTGCAACCCGTTTGCGCATACCGCCGCTGAGGCTTTCCGGAAGCTGCTCTTCATATCCCTCAAGGCCGGCGAAGCGGATCTGTTCCTGAACCCGGCGCAGTATCTCTTCTTCAGGTAGATTGAGGTTTTCACGCAGAAAGAACCCGAGGTTCTGGCTGATTGTCATGGAGTCGAACAGTGCGTTGCCCTGAAAGACCATGCCCATTTTCCGGCGTATCGGGAAGAGTTCTGCCTCCGACAGGCTGGAAATTTCAACACCGTCAACAAACACCTGGCCCGATGTGGGACGCATGAGACCAAGCATCAGCTTCAGGATGGTGCTTTTCCCTACGCCGCTTGGGCCGAGAATGGCCTTGATTGTGTTGTCCTCAATGGTGAGCGAGACGCTGTGCAGTATCTCTTTCTCGCCATATTTCAGGCTGACATTGCGTAATTCAATCATTCAGTTACATGTTTTCCAGCACGATCTTTGAAACATAGAAGTTGGCAATCAGAACCAGCCCCGAGGAGACGACGATTCCCTTGATGGTTGAGCGGCCCACTCCCGCGGTGCCTCCGCTTGCCGAAAAGCCGTTGAAACTGCTGACAAGGGTGATGATGACGGCAAACACCGGAGCCTTGGCAAAGCCTACCACAAAGTCTTTCAGTGCAAGGCGGGGGTAGACCGAGTTCCAGAAGATTCCCGGGTCGAGATGGTGGTAATGTTCGGCCATGTATGCTGCACTGTAGAGGCCGGCAAAGTCGGAGAGGGCGGTGAGCGGCAGGAACATGATGAGCGCGGCGACGAGGCGCGGCATGACCAGTTTTGCTATGGGGTCCGTTCCGAACGCTCTGAGGGCATCAATCTGTTCTGATATTTTCATGGCTCCGAGCTCTGCTCCGTTCCGTGAGCCGAAGCGGGCTGAAAGCATCAGACCCATAAGCAGGGGGCCGAGTTCACGGATGACGGAGATGGAGGTTGAGCGGCCAAGCATGGTTTTGGCGCCAAAATCCTCAAGCAGGTTGCCTACTTCAATGGCCAGGAGCGATCCGATGGAGATTGCGCTGACCAGCACGATTGGAATGGAGTCGGCCCCGCATATTTTTGCCTGGTCGAGAAAGTCTCTCCAGTATCGTCTGATTTTGGGAATGGTAAGGAATGAGCGCACTCCAAAGAGGAAAAAATCCTGCATGGTGAGGAAAAAGTCCTTGAGCCTGTAGACAAGGTCTTTTTCGATGTTCCGTATGAGAGTTACCGGCATGTGCAGTGTGTGTTGGGGTGCGCACTGCCTCTGCAGTGCGGCTTGAAACGAGAGTCGTGAGTATAGCAAATGTTCATCAATTCACCAATCATGAGTGCTGGCTGCTCAATGCTCAGGCCTTGACCAGCCGGCTTTTCATTTTTGTTACCCAGTCCATGGGGATGGTGAGTTTTCCGAATATCTCATCCTCACGGTCTTTGAGGCCATGAAAGTCGGAGCCTCCGGAAAAGAGCAGGAAATACTCATTGGCTATTTCACGATAGTAGTTCTGCTTGTAGCTGTCGTGAGAGGGATGGATGATTTCAATCCCGTCAAGACCGAAGGTGATCAGCTGCTTGAGAATTTCATCCGATACACTCTGGGCAGGGTGGGCAAGAAACGACAGCCCCGAAGCCTCATTGATGAGCTTGATGACCTCTGCCGGATGGGTCTCGATGCTTTTGACATATGCCGGGCTGTGCGCGCCCAGATAACGGCTGAAGGCTTCGCTGAAGCTTTTTACATATCCTCCATCCTGCAGCACTGCTGCAATGTGAGGCCGTCCTACACTTCCATTCTGCGCTTTGAGTATGATCTGCTCAATTCCGATTTTGACGCCCATCTTGGCCAGCTTTCCGACCATCCGCTCAGCCCTTTCGGTTCGCTGGAGACGGCAGTGGTCGAGATACTGCTTGAGGGCAGACTGCTCATAATCAAAAAAATACCCAAGGACATGGATGTCATAGCCCTTGTAGGCCGAACTCATTTCTGCACCGGTAATAAGCTCGATGCCTTTTTCTATGGCAGATGGCTTTGCTTTGTCAATACCGGCAACGGAATCATGGTCTGTTATGCTGATTGCCTTCAACCCTGCGGCTGCAGCTTTTTCAACAATCTCTTCAGGTGAAAAGAGTCCGTCAGAACATTTGGTGTGTATATGTAAATCTGCTTTTTCAAAGCCATTATGCCCTGTGCCTGAAAGGCTTGATGGCATGGCTGCTTGGTGATTAAAAGGTTATTTCAAGTTCTTTATATATAAGAAAAAAACCCATACTGATCAGTAAAAAGTTGCATGTCGCAGGACGCAATCAATTCGGAGAGGGGGCTATGGTGTTTCATGGCAGCAGCGTGCCGGTGGAGAGCAAAAGAAGGAGCAGGATTCCGGCAAGGAGGCGGTAGATGATGAAGATTGTGGTTGTGTGTTTCTTGAGATAGCTGAGCAGGAATGCGATGGAAAGGTAGCCTACCACTGCAGATGTGAAGGTGGCTGCGGCAAGGTTCATGATGTTGCCGGGTGAGGCTGTGATGATGTCCCAGGTTTTGTAGAGCTGGAAAATTCCTGCAGCAAAGACGGCAGGCAGGGAGAGCAGAAATGAGAACCGGGCCGCTGTTTCTCTTGAAAGGTTCAAAAAGAGCCCTCCGGTGATGGTGACCCCGGAACGGGATGAGCCGGGGATGAGGGCGATGCTCTGGGCGAGGCCGATAAGGAGAGCCTCTTTCCATCCGATCTGTTCCATGGTTTTCAGCGGCCGGCCGCCACTGAGGTGCTTTTTGATGTTCCATTCAGCAAGGGAGAGAAGAAGGGCGAGGCCTATGAGGGCGCCGCTTATCCAGTAGAGCGAGCGGAGCGTGGTCTCTATCTGATCTTTGAAGAGCAGCCCGAACACCACAATCGGAATGGTGCCGGCAGCAATCATCCACCCCATTCTGGCTTCATTGCTTTCCAGTGGCTTGCCTTTGAGGATGCCTTTCATGACAGCGGAGACTATGGTGATGATGTCCCGCCAGAAATACATCAGGACTGCGGCAAGGGTTCCAATCTGGATGATTGCTGTGAATGCGGCTCCAGGGTCGCTCCATCCGAGAAGGGCCGGGACGATTTTCAGGTGTGCGGTGCTGCTGATGGGGAGAAATTCCGTCAACCCCTGCACAATGCCGAGCATGATGGCTTCAAAAAGTGTCATGGTCTGTGGTGCGGGTCAGAGTATTGTGTGAAGGAATGCAATGGCTTTTTTTGTGGCGAGCGCACGATGGCTGAGGCTGTTTTTTTCCGTCCCGCTCATTCTTCCATAGGTTTTTCCGGCAGCGGTAACCATGAATATCGGATCATATCCGAATCCGCCACTGCCGTCGGCTTCAGTGGTGAGTGTTCCCTCAACCAGCCCTTCAATCGTTTCTTCAATGCCTGTTGTGCCATTCTTTCCTTCAACGATGCCTTTAAGCGCAATAACCGTCCGGAACCGGGCACTTCGGTCTTTTTCTCCTTCCATTTCGTTGAGCAGGTGGGTGACATTGTCCCGATAGGTGGGTTTTTCTCCATTAGCAACGGGGGCATAACGGGCAGAGTAAACTCCTGGAGCCCCGCCAAGTGCATTGACTTCAAGGCCGGTGTCGTCTGCAAAAGCAATCATGGCGGGAAAGCGGCCATTGAGCAGGTTGAAAATTGCATTCGCCTTCAGCATGGCATTGCCTTCAAGAGTTGTTTCTGTCTCCTCTATGTCGACAGCTATGCCTGCTTCAGCAAGAGAGATGACGCTGAAGCAGGGGTCGATACCCTCGAGAAGAGGTCGGAGTTCGCGGACCTTGTCGGGATTGGCGGTGGCAAGGATGATGGTGAGGGGCGCCCTGGATATGGGTGTCATGTCAGTTGATGATGTCAAGCATTTCCCGGACGGCAGCTGGAATGCCGACAAAAGCGGCGCGTGCAATGAGGGCGTGGCCTATGCTGACCTCTTCAATCTCTTCAATATCGCGGAAGGGGGCGATGTTCTCATAATTGAGTCCGTGTCCGGCAACAACCCTGAGGCCGAGGCTTTTGGCGTATACGGCAGCCTGACGGATTTTTTTGAGTTCAATCGCCTGTTCTTCGCCTGTTTTCAAGGCGTATGCCCCTGTGTGGAGCTCAACCAGATCGGCGCCCGCTTTTTCAGCAAGATCAATGGCCCGTTGTTCTGCTTCAATGAAAAGGCTGATTTCAATTCCGGCTCCTTTGATTGGCTCCAGAAAGTCAACGAGGCGGTTGAAGTGCCGTTCAATGGCGAACCCGCCTTCCGTTGTGAGCTCTTCGCGCTTCTCAGGCACCAGCGTAATCAGTTCCGGCATGGTGGCAACCGCAATCGCTCCCATTTCGTCCGTCATGGCCATTTCAAGGTCAAGCTTTGTTGTTACCGCTTTTCTCAGTGCGGCAAGGTCATGATCGCGTATGTGGCGGCGGTCTTCACGAAGGTGGCAGACAATGCCAATGGCTCCGCTTTTTTCGGCGAGAAGCGCGGCTGCAACCGGATCGGGGTTGTGTTCATTGCGGGCATTGCGCAGCGTGGCTATGTGGTCTATATTGACGGCAAGGCGCATGGGATTCAAGGATAGAACGGTTCAAGGAGGCAGACTGGATTTCACTTATGCGAAAGTAAAGAAAAAAACAGGTAAAGCAGAAAATTCCGGTTGAGGATTCTATGGACAGCAGCAACCATAAAAAACTTGAATTTGACAGGGTTTCGGCTTATGCCGCAGGACTCTGCATGTCAGCGCCCGGACAGGACGCACTTCAGGGGCTTGCCCCATGCTTGGGACGGGAGGAGCTGCTTGTAGAGCTTGAGCGGGTGCTTGAGTTGAAATCACTGCTTCAGGAAGGCTCTTCTCTCCCGTTCTCCACTCTTCCTGATACACGGCCGCTTCTTGTGAAAATTGGAATGGAGGGCAACAGGCTTGAGCCCGAAGAGCTTCACGATATCAGCGATCTGCTTCAGGCTTCAGCCGCACTGCGGCGGTTTCTGGCTGCAAATCGGGAGTCATGGCCGCGTCTGGATTCACTTGGCGAAAAGCTCTGGCTTGATACATTCATACGCTCAGCCATCAGGGCAATTATTGACGAAGACTGCAAGGTCAGGAGTTCGGCAAGCCATGAATTGAAACAAATCCGGCACGCTCTTGGTGATGACAGGCAGCTTCTTCTGCGCCGTATGGAGAAGATTCTTGACCATTGCAGAAGAAGCGGCTGGTTGATGGAAGAGAGCGTTGCCATCAAGAATTCCCGCCTCTGTCTTCCCATGAAGGTGGAATATCGACAAAGGATTCCGGGGTTTGTGCAGGACTGGTCGGGCAGTGGACAGACGGTGTTTGTTGAACCTGCTGAAACCCTTGAAATAGCCAACCGAATCCAGGAGGGAGAAATTCATGAGAGGCGGGAAATCGACCGGATACTCAGGGAGATGACCGATCGTCTCCGTCCCGATCTCGGGAACCTTTCCTATACCTGCGAGCTGCTTGCATTTTTTGATTCTCTTGTGGGGCGCGCCCGTTTTGCTCTTGAAACAGCCTCCGTGCTTCCGGCGATAAGCAGCTCCGGGGAGCTTCGTCTCATCCGGGGGTTTCACCCCTGGCTGCTTATTTCCCATCGCGACCGTGAAGTTTTTCCGCTTGACCTTGAGCTTTCATCCTGTGAACCGGTTCTGATCATCTCGGGCCCCAACGCCGGCGGAAAGTCGGTGGCCATGAAAACCATCGGTCTGCTCGCCCTCATGTTGCGCCACGGTTATCTGCTTCCATGCAGCGAAAGTTCCGTTTTTCCTTTCTTTTCGGAAATCGGGATTGAAATAGGTGATGAACAGTCCATTGAGAACGATCTGTCCACTTTCAGCTCCCATCTTCGCCAGGTGCGCCGCATTCTTGATGGTGCAGGAAAGAACTCCCTTGTGCTCATTGACGAACTCTGTTCGGGAACAGATGTTGAGGAGGGGGGCGCTATTGCGCGGAGTGTCGTTGAGGAGCTGATGCGGCGGGGGAGCAAGGCCATTGTGACCACCCACATCGGTGAGCTGAAAGCCTATGCCCATGAGCGCGAGGGGGTGGTGAATGGAGCCATGGAATTTGACCGCACCGCTCTCTTGCCGACCTTCCGGTTTATCAAGGGGGTGCCGGGAAGCAGTTTTGCCTTTGCCATGATGCAGCGTCTGGGGTTTCCGCAGACAATGCTTGATGAGGCCCGCTCGTTCATGCATGAAGAGCATCGGGCGCTTGAGGGACTGCTTGCGGATCTTCACCGGAAACTCTCTGAAAACCGGCTCCGCGGGTGTGAACTTGAATCGGCTGAAGCGCGTCTGGCACTTCGTGAGCAGTCGGCTGCCGACTCTGAAGCTTCGTTGGCAAAGCAGCGGCGGGAGCAGAAACTCAAGGCATCAAAAGAGATACAGCGCGAAGTGGAAGGTGCCCGGCGCGAAATCCGCGATATCCTTCAGGATGTGCGTGATGCGCCCCGGGACCCGCGCATTCTGCAGGAGGCCCGCAGAAAACTTTCTGCCAGAGCCGCGGAAGCTGAAAAAAGAACAGCCATCCTTCATGAGGAAACCGCACATCCCCCCGACCTGAGCATCCGTGAAGGGGATCTGGTCAGGATTCTGGATTCGTCGGCAACCGGTGAGGTGGAAAAGCTTAAGGGCGAAAGTGCCGTAGTGCTCTGCGGGAACTTCCGTGTGACTGTTTTGCTGAAAAACCTTGAAAAAACTTCAAGGCGGCAGACCCGGAAAGCCGACAAAGCCGCATCTCACCCGAAAGGGTGGAGCGCTGCCCCGGCACCAGTGGAATCGACAACACTCGATATCCGCGGCCTCAGCGGCGATGAGGCGGTGCCCAGGGTTGAACGCTTCATTGACGCCATGCACCGCAGCCGAATGCACTCTGCAACCATCATTCATGGCACCGGAACCGGAGTGCTCCGCCGCCGGACTCATGAGCTTCTCAAACGCCATGCCGCTGTCAAGTCGTTTCGTGTCGGTGCATGGGGTGAGGGGTACGACGGGGTCACCATTCTTACCCTGTGAGGGAAGTATAGGCGCAGGCAGACAGATATGAATTGAATTTTTGGTATCTTGACCCCGAAATTCATTGTCACCGTTCAACCCTACTATCCTTGAAACCCGCTTCTGAACGATATATGACCATACCGAACCAGCTTACCGCCCTGCGGATTCTGCTGGTGCCGGTGTTTGTGCTGCTCCTCCTGCATGAGGATCCGTCGTTCAAGCTTGCCGGGGTCATTGTTTTTACCGTGGCATCACTCACGGATCTTTATGACGGATGGCATGCCAGAAGGTTCAACGAGGAGAGCCGTCTCGGTGCCTTTCTTGATCCTCTTGCCGACAAGCTTCTGATTACCGCCGCTTTTCTGGTCTATGTCTGGATGGGCTATCTTTCTCTCTGGATGGTGGTTCTTGTAGTTGTGCGTGATGTGGTGGTGACAGTGCTCAGGAGCTGGGCCGAGTTCAGAAACCAGCCGGTGGTGACAAGCGTGCAGGCAAAGTACAAAACCCTCCTCCAGAATGTGTTTGCCTATCTGGTGATGGTGCTGATATTCCTTCAGAAGTCAGAGCTTTTTGGCAATCGTTCGGCCGAACTGATCGGCGACTTTCTCTTCTCTTCCGCGCTTGACTGGATTATGCTTACTGTCACTGTGGTGACGGTGGCGACGGGAGTTTCCTACCTGATGGACAACTGGGAGGTCATTACCGGAAACCATGAAGGGGATGCATGAGCGCCGCTTCTGAAGGGCTGAGGTTCCAGGTTGCCAGGGCGCTGTCTACCGTTTTCTGGATAGGGTATTTCCCTGTGGCACCCGGTACGGCTGCCAGTGCCGTCGCTCTTCTGCCCTATCTTTTTTTTCCGATTTTTCAACAGCCGGCAGTGCTTGCCGCCGGAGTGCTTTTTGCAACGGTGATTGGCGTGTGGTCGGGAGGCATTATGGAGGATGCTGCCGGAGAGGATCCGTCCGAGGTGACTGTGGACGAGGTTGCCGGTCAGTGGCTGGCGCTTCTTGCTCTTCCCTCAGGGCTTCTGCCCGTCCTGCTTGCTTTTATTTTTTTCCGTCTGTTCGATATTCTCAAGCCCGGTCCCGTAGACCTTGTCCAGCGGCTGCCGGGTGGATGGGGAATCATGATGGATGATCTTCTTGCCGGGCTTTTTGCCAATCTTGCCGTCCGTATTCTTCTTTTCTCCGCTGCTTTTTTTCAGCTTTCCCTGCCGGTATAGAACAGCCTGATTTTTTCGGCTACTGCCGGGGCGTCAAGTCCTGTTTCCCTGTAGAGGTCCGTCATGCTGCCGTGGGTGACGAAGGCATCGGGAAGCCCGATTCTGAGCAGTCTGGTTTTTTTTGATGCTTCGGACAGGTGGTCGGCAACGGCGCTGCCGAGCCCTCCTATGATGCTGTTCTCCTCAAGAGTGACGATATGGGTGGCAGAGGCAGAGAGTCTGTCAATAAGTGATGTGTCAAGCGGCTTGAGGAAACGCATGTCGGCGATTTCCACAGAGATCCCTTCATTTTCAAGCAGGCGTCCTGCTTCAAGTGCTGTGGCCGCCATGGTCCCAAGGGTAAGGATGACGGGACCCGTTCCCTCTTTGAGCATCCGTCCTTTTCCGGGCTCAAGAGCCGTGAAGTTTTTGCGCATCTCCTCCCCGCCGGTGCTTCCCCTCGGGTAGCGGATTGCAACGGGGCCATCGATATGATAGAGTGCGGTATGAAGCATGTCGCGCAGTTCCTGGCCGTCTGAAGGAGCCATGATGGTGAGGCCCGGCACAGCATGCAGATAGGAGAGGTCGAAGGCACCGTGGTGGGTCGGGCCGTCTTCGCCCACAAGGCCGGCACGGTCAATGGCAAAGACGACGGGGAGGTTCTGCAGGGCCACATCGTGAATGACCTGGTCAAGCGCCCGCTGCAGGAATGTGGAGTAGATGGCGCAGACTGGTTTCAGCCCTTCAAGGGCCTGTCCGGCCGCAAAGGTGACGGCGTGCCCCTCGGCAATGCCGACATCGTAAAAGCGGTCGGGCATGGCCTTCTGGAACAGGTCAAGCGAGGTTCCGGTGGGCATGGCGGCGGTGATGGCCGTAATGGCGGGATCTTTCAGGGCCATTTCGACAAGGGCTTCTCCGAACACCTCCTGATATTTTGGCGTGGCGGAAGGCCCCTCTTTTTTTGCTGTTATTCCTGTGACGGTGTCGAACCCTCCGTTGTGGGCATGCCAGTCGCTCTGGTTCTCTTCAGCGGGGAGAAACCCTTTTCCCTTGGTGGTGATGACATGGAGTAGTTTCGGGTGAGGGAGTTCCTGCATCTCCCTGAGTGCCCGGACGAGCTGCCCCATGTTGTGCCCGTCTATGGGTCCGAAGTAGCGCAGTCCAAGTGCCTCAAAAAAGGCTCCCGGAGTGAGCGCAGCTTTCATGCCATCTTCAAGTCGCCGCAGTGATGTTTTTGCTCTCTCAGCAAGATCATTGTTCATCATCGACATACTCTCCCAGAGCAGGCGGCGTGCTTTGTTGTAGGTTTTGTTGAGGGTGAAGTTGACCATATGGGTTTTAAGCCCCCCGGTGCTGGGGGAGATGGCCATCTGGTTGTCGTTGAGTATAACGAGGACATCGTTTTTCAGATCGCCCAGATGGTTCATTGCTTCAAATGCCATTCCGCCCGTCATGCTTCCGTCGCCGATGACGGCAATCACCTTCTCATTGCCACCCTTGAGGTCGCGCGCCGAGGCTATTCCAGCGGCCGCTGAAATGGAGGTGGAGGCGTGGCCGGTTCCAAATGCATCATGCGGGCTTTCGTGGATTTTCGGAAAGCCGGAGATGCCTCCGTATTTCCGGTTAGAGTTCATCCTTTCCCGTCGTCCCGTCAGCATTTTATGGATATAGGCCTGATGGCCGACATCCCAGACAATCCGGTCTTTTTCCGTGTTATAGACATGGTGGAGCGCTACGCTCAGTTCTGTGACCCCGAGACTGGAGGCGAAGTGGCCGCCGTTGAGGGAGATGAGGTTGATCAGTTCGTGCCGGCATTCATTGGCAAGGGTTTCCAGCTGGCGGATGCTGAGCTTTTTCAGGTCGCGTGGCGAATTGATGGTATCGAGTAGGGAGCGTGAATCTGCCATGATCGAATGGGTTTCAGATGCCGGTCACCTGCATGAGCAGGCTTCGCTGGGGGCGGGGACCGTCAAGTTCAATAAAGAATATCGACTGCCACCTTCCAAGCAGGAGCTTTCCTTCTGCAAAGGGGATGGTTTCTGATGTGTTCATGAAGAGGCCGAGCAGGTGCGAGTGGGCATTGTCGCGCCCGTCTATGGGTTCAAGGTTGTGGCTGTAGTTTCCATCCCGCGGCGCCAGCCGTTTGAGGAATGTTTCCATGTCTTCCATCAGCCGTTCCTCGTTCTCATTGATGTTCACGCATGCGGTTGTGTGCCGGCTGATGAGGGTGAGCAGCCCCTCCTGCATGCCCGATTCCTCTACGGCGCGTACTGCATCTGCGGTGACATCGATGATTTCAATCGGCTTCAGGCTTTGCAGTGAGAGCGTGGATCGGACAATGTTCATGAATGGAATTGTGTGAGAGTGTTGTTCAGAATGTGACGACAATTGCTTCATGCGGCGCCAGCCTTGTTTTCAGTGAATCCTCCTCAAGATGGGTTGTGTTGCCGCGGTTCCCGGTTGAGGTACTGAGAATGTTCATGCTCTCTTCACTGATTCCGCTGAGTGCGGGGTGAGTGAACTGTGTTGCTATTCCTGTTGAACTGAAGTTGGCAAGAATCATGGCGTGCCGGTCGCGGGTGAAGCGATGGAACCCGAAGCATTGTGTGTGTGAAGGTCCCTCAAAGCTTATCCATTCAACCTCTCCTTCCTGAAAAACCTCCTCTTTCTGCAGCTGGAACAGTTTTCTGTAGAGTTCCATGAGTTCCCGGTCTTCATGTTCGGGCGCCTGACGGATCAGCTGCACAGGAATTTTGTGCCGGTATCCCTCCATCTGGTCCTGATGGACAAGATGCATGCCCGGGGCGGTGAGGAAAATCATGGCGGCCGCCCTGTTGTTGAGTCCTATTTTTCCTGCCGCCCTGGCTTCATCATGGTTTTCAAGAAAACGGCAGAGATGTTTCTGATAGTTCCACTGCGCCTTCATGTGGCCCATGAGTTTGTCGCCATTGACCGGTGCGCTCGTGAGAAAGTCGTAAAAGGGCTTGTCATAGGTGTAGTCGAATCCCTGCTGCTGCAGTTCCCACTCCTTGTTCCAGTATGATTCCGCCAGAAAGAGAAAGTCGGGATGGCGCTCCTTGACGGCGGCTATTGCCGGCCCCCAGAACTCCTCCTTCATGTGCCCGCTGAGGCTTTTCCATGTGGTGTTGAAAACGCTTTTCAGCACCAGCATGGCCACATCGCACCGGACGGCGTCGCAGAGTTCGCTGATGGTGAAGAGGTTCTCCGTCATCATTGCATGGGTGGCGGGATTGGCATAGTTGATCTGGAGGGTGTCGGTCCATGGTGCAAAATAGGGGTCCCTGCCATGTGCAAGGTATTTGCCTTTGGCATACTCAAAACAGGCACCCGGGTCCTGGCTCTGCTCGTCTGCTGAAACAGAGATGAAGTGTTCGGGATGCGCCGGAAGCCACTGGTTGTCGAGCGCCATATGATTCGGCACGAAGTCGAGCATGAGCCGGATGCCATGTTCCGCAAGCTTTTTGCGGAAAACGAGCATGTCGTCTCGTCCGCCCAGGGCTTCATTGACGGTGTATGATGGTATGGAGTAGGGAGATGATGCAATGTCTTCCGGGTGGAGAGAGGAGAGGTGGTCGAGAAGCTCACCGCGAAGGCCGGGGTGTGATGTGGCTATGGCTTTGCTGTAGAGGCTGGGTGTCCATACCCCCATCAGCCATACCATGGTGAAGCCGGATTCTTTGAAGAACCGGAATTCGGAATCGGGAACATTGCCAAGCGTCACGGTATGGCCGTTGAGACGGCTGAGTTTCTGCAGCCAGATTCTGGTATTGATTTCGTAGACGAGAGGGAACATGAAGCGAGGCGGTTACAGGTGGTAAAGGAATCCGGTTAGTTTTTCAATATAGAAACTGAAACGATCAATTATGAGAGAGAAGAGGATAAAAAGAGGAAAAACAAATGAGGTTGAAGGGAGTGCCGGGGTTTGTAAAGTAGCGGTAAAAAGGGTTAAGTTGTCGCATTATCCCTTCTCCCTTAACCATAATAACGGGTAACCTTTTATTTTTGGCTGATTTATTGCAAGATCTCAGCGCCGTGCAGCGCGATGCCGCAAGCGCGACTGAAGGACCGGTAATGGTCCTTGCGGGTGCCGGCTCGGGAAAAACCCGGGTCATTACCTATCGTATCGCAAACCTGATTGGTAATCAAGGTGTTCCGGCAGGAAACATTCTTGCCCTTACCTTTACCAACAAGGCGGCGGGCGAGATGCGCCACCGGGTTGATCAGCTTCTGGGTCCCGGCAGTTCGGGAGGTCTGTGGATAGGTACTTTCCATTCCGTCTTTGCCCGGCTTCTTCGCGAGTATATTGATCGTCTCGGCTACAGCAGGAGCTTTTCGATTTTTGATTCCGATGACAGCAAAAGCCTTATCCGCCAATGTATGGCAGAGCTCAACATCTCTCAGGATTCCGTTCCGGTGAATACGGTTCAGGGCATTATCAGCAAGGCAAAAAACAGTTTTATCCTGCCGGCTGATTTTCATCGCAATGCCGCCGATTACAACCAGCAGAAAGCCTCGCAGATTTATGAGCTTTACGCCCGAAAGCTTAAAGAGAATAATGCTCTTGATTTTGATGACCTGCTCATCAAGCCCCTTGAGCTGTTCGGCAACCATCCGGAGGTTCTTGAAGAGCTGCAGGAGCTGTTCCGCTATATTCTCATCGATGAATATCAGGATACCAACAGGGCGCAGTATCTGGTGACAAAAATGCTTGCATCCCGCCATCGCAACATTTTTGTGGTGGGTGATGATGCGCAGTCGATCTATTCCTGGCGTGGGGCCGACATTTCCAACATCCTGAACTTTCAGGATGATTATGAGGATGCCAGAACCTTCAAACTGGTTGAGAACTACCGCAGTACCGGAACCATTCTGCAGGCAGCCAACAGCGTGATCAGCCGGAACCAGCGCCAGATTAAAAAGGAGCTTGTTGCAAAGGGTGCGACGGGGGAGCCGTTGACCCTCATTGAGGCGTTCAATGAGCGGCAGGAGGCTGAAAAGGTAGGGGACTGGATACGAAAGCTTTCGTTGGAGAAGCAGCTGGATTTCCGGAGCTTCGCTATTTTTTACCGTACCAATGCCCAGTCGCGGGTGCTGGAGGATACCATGCGCCAGCACAGGCTGCCCTACAAGATTTTTGGCAGTGTCTCGTTTTACAAGCGCAAGGAAATCAAGGATGCTGTTGCCTATCTCCGTTTTGTTCAGAATGACCGCGACAGTGAGTCGCTGCTCAGAATCATCAATTTCCCGCCCCGGAAAATTGGTGATGTCAGCATTGGCAAGCTCCGCGATTTCGCCCGCGAGCGTGGCATTTCTCTCTATGAGGCTATCCGTTGTGCCCCTCAAGGGGGATATCAGCAGCGGCTTGTCAACGCGCTCTCTTCATTTTCATCCGTGATTGAGTCGCTCAGGGAAATTGCCGAAACGGGAACAGTCTATGAGGTGCTCAACAGCCTCTTTGTGCAGACTGGGCTTCTGTCTCTGCTGCAGGCGGAAAACACCCCTGAGTCAATGGCCCGGCACGATAACCTTCAGGAACTGCTCAGCATGGCCCGCGATTTTTCGGACCACAACCCCGATGCGGGGATGCTTGGGGATTTTCTTGAGAATATTGCTCTTGCCTCTGACTATGACGAGACGCAGGAGTCCGATAATTTTGTTTCCCTCATGACGGTGCATGCCTCAAAAGGGCTGGAATTTCCCGTTGTCTTCATTACCGGTCTTGAGGAGCGGCTTTTTCCCCTCAACTGCTATGAGCCCGAGCAGATGGAGGAGGAACGGCGGCTCTTTTATGTTGCCGTGACGCGCGCGCGTGAAAAAATTTTCCTTTCATGGGCACAGAGCCGTTATCTCTACGGTCAGCCGCAGCATTGCCTCCGCTCAAAGTTCATCAATGAAATTGACGGCGATATTGTGCATACCGAAAGCGGCAGGGTGCATGGCGGCGGAGCCGGGGCAGCCGTTTCTGTGCGAAGAACCGAGCCTGTCCGCCATTCGGGAGGAGGTGCCCCTCCTGTCCGGGAGAAAGAGGGTATGCGGAAGGGTACGAGAGTTCATCATGCAGTGTTCGGGCCAGGTACCGTGCTTGAGCTTCAGGGGCGCGGGACGCAGCAGAAAGCGAAAATACTGTTCAGGGGTTCAGGTGAGAAAACCCTGATGGTGCAGTATGCGAATCTCAAGGTTCTTCCGTAACTTCAGCTACCGTTTAGTCAATAAAAGAACAGAGCAGCATGAGGATCCTTTTCGGTGTGCAGGGTACCGGCAACGGCCATATCAGCCGCAGCAGGGAGCTTGTCCGCAAGCTCAAATCCGACGGGCATGAGGTCGAGGTACTTGTGAGCGGCAGGAAAGAGGAGGAGCTGAAGGAGATTGAAGTGTTCCAGCCCTTCCGGGTGATGAAGGGGATGACCCTTATTACCTATCGTGGGCGGATGAACTATATGGAGACCATGTTCCAGCTTGATCTGGGCAGGCTCATGAATGATGTGTGGACGCTTGATACGGCAGGAACTGACCTCATCATTACCGATTTTGAACCAATCACCTCCATGGTGGCCCGCATACGCAACATACCCTCACTCGGATTCGGCCACCAGTACGCATTTCCCTATCCTGTTCCCATGGCCCGCGGCAATATTTTCGAGCGGTATACGCTGCTCAATTTTGCGCCCGCCCGGCATAATGCCGGCCTTCACTGGCATCATTTCAATCAGCCGATTTTTCCTCCCGTCATTCCCCCTTCGCTCTATGGAAGTGATCCTGTTGCTCCGGTAAAGGGGAAAATTCTCGTCTATCTTCCGTTTGAAGAGATTGATGATGTGGCAAGGCTTGTTTCACCGTTCAGCGATTGCAGTTTTTTTATATACGGGAAGGTTGACGCTGATAGGGATGAGGGCAACATGCATTTCCGCGGCTACTCCCGTGAGGGATTTCTCCGCGATCTCATGGAGTGCGGGGGAGTCGTCTGCAATGCAGGATTCGAACTTCCCGGAGAGGCGCTGCATCTGGGAAGAAAGCTTCTGCTGAGACCCCTTGACGGCCAGATTGAGCAGGAGTCAAATGCCATGGCAATGGAGCAGCTTGGGTATGGAATGTCGATGCATTCGCTCGACAGCGATACTCTTCGTTCCTGGCTTGAATCGCCCGGTCGGGAGCCGTTGCATTATGCCCATACGGTCGATTATATTGCTGAATGGATAGGAAGCGGACGATGGGACGATCAGGCTCATTTCGCAGGGGCGGCATGGCGGGAAAAGAGTTGAATCCATTAAGGGAGTCGGACGGTATGCAGTTCAGGGACCTGGTGAGCCGCTCGAGGAGCTGCCGGCGTTTTGATGCCGAAGTACCTGTTGGCGAAGAGGCTGTCGGCAACCTGGTTGAGATTGCCTGCTGCCTTCCTTCGGCGCGTAACCTGCAGCCGCTCCGCTACATTGCCCTCACCGCCAGGGCAGAGTGCGACGCATTGTTTCCCCTGCTTGGCTGGGCAGGCTATCTTGAAGAGTGGTCGGGTCCTGAAGAGGGGGAGCGGCCCACCGCCTATCTGGTGATGCTCAACGACACTTCCATTGCTGAAGATTCATCCTGCGACAGCGGCATAGCTGCCGGAGCCATTCTGCTGGGTGCCACTGCAGCAGGCTATGGAGGATGCATCGTCGGGTCCGTGCAGAAGGATGCCCTTCGCCGGCAGCTGCGTATTCCCTGGCAGTACGAAGTTCTCATGGTCATCGCTCTTGGAAAGCCTGCTGAAACCATTGTTATCGACAGAATCGGGGAGGGGGAGAGCATTCGCTACTATCGCGACCGGAACGATATTCACCATGTTCCGAAGCGGGAGGCCGCCGATCTGCTGCTTCGGTTTCACTGAGTTGCCCGCCTGAGATGATGCTCAATATTGCCATGCTTCTGAAGGCCTACCGTGAGGGGTTCTTTCCTATGTCTGATCCCGAAGACGGCGAGCTCTACTGGTGCCGTCCCCACATGCGGGCGGTGTTTCCTCTTGACAGGTTCAGTCCCTCAAGGGATGTGCGGCGTCTGGAGAGGAAGGGGGTGTTCCGGCTCACTGTGAACCATGATTTTCCGGGTGTGATCCGTGGGTGTGCGGCACCGCGGAAAGGGGACCCGGATACCTGGATTTCAGAGCCCATCATAGCTGCATATCAGCAACTTCATGAGCTGGGACTTGCCCACAGCATTGAGTGCTGGCACGACGGAGAGCTTGCAGGCGGACTCTACGGCATGTCGATGGCCGGGGCTTTTTTTGGTGAGTCCATGTTTTCATGGCGCTCATACGCTTCGCAGGTGGCACTTTCATTTCTGGTGCACCGGCTCAGGCTGAAAGGGTTCCGCCTTCTTGATGCGCAGATCATGAATCCTCACCTCAGGCGTCTTGGTGCCGTGGAAATCAGCCATGAGGAATATATGGAGCAGCTTGCCGTGGCGCTGGCAAAAAAGACTGTTTTTCTCTGAAACGGGAAAGTGGTACCTTGCGAGGTTATCAATGAAAGAATTCATTACCGTAACCGGGGTTCGTCTATGCTGTCCAGGGATTTAACTGAAAAGGGATCCAAAACCAGAGTCATCATCTATTCCGGAAAAGGCGGTACCGGTAAAACCACCATCTCCTCATCAACTGCCGTGGCACTGGCCAGGCAGGGGAAAAAAGTGCTGATCATGTCCTCGGATCCGGCACACTCGCTTTCCGATGTTTTCAATGTCCGCATCAGCCGCAATGACCCCCAGAAAATCGAGGAGAACCTCTATGGCCTTGAGGTTGATACGGTCTATGAGCTTAAAAAGAACATGTCAGGGTTCCAGAAGTTTGTCTCCACATCATACAAGAATAAGGGGATTGACAGCGGTATGGCTTCGGAGCTGACGACACAGCCCGGACTTGACGAAATTTTTGCCCTCAGCCGCCTTCTTGATGAGTCGCAGTCCGGAAAATGGGATGCAGTGGTGCTTGATACATCTCCTACCGGCAATACTCTCCGGCTTCTTGCCTATCCCGAAATCATTATCGGGGGCAACATGGGCAAGCAGTTTTTCAAGCTATACAAAAGCATGTCCTCGCTTGCCCGTCCGCTATCGGGAACCTCCATTCCTGATGACGATTTCTTCAATGAGGTCAATGTGCTGCTCAAGCAGATGGAGGACATCAACCAGTTCATTCTCAGTCCCGAGGTTACTTTCCGGCTGGT
Source organism: Chlorobium phaeovibrioides (assembly GCF_003968655.1). Taxonomy (GTDB): domain Bacteria; phylum Bacteroidota; class Chlorobiia; order Chlorobiales; family Chlorobiaceae; genus Chlorobium; species Chlorobium phaeovibrioides. The sequence continues at coordinate 138,573 of NZ_RXYK01000005.1, read as the reverse complement.
TCTGAACCCTGAAAAACTATCCATCCTTGAAACCAAGAGGGCATACACCTTTGTGCACCTCTACGGCATCAACATCGACGGTATCTTCATCAACAAGATTCTTCCTACCTCCACAACGGTCGGGGAGTATTTTGAGTTCTGGGCCGATCTTCACAGCAAGTACCTGATGGAGATAGACAACTCGTTCTATCCGACACCGGTCTTCCGCTGCCATCTGCAGCGGCACGAGCCCATAGGGCCTGACGCTCTCCATGAAATCAGCAGGCTGGTGTTCGGTGATCAGGCGGCTGACAGGATTTTCTATTCGGGAAAGAACTTCTGGATTGAGAGCAGCAAGAACGAACTTCGTGAGGATCATCATGAGATTCTCTGCATAAAGATTCCATTTCTGAAAGATGCCGAGGATGTCAGCGTTGAAAGGATGGGGACGGATATTGTCGTCGCCGTTGACCGTGCCCAGCGCATCATTACCCTTCCCAGGGCGCTCTACAGCCTTGAACTGGAGGAGTTCGTCCGTGAGGATAATCTCCTGAGGGTGATTTTCCGGGAAATTGTCGTCCCGAAGGAGGAGGCGGAGCTCAATGTGAATAAAAATGTGTTGGACAAGCTCCGCTCAATGAGGCGCATGAAAATCTGAAGCCTTGCCGGGGGCGGCTGGAACTGCCCTTTCTGAAGAAATATCATGGTAACCTTTTAAGTTTTCACGGGAATCATGTATCTTCATTGTTTAAAATATTGAAATCAACGGGGTCTTGTCTCCCATTTTGTTAAAGAATCAGCTTATATCATGTCCGAGAAAGCGCACTATGGTCTGTTGAAAGGGAAGAAAGGAATCGTATTCGGCCCACTTGATGAAAGCAGTATCGGCTGGCAGATTGCGGTTCACGCATACAGAGAGGGCGCCAGTATTGCAATATCGAATGTTGCTGCTGCCATGCGGTTCGGTAATACCGATGAACTTTCCGCTCTGTGCGGAAACGCCCCTGTCATTGTCTGCGACGCATCGAAAAACGATGATGTCGACAGCTGTTTTAAAGAGCTCAAGGAAAAAGTCGGCAAGGTGGATTTCATTGTGCATTCCATCGGCATGTCGCAGAATATCCGCAAGCAGCTTCCTTATGAGGAACTCAACTACGAGTGGTTCATGAAGACGCTGGATGTTTCCGGTCTTTCGCTCCACCGTCTGGTTTCCTATGCGCTGAAGAACGATGTGCTCAATGACGGCGCAAGTGTTCTGGCGCTTTCCTATATAGCCTCACAGCGCAATTACTGGACCTATTCGGACATGGGCGACGCCAAGTCCCTGCTTGAGTCTATTGTCCGCAGCTACGGACCCCGGCTTGCCCGCAGGGGTATCCGCATCAATACCATTTCCCAGAGCCCGACCTACACAAAGGCTGGCAGCGGAATCCCCGGTTTTGAGAAAATGTACGAATACAGCGACCTGATGTCGCCTCTCGGCAATGCATCGGCAGTTGAATGTGCCGAGTATGCCATGACGGTGCTCAGCGACCTTTCCCGCAAGGTTACCATGCAGAACCTTTTTCATGATGGCGGTTACAGCTCCATGGGTGCTACCATACCCATGATCAAACTTGCCCATGAGGTTCTCAATGACCAGGAGCTCGCTACAAGGGTCGGTCTTGAAGATTTCAAGCCTTCCGCATAAGCTGGCACCGGTTGGGAGCTGCCCGCCCGGCGGCTCCCCGTTACGCAGCATGATTCTCCATAGCGCCTTTTCACCGCAAAGCACTCGCTGAAGCGGTTGGTATCATTATGTTTCAGTGCCGGACACTGTGTCCGGCTGCAACGGCATCGGCAGTTTTCTGTCCGCAGTTTTCCTGTTTCAGTCATAGGTATCAGTACCCTGCACCCCGGTGAGCACCGGTGCGGCGAGACGATGTTTTGGCCTTTCTTGTTTTAGTTCCAGTAACCACACAATACAAACCATAACACCAATGGCAAAAAACGCGACCATCATCTATACCAAAATTGACGAGGCTCCGGCTCTCGCTACATATTCTCTTCTTCCGGTCATTCAGGCCTTTGTAAAGGGAACCGGCATCGGGGTGGAAACCCGTGATATTTCGCTGGCAGGCAGAATCATTGCGAACTTCCCGGAAAATCTCACTGAAGAGCAGAAGATTCCCGATTATCTTGCTGAACTTGGTGAGCTTGCGCTGAAGCCGGAAGCAAACATCATCAAGCTTCCCAATATCAGTGCCTCAATTCCCCAGCTCCAGGCAGCAATCAAAGAGCTCCAGTCGCAGGGTTACAAGATTCCTGATTATCCCGAGTCACCTTCGACCGATGCCGAGAAAGCTCTTCAGGCCCGATTTGCCAAAGTGCTTGGAAGCGCTGTGAACCCGGTTCTCCGTGAGGGTAATTCCGACCGTCGCGCACCGCTCAGCGTGAAAAAATACGCTCAGAACAATCCGCATCGTATGGCCGCCTGGTCTGCCGATTCAAAGTCATCCATTGCCAGCATGGCAAGTGGGGATTTTTACGGCAGCGAGAAGTCGGTAACCATTGCTGCTCCGACGACTGTCCGCATTGAGTTCGCCGGTGCTGAGGGTTCCGTGACGGTGCTTAAAGACAAAACCAGCCTTCTGCAGGATGAGGTCATCGATACAGCGGTCATGAATGTCCGTTCGCTGCGCAGCTTCTTTGAAGCCCAGATTGATGCGGCCAAAAAGAATGGCACGCTTCTTTCGCTTCACCTGAAGGCAACCATGATGAAGGTTTCCGATCCCATCATGTTCGGACATGCCGTTTCTGTTTTCTATCGTGATGTGTTTGAAAAGCATGCTGCTGTCATCAAGGAGCTTGGCGTCAATGTCAGGAACGGTCTTGGCGACCTGTACGCGAAAATCCAGAACCTTCCTGATGCACAGCGCTCTGAAATAGAGGCTGATATCCAGGCTGTTTACCCCACCCGTCCTGCACTGGCGATGGTTGATTCCGACAAGGGTATCACCAACCTCCATGTGCCCAACGACATCATTGTCGATGCCTCCATGCCGGTTGTTATCCGTGACGGTGGAAAAATGTGGGGACCTGACGGTGAGCTGCACGATACTACCGCAATGATTCCGGACCGCTGCTATGCCACCATGTACCAGGCAATGGTGGAGGAATGCAAAAAGAACGGTGCGTTCGATCCCGCAACCATTGGCACTGTGCCCAATGTTGGGCTGATGGCGCAGAAAGCCGAGGAGTACGGTTCGCATGACAAGACCTTCACCGCTCCCGCCGAAGGCTTCATCCGCGTGGTGGATGCTGCAGGAACTGTGCTGATGGAGCAGGCTGTTGAAACCGGTGATATTTTCCGGATGTGCCAGGCCAAGGATGCTCCTATCCGTGACTGGGTCAAGCTTGCCGTTTCACGGGCCCGTGCAACCGGAGCCCCTGCCATTTTCTGGCTCAACAGCAGCCGTGCACATGATGCGCAGCTGATTGAAAAAGTAGGCACCTACCTGAAAGAACATGATACTGCCGGTCTTGATATCCGCATCATGAATCCTGTTGAAGCCATGCAGTTCTCTCTCGGTCGTCTTCGTGCCGGACAGGACACCATTTCGGTTACCGGTAATGTGCTTCGCGACTACCTGACCGATCTGTTCCCCATCATTGAGCTCGGCACAAGTGCCAAAATGCTCTCTGTCGTGCCGCTGATGAACGGTGGCGGACTGTTTGAAACAGGTGCGGGCGGTTCTGCTCCAAAGCATGTGCAGCAGTTTGAGAAAGAGGGGTACCTCCGCTGGGATTCTCTCGGCGAGTTCTCGGCACTTGCCGCCTCCTTCGAGCACCTTGCCTCCGCATTCAGCAATGAGAAGGCCGCGGTTCTGGCTGAAACTCTTGATCAGGCAATCGGAAAGTTCCTTGACAACAGAAAGTCACCTGCCCGTAAGGTTGGTCAGATTGACAACCGTGGAAGCCATTTCTACCTTGCCCTCTACTGGGCCGAGGCTCTGGCAGCCCAGAGCGGTGATGGTGAACTGAAGAGCCGTTTTGCTGATGTTGCAGCAAAACTTGCCGCTGCTGAAACAGCAATCAATGAAGAGCTGATTGCTGCACAGGGCAAGCCTGTTGCAATGGGAGGGTATTACCATGTGGACGATGCACTGGTTTCCGCAGCAATGCGCCCCAGCGCAACCTTTAACGCAATCATTGACACTCTGTGATTGTTCTCTCCACTCTTGGGAGTCAAAACAGCAAAAGCCCGGTATATTCCGGGCTTTTGCTGTTTTTGGGAGGCTCTTTCCTCATGGGGACTTTCCTATTGTGCTCCTGCATGCGTACCTTATTATATGATCGAAAACAGTAACAAGAAGGATGTGTGAGTATGGGACAGAAAACCCTCAGGGTACTCTTTATTGGCGATGTTGTAGGCACTCCGGGACTGCAGATTGTCGGGCGGATGCTGAAAAGCTTCATCAGCAGCCACCATATTGATTTTGTGGTCTGCAATGGAGAGAATGCGCACAACGGGAAGGGGATGAGCGTCGATGCCCTCAATCAGCTGCTGGAGGCGGGTGTGAATGTGGTGACCGGTGGGAATCATACCTGGAGCAATTTCAATTTTTTCGATACCCTGAAAACCCATCCTCAGGTTCTCCGGCCTCTCAACTACCCCAAAGGAACCTATGGCAAAGGATACGGCATCTATCGCCTTCCTGAAGGTCTTGGCGACATTGCCATCATCAACCTTCAGGGACGGACCTTCATGTCGCCCATTGACTGCCCCTTCCGGACAGCCGATTGGGTTATCAAGCAGGTCAAGGATCAGGCCCGTTTCATTTTTGTAGATTTCCACGCGGAAGCAACAGCCGAAAAAATTGCCCTCGGCTGGTATCTTGACGGCCGTGTGTCAGCCCTGATAGGAACGCACACCCATGTGCAGACGGCTGACGAGCGGATTCTGCCGAAAGGGACTGCATACTGCACCGATGCAGGAATGACCGGGCCGCACCAGTCGGTTATCGGGATGCAGATAAAATCTGCCACGGACCGCATGCTCTACCAGACTCCGCATAAATATGAGTGCGCTGTGGATGATGTCCACATGTCAGGCATCATTATGGCTTTTGATGCTGCTACCGGCAAGGCAACAGGTATTGAAAGGCTCTTCTATCCCCCTTTTGAGCGGGGAAGCCTGTAACCAGAGAAAAGCCACCTGAGAGGTGGCTTTTCTTTTTCGGTGCACGGTTTTGTCGGGGCAGTTCAGCGAATGCCCTGTTCAAACTCTTCAGCTACCCGTACATCGTCTTCGCTTCCTATGTAGAGCGGTGTACGCTGATGCAGTTCAGACGGGTCAATGTCGAGAATGCGGCGCCGTCCATCAGTAGCCCGTCCGCCAGCCTGTTCGCATATGTAGGCGAGGGGGTTTCCTTCGTACATGAGCCGGAGTTTTCCGTTGGGGTGCTTTGTTGTGGGAGGGTAGACAAAGACGCCGCCGGTCAGCAGGTTGCGATGGAAATCTGCAACCAGCGAGCCGATGTAACGGGTGCTGTAGGGTCTGCCGGTTGCGCTGTCCTCTTCTTTGATGTAGTCGAGGTACTTTTTTGTTGTATCGTTGAACTGAGCGTACGACCCCTCGTTGATCGAGTAGTATTTCCCGTGTTTCGGGGTGACTATGTTTTCATGCGAAAGGAGGAACTCGCCGATGGTCGGGTCGTAGGTGAAGCCGTGGACGCCGTGGCCGGTGGTGTAGACCATGACGACCGAAGAGCCATAGATGACATAGCCTGCTGCAACCTGTTCCGATCCTTTCTGGAGGCAGTCGCTGATGTCGGCCTTGCGGGGGTCGCTGTTTTTTATTTTGTAGATGGAGAAAATGGTCCCGACACTCACATTGACATCAATATTGGATGAGCCATCAAGGGGGTCGAAGAGCAGGGCATAGCTGCCGTTTTCGTTGTTGGGTGGGGTTATGATCTCCTCGTTTTCTTCAGAGCCCATAATGGCGAACCGGCCGTGCTGACCGATAGCGTTGATGATTTTGTCGTTGGCGAACAAGTCAAGCTTCTTTACCTCTTCTCCCTGTACATTGGTGCTTCCGGCAAATCCAAGAATGTCAACCAGTCCTGCGCGCACAACCTCCCGTCTGACCAGTTTGGCGGCAAAGGCAACATCACTGAGGAGATCGGTCAGTTCCCCGGTGGCTTCCGGAAAGTTTTTCTGCTGCTCAAGGATGTGTCGTTCAATGGTAATCAGCTTGCTCATGCTCGTGGGTTCAGTGGTGATTGATGCAGAGGAGGACAAAGGCTGGGCCTGTTCTGCAATCAATGTAGCGATATCCTGACCAAAATTCAAGCCGGAGCCCTTTCCTTTTGCGGGTTCACGGGGAAGCGTTACATTGATTCTTTGCCATCATCCTGCTCTCAATTCCGTTGTACTTCTTCATGAAACGCTACCGCTGGAACCTTCCTCCCGTTGATGACGCCGCGCTCACATCTTTTGCCTGCAGCATCAAAGCCTCCCTTCCGCTTGCCCGGATATTTTTCATGAGAGGGGTGAAGAGTTATGAGGCTGCTGAAGCCTTTTTCACTGCATCTCTGGAGACTCTTCCTTCACCTTCGCTCTTTGCTTCCATGCCAACAGCGGTTGGCCGTGTGCAGGAGGCAATCCGCTCTGGTGAAAAAATCATGATATACGGCGACTATGATGTGGACGGCATTACCGGAACGGCGATGCTGAATCTTTTTTTAAGGGATCGGGATGCGGATGTTTCCTACTACATCAACAACCGGTTTGAAGAGGGATATGGTTTGTCAATGGAGGGTATCAGAGCGGCAGCTGAACGGCAGGTTGGGCTCATCATAACAGTGGATTGTGGCATCAGTGCCAATCTGGCGATAGAACGGGCCGGGGAGCTGGGGATGGATGTCATTGTCTGTGACCATCATGAACCGGAGGAACTGCCTGATGCCTATGCCATTCTGAACCCTAAAGTTCCGGGGTGCAGCTATCCGTTCAGGGAACTCTGCGGGTGCGGCGTGGCCTTCAGATTCATTCAGGCCATTGCTGAAGAGCTTCAACTCAGTGCAGAGAGCTGGCAGCAGTATCTCGATCTTGTTGCCATTGCCACCGCTGCCGACATGGTGGTTCTTTCGGAAGAGAACCGGACGATGGTGCGGGAAGGTTTCAGAAAGATGCAGCAGCGACCGCGGGTGGGTATTGAGGCCATGCTGTCATTTATGAAGGTGAACCCCCGGGATTTGAGCATGACCGGTGTCACTTTTGGTATTGCTCCCCGCATCAATGCTGCAGGTCGGATGGGATCTGCCCGCAAGGCGGTTGACTGGCTGCTTGCTGAATCAAAAGATGAGGCCCGGGTGCATACCGGGGAGCTTGAAGAACTGAACATTCTTCGGCGCCGTACGGACCTGGAGATGCTGAAACGGGCGGAGGAGATGGTTGAAGGGCATTTTGCATCATACTGCTCATCCATTGTTCTTTATGACGAGAGCTGGCATCTTGGAGTGGTTGGTATCGTAGCTTCAAAAATGCTTGAACGGTACCATCTTCCGACTGTTATTCTTGGGGCTTCGAAGGAGCTGGTGAAGGGGTCGGTCAGAAGTGTGCCCGGACTGAACATCTACAGTGTTCTGCAGGAGTGTTCAGATCTTCTTGAGCAGTTCGGGGGTCATCATCAGGCTGCGGGGGTGTCGATGCGTCCGGAGAATCTTCCAGCCTTCAGAAAGCGGTTTGATGAGATCTCAGCGAGAGTCCTTGATATGGATGCCCGGCAGAAGGAGCTTACTGTCGATACGGAGCTTGGTCTGGGTGAGATTACCGGCAACTTCATGAAAGCACTTCAGCGATTTTCCCCGTATGGAGTGGGAAACCCCGAGCCGTTGTTTCTTACAGAAGGATTGCAGTGCAATGGTTCTGTAAGGCTGCTGAAGGAGCGTCATGTGAAGTTCATGGTGAGGGATGCGTCCGGAAAGCGACTTGATGTCATTGCCTTTGACCGGAAAGATATTTACGACGCATTGAAGGAGTCATCCGGTCAGTCGTTTTCAATGGTCTACTCTCTTGAACTGCATGAGTGGAATGGTCGGGTAGAGCCACAGGCAAAAGTAAAGGATCTTTCCGTTGAGAGTCTGCACCGTCAGGGTCTGTGAATGTCGGAAAATGACTGCATCAGCACTGCGGCTGTTTCAGCCAGTCCGTTCAGGCTGTCTGCTCTGCATTCGTTCTGCTTGATTCATGGCGGATACGGGTCAGAATTCCGGTAAGGGAGGAGAGTGCTGAAATAGCAAAGAATATCAGTGAGAGGGCAATGCCTGTCGTTGTTTCCAGGTGGAGGAAGTTCAGCAGGTAGTAAAAAGTGACCTCGCGCGCTCCGGCTCCGCCGATGGTGATGGGCAGGATGGTGGCTACTGTCGAAATGAGGAAAATGGCAAGATGGTCAATGACCGGCATGCCGGGGGCAATGGCCAGAAGAATGAACCAGGCGGAAATTGCCTGTGTTGCCTGAACGAGAATGGACTCCCAGGCGGTGATGGCGAATATCGGCAGAAACTGCCTGTATGCAACCCTGTTCAGGAGAAAGGCAAGGGGGTAGACGGCTATGATTCCAGCCCAGGCGTAGGGCACGGCGTCAGGGAGTGCTGTTGCGAACGAACTGGGTATCAGGAGGATAAGGGAGAGAAAGACAAGCGCGAAAATACCGCATATACGATCCCAGAAAACAGCATGGAAAACATTGATCGTCTTGACCTCATGGTTCTTTTGCAGGACAAAAATTTTGTACCCGTCACCTCCTATGCCTCCTGGCAGGAAGAGGTTGTAGAACATTCCAAGGTAGTAGAGCTTGAGGTTGTAGACCCATGAGAGTTCAAGACCTATCGCCTTGAAAAACCGTCTCAGACGCACTGCATTGAACACTTTCGAGATGTTGAAGAACAACAGGGACAGAAGAAGATATCCGATATTGGCACCCTGAATGATCCTGCCGATTTCTCCGATGTCCGTTTTCCGGAGGACGAGGGTGAGGGCTATGAGGGTAACGAGTATCTGAACTGCCGTTTTGAGCAGTTTTTTTATTTTTGAGCTATTGTTTGCCAACGATCTTTCTGATGATGTAGGGTTTCTTGTTCTGCGATTCATAATAGGTCCGCATGATGAATTCCGCTATGAACCCGGTTGTAATGAGCTGGATGCCGATAAAGGTAAGGATGATGCCGAGTGAAAGCAGGGGGCGGTTTCCAATATCCTGCCCGAGAATTTTCAGCACAAGCAGGTAGAGGTTCATCCCGAGTCCGGTAAAGAGGGAGAGAAAGCCGAGTGTGCCGAAAAGGTGCATCGGCTTCTGGCTGTATTTCTGGAAAAACACCATGAAGAGGAGGTCGCTGAGAACCTTGAATGTGCGCCCGATTCCATATTTCGACCGGCCGAACTTCCTCGGGTGATGACGGACATCAACCTCCTCCATTCTTGCGCCGTAGAGTTGGACAAGAACCGGTATGAAGCGGTGGAGTTCGCCGTAGAGGCCGAGGTTTTTAGCCACATCTTTTTTGAAGACCTTCAGGGTGCAGCCGTAGTCGCGGATGTGCACATCGGTCATGTTGCGGATGATGGCGTTGGCGATGAGACTCGGGATTTTCCGGAGGACCATGCCGTCTTTTCGTCCTGCGCGTCTTCCTGCCACAACATCAAGGTCATGCTCAAAGAGGTACTGCATCATCATGGGGATGTCGCCGGGGTCGTTCTGCAGGTCTCCGTCCATGGTTGCAATGAGTTCACCCGAGGCCTCGTCAATGCCGGCAGCCATGGCTGTTGTCTGACCGTAGTTTTTGTTGAGGACCACCAGTTTGAGATTTGACGGGCGATGTGCCTCTATTTGCGCAACGGTGCCGTCGGTGGAACCGTCATCAACGAGAATGATTTCATGTTCCACCGAAGAGAGGGAGGCGCATAGAGCATCAAACAGAGGCCTGATGCTCTCCTGTTCATTCATGACCGGTATGACGACCGAAAGCTTCATGGGGCAGGGTTCATTCATATGTTTTCAGAAGAACGATGCCGTTTTTCCGGTAGAGCACGGCAGGTGATTCAAGTCGGTCAAGATAACGGGTGGTTGTCAGCACAATTTCTCCGCCACGGGGGGCTCTTTTTTCGACAAATGACTCCGAATATACTAAAAAAGAGGGGTAATCGACTTTCCACATCACGATTTTCCAGCCATTCCTTTTTGCCAGAAGCGCAGCCTCTTTGACGGGCTCCTGCATGAGTTTTCCGGCAAGGGGCATGATATGCAGATTGATGAAAAGAGAGAAGACGATGCCTGTTGCAACAAGCCGGGTTCCCGATGAAATACGGGGCAAAAGAGCAAGAACGCCCATTGCGGCGGCGGCAGTAAGGGTGATTGCCATGTGGTGGCTGTCAAGAAGCAGAATGGCAGCTTCAATGATGTCGCCAACATAAGCATTGGGAGCCTCTGATGCCATTTCGGGCAGTGCCAGGGGCAGGGCGAGGATGAGGGCTGAGAGGCTGAGGGGCCAGATGACCTGCAGGCGAGGGTGAGGCGAAAGCGGCAGAGCCCGTGCCATGAGCAGGAAGAGCGGCGTGTAGCCGTAAATCATGTAATGGGGGAGCTTGGTGCCGGAGAGCGAGAAGAATACGAAGACAAAAGCCGCCCATATGAAGAGGAACCGGTTGATCCTGTCGGCCATAAAGGAGCGAAGATGGAAAAGGAGCGTGAAGAAGAGGCCGGTGAAGGGGAGCAGCCCGATGAGAATGACGGGAATATAGTAGAAGAGGGAGCCTGAGTGGCCTTCAAGCGATGAGCTGAACCGGTTGACATTGTGTTTGAGGAAAAACCCTTCAATGAATGCCATGCCCTGGTCGTGGTACTCAAGCAGGTACCAGGGGAGGGCTATTGCCAGAAAGATCAGGATTCCCCATGGGTTAAGCACCATGCGGAACCACTCTTTCAATCGAAATTCCTGCAGATTGAAGAGAAAGGTGACGGCAATGGGTATAAGAAGTGCGATAGGCCCCTTTGTGAGCATGCCGAACCCCATGGCTGCAAAAGCGACAAGCAGCATCCGGCTGGAGCCTGTCCGGTAATGTCGCATGATGGCCAGCATGGTCAGGGCCAGGAAAAAGTTCAGGAGTGCATCGGCTATGGCAGCCTTTGCAATGATGGTGACCTGCAGCGAGAGAACAAGCATGGCCGATCCCAGAAAAGCCTCCCGCTGGCTGAACTCGCGACGGGCGAAAAAGAACATTGCCATTGCCCAGCCGCCGGCAAACAGGGCGGAGGGGAAGCGCAGGCCGAACTCGTTCAGTCCGAAGGTTTTGATGCTGAGGAGCTGCATCCAGTAGATGAGCACCGGTTTGTCAAACCGTGGAGCACCATTCAGATAGGTTGTCAGATAATTGCCGCTGGCTGCCATTTCACGGGTCGCCTCGCTGAAGGCGCCTTCGTCTACATCAAAAAGAGGGGCGTTGCCGAGCACTGCGAAAAAGCTGGCAAGCACAAGGATTCCGAGCATGGCGGCATAGAGTCCCGTGCCGGACTGTGGTCCCCGGTCAGTCATGAAGCTGTTTTTTGAAGTAGTGGTTGTAAAGCAGGATGCTGGACACAATGCCGATGTAGGATCCGGCAATGACATCGCTGGGATAGTGCTGGGTGAGGAAGATGCGGCTGAAGGCAATCAGTGCGCCGGCAAGCAGAAAGAACGGTCGCCCTTTCGGCCAGAGCAGGGCGAAGGCCATAGCCACGCTGAATGCCGTTGCGGAATGCCCTGAAGGAAATGAGGTCCATGCGTGTTCGATATGGAAAAAGTCGAACCCGTTGATTCCTTCACTGAAAAAAAGTTTCGGCCGGGCCCTTCCTGCAATGAATTTGACAAGGTCTGCACTGAGACCTGAAACAGCTGTGGTGGTAAAGAGGAAGAGGCCTGCTGCAGAATACTGCGGTTTTTTTCTACGCAGGAGCAGAAAAATCACGAAGCCGCCGACAAGGTACCACTCCGACTGGCCCAGCCGTGTGATGGTTTTGAACAGGTCGTGGTAGGGCGGTTGGTCGAGCGCATGGAACAGCGTGACTGCCGGCAGATCAATGAAGAACCAGGCAATGACGCAGGCAAGGACGACGGCAGTGATGATGAAGGGGGAGGCAATGGAGCGGGAAACAGCCATGAAGGGGCGGATGAAATTTATTGTCGTTGAAGATGGTTCTGAAAAAACATAAATATACATAATTACCTGAACCCTTGAAGCATTCCGTCCATGCCACCACAGAGCCCCCATGCTGCCGCCGGTAACGCGGTACTTCTTCTTTCATGTCCGGATCGCCGCGGACTTGTTTCAAGGCTGTCGCTGTTTATTTTCGAACGGGGGGGCAATATCATTGACCTTGATGAACATGTCGATCCTGTCGAGGGACGGTTTTTCATCAGGATTTTATGGAGCCTTGAGGAGTTTTCCATACCTGAAGAGGAGCTTGAAGAGGAGTTCCGTCCTCTTGCTGAAGAGCTGGGAGCAGCATGGGCTCTCCGGTTCACAGGAAGGAAGAGCCGGGTAGCGGTTTTTGTTTCAAGATATGACCACTGTCTGCAGGAGCTTCTGTGGCGTCACGGCATCGGGGAGTTTCAGATAGAGATTCCCCTGATTGTTTCAAATCATCCCGATCTCCAGCCTCTTGCCGACCACTGCGGGATTCCCTTTCATGTGATTCCCGTCAGCAGTGAGAACCGCATGGCGGTAGAAAAGCAGACGACCGCCCTCCTGGAGGCGCACGATGTTGACTGGGTTGTCCTGGCCAGATACATGCAGGTGCTTTCCCCCGCTTTTGTTGAGCGGTGGAGGGGCCGGGTCATCAACATTCACCACTCTTTTCTTCCCGCTTTTGTTGGCGGGAACCCCTATCGTCAGGCCTATGAGCGGGGTGTGAAGATTATCGGGGCGACAAGCCATTTCATTACCGAAGAGCTTGACCAGGGACCCATCATCGAACAGGATACGGTCCGCGTCACCCACCGGGACAGCCTTGCCGACCTTATCAGGCGCGGCCGTGATCTTGAACGCCTTGTGCTTGCGCGCGCCGTGCGGCTTCACAGTGAACATAGAATTCTGTTGAACGGCACCAAAACCGTTGTGTTTGACTGAGAAGCCTGCCCGGCATGCATCCATGTGTTCTGTTTTTTTTCAATAACTATTCCCGGCCGATATCATGATGAAACGACTGCTTACCCTGCTGCTGCTCCTTCTCCCCGCCGGATGTACCGGTATTCCTGAAGGACTTGATGTGGTTGATGATTTTTCCCTTGAGCGCTATCTTGGTACCTGGTACGAAATCGCCCGTCTCGACAACTCCTTCGAAAAGAATTTTGAGGCTGTTTCTGCAACCTATACCCTGAAGCCGGATGGAAAGGTCAGAGTAGAGAACAGAGGATACGACACGAAAAAGAACAGGTGGAAGAGTGTTGAAGGCAGGGCAAAGTTCGACGGCCCGAGTGACCGTGGAGCCCTGAAAGTCTCCTTTTTCGGTCCCTTCTACGCAGGGTACAACATTCTTGCTCTCGACCGTGAGGAATACAGGTGGGCTCTTGTCTCCGGACATGACAGGGACCTTCTCTGGATACTGTCAAGAAGTCCGGAAATGAATCCGGAGCTTCTTGAGGAGCTTCGACGAAAGAGTGCGGAGTTTGGCTTTGCATCAGAAGAACTTCGCCTTGTGGACCAGTCGGAGCGGGCAGAAGGGGCCTCAGATGGAGAGTAATGCACGCGAAACCCTTTACAGGGAGCAGGTTGAGGCGCTTGTGGAGAAATGGGCTGAAGGAAAGCCGCCGAACCCTGCCGCAGAGTCTCCCACGGCCAAACCATCGGGATATTACCGGCTGAGCGGCTGGCTGCTTGAATACCTGATGGAACATGATGAACTGCCATCCGGCGTGCATGCGATGCCCCAGGGTATCGACCGGCAGGGGGGAGTGGAACCTTCCTTTCCGGTTGACTTCAGCTGCCCCCCGTTCAAGTGAGGTGACTGAGAGCTGAAGAAGCTCTTCAGCGATCTCATCTGAGATTTCAGGCTGCCCGTACTGACTGTATTCCGTGGTGTTTGAAATCCTGAAGAACTTTTTTTCTCGCTTATTTGGATTTTATATAAATAACGGTAGATTTGTTCTGCTCGTTAATTATACAAAATCTAATTAAGTCTTATGAAAAAGATGATTATTGCTGGTGCCGCACTCGCAACCCTTGGAATGGTTCCCTCATCAGCTCTCTTTGCTTCGGATGAAGTACTTGAACTGAAACGCCGTCTTGATCTCCTGGAGAATCGGGTAGAAGCTGCCCCCCGGCCCGAGGCGGAGAAAAGCAGCATCACCAAAGGACTGGCATTCGGAGGTCTTGTGGAAGTGGAAGCGAACTATCAGGATCCTTCTGACTCGAAAGCCACTTCCGACCTCACCCTTGCAACCCTTGAGCTCGGTCTTGAGGCAAAAGTGAACCCGTGGCTCACCGCTTATGGAGTTCTGCTCTACGAACAGGGTGAAAACAGCGAGAACATCCTTGTTGAGCAGGCCTACATCAGGATGAAGTCGGAATCCTCCCCGTTCTTCGCTGAGGTCGGCCGCCTTACCCAGTCGTTCGGCTCGTTTGAGAGCAGCATGATCTCCGACCCCATGACACTCGAGCTTGGTGAAAGCAAGCTGCACGCATCAGTGAAAGCGGGTTATGAGGCGGATGGCATCACCGGTTCGCTTTCGGTGTTCAAGGGCGATGTGCAGAAAGCAGGCGAAAGCGAAATCAACAGCCTCGTTGCAGCCTTCAGCTGGCAGAAAGAGGTTGACAGCTTCCGCTATGGCTTCGGCGCCTCCTGGACGAACAATATGGCCGATACCGATGGACTCCAGGACGGTTTTACTGATAAAAAAACGACAGATTTTGTAGGTGGATGGTCAGCTAACGCCATAGCGGGCTACGGGGCTTTTGAGTTGAGGGGCGAGTATCTGGGTGCCTGCGACAGCTTCACCGATGGCGAGTACGGCGGCAAGCAGCCTTCCGCCTGGAGCGTAGAAGCTGGATACGATTTTGAAGCGCCATTCAGTCTTGCCGTGCGTTATGAGGGGGCGGATGACTTTGAGACAAACGACTCCCGCTATGCTGCAGCCCTTGGATGGGAGGTAGCAGAGGGTGCAGGCCTGGCGTTCGAATACCAGCGTGCTGAAAACAAAGCGGACACTGCCGATACCGATACCTTCACCATGCAGCTGGCAATGGAGTTTTAAGCAACAGAAAAAAACAGGAGTAGCTATGATTGTTCCGCTTGGTATGCTTCACACTGGTGAATCCGCAGAAATCATTGGATTCCGGAGGGCGCAAGGTGGCGGCGGTCCGCTCTCCTGCAATAACGGTACGGGTCGTCACCAGCATGGCGGCCGTGGCCCTGGCCATGGTCGCCTCCGCGACGGAAGCGGACAGGAGCGCCGCCTCTCAGAGCTCGGGTTCAGTTCCGGGCAGGTGGTGGAGGTTGTCCAGAACGATCGCGGCGTGCCGGTCCTCTTGAAGGTTCGCGACGGCAGGATGGCTATCGACCATGCCATATCCATGGAAATCATCGTAAGGAGAAAAACACAATGAATCTTTCTGAACTCAAAAAAGGGCAGAGCGGGAAGGTGCTTGGCGTCTCGGCCTCTCCGCAGCTCAGGCGCCGCCTGTTCGATATGGGGTTGCTTGTGGGCGAAACCATCAAGGTAGAGGGAGTTGCCCCGCTTGGCGATCCATTTGAAATCTCAGTTAAAAATTACCGTCTTACACTTCGCAAGCACGAGGTTGAAGGCATAACAGTTGAGGAGGTAAGATGATACAGGCAGAAGAACTGGTGGGTGCTGTAACGAAGCTGCGCCCGAAAGCGGATAGGCGGAGGGTTATTGCGGTTGTCGGTAACCCCAATTGCGGTAAGACAACGCTGTTCAACGCCCTGACGGGCCTGAACCAGACGGTTGGTAACTGGCCCGGTGTTACCGTCGATAGAAAGAGCGGCACTTTTTCTTTTAAGAGTGAAGCCTATGAACTGGTTGATCTTCCCGGCATCTATTCGCTTTCGGCCATTTCAGAGGATGAGGCGGTTGCGCGGGATTATATCCTTGGAGGAGAGGCTGAGCTTATCATCAACATTGTTGACGCCTCCAATCCCGACAGAAACCTTTATCTCACCAGCCGTCTGCTCGAAATGAATGTGCCGGTGCTCGTGGCACTCAACATGCTTGATGCAGCAGGGGAACGCGGCATCGATATTGATAGTGATGCGCTCTCCTCAGGTCTCGGTTGCCGGGTGGTGCCGATTGTCGCCTCACGGGGCGAGGGCATCGAGGAGTTGAAGGAGGCTATTGCCGGAGAGATGCAGAAAAAACGCGTTCCGGGATGCAGGGTCTCATATCCTGATGCCGTCGTCCAGGCGGTGAAGGGACTGGCGTCGGATCTTGAAGGCAGGGCCGGCATTGACCATCATGATGCCGACTGGTACGCCCTCAAAATTCTTGAAGGGGACCCGCTGCTTGAAGAAAGACTCGGCAGCGCTGCCGCCATCGGCGAACATGCACGCCAGGCGCTTGCCTCCACCCTCGGTGAGGATGCCGACATCACCATCGCAGACGCCCATTACCGCTTCATCGCATCACTCACCTCCATGGCCGTGCGCCGTAAGGCTGCGGCGGGCCGTTCCGTAAGCGACATGATCGACAGTGTGGTGCTCAACCGCTATCTCGGCATTCCGATCTTTCTCGGCCTCATGTACCTGATGTTCCTCTTTACCATCAATGTCGGGGGCTCCTTTATCGACTTTTTCGATATTGCCGCCGGGGCGCTGTTTGTTGATGGGCCAGGTCTCTTGCTCTCGTCTGTAGGCTCGCCAGAATGGCTGACAGCCATTCTCTCCACTGGTATCGGTGGTGCCCTGCAGACCATGGCGACCTTTATTCCGCCGATAGCTTTTATGTTCATTTTCCTCTCATTTCTTGAGGACTCCGGTTACATGTCGCGTGCCGCCTATGTCATGGATCGCGGCATGCGTGCAATCGGTCTTCCTGGAAAGGCATTCATCCCGCTTCTTGTCGGGTTTGGCTGCAATGTGCCGGCTATTATGGCGGCAAGGACAATGAGCGACCGGCGTGATCGCATCATGACCATCATGATGGTTCCCTTCATGTCCTGCGGTGCCAGGATGCCGGTTTTTGCACTCTTTGCTGTAGCCTTCTTCCCGTCGGGCGGCCAGAACCTCGTCTTCCTGCTCTATCTCATGGGTATTGCTGTGGCGATTATGACCGGCTTCATCCTCAAGAGCACCCTTCTGAAGGGTGATGTATCTCCTTTCATTATGGAGATGCCTCCATGGCGCATGCCGAGTTTCAAGGGTGTGTTTCTGAGGGTATGGGACCGTCTGCAGTCGTTCATTGTCAAGGCAGGCCAGGTGCTCGTTCCTGTCATTATGGTACTCAGCCTCATGAACTCTATCGGAACTGATGGTTCATTCGGCAACGAGGACTCGGAAAACTCGGTACTCTCGGCTACCGGCAAGGCTATCTCTCCGGTGTTCGCACCCTTCGGTGTGAGCCAGGAGAACTGGCCCGCAGCGGTAGGTCTTTTTACGGGCATTTTTGCCAAGGAGGCTGTTGTTGGAACCCTCGACAATCTCTATTCCCAGATGGATGCCGATGCGGCATCGGCCGCGGCCGGTGAAGAGGGCGTGGAAGAGGAAGAGGAGACGTTCTCGCTTGGCGGTGCATTCACTGAAGCACTGGCCACCATTCCCGACAACCTCTCAGGTGTCGGCGGCTCGCTGCTTGACCCGCTCGGCATATCGGTAGGCGATGTCTCCGATTCTGAAGCGTTCGCCGAAGAGCAGGAGGTAGGTTCTTCTATTTTCGGTTCCATGATCACGCTCTTCGACGGTACTGCAGGCGCGTTCGCCTATCTGGTGTTCATCCTGCTCTACTTCCCATGCGTGGCCGCCATAGCTGCGGTATACCGTGAAACGAACCTTGCATGGACCCTGTTCGCGGGAGCATGGACAACCGGTCTGGCCTGGATCTTTGCAGTCCTTGCCTACCAGATCGGCACCTTCTCAGCCCATCCCGCATCGTCCGTTGCATGGATAGCGGGTATGGCCGCCGTTCTTGCGGGAACCGTCGCCATCATGTATGCGGCCGGAAACGGCCTGTTCAAAAAGAGCGGAACCGGGTCAAAATAAGAGCCGGTTCCGTTACGGGAAGGGGGCGTGTGTGGCCCCCTTCCCACTTATTTTTCATCAGTTCATCAACAACAGCCTACCCAATCATGACCCTGTCAGACATCAAGAGTTACCTCTCCCGGGAGGGCAGCGCATCGCTGGCGGAAATCGCCCGACATTTCAAAGCCGACCGTTCTTTGGTTGAGTCTATGCTCGACCGCTGGATTCTCAAAGGTCTGGTTGTTGCCCGGACCTCCCCTGCCCACGGGCCCGGCTGCTGCGGAAAGTGCAGCGGTGAGAGCCACATGTGGTACGAATGGGTGGGAGAGGGTGCGTAGGGGGCGTCTTTTTTATTTGGCCATCGTCTTATTTATATAAAATCTAAATAAACAGAACTATGTGTGCATCAGGCGATCAAGGGGACTCATCCTGCGGCGCGCGATGCTTCGTGAGCCGCTGTGCGTGCGGGGCATATCATCTCCATTACCGCCATGCCGTCATCACGGTCGGGCGCAATGCGCTCATGCGCATCATGGAGGAGTGCTTTCTGAGGGAGCGGAAAGGTCCGGAAATGAATCGGAACGGGTATCCGCTGCCGTTCATCATCATGCTCGGGATTGTGACGATCTCGGTGCCCTGGAAAGATTTTCCGATGTTCTGCAGGGCCGTCGAGGACGCTGTGTCTCTGGAAATCGGGATTCCGGAGCTTGCCGCCAGGCTGGCCATGCCGCCGGGCGGCAGAGAGGGCTGAAGACTTTTGTTACTCAAAACATCATCATAACCAAAACATATCGAACATGAAAAGAACAGGCATTTTCTACGGTTCACAGACCGGCAACACTGCGGCCGCCGCCAGGCTCATCGCAGACGAGCTTGGCATCCCGCCTTCAGATGTCCGCGATATCGCTTCGGCCAGTACGGACGAAGTTATGGCATTCGACTCGCTGATTCTCGGGACATCGACCTGGGGGACGGGGGAGCTGCAGGGGGACTGGGCGGTGTTCCTTCCAAAACTCGGGTCCATGGATCTGGGCGGCAAGCCGGTAGCCCTGTTCGGGCTCGGTGACCAGCTCTCCTTCGGCGACTGGTATCTCGATGGCATGGGGAGCATCTACGACGCCGTCGTCGCGGCGGGGGCGGAGGTCGTAGGGTCCTGGCCCACCGATGATTATCAGCATTCTGAATCGACGGCCGTTCGAAATGGAAAGTTCGTCGGCCTTGCCCTCGACGCCGACAACCAGGACCATCTTACCTCCGTTCGGGTCAGTGCCTGGGTAGCGGCAATCAGCCCGATGCTTTCCTGAGGAGCGTTTTTTTTGCCGGCAGCTCGCCGGATTTTTCCCGTAACCTTTACATCAGCAAACAATGATAAGTCAGAACATTCTCGAAAAGCTCAATCGCCAGGTCAACCTCGAAGCGGTATCCTCGCATCTCTACCTGCAGATGAGCGCATGGCTTCTCTCGCAGGAACTCGACAGTACGGCGACTTTTTTCCGCCGCCATGCCGAGGAGGAGAAATTCCATATGATGAAGCTCTTCGACTACATCAACGAAACCGGCGCTCTTGCACTCATCGGCGATGTGCCCGTTGCCGCTCCTTCATGGGCATCGCATATGGAGCTGCTCGAGGCCGCCTACGCCCATGAACTCAAGATTACGGCGAGCATCAACGATGTCGTCGACGCGGCGCTCCAGGAAAAGGATTATTCAACTTTCGCGTTCCTGCAGTGGTATGTCGCCGAGCAGCATGAAGAGGAGCACCTTTTCGGCACCTTGCTGCACAAGGCCCGCATCATCCACACCGTTGAGGGCCGTGCTCTCTTCCGCTTCGACGAAGAGGTCCGCAAGTCCGTTCTCGGCCACGAGCACCATCAGCAGCAGCCCATGTTCCTCCAGATGGGCCCCTCTCCCTGCCATCATGAGAAGCATGAGGATCCTCATCATGCCACATCGCATTTGAGGCATTGAGTAACGGCCTGCATGCAGCCCCTCTACCTGTAACCATAAAGCTGAACCATGATGAAAGTACTTATTCACCATATCTACGAGTTCCAAAAGGGGCTGCGCAGCCTTGTCATGCATACCCTGCCCTCACGCCTCACCGAGGAAGCGACGGCAAAGCTTCGCCATTACGGCATCGACTACCATCTCCAGCCATGTGTGCAGGCGAAGGTCAACATCTACTTCGGAGCATCTGCGTGCGTGGCTGTAGTGCGCCAGATCACCAGCGGCAAAAAGCTCGGAGAGATGACCCATGAAGAGGATTTCGTACTGGGTTCCATGCTTGGCTACGATATCCAGAAGCAGTGCGAGCGATACCTGAAGAGAACAGGCGTGGCACCGGCCAGCTTGACTATCCACAAGTGCGCCTGAATTCATCACAAGTAACTCTCGGGGTGAGGCTGATTGATAAGACCCGGCTACACTCTTTATTTCGATGCGCAATACATGAAAAGATGGGTTCAGAAAACGGCATGGGCACCGAGTTCCTGGCCGGCGAGGCCTTCTTTGAGGACCCGGGCGTAGAAGTTGCGAAGGGTGTCGGTTCCGTATGAGGGGGTCATCTCTTCATCGTAACGGCCCGTTTCGGGGTTGAGTACCAGCATTGATTCAGAGCAGTAGTATTTCCCTATGCGGGCGAATTCGGCCTTGTCCTTAAGGTTTGGAAAGAGTTTCGAGAGGGTGGCGAGGATTGGTATGATGATGTCGAACATCTGGATTGGTGCCCGGCGGAATTTGGGTTCGCGGCCAAGAAGCTCAAAGAGCATTTCGCCCTGCTCTTTTGCGGTGATTGCTCTGCCCGGGCCGCCGATGGGGAGAATACGGTTCTTTTTGTCGGCATCTTCAAGGCAGTCGGCCATGAAACGGGCCAGATCGGCTTCGCTGATAGGTTTGCATGCGGTCAATGTGCCGTCGCCGAACATGAGGTAGGGGCTGCCGTTTTTTACCTTTTCAACCTGTCCGGCAATGGATTTGAAAAAGGCGGTCGGCCTGACAATGGAGTAGGTGACGCCTGAAGCTATGAGCTCACGCTCAAACTGGAGCTTCGCTCTCTGGAATTCAAGCATCGGTTTCTGGACGCAGATTGCCGAGAGAAGGATAAACTGCGATATGCCGGCCCCCAAGCCGGCGTCAAGTGCGTTACGGGTTGCCTGATAGTCAATTGCCCATGAGTCCTCCACTCCTCCGGTTCGTGAGGTGAGGCAGGAAACGACGGCGTCGAACCGTTCTCCGCATATTCCGTCCCGTACTATCGACTCCGGATTTCCGACATCACCGAACCGTACTTCCGAGCCGTCGAGCTGCCGTCTGGTCTCTTCTTCTGTTGCGGTGGCGTTGACGCCTGAGCGGGGACGGGCAAAGCTGACAACCTTGTGGCCCCGTGCTGCCAGTTCGCGGGTGACGAATTTCCCGATATAACCTGTTGCCCCGACGACGAAAATGCGTTTGGGGGTTTCCGTTCCGGGTGCGGAGTGTCTTGACTGGTTGTCTGGCAGAGTGTTCACAATGGAGTGGTGGATGAAGGGTTGTTTCTCTGACTTGTTCATGCAACTTAAGCAAAATCAGCTGGTTTTTGCAATACGGCTCAGCATGTTCATCCGGCAGTAGACCCCTTTCCGGCTGAGGAGTTCCTTGTGTGTTCCCTGTTCGGCAATGTGGCCATTCTTGAGGACGATAATGGTGTTGTAGTGCTCCATTGCCTGCAGGCGGTGGGTGATTGTGATGAGGGTTTTGTTTTGAGTGAACTCTTCCATGGCTCGGATGATCTCCACTTCCGTGAGAGGGTCGAGGTTTGCCGTTGCTTCGTCCAGAATGACTATTGGAGCATCCTGAAGCATTGCGCGGGCTATGGCAATGCGCTGGCGTTCTCCGCCGCTGAGCTGCATGCCGTGCTGTCCGGTGAATTCATCAAGTCTGCTTTGGAAATGGCCGAGACCTGCGCTTTGAAGTGCGGAGGCGATTTGCGCCTCGGTGGCTTCAGGTTTTGCGAGGAGAAGGTTTTCGCGGATGGTTGTTGCGAAAATATAGGTTTTCTGCGACACCAGGGAGATGTGGCGGCGAAGCTCTTCGGGGTGGAAGCGGTTGATGTTCTCTCCGCCTAGGCTCAGTTCCCCTTCGCTGCAGTTCCAGAAGCGCATGAGAAGGGATGTAAGGGTTGATTTGCCTGACCCGCTCGGTCCGACGATTGCTGTATGGCTGCCTTGAGGAATGGTGAAGGATACCTTGTCAAGAGCTTGTATGGAGCTGCCGGGATAGGTGAAGGAGAGGTTTCGTGCTTCAATGGTCATTTCTTCAGGTATGGCACGCGGGTCATCGGGTGTGATGACTTCAGGTGCAGCATCCAGGATTTCAAAAAGCCGTTTTCCTGCATGGATGTCCGCCTCCAGATGCCTTGCTGAGGCAGGAAGGGGGAGAATGGCTTCAAAAGAGGCCATGACGGCAAGGGTGACAATTGAGAGGGCAATGCCACTGGTCTGTCCAGATTCCACCAGAGGCATGACTGCCGAGAGAACGGCAATGACCGCTCCGTTCATCAGGAGCCCGGTGAGCGCTTCATGCATGCCGTCGCCGAGTGCATTTTTTCTTTCCAGACGGAGTTTTTCCCTTTCAGCGGCTTCAAGCAGGTCGAGGTGTTTCTGGATGTTGCCGGTGAGCTGCAGTTCTCCAACTCCCATTGCAAAGTCGACGGCCAGAACCTGCTGCAATGCCTGCTGGCGGAGTATGCCGCTGGAGTTGCCTCTGCTGAGAAGAGTTGAGAGGAGGGGAATACCAATGCCCGCAAGCAGGTGGAACAGAAGGAGCAGAAGCGCAGCATCCCGTGACCAGAAGCCAAGCAGGAACCACATCAGCAAGCTTGTGAGAATTGCGGTTACGGGTGGAGCAAGGACTCTGGTATAGATGTTTTCGAGACTGCCGATGTCGTCCACTATTCTCTGGAGAAGATCGGCACTTTTGAACTGCATGAGTCTGGCCGGAGCTAGAGGTTCAATTGCGTCGTAAAACCAGAGGCGCAGGTTTGCCAGAATTTTGAATGTGGTGTTGTGGGCAATCAGCCGTTCAAAGTAGCGCAGAACTCCACGGGCAATGCCGAAAAACCGGACGCCGACAATACCTATCTGCAGAGCTGCAAGAGGGGGTTGCAATGCTGCTTTTGCAATCAGCCATGCGGCTGTGAGCAGGAGGCCGATTCCGCTGCCGGTTGCGGCGAATGCCGTGAGGGCGGCAAGCGCCATCCACCAGAACCAGGGGCGGACAAGGGCACTCAGGCGAAAAAATGTTTTCATGATGGTTGATCCTCCCCTGCCGCAAGTGCCTTTTGATAGAAAGGGTTGATGCGTACCATCTCCTCATGCGTACCGCTGTGCATGACGGCGCCGTCCTGAAGCATGATGATATGGCCTGCGTTTCGCACCGTTTCAAGCCGGTGGGCAATGATGATGGTTGTCCGGTTCTCCATCAGCGTTTTTATTGAGGCGCTCAGCGAAGCTTCAAGTTCCGGGTCGGTATGTGATGTCGGTTCATCGAGAACCAGAATGGGCGAATCTTTAATGAATGCCCGCGCCAGGGCAACCCGCTGTGCTTCACCGCCGCTGAGCCTTGCCCCTTCCTCTCCAATCGGGGTATCAAGGCCCTGAGGAAGGCCGGCCGCAACACCTTCAAGTCCCGAGAACACGATGGCCCGCTGCAGCTCCTCTAAAGAGGCTTCAGGGTTGGCCATCAGGATGTTTTCGCGGAGAGTTTCATTGAAGAGAAACGGGTGCTGCGGAACCCAGGAAATCAGTTTCTGCCAAGCTTCAATACTGAAGCTTTCCAGTGGGTCGGTGCCTATGCTGATGGTTCCGGAGTCTGGATCGGCAAAACGGAGAATCATGGAGAGAAGGGTGCTCTTGCCTGAACCGCTCGGGCCGATGATGGCGGTGGTTGTGCCGGCAGGAATGCAGCAGGTTGCCGCCTTCAGCGCCTGAGTGCTGCTTCGAGGGTATGAGTAGCTCACATTGAGGTACGATATGGGGAGGCTCTGGACCGATTTCCTCTCAGGGGTGGCGGTTCCGTTTCGAGGTTCGGGGCTTTCGTCCTCAAGAATGGCAAAAATATCTTTTGCAGCACTTTCTCCTTCCATGCCGGCGTGGAATTTCTGCCCCAGCTGGCGGAGAGGAAGGTAGAAGTCGGGAGTCAGAATAAGGACAAAGAGTGCCGACTGGAAAGCCATACTTCCTGAAAGCAGCCGGACACCTATGCCGACAGCAATCAGTGCAGTGCCAATGGTGCCCACAAGCTCAAGGGTCAGGGAGGAAAGAAAGGCGATTTTGAGAACTTTCATGGTCGCTGCCCTGAAATTTTCACCGGCCTCCCGGATAGCATCGTGCTGTATGCGGCTGCGGGCGAAAATTTTCAGCGTAGTCATGCCCTGGAGCATGTCGAGAAAGTAGCCGCTCATGCGGCTGAGCGATTCCCACTGCCGGTCTGTGAGGGCTCCTGCCCGCTTGCCGATGAGTGCCATGAACACGGGTATGAGAGGGGCTGTCACAAGGAGGATGATGCCGGAGATCAAGTCGGTTGGAAAAACTGCGATGAGTATCAACACCGGTATTGCAACGGCAAGAAAGAGCTGTGGGACGAACTGGCTGAAGTAGGCGTCCAGTGCGCCGACCCCTTTCTGCATGGTGAGACTGAGCTTTCCGCTCTGCATTGACCGGGCCAAAAGCGGCCCACGCCGGGCCACGGTGGCGGCAAGACGGCTGAAAATTTTTTTTCGTATCTGGAGTGTTCCCCGGTTGGCTTCCGTATGCCCTGCCCATGTGAGCAGCATCCGTATCACGCTGAACAGGGCAAACAGAGCTATCGGCTCCTTCAGCGCACTGAGGGGCTTGTGAAGTATGAATGCTGCGTTGATGGCTGTACTGAGAGAGAATGCCTGACCTATCATCATGAGGCCTGCCAGCGCTCCAGACAGAAATGACAGAACGAACGGCGTCCTGTTTTCGCGTATCAGCCCGAACAGGCGCCGGTCACGATTCATTGGCTCTGCTTTCGTACGGTTCGGTTTTTCCGGGAGGCATCAGTATTCAAGTTTTCCTCCGGTGGAGACCCGCTGACGGAACACCCAGTAACTCCAACCCTGATAAACGAGGACGAGGGGAACAAAGAGAAGGGCGACAATCGACATGATGCCGAGCGTGTACTCCGATGAGGAAGCATTGTATATGGTCAGGTTCCAGGCAGGATCAAGGCTTGATACCAGAACTCTCGGGTAGAGCCCCATGAAGATGGTGATGGTTGAGAAGGCTATGGCGATGCCGGTCATGGCGAATGCCCATCCGGCTGCATTTTTCTGCAGCAGAAAAATCACAGATACAAGAGCGATGACGCTGAAGATGGGAATAATGCCGGGGTTGATGCCGAGATGGCTGTAGAGATCGGTTTCATAGTTGGTGTAGACCATGAAAATAAACGAAAGGAGTACCGCGGGTACCCAGGCCAATTTTGCTGTTTTCACTGCCTTTTCCTGTAGGGCGTCGGTGGTTTTCAGGGTCAGGAACACCGCTCCGTGAAGGGTGAAGATGGAGAGGGATGTCAGGCCGCAGGCAAGTGCGTAGGGGTTGAGAAGGTTGAAGAAGCCTCCGGCATAGTTCATCTCTGCGTCAATGGGAATGCCCCTGATGAAGTTAGCCAGGGCAACACCCCAGAGCAGTGCGGGTATGGCGCTGCCGGCAAAAATGCTCCAGTCCCAGAAACTCCGCCAGCGCGGGTCGCTGTGTTTGCTGCGGAACTCGAATGCGACACCACGGAATATCATGGCCACAAGCATCAGGAGAAGTGCCAGGTAAAAGCCGCTGAAGAGGGTTGCATACCATTCGGGAAATGCTGCAAACATTGCGCCGCCGGCTGTAATGAGCCAGACTTCGTTGCCGTCCCAGAAAGGGCCGATTGTGTTGATGATTGTCCGTCTCTCAATGTCTTCGCGGCTCATGAAGGGGAGCAGGATGCCTACTCCGAAATCAAACCCCTCCAGAAAGAAAAAACCGGTGAAGAGGACGGTTATGAGTATGAACCATAGTGTCTGCAGTTCCATCAGTATCTCCGTTACGGTTTATTCTTCATGATCAATTCCTGCCATGGCGTACTTCCTCATGAGGAAAAGGTCTGTCGCGGCAAGCATCAGATAGACAAGGAAAAACGAGGCTATTGAAACCATCAGTTCGCCACTGCTGACGACTGAGGCCGGTGAAACACCCTGTTCGGTTTTCAGGAGGCCGAACACTATCCATGGCTGACGGCCCATTTCAGCCAGTATCCAGCCGGTTGAGTTGGCTATCCACGGCAGCAGGAAAGACCAGAAAAAGAGTTTTTTCATGAAGGGTGAAAAGTCATAGTTCTCCCGTATGATTTTCACCAGACCCAGAACAGAGACCAGAAGCATCAGCGTGCCTGCACCCACCATGAAGCGGAAGCTCCAGTATGCAGTAATGACAGAGGGAATGTAGTTGCCCGGGCCGTATGTTTCCTCATATTCCTTCTGCAGTTCCTTGATTCCCGTCACTTCGCCCTCAAAGGAGTTGTAAGCGAGAAAGGAGAGCATGCCGGGGAGGCGGATTGAGAAAACATCCTTCAGGTTTTCTTGATCACCGACCGTGAAGAGCGAGAAGCTTGCGGGATTTTCACTCTCCCAGAGTGCTTCGGCAGCAGCAACTTTCATGGGTTGCGTGGTCATGAGGTGCTGCATCTGTGTGTGGCCGGCCAGAGTGACCAGAATGGTGCCGATAAAGGCATAGATGGTGCCGAATTTCATGGAGGTGATGAAGGCATCCCTGTCCTTTGTCCCCTTTGCAAGGTGCCAGACGCTGATGGCAATAACAAGAAAGCCGGCGGTTACAATTCCTCCGGAAAGTACATGAGGGAACTGTTTCCAGACATGGGGGTTGAAGAGGAGGGCTCCGAAGTCGGTCATTTCAGCTCTTGCGCCGTCTGCCGACATTCTGAAACCGGTCGGGGCCTGCATGAAGGAGTTGGCCACGAGAATCCATAGGGCCGAAAGATTTGAGCCGAGAGCTACAATCCAGATGGCGGCTGCGTGCAGCTTTTTGGAAAGCCGGTCCCAGCCGAAGACCCAGATGCCGAGGAAGGTGGACTCGATAAAGAAGGCGAGCAACGCTTCAATTGCAAGAGGAACGCCGAAAATGTCGCCAACAAATCGTGAGTATTGCGACCAGTTCATGCCGAACTGGAACTCCATGACAATGCCGGTAACCACACCTACGGCAAAGTTGATGAGGAACAGGTGCCCCCAGAAACGGGTCAGCTGACGGTACTTTTCTTTTCCTGTACGAACCCAGGCTGTTTCAAGTATGGCTGTGAAAATGGAGAGACCGAGAGTGAGGGGGACGAAAAAGAAATGGAAGACCGAAGTCATCCCGAACTGCAGCTTTGCGAGAAAAAGAGTGTCCATGGGTGAGGTCCGGTTGTATTGATGACGCTTCCAGAACGATTTTTGTTTCCTGAAGGTACGATTATAGTTTCATTAAATCCAAAAAAGGATAGTATTTGTCTCTTTTTCTGGAGTGATAAACCGGGCGCGTAACGCCCGGTTTATGCCGTTTGGTCTGTCACTGTTGAGTAAACAGCTCCCTGAGACCGGTTTCATAGCTTCCGACAACTGCTTTCTTTTCGGTGATGATGCCGCGGAGCAGTGTTCCCGGAGTGACATCGAAAGCGTAGTTCAGCACCGGAGTGGTTGGTGTGGCAACCTGTGTGCCGAAGATGGTTCTCAGTTCATCAGCGTTCCGCTCTTCAATCGGTATCTGTGTTCCTTCTTTGAGCGTGATGTCGATGGTTGAGACAGGTGCGGCGATGTAGAAAGGCAGACCATGGTGGCTGGCACTGACAGCATGGGCATAGGTGCCGATTTTGTTTGCGGTGTCTCCATTGGCTGTTATGCGGTCGGCGCCAACAACACCGAAGTCGATCATGCCGCGCTGCATGAGGAAGGCCGATGAGGAATCTGAAATCGAGATGAATGGGATGCCGTCATGTTCAAGCTCCCATGCAGTCAGCCTCAGTCCCTGAAGGAGAGGACGGCTTTCTGCAGTGATGACGCGCTCGATGAGCCCTTCTTTCCAGGCCAGGCGGATGACGCCGAGAGCGGTGCCGATGCCGCAGCAGGCCAGGGTGCCTGTGTTGCAGTGGGTCAGCACATTGAGCTTCCGTGTTTTGAGGATATCTGCACAGTCGCGCTTGATCTGCTCAACACCGTGGCGGGCTATGCGGTCGCAGTTGTCGACTTCGTCATTGTAGATTTTGTGCGCCTCATCGGTCATTTTCGCTTTCAGCTCATCAAGAGAGTCCGACTCAAAATTGGCGTCATAGACCGCTTTCATTTTCTTTGTGGCAAAGAAAAGGTTGACGGCGGTGGGGCGTGATGCTTCAACATCGGCTATGAGTTGGCTGAAATATGCGGGGAACGCTTCCTTTGCTCCCTTGAAGCTGTTGACGCCAAGGACGACGGTGTATCCGGCTGATGCGCCGATAAGCGGTGCCCCTCTGACCGCAAGGCTCTTGATGGCCTCAATGGCTTCGCGGTGGTCTCTGGTTTCCACATGGATTTCCTGCAGCGGGAGTAATCGCTGGTCAAGGTAACGGAAGGTTCCGTCTTTGAAGGAGATTGCATCAATCATAGTGTTCCTGCTGAGGTGTTAAAGGTTTGCAACCACATTTTTGAAGATGGTGGTCATTTTCGGTTCAGCCCGGTTGGACACCTCAATGATCTCCTCAATGCTTACCGCCTGAAGATTGTCGGGGAAGCATTCGTCGGTAACGATAGACATACCGAAGACTTCTGTTCCCTGATGGACTGCTGCGATGACTTCGGGAACGGTTGACATGCCGACGACATCTGCGCCGAGTGTTCTCAGCATGCGGTATTCGGCCCGGGTTTCAAGGCAGGGTCCCGGAAGGGCGACATAGACGCCCCGCTGTACTTTCAGCTTGTTGTCAAGCGCGACCTGCTCGGCTATGGAGAGAATCCTTTTTGAGTATGGTTCGCACATGTCGGGGAAGCGCGATCCGGTATCGGGATCGTTCGGGCCGATGAGAGGGTTGCCCGGAAGCATGTTGATGTGGTCGTCAATCAGCATGATGTCACCTTTGCTGAACGAAGGGTTCAGGCCGCCGCAGGCGTTGGTGATGCCGAGGGTTTTGACTCCCAGATGTTTCATGACGCGGATAGGAAAAACAATCTGGTGCATTGAGTAGCCTTCATAAAAATGAAAGCGGCCCTGCATGGCCACAACATTCTTTCCTGCCAGCTTTCCGAAAATCAGCTTGCCGTGGTGGGTTTCAACAGTTGAAATGGGGAAGTTGGGGATGTCGGCATAGTCAAGTGCAAATTCAACATCAATCTCTTTGGCAAGGGCTCCAAGACCGGTTCCCAGAACAATGCCTACGGGGTAGTCGGACTGTGTTTTTTTTCTGATGAAGGAGACTGCCTCCTGAATTTTAGCCTGCTGTGCAATCATGATGGATTGTATTTACTGGTTGACGGGCGTATGATGAACGGTCATCCTCTCTGGAATGGAAATTTTACAATATAATCCGGAAGGGGGTGAGAAAAAAATTACGGACGCTCTCTACCGTAGGCATCTTGCACCGAAAATGGCGGTTCCTACTCGTATCATTGTGGCCCCTTCCATGACGGCAGATTCAAAATCACCGCTCATTCCCATGGAGAGTTCACTCAGCTCTTCTGGATTTGGAGCCACCTCGCGCAGCTGCTTGAGCAGCTGACGGAGTCGCCTGAACTCATTTCGGGCCGATGCTTCGTCGGGAGAGGCAATGTTCATGAGCCCCCTGAGGGTAATGGAGGGGAGGGTGAAAAGGGTTTCAGCCGCCGAAAGTACCTCGTCTTCGGCCATACCGTATTTCGTGGATTCGCCGGAGGTGTTGACCTCAAGAAGGTAGTCGGCGTGCAGGTTCTGTCGGAGAGCCTGTCGGGAGAGTTCCCGGGCGGTCGAAATTTTGTCGATACCGTGTATCAGAGAGACTTTGCCTATGACCGATCGGACCTTGTTGGACTGCAGGTGGCCGATAAAGTGCCACTCGATCGGAAGTCCTTCAAGCAGCGGGTCAGTGCGTTTTTCAAGGAATTCCTGAAGGTAACTTTCTCCGAAAAGGCTGTGACCTGCATCAAATGCTTCGCGGATCATGCCGGCCGGCTTGGTTTTTGACACCGCAATCAGCCGTATGGAGGCGGGATCTCGTCCAGCCTCCACAGCTGCAGCTTCAATGCGCTGCTGAATGTCCTGAAGTCCCGCTCTTATTGATGGCATCGCTGTTCAGTCTGCTGCTGCCGCCTCAATTGATTCAATGGTCACCGGCGTCAGCGGGTTGTCGTTGGGGTCAACCTTCACTGCGGCTATCAGTTCAACCACATCCATCCCATCATCAACACTGCCGAACACCGTGTAGTTTCCGTCCAGAAAGTCGTTGTCGGCGTGGTTGATGTAGAACTGGCTTCCTGATGAGGCTTTCTGGGGGTTGTTGTCCCGGGCTGCCGCAAGGGTTCCTTTTTTGTTCGGATGGCGGATTTCTGCGGGAACCTTGTAGGAGGGGCCTCCGGTACCATGGAGTGCACGCTTGTCGTCATGACGGGAAAGCGGGTCGCCGGTCTGGACCATGAAGCCGTTGATGACCCGGTGGAAGCGGATGCCATCGTAGTATTTTTCGGCAACCATCTTCATGAAGTTGTCGCGATGCAGCGGGGTGTCATCGTAGAGGCTTACGGTAATATTTCCCAGGCTGGTTTTGATGATGAACTGTTCTGCCATGATGGTGGTGCTGGTTTTTGTGGATGAAGTGGTGTGTTACTTGTGGCCGGAAAGCATCCAGAGCGAGCGCTGGGCTGAGGCTGCTCCGGCTGAACCGGGATATGTTTCAATGATGTTGCTGTAGCGTTGACGGGCGTTGTCCTCTTTTCCATCCTTCGCCATGCAGTCTGCCGCATCGACCAGATACGAGGCTTTCAGGGCGTTGTTTACGGCTTTCCCGGAGGCTTTTTCATAGTGTTCTGCAGCTTTGGCGTACTCTTTCCTGTTGCTGAAGCAGGCCCCTTTTCCAGCAAGGACGGCAGCCTGAAGATCAGGATTTTTCATGGAGACGGTATTGAATGCCGTGAGTGCTGAATCGGGCTCACCAAGGGAATACCATGCGTTGGCAAGCAGCAGTGCTGCCATTTCGCCGCTTCGGGTGCCGTTATATGAGGCAGCTATGGTTTCCAGTCCGGGATTCTCTTTGTCCCCTTTGATGGCTGCCCGGTAGTCGCCTCTCTGGAGCAGCTGTTCAACAGCCGAAAGCTCCATGCCGGCTTCCAGTTCCCGGTCTGCCTGACGGCTCATCCAGAAATAGGTTCCTGCGGCTGCAAGCAGGCAGAACAGTGTGGCGCCGATGAGCGCATTCTTGTATTTGATGCCAAAAAAGAGAAGGTTGTCCACTGCCGACGAGGCACTGTCGTTTATGCCGCCCTGCTGTAAATCGTTCATTGAAAAGTCGTTGGTGGATCGTTGGTGTTTTTGTGAAACCTGATTGTTACTTGCTGTCCTATCGGATTTCAACCTAAACAAGTTTGTCTGATTTTCAAAAAATTCAAATCCCTCTGTTTCATTGGAGATCCAGGTTGAATGCGCTGGCGGTGTTCTTCATGATGGCTTCAGCTGCCTTTTCAACAGGGATTTCCCTGATTTCGGCGATGGTGCGGGCAACAATGGCCGCGTGGGCAGGTTCATTGCGTTTGCCACGGAATGGCACGGGAGCAAGGTAGGGGGAGTCGGTTTCTGTCAGAAGGCTCTCAAGAGGGACTGCCCTGACCACTTCGGGAAGGGTGGAGCGTTTGTAGGTAAGGGTGCCTGGTATGGAGAGGCGGAAGCCCCTTTTGATGCATTCCTGTGCGGTATTCAGGTCGCCTGAAAAGCAGTGCATGACGCCCCGGAGTGCCGAATGGTTCTCTTCATCAAGAATCCGCAGGGTGTCCTGCCATGCATCGCGAGAGTGGATGACAACCGGAAGATTGAGGCTCCGGGCCATTCTGAGCATGGTGCGGAATGCTTCCTGCTGGTTCTCCGGGCTTGTTTCGGGGTAGTGGTAGTCGAGACCGATCTCTCCAATGGCAACCACTTCAGGATATCGGGCAAGCTGCTGGAGTTCGTCAAAAGTTGCAGCTTCAATTCCGCTGTCGGCATCATGCGGATGCAGGCCGACATTGGCATGGATGAAGCTGTGTTTCCGGGCAAGATCAATTGATGTTCTGCTTGTTTCCGCATTGACGCCGGGGTCGATGAGAAGGGTGACGCCGGCTTCCTTCATTCGTTCAATGACTGCCGGGCGGTCTTCGTCAAAGGCAGGAAAGGAGAGATGGCAGTGTGCGTCAGCAAACATTGTTTCCTCCCGATGCAGTGCTGTCCGGAAAAATTCTGCCGTAGAAGATGATGAGCATGCATGCCCCTATGGTGATGGCGGAATCGGCAATATTGAAAATGGGCCAGAGTGCTATCCACTGACCGAAAAGTTCACCCCTGTAAAGGTCGAAATAGAGGAAGTCAACCACCCGTCCTGTGGTGAATCTGTCAATGAGGTTCCCGATGCCGCCACCTGCAATCAGTCCGAACGAACCGAGAAACAGCGGCTGCCTGTTTCCCTGGTAAAGTGCGTAGATGATGACTCCTGAAACGATGATTGTGGTCAGGATGAGAAGAACTGCAGGCGGAAGGAACTCCATGCCGAAGGCTATCCCGCGGTTTTCGGCATAGGTGAGGGAGAAGAGGCCGGGGATGATGGTGATGCTTTCCCCTGTGTCGCGGAGGAAGATGATTGCGAGCTGTTTGGTGAACCGGTCAAGGCCGATGACAGAGAGAAGCAGAAAGAAAAACCATCTCATGATGCGGGCGGGTGAAAAATGGATTGTGAAAAGATCAGATCGCAGTTGCACCTATTTCATTCAAAAGGGCGCTGCGGACAGCGTCCATAGGCATTTCAAGGTTGGTCCAGAGCCTGAACGCGGCAGCTCCCTGGGCGAGCAGCATTTCCATGCCCGGAATGGTTACGGCTCCGGCTTTTCTGGCGGCAAGGAGAAGGGGGGTGTCAAGCGGATTGTAGACCATGTCGTAGATGATCTGCCCCTGGTGTAGAAGGTTGCTTTCAGCCGGTACCGGGCTCATGTGAGCGTCGGGACGGCCGAGTGTTCCTACAGGAGTTGCATTGATTACGACTGCCGCGTCGCGGAGCAGTGCTGAGGATTGGCTTCCGCTCTCCTTGAGATCTCCCAGGGCGCAGCGTTTGATGGCGGGGTCTGTCATCCGGGTTTCTTTTGCCGGGTTGCGCATGAAGAGTGTTATCTCTGAAGGCATGAAGAGCGTGCGGAATGCCTCAATGGCTGCCAGGGATGCGCCGCCACTGCCAAGAATTGCAACCGGACGGCCCTGAATGGAGCGGGCGTGCGGCAGGAGGGGGGAGGCAAACCCGGCAATGTCGGTATTGTGGCCCACAAGAGTTCCCTCGTGGTTGACAATGGTGTTGACTGCCTGAATGGACTTCGCCTCTTCTGAGAGCGAATCCAGAAGGGGGACAACAGTTTTCTTGTAGGGAATGGTGACGCTGAATCCTGCAATGCCAAGCGCACGGGCCCCTTTCAAGGCGTCGGCAACCAGGTGCTCTTCGGCAATGTTGAAAATGGTGTAGCGGCAGGGAAGCGAAAGCTGCTCGAAGGCTGTGTTGTGTATCAGTGGAGAGTAGGAGTAATCCACTGCGCGACCGATAAGGCCGTAGATTTTTGTGGCCGGCCTCATGAAATTCCCAGCATCCTCCTGACAGCATCCTGCTGGTAGAGTTCAGGAAAGGCGGTCTGAAAGAACTGCTTCTTGTCGGGGTCAATCTTGAAGGCTTTGCTCAGTGCTTTCAGGGTGCTGAGTTTGTCACCGGCGGCAAAGTAGGCAGTCGCAATTTCAAAATGTGCATCTGCCGACAGCGGCTGCAATTTCAGCGATTGCTGTAAAGCTTCAATGGATCTATCTATATGTCCGGCGTCTCTGAGTACTACGGCAAAATCAACCCATATCTGCGGGCTGTCGGGTTCAAGATCTATGATGATCTGATAGGTGCTGATGGCACTGTCGAGCTGGTTGAGATTATACTCGATTTCCGCTCTGAGGAGGAGAAATTCAATACTGTCGGGTACAGAGTCAAGCGCCGCCTTGATGGAGGCAAACGCATCGTCATATTCGTCAATTGCTTCCTGGCAGCAGGCAAGGGCGAACCATGCATCAGGAAAGTCTCCGCTGAGCTGAATGCAGTTGCGATAGCAGTCAATGGCTTCCCGGTACAGCTCAAGTTCCTCGCAGGCTATGCCGAGGTTGTAAAGCGCATTGAGATCATCCGGCTCATGCTTCAGTGTTTCCCGGTAGCTTTCGGCTGCCTCTGCAATGCGTCCGGTGATGGCAAGCACATTGGCGCGGTTGTACCATGCCGAAGTGAAATCATCGGCAATGGCCAGAGCCATGTCGTAGCATTCGAGCGCTTCGTCATAGCGCTTCATTTTACTCAGAACCAGCCCGTTGTTGTACCAGGCGTTGATGTTGTATGGTTCCTCGTCAAGCGCCCTTCTGTAGCACTGGACGCTCTCATCGAATTTATCGAGCAGGTCTTTGCAGTAGGCCAGTTCATACCATGCCTCGGCAAAATCAGCATCAAGCTCAAGGGTCCGCTCAAAGTCGGCTTCTGCCTCGGCAAAGCGTTCAAGCCGCTGGAGGATGATGCCCCTGTAGTAATGGAACTCTTTTTCAATGGAGCTGTCTGAAAGTATTCCGTCAATTTCTTCAAGAGCCCTGTCGAGCTGTCCGGTATTGAACCAGGCAAGGGCAAGGTTGAGGGTCATTTCACTGTCGGAGGGGCTGAAAAGAACCGCTTTCTGGAACGCTTCAAGTGCCTCTTCGAAAAAGCCGTTGAGTGTGAGGCAGTTTCCAAGATGGAACCATGTTTCGGTATTGAAGGGGGCTATTGCTTCCAGCCTGCGGGCAACAATAAGCGCTTCAGGGTTGAAGCCTTCTTCATTGAGCTGATTGATCCTGTCAAGCAGATCTTCGGAATCAAAGATGGAGTCAATCCCCTCCAGATCTGGCTTCTGTTTTCCTGACAGGCCTTTTGGGGTATTTCGGTCGTCGTCAAAAAAATCAGGAAAGTTCATATGCAGTCGTAAAGTGTTTCATATGTTTCGACCCGTTACGAATCAGAATCATGAAATAAATATAAGAGAATTTCCTTACAAAACAGATTTCGTGAAGGTTACAAAACCCGTAATTCTTATTCGGAATGATAATGATTGAACACTGTTTCAGCCTTCATTGTTCCGGCGGTTTTCGCGAGTTCTTCAAGTGTTGCTGCGGCCACTCCTTCAGCTGAGCCAAACCGTTCAAGCAGGGTGAATGCGGTTTTTTCGCCGATGCCTTCGATTGCTGTGAGTTCTGTCTGCAGGGTGCGCTTCCGCCGAAGGGTGCGGTGATAGGAAATGGCAAAACGGTGCGACTCGTCTCGCAGCTGCTGCAATAGCTTGAGCGCGGGAGAGGTTTTCGGGAGGTTGAAGGGGTCGGGGGTGAAGGGGATGAAAATTTCCTCCAGCCGTTTGGCAAGTCCGATGACCGGAACGGAAACGCCAAGTGCGTCAAGTGCTTTTCGGGCCGTGTTGACCTGCCCCTTGCCACCGTCAACAATAATGAGGTCGGGGAGGGGGAGCTCTTTACTCAGAGAGCCTCCGTAGCGTCGGTTGATGGCCTCTTCCATGGCTGCATAGTCATCGGAGCCCTCAAAGGAGTTGAGTTTGAATTTTCTGTATCCACCTTTCAGAGGGCGGCCCATAACGAAACAGACCATTGCACTGACATAGTCGGTACCCTGAAGGTGTGAGTTGTCGAAACATTCAATTCTGTTCGGCGTGTTTTCCAGATGCAGGGCTTCGGCCAGTGCTTTGCTCCCGCTGTGTTCTCTTGCTGCTTCCCCCCGTTTCTGTTTCTGAACCATGTATTCAGCCAGATGGTGGCGTGCATTCTGGCGGCACATGTCAAGCAGGTGTGCCTTTTCCCCTATCTGCGGCACAGTGAACCGCATCTCCTTCTGCCTCCCGCCTTCGCCCTGCTGTTCACGCCCCAGAGCTCTCAGCGCTTCGGCGGCCTCCTCTTCCGGCAGTTCCGGCAGCAGGACTTCGTCGGGCATAAGGTCTGCGGTTTTGAGGTAGTGGGTTTCAAGAACCCTGCCAAGGATTGTCGCTTCGCTCTCTCCCTTGGTATTGGTGAGAATGAAGTGCTGTGAACCAAGCATTTTCCCTTCTCTGATCCGGAACACCACACCGCATGCTTCGTCTTCACCTATGGCCACAGCAACCGCGTCCCGATCTGCCCCGTCGGCCGCAACAATTTTCTGCCGTTCGCTGTACCGCTTGAGGCTGTCGAGCTGGAGTTTGATTTCAGCGGCTTCCTCAAATCGAAGATCTTCAGCGGCCGTCAGCATTTTTTCGTGAAGGTCCCGTCTGAGCCCGGCTGTTTTGCCTTTGAGCAGACGGACAATTTCTCCTATCATTTCCAGATAGTCACCTTCTTCCTGCAACCCTTCGCATGGCCCTTTGCATTTGTGGATATGGTAGTCGAGGCAGAGCTTGTATTTTTTTGAGGCTATGTTTTCTGGTGTGAGAGGGTGGCGGCAGCTTCGTACCGGAAAAATGGAGCTGATGAGGTCGAGAATGGTCCGCAGCTGACCGGCTTCCGTGTATGGACCGAACCAGATGGAACGGTCGCGTGTGCGGTTCCTGGTGATGAAAATCCGGGGGAAGGGTTCAGCGGTGATGACAAGCCACGGGTAGGTCTTGTCATCTTTCAGGTTGATGTTGTATCGGGGTTTCAGCTCCTTGATCAGGTTGTTTTCAAGAATCAGCGCTTCCACCTCCGATGAGGTGATGATGATCTCAAGATCGCGGATATGAGTGACCAGTACCTGTGTTTTTCCACTCTGCTGCAGCGGGTTGCTGAAATATGAACGAACCCGTGAACGGAGGTTTTTTGCTTTACCCACATAAATGACCCGCCCTTTGTCATTCCTGAACTGGTAGACTCCGGGCTCTTTGGGGAGCGATGCTATTTTTTCCCTGAGAAGCTTTTCCTGCTCTTTTTCTTCGGCAGCCATAGGTACTGCTTGCTGTTCTGTATGTTGTCCGTCGCTGTTCATTCCAAAGGTACAAAAAAAAGGCGCGGTTGGTTCCGCGCCTTTTTTCTCTTGAATCCTGAGTGCTTCAGTGAGCTGATGCTTCACCGGCCCCTTTAGGGTAGCGAAGGCTGTCGACCAGCTCCTGTATCTCCTGAGGAGGTGCAGGGGTGAGTCGGGAGACCACGAAGCTCACGGCAAAGTTGATGAGCATGCCAAGGGTTCCGATACCTTCAGGCGAAATCCCGAAGAGCCAGAACTCGGGCTTGTTCATGCCGGGGTTCACAAACTTGAAGTATATGATGTAGGCAGCCGTGAAGATGATGCCTGTCAACATGCCTGCAATGGCGCCCTCCTTGTTCATCCTCTTTGAGAAAATACCGAGGATGATGACCGGGAAGAACGATGCGGCGGCAAGGCCGAAGGCGAATGCCACAACCTGGGCAACGAATCCCGGAGGGTTGATGCCGAAGTAGCCGGCAACAACAATGGCTATTGCTACTGCAATACGGGCGGAGAGCAGCTCTGACTTTTCGCTGATGCCGGGATTCAGCTGCTTTTTGATCAGGTCATGCGCTATTGATGTTGAAATGACCAGCAGGAGACCGGCTGCGGTCGAAAGCGCTGCGGCAAGGCCTCCAGCCGCAACAAGTGCGATGACCCATGCAGGAAGTTTGGCGATTTCAGGGTTGGCGAGCACAATGATATCGCGGTCGATGTAGAGCTCGTTAGCGTTGTCTGTGGTTGTTTCGTTGGAGACAAGCCGCTGGCCGAGTTCGCCTGTTTCGCCGGTGAAAGCAGGTTTCCCGGCAAACGGATCACCTTTCACATACTGGATTGCTCCGTCGCCATTCTTGTCGGCCCATGCAAGCAGGCCTGTGCCTTCCCAGGTCTTGAACCATGAAGGGAGTTCGCTGTACTGCTGGTTGCTGACCGTATTGATCAGGTTGTAACGGGCAAAGGCGGCAATTGCGGGTGCCGTGGTGTAGAGAAGCGAGATGAAAATAAGCGCCCAGCCGGCCGAGATGCGTGCATCACGAACTTTGGGAACCGTAAAGAAGCGGACGATCACATGCGGAAGGCCAGCGGTACCGACCATCAGCGCAAAGGTGATGAAGAAGACATCGATCATTGGTTTTGAGCCGTCGGTATATGATGCGAAGCCGAGTTCTTCATGCAGTCCGTTAAGCCTGTCGAGCAGAAAGCCTCCTCCGTCAACAAGCTCGCTGCCGAAGCCAATCTGCGGGATGGGGGTGCCGGCGATAAGCATGGAAATGAAGATGGCCGGAACCATGTATGCGAATATCAGCACACAGAACTGAGCCACCTGCGTATAGGTGATTCCCTT
Organism: Chlorobium phaeovibrioides; assembly: GCF_003968655.1. Classification (GTDB taxonomy): domain Bacteria; phylum Bacteroidota; class Chlorobiia; order Chlorobiales; family Chlorobiaceae; genus Chlorobium; species Chlorobium phaeovibrioides. The sequence continues at coordinate 99,811 of NZ_RXYK01000005.1, read as the reverse complement.
CATGCCGCCGAGTACGGCGTAGAAGAAGACGATGCACATGCCGATGATGATGCCGGTGTTGATGTCGACCTCAAGGAACCGCGAGAACACCACGCCGACGCCGCGCATCTGGCCTGCCACATAGGTGAAGGAGACGAAGATGGCGCAGATGATGGCAACTGTTCGTGCTGCGTTCGAGTAGTAGCGGTCGCCTACAAAATCCGGCACGGTGAACTTGCCGAACTTGCGGAGATACGGGGCAAGAAGCAGCGCCAGAAGCACATAGCCGCCTGTCCAGCCCATAAGGTATACCGAGCCGTCATACCCCATGAAGGAGATAAGGCCGGCCATTGAAATGAATGAAGCTGCCGACATCCAGTCGGCTGCTGTTGCCATGCCGTTGAGGACCGGCGGAACGCCGCCTCCGGCAACATAGAATTCTTTCGTGGATCCCGCTTTCGCCCATACCGCAATTGCGATATAGATCAGAAAGGTTATTCCTACGATGGTGTAAGTCAAGCTCTGTACATCCATAGCGATACAGTGTTAAGGTTTGGTGTGTGTGATTTTTTTTGGATGCCCTTAATCCTCGCGGACATCAAACTTCTTGTCGAGCCGGTTCATGAGAGCCACATAAACGAAAATCAGCACCACGAAGGTGTAGATGGAGCCCTGCTGCGCAAACCAGAAGCCGAGCTTGAACCCGCCAATATGGATGGCATTGAGCTGGTCGACAAGCAGGATGCCGAACCCGAACGAAACGACAAACCATACCACCAGCAGACTGATGAGGTAGCTGAGGTTGATTTTCCAGTACTCTTTGAGTTTTCCTTGTTCCATTTGGTTTTGTGTGTTTGTTGTTGTGGTTGTAATGCTGAAAACACATACCCGTAAGATAATGAAAAAGTTCTGCCTTTTGTACGGGTTTCATAATTGTTAACACGCGCTGACGCAAAACGCCCGAAAGCGCTCAGCAGTTCAAGCGCTTTCGGGCGTTTTATCCTGGTGTTTGCCTTTATTCGGCTATGACCGGAGTAAGCATTTTTGCTTCATCATCAGCAACGCTCCCGCCCATAACCTTGGCGATGTTGCCGCCGAAAATTTTTGCCATGAGGCCCATGTTCATTCCGGTGATGTAGATCTTTCCATCGTTTCCTTCATACACTCCCCAGGCGCAGGGCATGAGTGTGGATACCTCGGGGTTCGTTGCGAGTACATCGCCTGCATACCTGGCGTTGCAGAGTTCGACGATGCTGACCTGCTTGTCGAGTGTGAATCCCTGCTTTGTGATGGCAGCAGTCATGTTTCTGGTGGCCGGTGACTGCCAGTTGTTCGCCTCTATGGAGGTTTTCAGCGCGGCGCATGTTTCTTCAACTGTGGTATAACGGCTTTCATGCGTGTTGAGCATCATGCCGGGCATCATTTTCATGGCGAGTATTCCTGTGAGAATGACGCCAGCGATGAGTCCCGTAATAAAAGTGACAGCTTTGTTCATTGTTCTTGATTTTTGTAGTTGCAGAAACGGTTGTGAGGATTGCGGCATATCGAAAACAATGTACGGTGAAATCTCTTTTCTGGCAAATGCCAATAAAAGAGAAAAGGCCACCTTTTCAGGCGGCCTTTTCATCTTTGACTTCAAGCGTAAGGTTGTGGCTTAGAAGCTGACAGTTGCCCAGAGCTCCGTACGGAAAGTGCTTGCATCGACATCGGTGTCGACTGTCTCTTTGGAGGTGGCGAGCCAGCGAAGGGTCGGCTGCAGGGTGAAGCTGCCGGCAGCTGACTCGTAGACCTTATACTGGTACTGTGCCCACACGAAGGTGCCGGAGTAGTTGGTGTCGGTTACTTTATCTTTCGAGGCACTGTAATCGATCCAGGCCATGACCGGACCGCTCTCGCCTTTCAGACGGAGGAGGGCACCGTGGTAATCGGCCCTGCGGTTGGCGGCATGAGAGACTGTACCGTCGTTGGTGTCGTCACAGATGGTATAGAATGCGCTGCAGGACATTTTCACATCACCGACCGGCATCGAAGCGTTGGCGCCGAAAGTCACCGGGGTGACATTGTTGGCCAGGTTGTAATTTGCCGTTGTGGTGCCTGTCGAATAAGCAATCACCTCATCCTGATCGCGGATGTTCGATTGGGTCAGCACCGTGATGACCTGAGGCTCGATGGTGAAGTCGCCGATGGTGGTTTTGTAGGCGAGGTGGAGCGCATAGCCGTCGTTGAAGAGACCGTCGTTCTCATTATCGCTGACAATGGTGGAGTTGTTGTCAAGCACCACAAATGTTGCATTGGCTTCACCATCACCAAGCTTCATTCCGTAGTTCATTCCGTAGACACGGTCGAAGTTGATGTTGAACACCGGCTGGTCCAGTGGCTGCATCGGGTAGAGTGTGAGGTCGAAGACAGGGTTGTTGAGGCTGTTGAGCGGAAGACGGCCCATCATGTAATGGCTGTTTTCCATCATGCGGCCGAAGTAGAAGTTCGAGACATCAAGCTCAATTCTTTCAGCGTTCTCCGCGAGTTTTTGCCATCCGCCTGCGATATTGGCATTCTCGTTCATGATCATGGCCTTGAAGAAGTATCCGCTGCCGATGTCGGCTGCAGCTTTCAGCCTGACACGGTACTGGAAGCTCACGTCATCACGGTTATCTTCGCCCGTGGTGGTCGATTTGAATTCGCTGCGTACGCGGACGCCGGCATCACCGCCGAATTTCAGCTCAGCTGAAGCGGGTGTGGCGTATGCCACTACTGCAAGCAGTGCAGCAAGTGAGAGCATTTTTTTCATTGTGTTCTCCGTTAGGTTGTGTGTGTGTCTTCAAAAAAACTGCGCCGTTCCTGCTGTGAAGGAATCGGTGCCGGTCGCTCAAAAGAACAATAGTGTGTGTGCTTAACATTAAATTTAATAAAATTAACGCACAATGAAGAAAATTTTTAATTATTGGTTTTCATCATGATGGAGGCGGGTTGTCTCTTTTTGTGATTCACAAGTAATAGGATTGACGCATATGAACGAGGTGAAACTCAGGGTCAGCGCGCTCTGCATACGGGATGGTGCGCTGCTTCTTATTGAGCATAAAAGCTTTGCTCCGGACGATCCGGCCTTGCCGGAAAGCTACTGGATACTTCCTGGCGGCGGTGTTGAACGGGGTGAAACGCTTGACGAAGCTGTGAGGCGTGAGATGCTTGAGGAGACCGGGCTCAGCTGCAGCGTCGGGGGGATGGTGTTTATCAAGGAGCTGCTCTATCCGTATCCGGGCGCTGAGGCACAGGGCAGCCGCCACCATTCGCTCTCGCTTGGCTTTCACTGCGAAGTGACGGGTGGTGAGACAGTGACGGGGAAGGATCCCGAGTATCCGGATGACGAGCAGATGATTCTGAAGGTCGACTGGATTCCGCTGGCTGAACTTGGCCGGTATGAACTCTATCCTCCCTTTCTCGGGGAGTTTGTGCAAAAAGGGGCTTCGGCCGGATTCCATTCAGCAGCACCTGAGTTTTTCGATTCTCTGCTCTGAGTCTTCCACCCTGTCCGCATTTACGATTCAAAAGCCCCTGCAGTTCAGGGGCTTTTGCGTTATGGGTATGTTGGTCCGTGTTTCCGGTTCAGAACAGATGGCCGAAGCGGATGCCGATGTTGTCGATGCCAGGATTGGGATCGGCAGTGTTGGCGTTGGAAATATGGTCCATCATGAGCGACATCCTGTTGCACTCGCTGAGGTTGTATCCTACCTCGAGTGCGAGCCGGAGGAGAACGGCGCTTCCGAGATCCTTGCCGGATTCGTTGTTTGCCGAGAGTCCGACTGCCGCATCAAAAAAGACGCCGTTCTTCCACTGGTACTCCCAGAGGCCGCCGCTGTAAATGTAGCTCGTGTCGCCTGCGCTGTTGATCGACATGCCGAGGTTGGGGCGTGCAATGCCGCCCAGAACTTCCCACTCAGGAGTGAAAATGAGCTCGCCGTTGAAATCGATGCCTTGTTCAGAGGGGGCTGCGCCCCAGAGGTTGATGTCGGTATCGTGGGCCATGATGCCGATGCGGTATTCATGGAGCACTGTGCCCCTTGATTCTGCATGTGTCTGCAGGGGGGAGAGGAATAGAGAGGTGAGCAGCAGGCTGGCTGCTATGAATTTCCCGTGGAGGTTTTTCATGGCTGTTCTGTTTTGTGGTTGTGTGTTGTTGTGTGTGGTACTGCTAAGGGGTTCCGCCGAGCAGGGTCTCAAGTACCGCCATACGGATGGCAATGCCGTTGGTGACCTGCTCGAGCAGCATGCTTTTGGAATAGCCGGGCGGCTGTATCCGGTCGGCTACATGGTTTGAAATTTCTATTTCACGGTTGATGGGGCCGGGATGCAGAACCAGAAGGTGTTTGCCGGTTCTCTCAAGGCGTTCGTCGGTCAGGCCGTAATGGCGTGAGTATTCTTCAAGCGAAGGCAGATAGGTTCCGCTGGCCCGTTCAAGCTGCAGGCGGAGTACAATGGCCGTATCGGCCCAGGCAATTGCGCGGTCGAGGTCGGTGAAAAGACGGACTCCGAGTTTTTCCGCATCAGGGGGGATCAGTGTTACCGGGCCGCAGAGCCCTACTTCAGCACCGGCCCTCAGCAGGCCGTAAATGTTTGAGCGGGCAACCCTGCTGTGAAGCACATCGCCGATGATGGTGACCTTCAGCCCTTTGAGTGAGCCGAAGTGCTCCCGAAGAGTGAACATGTCGAGCAGGGCCTGGGTGGGATGCTCGTTTGAGCCGTCGCCGGCGTTGATGACAGGTTTCGGGGTGATGCGGCTGATGAGTTTTGCGCTGCCCGATGAGGGGTGGCGGAGGACGAAAGCGTCTACCTGCATTGCCTCAAGGTTTTTTATCGTGTCGCTCAGGGTTTCACCTTTGCTGACACTGCTTGATGCAGCGCTGAAGCCGAGTGTTCCTGCTCCAAGGTTTCTGGCGGCTATTTCAAAGGAGAAACGGGTGCGGGTTGAGTTCTCGAAAAAAACCAGAGCTATGCGCCTGTTCTTGAGCGTCGGGCTGAAGGATGCATTGGGGGAGCGGAGTGTCTGCTTGAATCCGGCCGCTGTATCAAGCAGTCCGGTGATGGAATCTGCACTGAGTCCGCTGAGTCCGGTGAGATGGTTCATGTCCGCCATAGGGATGGGCTTGTTGTCTGGGGTCATCTGCTGCAAAATATACTGAACATTTTTCTGAACAGGAAAGGAGGCTTTTCTGCAGGGATGCTTACCCCCCGGCCGCTTCCCAGTCCGCAAAGAGTTTCTCCAGTTTTTCAGAGAGTGCATGGTACTCTTCAAGCACTTTCGCGGTCTCGTTCTGGCTTTTTCTGTAGAAATCTTCCGTGGCCATCAGCGTTTCCATGCGCTCTTTGTCCTGCTCCAGCCGATTGATCTCCTTTTCCAGAGCGGCAATCTTTTTCGGGTCTTTCTGCTTTTCAGCCTTTGCCCGGCCAGTCGGTTTTTTAGCCTCAGGTGCTTTTGTGGCGGCTGATTTTGCTTTCAGTGCAGCGCATTCACGGCGCTTTTCCTCCTCATGCTCCTGTTCCGATTTCTCCAGATACTCGGCATAAGTGCCAAGATAGAGCTGCAGAGAGCCGTTTTTCAGGGCAACAACCTTGTTGACGAGACTGTCGAGAAAATACCGGTCGTGGCTTACCAGAAGAAGGGTGCCGTCATAGTTTTCAAGCGAATCGATCAGCATCTCCTTTGAACGCATGTCGAGATGGTTGGTCGGTTCATCCATCACCAGAAGGTTGGAGGCCTGCAGCAGTATTCTTGCAAGCGCCACACGCGATTTTTCACCGCCCGACAGCACCTTTATTTTCTTTTCAATGGCATCTCCGCTGAAGAGAAAGCAGCCGAGGATGTCGCGTACTTTTTTCTGCGCTTCTGCAGTTGGTGCAGCATCAAGCATCTCCTTGTAGATGCTTTTGTCGGGAGCGAGATTTTCAGTCTGGTGCTGCGCAAAATAGTTGAGCGTCACATTATGGCCAACAGTGAGTTTGCCGTCGAACTCGATTTCATCGGCCAGGATTTTACAGAAGGTTGTTTTTCCGGCACCGTTTGAGCCTACAATGGCAATTCTGTCACCCCGCATGATTTCCAGATCAAGACCTTTGAGCACCTGTTTGGTTGTTCCGTCCGGCAGGGGGTAGCTTTTTCCTACGCCTTCAAGCCGCATGACCTCGCGTCCTGAAGGCTGTGCCTTGGGGAAACGGAAGGAGATGCGGGAGAGGTCCTCTTCGGGACATTCCATCTCCTTCTCAAGCTTTTCCATCTGGCGCAGCCTGCTCTGGGCCTGACGGGCTTTGGTCGCCTTGGCGCGGAACCGGTTGACGAACGACTGCAGTTCGGCAATTTTTTTCTTGTCGTTCTGATACTTGCCCATCATCAGCTCAAAGCGCTCCGCCTTGTCTATTTCATAGCGGGAGTAGTTTCCCTTGTATTCATCAATACGCTGGAATGAGATTTCAAGCGTTTTTGTGGTCAGCTTGTCAAGAAAAAACCTGTCGTGCGACACAATCATGTAACTGTGTTCGTAATTCAGCAGGTAATTCTCAAGCCAGCGGAGCGAATCTATATCAAGGTGGTTGGTCGGTTCATCAAGCAGGAGCAGGGTAGGGTTCTGCAGGAGCAGTTTGGCAATATGCAGACGCATCTGCCATCCGCCGGAAAATGATTTGACCTTTTTGTGGAAGTCGATTTCACTGAACCCGAGTCCCGCAAGCACCTTCTCTGCATCCGACTGCATGCTGTATCCGCCGAGATGGTCGAACTCATGCATGGCGTCCGAGTAGCGTTCAATCAGGTCGTGGTAGGCAGCGCTTTCATAATCCTGTTCAGGCAGCGCCAGTTCATGCTCCATCGTGGTGATTTTCCCCGACAGCTCAAACAGCCGGGCATTGGCCTGCAGGGCATAATGCAGAGCGGTTTTTTCAAGATCCCCCTCAAAAGATATTTCCTGCGGCAGGTAGCCTATTGTGGTTTCAGCCGATTTGATGAACTGCCCGTTGCTGATGAGCGCCGAATCGCTTCCGGTGCCGCTGATGAGGCGCAGCAGTGTGGACTTGCCCGTGCCGTTGAGCCCCACCAGGCCAACATGGTCGGTGTCACCAACACGGAACGAAGTGTCGGAAAGGAGCTCTTTGGTGCCGACGCTGAGCGATAGGTTTCGGGCTTCAAACATAGTCAATCATCATTGTATGATAAATGCATCCGGGGGGTCTCGGGGGATGAAGGTAGTAATTTTTCCTCAAATGTTTCGGACTTTCGGACCCCCGACCGGCCGGCCGCTCATAGCTTCATGAAGTTAGTACACTCAGTCATGAGTGTCCCCAACTTTTGCGTGGTTTTTACAAAGAGTGTGAGTTGGGTTTTGTTTATTGTAAGGTCGGGCTGTTCTATGGTGGGAGAGTTCTTGCGTGTTGGTCGTCAAACAGGTAAAGTTTCTTATGAGAATTGTAGTGCTTGTGTTGCTTCTTGTTTGTGAGGCAATTCCTTTTGCTTCTTTGCGGGCGGAGGAGGTGCTGAGTTGGGAGCAGTGTGTTGCTGAGGCGCGAAGCCGCCATCCTGATCTGCAGTCGGCCATGGCCTCAATCAGGGCTGCAGAGGAGGAGCGGAAGATAGCGGGATCGCCGCTTCTGCCTTCGCTTTCTGTTCAGGGCGGGGCGAGGGAGCTCGGGTATACGGGAAGCAGGGCCGGTTCAGCCGGCGCTCAGTATTCTTATGCCCTTGCCGGCGCTCAGCTGCTCTATGATGGCGGCAAAAGTTCAGGGCTTGCCCGTGCGGCGGGGGAGGGGGTGAAGGGGGCGGAAAGCTCCCGTGAGGCGGTGTCTGCGGATGTTCGCTTCGCTCTGCGCTCGGCTTTTACGAGTCTCTTGAAAGCTCAGGAATATGTGACGCTTGCAGCTGATATCCAGGGCAGGCGGCTGCGTAATGTTCGTCTCATCGGCCTTCGCTACCGGGCAGGGCGGGAGCATATCGGTTCACTTCGCAAGGCGGAGGCTGATTTGGCTGATGCCGAGTTTGAGGTTGCACGGGCTTCACGCGGACTTGGTGTTTCCCGTTCTGCACTGTCAACGGCCATGGGTCGTGGCCTCGGCAGTACCCATCTTAAGGTGCGCGGTTCGTTCACTGCTGTGGAGCCAGCAGAACAGCGTCCTGATTTCATGACGCTTGCCTCGGAAAGTCCCGTGGTGAGGAGTCTGGAGGCGCGGATGCGTGCTTCCGGGTTTGATTTGCGTGCAGCCCGAAGCGCGTTTTCTCCTGAACTGTCCCTGAGCTCTTCGATTGGGCGCAGTGCAGCGGATGACTGGAATCCGGATGAGTCGGAATGGAGGGTCGGCCTTGATCTTGCTGTTCCGATTTATGAGGGTGGCAGCGGTCGTGCTGGTGTTGCGAAAGCCCGTGCGGTGGTAAGTCGGGATGAAGCGGAACTGAAAAGCGGTCTGCACAGTGTGCTTGATCTTCTCGAGGAGCGGTGGAAGAGTTATCTCGATGCCTTGCAGTATGTTGCGGTGCGGAAAAAATTTCTTGAGGCTGCTGTTGAGCGGGCGGCCATAGCTAATGCCCAGTATTCGAACGGGTTGATTTCGTTTGACGACTGGGTCATTATTGAAGACAGTCTTGTCAGTGCAAAAAAGGAGTTTCTCAATGCCGGGGCGGATCTGCTTATCGCCGAGGCTCAATGGATACAGTCAAAAGGAGAAGGGCTTGATGGCATCGGGGAATAAGGTTGTGTGGGGGCTTTCGGCGGCGGCTGTTGCTGCCGTTGTGATTCTTCTGTTTGTGTTTGCCGGCAGAAAAACGGCTGGACAGCAGTATACAGTGATCAATCCTTCACGGGGGACACTTGTTGAAACGGTTTCAACGACCGGCGTGGTTGAGCCCCGCAACAGGCTGAAAATTCAGCCTGCCATAGCTGGAAGGGTGGAGGAGGTGATGGTTCAGGAGGGCGAAATGGTTGAAAAGGGTCGGGTGCTGGCTCTTCTGAGTTCAAGTGAACGGGCTGCGCTGCTTGACGCAGCAAAGCTTCAGGGAAAGGACGAACAGGCATACTGGAAGAGCGTTTATCGCGAAACGGCTGTCCTCGCGCCTATTGATGGACAGGTTATTGTCCGGAGCATTGAGCCGGGGCAGACGGTGAGCGCTTCCGACTCACTCTTTGTGCTTTCAGACCGGCTGACGGTGACGGCATTTGTGGATGAGACGGATATCGGCCGTGTGCAGAACGGTCAGAGGGCGGTGATAAGCCTTGACGCTTATCCCGATATCAGGGTCGGTGGAGAGGTTTCGCATATTTATTATGAGTCGCACCTGCAGAACAATGTGTCTATTTATTTTGTGGATGTCGTTCCTGACAGTATCCCTTCGGTGTATCGTTCAGGGATGAGTGCCAATATTGATATTGCTGTGAGGGAAAGGCAGCATGCGCTGCTGCTTCCCCGGGCGGCTGTGAGGGTTTCGGGAAAACGCTCTGAGGTTCTGCTGGAAGAATCAGGTGGTGGCGGCTCCGGGGGGCGGAATGTTGCGGTGATCACTGGTATTTCCGATGATGACAGCATTGAGATACTCGGCGGGATTTCCGATAGCGCCAGAGTGCTCATGCCGGATGCTTCTTTTGTTCTTCCATCTGAAAAAGATGCAACCAACCCCTTTATGCCCAGGCGGAAGAAGAAAAAAGACTCATGATGCCGTTGCTTGAACTTGTTGATGTGCATCGCTCCTACAAGATAGGGGAGAGTACGGTGCATGCCCTTCGTGGCGTGTCACTGAAAATCCGTCGCGGCGAGTTTGTGGCTGTTATGGGTTCATCGGGGTCGGGGAAATCTTCCCTGCTGCACATTCTCGGCCTGCTTGACAACCCCGATAGTGGCGAGTATCGGATATTCGGGCGGAATGTGAACGATCTTTCAGGAGATGAACAGGCGGGGCTGCGAAACCATATGGCCGGGTTCGTCTTTCAGCAGTTTCATCTTCTCAAGCGGATGAGTGTTGTGGATAATGTTCGTCTTCCTCATATCTATAGCGGTGAACAGGGAGATTTCCGGCAGGAGGCATTGAGGCGGCTGGAGGAGGTTGGTCTCGGGCATCGTACCGACCATACACCAAACCAGCTTTCGGGCGGCGAGCAGCAGCGGGTTGCCATTGCCCGTGCACTCATCCGCGATCCCGGCATCATTTTCGCCGATGAGCCCACCGGAAACCTTGATTCCGTGAATTCTGCCGAGATCATGAAGATTCTTCAGGATCTTCACCGTGAGGGGCGGACCATCATCATGGTGACGCATGAGCACGATATAGCTGCCTATGCGGGGCGTGTTCTTACCATGCGCGACGGGTTGGTTGTGAGCGATGAGCAAAGAGATGTGGTGGACGGGCCGACTGAGATACCCAATGACTATGAAAAAGCAGGGGAGTCAATGTGGCATGCCTCCCGCCCCATTTCCCTCTGGAAGGATGGCCGGTTCATCGGGTTCATGCAGCAGGCTTTTCAGGCGATTTTTGCCAACAAGGTCCGCTCTTTTCTTTCAGTGCTTGGCATTCTTGTGGGTGTGGCTTCAGTGATAGCCCTTATGGCTCTTGGCGAAGGGGCGAAGTCAGCGATGCAGGAGGAGCTGAAGTCCATGGGCTCAAACCTGCTGTCGGTGCGTGGAGGTTCTTCAAAAGTCAGAGGCTCTGCCCGGGCTGCGGGTGCAATTGCGCCGTTTACTTTTACCGATGTCAAGGATATTGCGGCCATGCGACCCATGATACGCAATGCAGCGGGAACGGTCAGTGGCAGTGCCCGGATTGTGTATGGCAACAAAAACTGGAGTGCGAGCCTTGATGGTGTTGGTTTTGAGTTCGGCCTCATGCGGGCGGCAGTGCCTTCAATAGGCAGATGGTTTACCCGTGAAGAGATTCAGAAACGGGATAAAGTGGCCATTCTCGGCATGACGGTTGTGAGGGAGCTGTTCGGCAACGCCAACCCTCTCGGGCGTACCGTGAAAATCAACAGGATAAATTTCAGGGTTATCGGCGTGGCACCACCAAAAGGATTTTCGGGACCCAGAGATGGGGACGATGTGGTGATGATTCCGGTAACAACAGCCATGTACCGTGTTCTGGGAAAAGATTACCTGAGCTATATCTATGTTGAGGTACGCCATGCGGCGGAGATTAAAAAAGCCAAAAAGGCCATCAGTGCGCTTATCATGAAAAACCACCGGCTGAGGGAAGCTGATGAGGCGTTCTACATCAGGGATATGACGGAAATCCAGGAGATGCTTTCCAGCACAACACAGACGATGAGCCTCCTGTTGGGCTCCATTGCGGCGATTTCGCTCCTTGTTGGCGGCATAGGCATTATGAACATCATGCTGGTGTCGGTGACGGAAAGGACCAGAGAGATCGGGCTTCGTAAGGCAATTGGTGCGCGGCGGAGCGACATTCTGCTGCAGTTTCTTGTGGAGTCGGTCGGCTTGACCCTCAGTGGTGGTATCATGGGTGTGGTGAGTGGCACCGGTATTGCGTTTCTTCTGGCTCTTTTCGCCGGGTGGAGCGTGAAGGCTTCGCTGCTTTCGGTGGTGCTTGCAACATGTTTTTCAGCACTCATCGGTATTTTTTTCGGTCTCTGGCCTGCGAGGAAAGCCGCGGATCTGAAGCCGGTAGAGGCGCTTCGTTATGAGTAGAGAAAAAAAATATTTTTTTGTGCAAGGTTCTTCCACAATGCTCGTCTTATGTATTGAACGCACCTGTGTGGTTGCAGTTGAGTTCACCTAAAAGGTAGTGTGATGTGTGATGTGTGGTTGGATTTCGGCAACTGGTCTACTCTGAAGTTATGGTGAAACCATGATGATAACGAATCGCAAAGATGACTGATGACTGAGATGCGGGGTATGACTTGTTGTTGATTTGGACAGGCCTGTGGAGAAATCTGCCGGCCTGTCTTTTTTTTGCTTCATTTGACAATAAAAAAAGCACCCCGACTCTCTATCGGGGTGCTTTTTTTATTGATGGTATGCTTCTGGTCCCCTATGCGGGGGGTCAGGGCGGCTTCTCAGGCAGAGAGAGCTTCGGTGACCTTCTGGGCGGCATCTTTCAGGCCGTCAGCCGCAATCAGGTTCAATCCCGACTCGTCCAGCATTTTCTGGGCTATGTCGGCGTTTGTTCCCTCAAGCCGGACAATAACGGGAAGGTTCAGTCCGATTTTTTTGGCAGCCTCGATGATGCCTCCTGCAACCCTGTCGCAACGGACGATTCCGCCGAAAATGTTGACAAGAATGGCTTTGACATTTTTGTCGCTGAGAATGATTTTAAATCCTTCCTCAACAGTCTGGGGGCTTGCTCCACCGCCAACATCCAGAAAGTTGGCGGGTTTACCGCCTGCCAGCTGAATTATGTCCATGGTGCCCATGGCCAGACCTGCACCGTTCACCATGCAGCCGACATTGCCGTCAAGGCGGACATAGTTGAGGTTTGATTTTGAGGCTTCCACTTCAAAAGGATCCTCTTCGGTGATGTCGCGGAGTTCGAGGAAATCCTTGTGGCGGTACAATGCATTTGAGTCAAAATTGATTTTGGCGTCAAGCGCAAGCACACGGCCCTCTTTTGTGACAACAAGAGGGTTGATTTCAGCCAACGCGGCATCAATGGATGTGTATGCCTTGTAGAGGCTCATGATGAAGCTGACGGCACTGCGGAACTGCTCGCCTTCGAGGCCCAGGAAGAATGCCGCCTCACGGGCCTGGAATCCCTGGAGTCCGAAGAGCGGGTCAACCTGGATTTTCAGCAGTCTTTCAGGAGTTTCTTCAGCCACTTTTTCAATTTCCATACCGCCTTCGGTGGAGATCATCAGCACATTCTGCGATGTGGCGCGGTCGAGGGTGATTCCGACATAAAACTCTCTGTCAATGTTCATTCCCTCTTCAACAAGAAGTCTCCGTACCTCTTTGCCTTCAGGCCCTGTCTGGTGCGTTACGAGAGTGGTGCCTATCATCTGGCTGGCAATCTCATATGCCTCTTCGGGGGATTTTGCGAGTTTCACGCCCCCTGCTTTTCCTCTTCCCCCTGCGTGGATCTGGGCTTTGACGACAACGACAGGACTGGTCTGTTCTTCAAAAAGCTGTTCGGCAGCCTGTTTTGCTTCTTCAGGAGAGTGGGCAACGATTCCTTTCGGGACGGTAACTCCGAATTTTCTCAGGATATCCTTGCCTTGATATTCATGAATGTTCATATTGATTCCGGTCTTGGGTTACTGACGGCCTTTTGTGCGCTACAGGGAGGGATGAATAGAAGTTTGCGCATAAACTGTCAGTATAGTGAAATAAACGCTTACGGTGAAATATTGGATGCTCTTCGCGGCACTTTTGTTGTTCCCTTGCTGTTGCGCAGAGCCTTGGTCAACTGGTGGGGCGGGGAATTGTTCCCGTGCCGCCATAACGCATGAATGATGGATTTCAGTTATTGTATGGAACTGGCGTTCCGGGAGGCGCTCAAGGCTTTTGAGAGCAGGGAGGTCCCTGTTGGAGCGGTTGTTCTTGATGGTGGGGGTCATGTGGTGGGAAAAGGGTACAATCAGGTTGAGGCGCTGTGTGATGCAACTGCCCATGCGGAGATGATTGCCCTTACTTCCGCAATGGCGACGCTTGGGACGAAGTATCTGCAGGACTGCACTCTTGCGGTTACAATGGAGCCCTGCCCGATGTGTGCGGGAGCCATAGTGAACGCAAAGGTGGGTCGCGTGGTGTTCGGTGCCTATGACGCAAAGATGGGGGCTTCGGGTTCTGTGCTGAATGTGACCGGATGCCGGCCGCTGAACCACCAGCCGGAAGTGTTCGGTGGCATTATGGAGGGGCGCTGTCAGGGGCTTCTTCAGGACTTTTTCAAAGAGCTCCGGAAAAAAGGCTAACTGCTTTCCTTCATGATGTGCTTGATGGAGCTGGCAAGATGCGAAACGATATCCTGCGCAATGCCGCTTCCTGCAGAAGGGGGAGTTACCGTATCAAGGCTTTCAATCCCTGCTTTCTTGACGGCGTTGCTGATGGTGACTGAGAGGACCGGGTTGCACTCCCGGACAATTTCTTTCAGCATGAATGCAGCCTCAAAGGTGCTTTGCTGAACAATCTCCCTGTGATCCTCCTCAGAGAGCATCTGGCATCGGCGGGCTGTTATGATGCCAACAAGGCAGGTAAGGTATGCATTGGTTGCGCCGGCCATAAAGAGGTTGAGGAAAAGGGGCGCCAGAAGGTTTCCCGCTGGCAGCAGCGAAGAGAGGGTGTTGCTGAAGGCGGACTGTATGATTGGTTTGATGTGGGTGGGGATCTCCTCTTTGCGGAAATCGGAAAGCGGCATCAGCCTATAGGCGCCGAGAAGGACTGAACTGAACTCCCTCAGGTTCTGCTCTTTATGGTGCAGGCTGTAAATGCGCCATGTCAGCTTGAGCATGTTGAGGGTTGAGGTGGTGGTGCCATATGAGGTGTTCTGGGCAAAAGCGCCAACGAAAAAGTTTTTTGTGGCAATCTCCTTGGTTGAGGCAAGAGCGTCAACTTCAAGAAATTTCAGGTTGGTTTTTACCCACCGGAGGTCTTTCTGTTCTGCATTGGTTTCGGGGTGCATCGGGTGGGCTGGCATGCGCTCTGCACTATGGCGGGCATACTCTTCCATCGCGCCTGAGCTGTCATTTTCAGGCAGGGATGGCTGGCGGGGCATTCTGAACAGCTGGCATGCGCTGAAGAATAGTGCGAGAAATGATGCGGCAGCAAGCATCAGGAACGCGGCTCCTGCATAGGGATGCAGAGTTGAAAGCAGGTTTGCGGCGGTATTGAGCTGGTTGAATGTGAACACGGCTGTGAGCAGCAGTGCCGCTACCAGAAAAGCCAGAAGAAATGGTATTGTTTTCTTTTTCATGCCGCCCTCTTTCTCTGCCGAAGTTGTATTGAGCTGGAAAAAGCCTCTCCTGCATTACTTCAGGCAAGGTAAGAATTTCTCCGGGGAAAATTTCTTCAGGCGCCCGTTTCGGGTTCCGGTAGTTTGATGGAGTGGTCGGTGCTGTGCTGATAGTCAAGAAAGATGTCTTCAGCTGAAGGGATCTGCCAGCTGCCGTCCGCCAGGCGGTTGGTCGTCTCTTTGAGGCGGTATGTTGTGTGGCCGCAGGTCCAGCAGTCATATTTTGCCATACCGGTGCAGAGGCATGTTTTTTCCTCAACGACAAGTGGCTCCCCCGGTTTTTTCTCGGCAAGTGCTTTGTAGTATGCGTCGATATAGGTGCATTTCCCGCCGTTTTCAAGCAGGTATCCCAGCCCTTCGCAGTTTGGCTTTATGGCGTAGCGCAATGTCGGCGACTGGCGGAGCATGCGCATCGGGTAGCCGGTGGTGGAGGCCATGTTGATGACAATATCCTCTTCCTCTGCGCTCAGATACTGCTGCTTCACATTGGCTGGAAGTCCCGCCTCCCGGGTGATTGCAAAACGGGTGGCAACCTGAACTGCTCCAGCTCCCTCTTGAAGGTATTCCGCAGCATCCGTTCCGGTGAAAATTCCTCCTGCCGGAATGAGGGGAATATCAAGGCCTTCTTGTTTCAGGAATGCAGCCACTTCGGTGAAAATGGTATGGAGATCAAAGGTATGCCAGTCGTCAGGGCCGAATCCGAGGTGGCCTCCTGCAAGAGGTCCTTCAACAATAATATAGTCCGGCAGACGATTCAGGCGCACAGCCCGCTTGAGAAAAATGGAGAGCGCTCTGACAGAGGAAATGATGATGCCGATTTTGACATCATTGAAGCGGGGATGGTCCTGAATCAGGTCAAGGGTTCTGAGGTTCAGTCCGGCAGCAAGGGTGAGGCCGTCAATGCCCGCATCCATTGCCGCCCTCAGACGGACTTTGAGGGTGGGCGAAGAGCTGTTCATGGTCAGCTTCTCCATGCAGTTCAGAAAAATCGCACCGTTCCCTGTTTTCTGGGAGATGGTGTGCTCTACATACTTTTTCTGCGCGGCTTCCACCTCTGCAAGGTCGAAGAGAACTTTGGACTTGTCGGGGTTGTCGATGAACTCGGCATATTTTTTTCTTTTCCTGCTGACGAAGGAGGTGTTGAAAATCCTGTCGCATACATAGCCGTTTTCTGCATCAGAAATATGGCCGATTCCTCCGAGTTTTTCAGCCGCAAGGGCAAGTTCGGTTGTTGAAATGTTAACCCCCATTCCTCCGATGATGATGGGGACATATTCCTTCCCGCCCAGTGTCAGCCTGAAATTATCTACCTTCATGGTCCTTTGTTAATAAATAAGATAGTAGGGGCAGTTGCCGGCCGCGTCACTCCTTGAAAGATAGGGGAGCTGAATCATGTGCTCCGTATACCCTTCGTCAAAAATTATTTAAGATATCATATTTTGTGCTATAAATCTACAGCCAATTCTTAGAAAAACCCATTGCAGGAGTGGTTTATGCTATTCTGGTGGTGACCGTTAGTCTCAATGAATATCATGTTTGAGAAAAGGTGTGGAGAATCGTAAATTAGTGGCCTGTCAAATAGGGCTGAAGCGGATTCTCTGCACTTTGAAAACATCCTGAATTTAGGGGGTATTATGATCAAACTTGTATTGTTGCGGCATGGTGAAAGTCAGTGGAACCTGGATAACCGGTTTACCGGATGGCATGATATTGATTTGACTGACAAGGGTCGCCGTGAAGCCTCCAATGCCGGGAAACTGCTTTGCGAAGCGGGTTTCGAGTTTGATGTGGCCTATGTTTCGGTACTGAAGCGGGCCATCAGGACCCTCTGGAATGTACTGGATGAGATGAATCTGATGTGGATTCCCGTCATCAGGAACTGGAGGCTCAATGAGCGCCATTACGGTGCGCTTCAGGGCCTCAATAAAGCTGAAACAGCCCAGAAATATGGCGACGAGCAGGTTCTTGTGTGGCGCAGAAGTTATGATACCCCTCCTCCTCCGCTTGAGCGCACCGATGAGCGGTGGCCGGGTTCCGACCGTCGCTATGCCGCACTTGACGCCGATGAGGTTCCTCTTACCGAGTGCCTGAAGGATACAGTTGCGCGCTTTCTGCCGTTCTGGCATGAGACCATTGCTCCTGAAATCAGCAAAGGCCGCAATGTTCTTATTGTCGCCCATGGAAACTCACTTCGCGCACTGGTCAAATACCTTGACGGCATATCCGAAGAGGATATCGTCGGGCTGAATATTCCTACCGGTATCCCCCTTGTCTATGAACTTGACGATAACCTGAAGCCGTTGAAAAGCTATTATCTGGGAGACCAGGAAGAGTTGAAAAAGGCTGTAGACGCAGTGGCCGGACAGGGAAAAGCCTGAGAGGGGCGGGAGAGGGTGAAGAATGTTTTGCTGAATCGCCTTATATTCCGCACTTTGGATTCCCGATTGCCTTTGTTTTGAATCTTCAAGAAAAGTTGTGCCTGAAAAATATGAATGTTACTTCCAACACCGGGCTTTATGATCCGCAGTTTGAGCATGATGCCTGCGGCGTGGGGTTTGTTGCCAATATCAAGGGACTAAAGTCTCATGCCATTATAGAGCAGGGTCTGCAGATCAATGAAAATCTCAAGCATCGCGGAGCGTGCGGCTGTGAAAAAAATACCGGAGATGGTGCGGGTATCCTGATCCAGGTTCCCGACCGTTTCCTCCGCAGGGTATGCGGCGAACGGAACATTGAGCTTCCCGAGGCCGGCCGGTATGGTGTTGGCATGCTGTTTCTCCCTCCCGATATTTCACAGCGCCGGGCCATAGAGGATATCTGCCGTCTGATGATTGAGGCCGAAGGGCAGAAGTGCCTCGGGTTCCGGAAGGTGCCTACCGACAACTCCACTATAGGCCAGACTGCCCGTTCCGAAGAGCCGGTTGTCAAGCAGCTTTTTGTTGGATGGGGCGAAGAGATTACCTCGGAACTGGAGTTCGAGCGGAAGCTCTATATCATCAGGCGCCGCATCACCAAGCGGGTCAAGTATACGGCAGCTCTTCTCGGAAGCAATTATTTCTATGTCAGCAGTCTGTCGGCCAGAACCATGGTCTACAAGGGGATGCTCCTGCCCGAGCAGGTCGGCGATTATTATTCCGAACTCCACGATCCTGACATGGAGAGTGCCATTGCCATGGTGCACTCCCGTTTCAGCACCAATACATTCCCAAGCTGGGACAGGGCTCACCCCTACCGTTTTCTCAGCCATAACGGAGAGATCAACACGCTCAAGGGCAATGTCAACTGGATGAAGGCCCGCGAAAAGAATGTAAGCTCCCCGGTGTTCGGTGAGGCCATTGAGGACATCAAACCGGTGATTCTTGAGGATGGCAGTGATTCGGCCATTCTGGACAATGCTTTTGAGTTTCTGGTTCTGTCCGGCCGCTCGCTTGCACATGCTGCGATGATGATCATTCCTGAACCATGGGGCGGGAACAAATTCATGTCGCCTGAAAAGAAGGCTTTTTATGAGTACCACAGCTGCCTGATGGAGCCCTGGGACGGGCCCGCATCGGTGGTTTTCACTGACGGCGTGCAGATTGGCGCCATGCTTGACCGTAACGGTCTGCGACCTTCCCGATACTACATTACGACCGACGATATGGTCATCATGGCTTCTGAAGTCGGCGTGCTTGACATTGAGCCCGAGCGCATTCTCCGCAAAGACCGTCTGCAGCCTGGAAAGATGTTCCTGGTGGACACTGCCGAAGGACGAATCATTGCCGACGAGGAGATCAAGGAGAGCATTGCCTCCGAGAAGCCCTACGGCGAATGGATATCCCGCAATGTGATTGACATCGAGTCACTGCAGGATCACCCGCAACTGAAGAATCCCGACGAGGACAAGTACAGCCTTACGGCACGCCAGAAGGTTTTTGGCTACAGCCGTGAGGATATTACCATGCAGATTGTCCCGATGAGTGAAAAGGGTGTTGAGATGGTTGGTTCAATGGGTAACGATACCCCTCTGGCGGCACTCTCAAACAGGCCCAAGCTTCTGTATGATTATTTCAAGCAGCTGTTTGCGCAGGTGACCAACCCGCCGATTGATTCACTTCGTGAAGAGATTGTCACCTCAACCTCGGTCATGCTCGGCACGGAAGGGAACCTTCTGGAAGCCCATGAGGTCAACTGCCGCCGCATCAAACTACCTCATCCCATTCTGACCAATCAGGATCTTGAAAAGATCCGCGGGATTGACCGTCCCGGTTTCAGGGCGGTGACCATCCCCATTTTTTATGATGTGGCGAAGGGCGGTCGCGGCATTGAATCGGCCATGCAGGATATTTACAGGCAGGCGGAGCAGGCTGCACAGGTTGGCGTCAACATCATCATCCTTTCCGATAAGGGTGAGATTGACAGCAAACGCGCGCCGATTCCAGCTCTTCTGGCTGTTGCCGGTCTGCACAATTTCCTCATCAATGCAGGCATCCGTACCCAGATAGGTCTTGTGCTTGAGTCTGCGGAACCCCGAGCAGTGCATCACTTTGCCATGCTTATCGGTTATGGCGTCGGTGCCGTCAACCCCTATATGGCATTTGAGACCATCCGTTCGCTTGTTTCGGACGGTCACATCCGTTTTGATGAAAAAACTGCGATAAAGAACTATGTCAAGGCCGCGGTGAAGGGTGTTGTGAAAACCATGGCAAAAATGGGCATTTCCACCGTGCAGAGTTATCGGGGAGCACAGATTTTTGAGGCGGTGGGTCTGAACTCGCAGCTTGTTGACTCCTACTTCACCCGCACGCCAAGCCGTATTGAGGGTATTGGCCTTTCAACGGTTGCCGAAGAGGTACGCAGGCGTCATGAATCAGTTTTCCCCCCTTCCGGGAACAAGGTTGACCGGGGGCTCGACGCCGGTGGCGACCGCAAGTGGCGTCATAACGGCGAGTATCACCTGTTCAGTCCCGAAGCGCTCCATTTTCTTCAGCACTCCTGCCGTACCGGCAACTATGAGCTGTTCCAGAAATACGAGAACCTTATTGACGACCAGAGCCAGCACTTCTGTACCATTCGCGGCCTGATGGATATCCGTTTTTCGGGTGAGCCGATTCCTCTTGATGAGGTGGAGCCAGCCGAGGCAATCATGAAACGCTTCAAAACGGGAGCCATGTCCTATGGTTCCATCAGCCAGGAAGCCCACGAAACTCTGGCGATTGCCATGAACAGGGTTGGCGGCAAGAGCAATACCGGTGAGGGTGGTGAAGATTCTGCCCGTTTCCTGAAAGATGCCAATGGCGATTCCAGAATGTCGGCCATCAAGCAGGTTGCTTCCGGACGCTTCGGCGTCACCAGCGAGTACCTTGCCAACGCTGTTGAAATTCAGATCAAGATGGCACAGGGAGCCAAACCCGGTGAGGGAGGCCAGCTTCCCGGAATGAAAGTGTATCCCTGGGTTGCAAAGGTTCGCCATTCAACTCCGGGCGTCGGCCTGATTTCACCTCCGCCTCATCACGACATTTATTCCATTGAGGATCTTGCGCAGCTCATTCACGATCTGAAAAACGCAAATCCCTCGGCCCGCATCAATGTGAAGCTGGTTTCAACCGTTGGCGTTGGTACTATTGCGGCAGGTGTTGCCAAGGCGCACGCCGATGTGGTTCTTGTCAGCGGCCATGACGGCGGAACCGGTGCCTCTCCCGTATCCAGCATCATGCATGCGGGTATGCCGTGGGAGCTCGGACTTGCAGAAACACACCAGACCCTGATGCTCAACAACCTGCGCAGCCGTATTGTTGTTGAAGCTGACGGACAGCTGAAAACCGCTCGCGACATTGTTGTTGCCGCATTGCTCGGTGCCGAAGAGTTCGGCTTTGCCACCACCACGCTTGTGGTGATGGGCTGCATCATGATGCGGTGCTGTCAGGACGATTCCTGCGCAGTTGGCATTGCGACCCAGAACCCGAAACTCAGGAAGAATTTCAAGGGCAAACCCGAACATGTCGAGAACTTCATGCGCTTTCTCGCTGAGGGCGTGCGTGGCTATATGGCCCGTCTCGGAGTCCGGAGCCTCAATGAGCTGGTAGGCCGTTCCGAGCTGCTCAGTATGAAGAAAACAGTTGATCACTGGAAGGCCCACGGAATTGACCTTTCCAAGATTCTTTACCAGATGGATCTTCCCGAAGAGGGAACCCGCTACTGCAGCATGGCGCAGGAACATGCGCTGGAAGAGAGCCTTGACAGCACTACGCTTCTTGCGCTTTGCCAGCCCGCAATCAAGAGGGGTGAGAAGGTAGTCAGCAGACTCCCGATCCGAAACACGAACCGCGTGGTCGGCACCATTGTCGGCTATGAGGTCACCAGAGCCTATGGAGCCGCAGGGCTTCCTGACGATACGATACACCTCTCGTTTACCGGCTCAGCAGGACAGAGCTTCGGGGCATTCATTCCGAAAGGAATGACGCTTGAGCTTGAGGGAGATGCGAATGATTATGTAGGCAAAGGGCTTTCCGGAGGCCGCATTGTTGTCTATCCCTCGAAAGGATCCACCTTCCTCTCTGAAGAGAACATCATCATCGGAAATGTTGGCTTTTATGGCGCAACATCAGGTGAGGCCTTCATACGGGGTATGGCCGGTGAACGATTCTGTGTCCGCAACAGCGGCCTTACGGCAGTTGTTGAGGCCATCGGCGACCACGGATGTGAGTACATGACGGGAGGTACCGTCATCATTCTGGGTAAAACCGGCAGAAACTTCGGTGCCGGAATGTCGGGAGGCGTAGCCTATGTTTACGATGAGGACGGTTCCTTTGCCGAGCACTGCAATACCGATATGGTCGGTATGTATCCTGTTGATGACGAACAGGATTGTGCCATGCTGCTCTCCTGGATCAAGAAGCATGTGGCCACTACCGACAGCGCTCTTGGCCGTCGTATTGCCGATGATTTTGATGCCCGGTGCTCCAAATTCATCAAGGTTATGCCGCATGATTACCTCCGTGCCCTTGAAGCAATGCAGGAAGTTGAAGCCACGGGCATGAGTGGCGATGACGCTGTGATGGCTGCATTCGAGAAAAATGTTCATGACCCGTCAAGGGTGTCGGGAAATTAAACCAATGGCGCCGGGCAGATGGCCCGGACACGAAAAGACTAAATTATTGCTATGGGCAAAGTGAAGGGTTTTATGGAGTTCCAGAGGGAGGTTCCTGCTGACAGGGCGCCTCTGGAGAGAATAAAGGACTGGAAAGAGTTTCATCTGAAGATGTCCGACGAGGCGCTGCAGAGCCAGGGCGCCCGCTGCATGGACTGCGGAACTCCCTTCTGTCATACAGGGATCATGCTCGGTGGCATGACCACCGGTTGTCCCATTCATAACCTGATCCCCGAGTGGAACGATGATGTTTACCGCGGATTCTGGCGGGACGCCTACGACCGGCTGATGAAAACCAACAATTTCCCTGAATTTACCGGACGGGTATGTCCGGCTCCCTGTGAAGGGTCGTGCGTGCTCGGCATTATTGAACCACCGGTCACAATCAAAAATATTGAGTGCGACATTATTGAGCACGCCTTTGCAGAGGGGTTTGTTGTTCCTAAAAAAATTGAGCACCGGACAGGAAAACGGGTTGCTGTTGTCGGGTCAGGTCCGGCAGGTCTGGCCTGCGCCGACCAGCTCAACAAAGCTGGCCACAGCGTGACGGTTTTTGAACGCGATGACCGCTGCGGGGGATTGCTGATGTATGGTATTCCCAACATGAAGCTCGACAAGCAGGCCGTTGTGCAGCGCCGGATAGACATTATGGAAGAGGAAGGGGTCGTGTTCATGCCGAATACAGAAGTCGGCAGCAGCAGCTGCCCTGCTGAAAAACTGCTTGAGGATTTTGACGCCGCGGTACTCTGTACAGGCTCAACCGTGCCCCGTGACCTTGATGCCGAAGGGCGCAGGGAGAGCGGCGGGATTCATTTTGCCATGGATTTTCTCCGTTCCTCAACCAAGGCTCTCCTTGGTGATTCACAGCCGGTGCTTTCAGCCGAAGGAAAAAATGTGGTGGTCATCGGTGGTGGTGATACAGGTACCGATTGTGTGGCTACCTCCCTGCGACAGGGATGCAAGAGCGTTGTACAGCTTGAAATCATGCCGAAACCCGCACTTGAGAGAACCGGGGACAACCCCTGGCCCCAGTGGCCGAAAACCTTCAAGGTTGATTACGGTCAGGAAGAGGCCGCTGTTCTGCAGGGTGAAGACCCCAGACGGTACTCCATGATGACGAGAAAGTTCATTGCTGACGAAGGCGGCAATCTTAAAGCGCTTCAGGTTTCACAGGTTGAATGGGTCAAGAAGGATGGCCGGTTCATTCCTCAGCCTGTAGCAGGTTCCGAAGAGAGCATTCCTGCCGAACTGGTGCTTCTTGCCATGGGCTTTGCAGGTCCTGAAGCAGCTCTTGCCGAACAGCTCGGGGTAGCATGCGACGAGCGTTCAAACATCAAAGCATCAGAAAAACAGTACCTGACCAGCCGCAAAAAAGTATTTGCGGCCGGCGACGCCCGGCGCGGTCAGAGTCTTGTGGTCTGGGCAATTCAGGAGGGTCGGGGAGCTGCACGCGAGTGCGATCGTTTTCTCATGGGAGAAACCTCACTACCCTAAACTATCTGCACATTCCAGCAGTTATACAAGGTATCTCTCCACTAAACCAGAGCCGTTAAGAACCAGGCACTCAGAACTCAGAAACAGGATATGGAACAGGAAAAATTGAGGGAACAGCTTCAGGCGCTTCATCGCGAGCTGGAAAAGGTTGAATGTGTTGATGACACTACCGCCAGAGTTCTTTCCACCCTTCGCGATGACATTCGTAACATAAGCGAAAAACAGACCGAATGTCCCTCAGCTGAAGACGAGCCGCTGATGGAACGCATGAGTGACGCCGTCGGGCACTTCGAGGCGGACCATCCCAAGCTCAGCATGACCATCAAACATCTGCTCGACAGCCTGGCCAATATGGGGCTGTGAGCCCTGTCAGATTTCAATAAACCGTTGACGCACAAGAATTAGATGACAAGAGAAAAAGTTCCGGCGAAAGGAAAAGCAAGAACATCCGGCGGTCCTGGCGAACCTGTGTACTGCTCATTCTGCGGAAGAAGTTCGCAGGAGGTAGACAGTATGGTTGCCGGCCCGAATGCCTTTATCTGTGACCGCTGCATTAGAACATCCCATGATATTCTTCGCAAAGAACTCAGCGCCATACAGCACTCCGAACCGGTAGCAGGTCAGCCGTTTCCTGTCAAGCTGGTCAGCCCGAAAGCACTCATGGAGTCGCTAGACCAGTATGTGGTCGGACAGGAGCGGGCTAAAAAAGCCCTCGCAGTAGCCGTCTATAACCATTATAAGCGGATTGATTCCCAGGAATGGCAACATGACGATGACGAGGTTGTCATTGAAAAGAGCAACATCATGCTTATCGGTCCCACCGGTACAGGAAAAACCCTGCTTGCCCAGACGCTTGCCAATCTGCTTGAAGTTCCTTTCTCCATTGTTGACGCCACATCCCTTACCGAGGCAGGGTATGTGGGAGACGATGTTGAAACCATTCTCGCCCGACTGCTTCACGCCTCCGACTTCAATCTTGAGCGGGCTGAACGGGGCATTATCTATGTCGATGAAATTGACAAGATTGCCCGCAAATCCGCCAATGTCTCCATTACCCGCGATGTATCGGGAGAAGGTGTCCAGCAGGCTCTACTGAAAATTCTTGAAGGTGCCGTTGTCGGTGTTCCTCCCAAAGGGGGGAGGAAACATCCCGAGCAGCAGCTCATCAACATCAACACAAAAAACATCCTCTTCATCTGCGGAGGGGCATTTGAAGGGCTTGATCGTCTCATAGCCCGTCGGATGTCGAAATCATCAATGGGATTTGGTGCCGGCGTTGCAGACAAAAAGGCTGGATACGACCCCGGAATCCTCAAATTCGTGATGCAGGACGATCTGCACGAATATGGCCTCATTCCCGAATTCATCGGCCGTCTTCCTGTTCTCTCTTCCCTGGAGCCACTTGATGAACACGCTCTGCGCAGCATTCTCGTTGAGCCGAAGAACGCTCTCATCAAGCAGTATGCCAAGCTGTTTGAAATGGATGGCGTTGAGCTAGAATTTGCTCCCGAATCCCTTGACAGGGTTGTTGCCATAGCCCTGGAGCGGGGTACCGGAGCCCGTGCCCTGCGCTCCGTCCTTGAAAATGTGATGATTGACATCATGTTTGAACTTCCCTCAATGAAAGGGATCGGCAAATGCATTATTACTGCCGATACCATTGACGGCACCGGTTCCCCAACCTACCTCACAGAGGACGGGAAGAAGAAAAAAACTGCATAAAAGAGCAGCGCGAACCCGTTTTGCGTTGCAAATGTACGCAGTGTGTCATATATTAACAGCCCTTCACCAAGGAAGGGCGATTAGCTCAGTTGGTTAGAGCGCTACACTGACACTGTAGAGGTCAGAAGTTCGAATCTTCTATCGCCCACACCCTACATAAAGCCCTGTAAGATAACGACTTACAGGGCTTTCCTTTGTCCTCTAAAACTAGGGGACGTTGTTGAATATCGTGAATAACTATCAATTTGATGCATTGAGAGGAGGCCCTGTGCCTCTTCATTTTTTATTTGCGTTATTCAACAACGTCCCCTACTTCCTTTTTTTTAGCTCTGGTAAAAGACCGCCAGCCACACGGTTCGTTGTTCACTGTGGGTCCATAGCACCCTGTGCCTTGTGTGAGCCGGAATGGTGATGGCGTCTCCGGCTGAAAGCTCGACGGCTTCTCCGTTTTCAAACCCTATTGCAGCTCTGCCTTCCAGAACGGCCACCCATTCCGACTCATCCTGATAATACCAGAAACCCTCTGGAGAGGCCTGGCCGTTTGAAACAATGCGTTCAATACGCACATGAGGCGAGCGAAGCAGCTCTTCAACCGCTTCATGAGTCGGCGTTGCCTGAAACCCGGAAAAAATATTCTGCATAAGGGCTGTGTTCTTGAGTGTTGATCTCGTGTTCTATGACGAATAATGTGTTTATTTTTCTGGTGAGAAGAAATCTACACTTTCGCCTCCTCTCTATGGGTTATGGAAAAGTTGGAAAAAGCGTACTTTACCTGCATGAAAACCTTTACTTCCACCGGTGCCGGCTTTCGGCGTATCCTCTTGCCGCTTCTGGCGCTTCTTGGCCTTCTCGTTGGTGCCGTTTCTCTAAGGGCAGCCGATTTTCTGGATCCCGATTCAGCCTTCAGGCTCCGCGCATCTCTTGAAACTGACGGTTCGGTGTCCCTCCATTGGGAGATAGCCGAAGGATACAAGCTCTATCGTGACCAGATCAGGATTGTGGCCGAGGGTGGCTCCGCGGAGATCGGCGTTCCCGAACTGCCCGAAGGGATAGCAACAGTCGATTCCGAAACGGGCGGGCCCTCTGTCATCTATCATGACCGGCTTGATGTTTCTGTTCCCTTCAGTGCCGCACCGGGACCCTTCAGGCTCAGTGTTACCCATCAGGGGTGTTCCGAAGAGGGGCTCTGTTATCCCCCCTCAACAACGAAATTCACTGTGGATCCCGCAAAGCCGGGAGCTCTTGCTGCGGTCCATCAAACGGGCTTCTTTGGCATAAACCCTGAGCCCACACTCCCGGCTGAACCGGCCGTGGCTTCCTTTCAGGGTGAAGAAGGCTCTCTGGCAACGGCTACCCTTATGGAGGGGAGTCTCTGGAAAATAGCTCTGGCATTTTTTGTGTTCGGTTTGCTGATTGCCTTTACCCCCTGCGTTCTTCCGATGCTCCCCATCCTTTCCTCCATCATTGCCGGAGAAGGGGAGAGTACGAGGATGCGAAGTTTTCTGCTCTCTCTTGTCTACAGCGGCGGCATGGCTCTGGTCTACACCCTTCTGGGCATTGCGGCGGGACTTGCCGGCGAGGGACTTGCCGGTTTCCTTCAGCAGCCTGCCGTTCTTGCAGGTTTTGCCGCTCTTCTCGTTGTGCTCTCCCTCTCAATGTTCGATGTATACCAGCTGCAGGTTCCCTCGTCCATGCAGAACAGGCTGAGCGCAGCCTCAGGCAAACTGAAGGGCGGTCGTATTCTCGGGGTGTTTCTCATGGGAGCAATCTCCGCCCTGGTTATCGGCCCCTGTGTAGCGGCACCGCTGGCTGGCACGCTGGTCTATATCAGCCAGACGAAAAATGTGGTGATTGGCGGCCTTGCACTGTTTTCAATGGCGGCTGGCATCAGTGTGCCGCTTCTGCTTATCGGTCTTTCCGCCGGGTGGCTCCTGCCGAGGGCAGGGGCGTGGATGCAGGGGGTGAAATATGTGTTCGGCATCCTTCTCATTGCCGTTGCCATCTGGATGGTGACTCCGGTGCTGCCGGCACAGGTACTTCTGTTTCTATGGGGAGCTCTCGCCATTCTCTCTGCAGTGTTTCTGGGAGTGATGAGCCGGCTGCCAGAAAAGCCCACCACCGGCAGCAGGTTTCGTCATGCCCTTGGCATTGTCATGCTTGCAATTGGTCTTCTGGAAATTGCCGGGTCTCTATCGGGAGCCAGGAACCCGCTGCAGCCACTCTCGGAAATCCGCCCCGTTTCATCCAGCGAAAGGAAAGAGATTGCAACACTGCAGTTTTCTCCGGTTCGTTCGTCGGCCGAGCTTGACAGCCTGCTCAACTCCACCACCGGCCCGGTGATGCTTGATTTTTATGCGGATTGGTGCGTCTCCTGCAAGGAGCTTGAGCATGTCACCTTTGGTGACCCGGCAGTCATGAAGCAGCTTGGTTCAATGACGCTGCTGCAGGCTGATGTAACCGCCAACAGTGAGGATGACCGCCTTTTGATGAAACGGTTCAGTGTTTTCGGCCCTCCCGCCATTGTTTTTTTTGATCAAGCCGGAACGGAAATTCCCGGCAGCAGGGTGGTGGGGTTTGTTCCTCCAGAAGATTTTCTCCGGAATCCCGCATTCCGCTGACCCATTCATTTGCTGATTTTTTGCTGAACTGTCCATCAATGTTATTACCTTATATAACATTGAAATAATAAAAAAGAAGAGAAGCAGTGGCAAGACAGCGATACAGCAAAAAAACAAAGCCCCAGGAAGGAACCCGCCGTCGTCCGGATTCACGGACGAACTCCCGGTCAAGCGGCGAGAGGGTAAAGCCCAATGATCATATCCTCATCAACGAGTTCCTTTTCAAACGCGGCGAAAGTTCCATGGCCGCTGAAATTGTCAACTTTCTTTCCGACCATGAAAAAGAGCGGTACCGCTCGGTAGAACTTGCCAAGGTGATGGGTTACGGCGAATCCCGCCAGCTCCCCGGATTCTGGTATGTTCTCCATAAGCTGCAGGAAGAGGGTGCTGTCGACAAGGATTCCAACCGCTGCTACGGCATGGCGAGCCCCGATGCCTCCTATGAAGAACATATCCAGCATCAGAAGACTTTCCCTGTTCCAGACAAGGAACAGTACAAGGTTGATAAAAGCTATACCGGCTTCATCACCACCCATCCCAACGGTTACGGTTTCGTGAAGGTTGATGGCTTCGATGATGATGTGTTCATCAAGGCCAACGACATGAACTCCGCAATTCACGGCGATGAGGTCGAGGTTCTTGTTGCCAAGGTCCCTTCCTCCTACTCATCACGCTCCTCGCCGCACCAGCGCTGTGAGGGCCTGATCACCAATATCATCAACCGCCGGATAACCACCATTGTGGGAACACTTGTCCGCGCCAATCGCCGCTTCAACCTCAAAGCCGACGAGCGGAAGATTCTGCCTGAAATCATCATCTCCATCAAGAATTCTGCCAAGGCCAAGGATGGCCAGAAAGTGCTTGTCGGTGAACTTGACTTCAGCAAAGAGGGAACCATTCAGGCAAAGGTGCTTGAGATTCTCGGCACTGCAGGCGACTCTGCCGTTGAAGTAAGCGCCATTGCCCGCAGCAAGGGTATTGACGAAACATTTGAAAAGGAGATTATCAAAGCGGCCGAAACCATAAAAATGGGTGTGACCGATAAAGATCTCAAGGAGCGGCTTGACATTCGCGACAAAGTGCTCTTTACCATTGACCCTGTTGACGCCAAAGATTTTGACGACGCGCTCTCCGTCGAATCCCTGGGCGACGGCAACTGGCGTATCGGTGTCCATATTGCCGATGTGTCGCACTATGTGCCCGAAGACTCGGCTCTCGACAAAGAGGCCCTTAAACGAGCAACCTCCGTCTACCTTGTTGACCGCGTCATTCCGATGCTTCCCTCACGGCTTTCAGAGGATATCTGCAGCCTTAACCCCGGTGTTGACCGGATGGCCTTTTCGGTGTTTTTCACCATGAACGAAAAAGGCAAGGTGAGCAAACAGGAGTTCCACAAGACAGTAATTCACAGCAAGCGCCGGTTCACCTACGAAGATGTACAGGACATACTCAATAACGGGAAAGGCGATTACCTGATGGAGCTGCAGCTGCTCGAGAAGATCAGCGTGCTTCTTCGTGAAGAGCGTTTCCGTCACGGAGGCCTCGACTTTGAAACCGAGGAGGTCCGCTTCAGGCTCGGCAGCAAGGGAGAGCCGCTTGAGGTGATGAAAAAGGAACGACTCGGCAGCCACCGGCTCATTGAAGAGTTTATGCTGCTGGCCAACCGCAAGGTGGCTGAGCATCTCACCAAAACCTTCAAGGATGGAAAGAAGGAGCCTCAGCCGGTGATTTACCGTGTTCACGGTTCTCCCCAGCAGGAACGGGTGACCATTCTGGCCAACTTTGTCAAGAAGATGGGCTACGAACTCAAACTCAATAAAGCCAAGGATGGCCCGATTGTATCGGCCAAAGCGCTCCGGGAGCTCCTTCAGAAGGTCCGCGGCAGCAATGTTGAATTTCTCGTCAACGAGCTCGTGCTCCGATGCATGTCGAAAGCTGTCTACACCGGTGAAAACGACGGCCATTACGGCCTCGGGTTTGATCACTACACCCACTTCACCTCCCCGATCAGACGCTACCCCGATCTCATCGTCCATCGTATGCTCTTTGAGTACGAAGCATTCCGTAAAAAGCGCCGCAAGATTACCCCTGCAAGGATTGCTGAACTGACCCAGAAAATCGAGACGGTCTGCCGCATTTCCAATGAACGGGAAAAGATTGCCGTTGAAGCCGAGCGGGAATCAATCAAGCTGAAGCAGGTGGAGTATATGCAGAGCCATACCGGCAAGGTTTATCCCGGTGTCATCTCAGGAGCAACCGAATACGGCATCTATGTCCGTATGGTCGACTTTGCCATTGAAGGGCTGGTGCATATGCGCAACCTCACAGACGACTACTACGAATTTGATGAGAAATCCTACTCACTTGTCGGCAAACGCCGCAAAAAGCGCCTGCAGATTGGCCAGAAAGTAAAAGTGAAGGTGCATGAAGTAGACATGCAGCGCCGCACCATAGACCTTACACTTGGCTAACCAGCCCCCTGCTTCGCAATGTAGCGCTCCACATTGAACTTCCTTCTGCACCCTGAAGCGTTCATGTACCTGATTTTCCCGTAAACCGGCCGCTCAAACCACGGCCGGTCATGCAGGCCGCCGATTGACCAAGCCACTCCACTGTACCCGTTCGGGTCCCTTCCATCAAGTGCGTACCGGTCGTTCAGCCATAGTGCCGTCTCAAATGCCTCCCGTGGAGACGGGCTCCACTCAAGAATTTTTTTTGCCCAGTACATCCGCATGTAACCGTGGATTCTCCCCGTGTGCAGCAGTTCCTTCTGGGCGGCATTCCAGAGACGGTCGTGCGTTGCTGCCGTTTCAAATTCCTGTGGGGAGTAGAGAGCCTCCCTCGGGTCAAGGGAATGCTGTTCCAGACTCTGACGGGCCCATCCTGGAAGCCCCTCGTAGGCATCGTACTGCTCCTGATGTGCGCAGTAATTGTCCGACAGCTCCCTCCGGACAATCAGCTCCTCAAGAAAGGCAGCTTTCGATTCTTCCGGGGCACCGCTGCTCTGAACTTCAAGGGCAACCTGCGCTGCGCTGAGCTGACCAAAATGCAGGTAGGCGGAGAGAAGTGATGTACCTTCGGCCGTGGGGTCGTTGCGAAGCTCGGAGTATCGGGGAAGCTTCTCGCTGATGAAGCGCCTGAGATGTTCACCGGCGGCTCTCTCTCCGGGTTTCAGCCAGTCGATCGGCTCAACCGTTCTGTCGACTGAAAGGTTGGCAAAAACCTCCCTCCAGTTCACCTCCTGCAGCTCGGCCTTATGCGGCATTGCTTCAACTGCCTGCAGCGGCTGCAGGAACTCCCCGAGCAGCCGGTTGATTTTCGGGCGGAAGGTGCGTGCGGCATACTCCTGTTTTCCTGATGCGGCATGGCAGGGGACAATGTTGTGAGCGTCAACTTCGTAGAGCGGAACCTTGAGTGAGGCAGCTGCCTGCTGCTTCCACTGCCGGCTGATTCTGAGAGGGGAGTAATCGGTCACAACGCATCCTGCCCCGGAACTGCCGGCGTACCCTTCAAGTTCCTTTCCCGGACCACCGCTTTGCGGGCTGCACTGCAGCAGGACGAACCCGATGTTCAGCTCACCCAGGAGGAGCTCAATCTCGCGGAGCCCCTCAAGCATGAAATGGTACTGACGATAGGTTGCCCCGATAAAAGAGGACGCAAGAGTAAAGACGACCCTCAAAGGCTGGCCGAGAGCCTTCGCCTTCATTTGCGCAAAGAGCAGCGCGCGGTTATGCTGCACCCGCTGGTCGCGCGACATCCAGTAGATGACCGGGCCACGCTTCTCTTCTGCTTCGTTCAGTCTTGAAATGCATCGTGGATCGATCATTGTTTCCTGTTCTCCCCGAATCCCGCACTATCAAGAAAGTTGCCAAGAAGCCGAAGCCCTGTTGCCCGGTACTCATCGGCCACTTCATTGAACTGTTTGAAAAGCAGCGCCCTCTCCATCGCCTTCAGCGAAGGGTCAATCTCCATCCATTGGCTGAACGAGGCGGGAGTCATCTCAAAATGGCACTGGAGACCATACGCCTTTGAACCCACTTTTACCGCCTGATTCGGGCACTCTGTTCCCCGTCCGATCAGCTCGGTTCCTGCCGCCAGTTCAACAGTTTCACCATGCAGCTGAAACACCCTGAACCTCTGGCCAAGGCCATCAAAAAGCGCATCCCCGGCCCCCGTTTCTGTTACCACCATCCGGTAGGGTTCATTCGATGGGGAAAGAAAGCCGGTTTCAGGCACAGGGCACTGAACAACCCTGCCGCCTGCCGCCTTCACCAGAGCCTGCATACCGAGGCAGATGCCCAGATAAGGGATTCCGTGAGAGAGAGCCTGCTCAATCTGCCTCAGCTGCTGGCGCATGGCCGGCGTGTCGTCATTGACGCTCTGGGGCCCGCCGAGCACCACCATGCCGCTGAAATGCAGGGGATCAGGAACGCTGTCGCCGAGGGAGAGATCAACCCGTCGGGTGGCAATGTTGCGGCGAAGCACGAGTTCTTCAAGAAGCCCGGGGCCTTCATGCCGGATGTTTTGGACAATAAGCAGTTTATTTGGCATTGGAACAGGATGCTTAGGACTGTTTACCGAACAGCTTTTTCAGCCAGGCGAACGGAGGCTGTTTCGGTGCTTTTTTGACAGGCAGACCTGTGCGTTCCCATTTTGCAATGCCATACTGCATGTTGAGCACTCTTTTGTGCCCATGCTTCTCCAGCATGCGGGCTGCCATAATGCTGCGGCTTCCTGTATGGCAGGCAAGAATCACTTTGCGGTTGGTGGGTATTTCCTTCATCATGCTCGAAAACCGGCTCATGGGCACCAGCATCACTTCATCAACATCAAAAGCCGTTCTCTTCACTTCACGGGCTTCGCGCACATCAATGAGCAGCGCACCTTTTTTAGTCATCGCAAAAGCAGCAGTTGGGTCGATATCTTTAACCTTCGTCATATAGTCATATACTTGTTTATTGAGTGGCGTAGGGGGATAATACACAATTCTCTTCCGGATACCCTTGATGCACAGATCAAATTGTGTTGAACGATGTGAGTGCAAGGCGGACGGAGCGGGAAGTTCACTAAATCAAAAAAGCTTCCGATATGCTGGAAGCTTTTTTTTTCTGCGGAGAGGGAGGGATTGATTCCGGCCTTTGGCCTCCACTCCTAAAGGGGCGGTCTCGCATTCGCTCGCCGTCT
Organism: Chlorobium phaeovibrioides; assembly: GCF_003968655.1. GTDB lineage: Bacteria > Bacteroidota > Chlorobiia > Chlorobiales > Chlorobiaceae > Chlorobium > Chlorobium phaeovibrioides. Next base: position 66,765 of record NZ_RXYK01000005.1, on the reverse strand, counting down.
AAACGGCCTTTGGCCGTTTTCGAACCCTCTCTTCGGGTTCAAATCCCTCCCAGAAAGCCAAAACCCTGCCTTGCGGCAGGGTTTTGCGGAGAGGGAGGGATTCGAACCCTCGGTGCACTTGCGCGCACAACGGTTTTCGAGACCGCCACATTCAACCACTCTGCCACCTCTCCGGGGTGTTTTTTTTTGAGGGAGTTCGGGGGGTTTGAATTTAACAAATGGGGGGATATTCCCAAAGAGTCAGCGGGTTACTCGTTGTGCAGGTATTTGAACCTGATCTCCTTCCAGTCTTTCGAATTGATTATTTCGAGCAGGTTCCGGTTGAGCGTTTCTCTTTCCGTGCTTCTTGGGGGAAGGGCGAGGGCATAATATTCATGCCGGAACGATCGGTTGACAACCTTGATTCCGTGGATTTCTCCTGTTGTGATGAGATAGCGCAGGATGGGTTCATCGTAGACGACGGCGTCGAGTTTTCCTTGTTCAAGCAGATGGAGCGCATCGTTGACTGTAGGGAAGTTCTGGCCTCTGATTGCCAGTTCATCCAGAAATCTGCTGCTGGTTGATGCTTTGACTGTGCCAACTTTTTTTCCGTACAGGTCGTCAACCTGCCGGATTCCGGTACCGAGGGAGCCGACGGTCAGGGAGGTTGTCATTGCGGCGGTGAAGCCGGAAATGACAACAAGGCTGGTGAACATCCAGATAAGAGCAACAATCCGTCCGGGAGGGGTTTTGGGTGCTTTGTCGCCATATCCCACGGTGGTCATGGTTACAGCTGCCCACCAGAATCCCGACCAGATGCCTTCCACGGGCCCGCCACCGAAGTTGTCGGGATTGTTGCGCCGTTCGAACACCCAGACCAGAAACCCCGAAAGAAGCAACAGGAGAGAGAGCCCCCCAAGAACTTTCAGGAATGCGGGCGAAAACAGGCGCCGGAGGGCATATTCCCACCCATCGTCTTTTTCTCTGACGGCAATGGCCAGGCCCGATTGGAAATAGGGGTGGGAGAAATCAAGCTGCTCTTCGCGTTCCACGGTCATGGTGAGGGCTGCGGCTGCAATATCGACCCTTCTCACGGCAACCGCTTCTATCATATCGGGCAGGCTCATCGGTATGAAGGTGATGCCCAGGTCCTGTTTTTTTGCTATGGCGCGCATCAGGTCTATGGATATGCCTTCCCATTCTCCATTTTCCTTCTGCATTGCAAAAGGAGGGGAGTGCTTTGTGGCAACAGTGAGCTCTCTTTCCCTGGCTGAGGCGTCCCGGGTTCCTGTGGTCATGATAATGGTTATTGCCACGAGAGAGAGGAGTGCGAACCCGATCCGGCAAGCCCTGCAGGTTTTCTTTGCGATGCTTTGGCTGAGAATTGGGGTACGGGGGTGGTTCTGAAGCGGTGTGTGCATGATTGTGTCAGTTTTTATTCATGCTGGCGGGGGAGCGCTGAAAGCAGAAAAGCCTCTGAAGGGTATCAGAGGCTTTGTGTGTTCTGGAGCGGGAAACGAGACTCGAACTCGCGACCCCAACCTTGGCAAGGTTGTGCTCTACCAACTGAGCTATTCCCGCGTCAATTATTGAGCTGTTAATATAAGGATATTTTTTTTCTGTGCAACCCGCTCTTTATTTTTCCGGCTTTTCTTTCCCGGCCGGTTGAACATTTTTCTTTTACAGCTTTTTTCAGAGGTTGAGCTCCTTCATTATGGTTTCCATATCCTTGTCGCCTCTGCCTGAAAGGTTCACGATGATGATTGCCTCTTTCGGCATTGTGGAGGCTCGCTGTATGGCGTAGTGGATAGCGTGGGCAGATTCAAGGGCGCAGATGATCCCTTCGGTTTCAGCCAGGGTTTTCAGTGCCCCAAGCGCTTCAATGTCAGTCGCCGAAGTGTAGGAAACGAGACCGAGCTCCTGCAGGTGGCAATGCTCAGGGCCGACGCCGGGGTAGTCGAGCCCGGCAGATATGGAGTGGGCCTCCTGTATCTGACCGTCTTCGTTCTGCAGGAGTTTGGTCATGGCTCCGTGAAGTACTCCCGGGCTGCCCATGGTGAGGGATGCGGCATGGCGGCCCTCCAGCCCTTCGCCAGCAGCTTCAACACCGACGAGTTCAACGGTTGGAGTATCGGAAAGAAACTCGTAGAACATGCCCACGGCGTTGCTTCCGCCCCCTATGCATGCAGTGATGAGGTCAGGGAGATGGCCCTCCTGCTCGAGAATCTGGCGACGGGTTTCGCGGCCTATGACTGCCTGGAAATCGCGCACAATCATGGGATAGGGGTGCATGCCGACGACGGAGCCGATGATGTAGAATGTCTCTTCGGGGTTGTTCATCCAGTCGCGGATGGCTTCGCTGGTGGCATCTTTGAGGGTTCTTGAGCCACTCGTCACCGGACGGACTTCGGCACCAAGGAGCTTCATGCGGGCAACATTAGGAGCCTGGCGGCGGATATCCTCCTCTCCCATGTAGACGACGCACTCAAGGTTGAAGAGCGCGCAGACGGTAGCAGTGGCAACGCCATGCTGCCCCGCGCCGGTTTCAGCGATAACCCGTTTTCTGTTCATGCGCCTGGCCAGAAGAACCTGCCCGAGAGCGTTATTTATTTTATGGGCACCGGTGTGGCAGAGATCTTCCCGTTTGAGGTAAATCCGGGCGCCTCCACATTTTGCTGACAGCCCTTCGGCATGGTACAGGGGTGTCGGGCGGCCGACATAATCGGCCAGAAGACGGTCCAGCGTCTGCTGGAACTTCGGGTCATTTTTTGCCTGAATGTATGCCTCTTCCAGTGCCGCTGCGTTCTGGACAAGGGTTTCGGGTATGAATTTCCCGCCAAATTCACCGAATTTTCCAGCGTGATCGGGAGCAGAGTAGGTTGATGGCGACATGAGTTGTATGCGAGTGGTTGCAGCAGCAGGCTGGAGAGCCCTGATTGTCAGAAAGTACCGTATCATACGGCAATAAAAATTATATTTAATAATTTCCTCAAGAATATCACAACCAAAGACTGCCGACAGCCATTCCGTGAAGAGCTTGCAACAATCCATAAGGATACTTCTCCTGACCCTTTTTCTTCCGGCGTTTTCAAGCCTCGGCTTGTCTCCTGCGGCTTCGGGGCAGGAGCCTGCAGCAGCTGATAGCAGCAGTTCCTCTCCAGTCAAGCCATTCAGCGGGCTGTTTAAAGCACAGCCCGATACCCTTTCCGGCAGCGGGGGAGGGGTTTCAGGTCCTGTGGTCTATGCTGCCCGGGATTCTATGGTATACCTGCTTGACTCCAAGAAGCTTGAATTATGGGGAAAAGGAGTTGTGACGCATGAAGGGGCTACCATCAAAGCGCCGAAAATCATCATCAACAACGCCTCCTCAACCCTGACGGCATACGGGAAAACGGATTCAGCCAAAACCCTTGTCGACCCGGCAGCATTTTCGGATTCCGGCGGGGGGTTCAGCGGTGAGGTAATTACCTATAATTTTGATACCAGAAAGGGTCGCACCTTTGAGGCGAGTTCATCGTCCAATGGAATTATTTTTGACGGCGATGATGTTACCCGCCTTCCCGACGGCGATTTAAGCATCAAAGGGTGTTCGTTCACTACCTGTGACCTTGAAGAACCACATTACTGGTTTTCAGCCTCCCGTGCACATATTGCGCCCGACAGCTGGATTTCAGCCTGGCCGATTGTGATGTATGTCCGCCCTGAAATTTTTTCCTACCGTCTTCCCGTCATTCCCCTCCTTCCACTTCCCTACATGGTCTTTCCCATTTCATCAGGCAGGAAGTCAGGGTTCCTGATTGCCCGGCCGGGGGTGGATGGCGACGGATTCATGCTCTCGAATCTCGGGTATTTCTGGGCCATCAATGATTACATGGATCTCCGCCTTGAGGGAGATATAGGTGCAGGTGGCGACTGGAGGATCGGCGAGCGGTTCCGGTATGTGAAGAGCGGAGACTATTCGGGCTCACTGACAGGAGAATACAGTGAAGAGGAGGCAGGCAGCAGCTGGAACGCAAGGATCATACACAGTCAGGCAATTGACGAAAAGACCACCCTCAATGCAAACATGCAGTTTATTGGAGGAGAGCGGGAGACCGACCTGAACTCCATTGATTCGGAGACCATTGTCACTGAACAGTCGAATGCTTCAGCCTCACTTTCACGAACATTCCATGACAACAACAGTGTTGCCGAGCTCTCATACAACCGGTCAGAGGATCTGCGCAACAACAACTCATCACAGAGGGTGGCCTCCTCGTATTTCCAGAACAGGATATATCCCTTTTTGACCTCCAATGACTGGCGCTCGAATGTTTCCGTCGCAACCGGAGTTTCCTATGCCGGAGACTTCATTTCATCTGGCGACACCGAGTCAACCGGCAATGCCATCAATGCCAATGTGGATGTTGGCTATTACAAACGCTATTCCGACAACTTCACCGCACTCTTCACCCAGGGGCTGAGCATTCAGAATGCCGAGCCCGATACCACCCTTTACCCCACAGCCTATACGGGAGCAAGAGTCGTGATGCCGCTGCGGATGCAGTCTACCCTCTACCGTCATTTCAATGTGAACCCGTCGCTGACTTTTGTCCACTACGAGCCCGAATCCGATTCCGCCACCACCTCGTCAACTGTGGTGTTTTCCACCGATATCAGCACCCGGCTCTATGGCACGGTTGACACTCCCTGGCTTGAGCATCTTATGGGGCTGAAAGCCCTGCGCCATACCATTGTGCCGACGGTGAGCTATACATGGAACCCGTCGTTTTCGGGCACTGATTTTTCCTATGACCCCTACGGCTGGTACAACCCCCTCTTTTTCGGCAGGTTCGAGGCCCCCTCCTTCACCGGAGTGCCTGCTGGCCAGAGTACACTGGGCATTTCGCTCAAGAACCTTCTTCACGGGAAATTCCGTGGCAGCGAGTATCCCGGTATTGAAGGAGAAGAAGGGAGCGACAGGAGCCGGGAACTCCTCTCCTTGACAGCAAGAACGGAATACAATGCAGCAGCGGATTCACTGAAGTGGGCCCCCCTCACCCTCAGAGCCGAGGTCACTCCTTTTTCTGATCATTTCCTGTTGAGCGCGGGCGGGATGTATGACCCTTACAGCTACAACTCCTCAACCGGAGAAAGAATCGACCGTTCAAGCAGTTCTGAAGGGTATGGCATCATGCGTTTTGTGAAAGGGTTTGTCAACATGAGTCTGAGTTTTGAAGGAGACAGGCCCGGGGGGGAAGTATCGGGCACTTCAAGGAGCTCCGCGGCTCCGCTTGTCATGAATGCCAATCAGTCGACATTTCTTGAAAGCATGAACATGGGTGATTTCAGTGACATTGATTACACCCTGCCGTGGCAGATCCAGATGTCGCTGCTCCTCAGCAAAGACAGGACTGATTCAAACTATCCGGGCCGGACAGTTTCGGCAGAAACAATGTCGCTGCTCAACGCCATGGTGAAACTCGGCCTTTCCAGCCATTGGCAGCTGTGGCTCAATGCCGGCTATGACCTTCAGAAAAACGAGATGGCGTTTCCGATGGTGCAAATCCATCGCGACCTCCACTGCTGGCAGCTGGCGTTTCAGTGGGTCCCGTTCGGCGAGTTCAAGAGTTACTCACTTCAGATTGGCCTGAAGGCGCCGCAGCTTCGCGACATCCGTTTCAAACAGAGCGGGACATCACTTGGCGGCGGCTCTTGACGGCACTATTCAGAGCGTGTTGAGAATCTGGCGGAGCCGCTGGTTGAATGCTTCATGAGCATCGTGGTGGACGCAGTGTGACGCTTTAGGTATAATGAATGCAGCAGCTTCCGGCAGAAGTTCCTGAAACTCAGGAATGATTTTATGTGGCGGCAGAGCCACATCTTCAGCTCCCCATATCAGAAAGGTTTTCCCCTTGTAGTGAGAGGGTTTTTCCAGATGGTTGAGCTTGAAGTCATTCGGACGCCGTGATGGAGAGAGGTATGACCATGATGCTCCACGGTCCTGAAGGGGGCGGGTGAACTGAGTAACCAGTTTGCTGTCAACCTTGCTCTGGTTGTAGTAGGTAGGAGCCAGGCTCTGTCCAACGCCTATAGGATTGGCGAAAGCCGAAAACAGCGCTTCGCCGATGAGCGGGGAGGCGACAAGTCCGAAAAAAACGCTGTTCATGCCGTCCATGGTGTCGCCAAAAAGACCCGACGGATTGGCAAGAATAAGAGCCGCTACATTGCCGGGTTTGTAGTGGGCATAGAAAATTGCGCTTGCTGCCCCCATGGAATGGCCTACAATGACCACCCTGCTGATTTTTTTGAGCTCCAGAAAAGCATCTATCTGTGTGGCAAACAGTTCCAGGCTGTAGCGGACATTGGGTTTTTCGGATTGTCCGAACCCTATAAGATCCATGGCATAGATTTTATGGTTCGAAGCGAACTCCGGGATGTTCAGGTCCCAATGTTCTATCATGCCGCCATAACCGTGCAGAAAAAGGATGGGCGGTTTGCCGGCCTGCTCTGTGCCCTGCTCTGTGTAACGGATTTTGGCAGTTACTCCCTGATCAAGTTCCCATTGGAAATACCGCTCTGCTGCTGATGCTTTCATGATGATTTTTATTCACAATATACCTGTTACATTTCATAATCATATATTGTTTGTAGATGAAGGGGCTTCAGGAGTAACTCAGCGTACTTTGTGGGTATGGCAGACGGGAAGCTTTAGCGATAGATAATCAACCGGAGTGAAGCGAAGAATGCTGCAGGTTTCCAGAAAGTTTGAATATGGTCTTCATGCCGTCGCCTATCTGGCGATGAAGGGCTCAGGTGAAGCAGTAACCGTCAAAGAGATGGCCCGGGATATCGGTTTTTCGCAGGAGTTCCTTGCCAAGGCAATGCAGAACCTGACCCGTGCAGGCATTGCCTCTTCAGCTCAGGGGGTCAAAGGTGGATATATGCTTGCCCGGCTTCCGTCGGAGATTACTGTTGCCGATATTGGCCTGGCCATTGAGGGAGAGCCTCATATGGTCCGCTGTATCGTCAATGCCGACAGCTGCGAAATTTATTCCTCCTGCAGAATGCGCGGTTACATTATAGGGCTGCAGAACAGCATTCAGGGTCTCCTTGCCTCCACAACCGTTGCCACACTGCTGCAGCGCAACGAACACTAACGCTCAAGACATTCCACGCTCATGACCAAGAAAAGGCTCACGGATTCAGTCCCCTCTGAATCGAGTCTGCCGGATATACTTCTGAAAGGCATTACCACTCACAATCTTCAAAACATTACCGTCCGCATACCCAGAAACCGTTTTGTCGTTTTCACCGGGGTAAGCGGATCAGGCAAGTCAAGCCTTGCGTTTGATACGCTGTATGCCGAAGGGCACCGCCGGTATGTGGAGTCGCTTTCTGCCTATGTCCGCCAGTTCCTTGAACGCATGCCCCGGCCGGAAATTGAAGTGGTGGAGGGAATTGCTCCCGCCATTGCAATCGAGCAGAAACCCATACCGAAAAACCCCCGTTCAACGGTAGGTACCGTGTCGGAAATTTATGACTACCTCCGGCTGCTCTATGCCAGGATAGGCAAAATTTATTCGGCCGATACCAATGAACTTGTCCTGAAGCATACCCCTGATGATGTCGGCATGCAGGCCGGCTTTTTTGAAGAGGGTACAAAATTTTATGCAGGTTTTCCCTTTCCCTCCCATCACGACAGTTCCCGGCATGCCTGCCCGGTTCGTGACGAGATGACGAATCTCAAGAAAAAAGGTTTTTTCCGTCTTGTTTTCGGAGACACGCTGCTTGATTTGAACGACGCCGCCTCATGGGAAAAGGTTGCGGCAATGCGTGAGGCCGATCGGGCCACGCTTCTCGTTCTTGTCGACCGGTTTGTGACCCGTCATGATGAGAAGTTCAGCAGCCGTGTAGCCCAGGCTGCCGAGAGCTGCTTTGCTGAATCGGGAGGGTATGCCGTGCTGAGGGTTGTGGGGGGGAAAACCTACAGGTTCAGTGACCGGCTTGAGCTCAACGGAGTTGAATATCAGGAGCCCTCTCCCCAGCTCTTCGCCTTCAATTCCCCTATCGGTGCATGTTCGTCGTGCCAGGGGTTCGGCAGGATTGCAGGAATTGATGAAGATGCCGTCATCCCCGACAAGTCCCTGACGCTTGAAGATGGAGCCATTGTCTGCTGGAACTCAGAGAAATACCGGTGGAATCTTGAAGAGCTTCTTGCGGCAGCACCAAAGGCTGGAATAGCAGTTGATGTGCCCTATGCAAAGCTTTCACAGGCAAGCAGGGACCGTATCTGGAAAGGGATTCCCGATAGCGGATTCAAGGGAATCTGGCCCTTTTTTGCAGAGATCGAGAAAGATGCCGGCTATAAAATGCATTTGCGCGTTTTTCTGAGCCGGTATCGCGGTTATGCCACCTGTCACGACTGTGAGGGATCGCGGCTCAATCCCGATGCCCGGATGGTCAGAGTGTCGGGGAAGAGCATCAGCGATGTTGCACGGATGAATATTGACGACGCGCACGCTTTTTTCCAGAATCTCGACATCTCCCCGTTTGACCGGAAAGTAGCCGATGCGGTGCTTCAGGAAATCCGGAAGCGGCTCGGCTATCTTCTTGATGTAGGGCTCAACTATCTGACGCTCGACCGGTTGACACACACGCTCTCTGGAGGAGAGTTCCAGCGCATCAATCTGTCAACCTCGCTCGGTTCTCCTCTTGTCGGCGCCATCTATATTCTTGACGAACCCAGCATCGGCCTCCATCAAAGCGATTCAGCCCGCCTCATTACCCTCCTCTGCAAACTGCGCGATCTTGGCAATACCGTTGTAGTGGTTGAGCATGACCGTGAAATCATTGAAGCGGCCGACGAAGTTGTTGACCTTGGCCCCCGCGCCGGAAGGCTTGGCGGCGAAGTGGTCTTCCATGGTTCGGTAGAAGCCATGAAGGAGTCGGGGAGCTCGCTGACGGCCGAATATCTTCAGGGAAAGCGGTGCATACCCATTCCGGAGAAACGCCGGGAGGCCGTTTTCAGCAGCTGCATTGCCATTGAGGGCGCCATGCAGAACAACCTCAAGAATATCGATGTTCGTTTTCCCATCGGTGTTCTCACCTGTGTAACCGGTGTCAGCGGATCAGGCAAATCCACTCTCGTCAACGATATTCTCAAAAAAGGTCTGCTTCGGGAAAAAGATATCCTGAAGGAAAAAGTCGGCACCCACCGCTCCATTACCGGTGGATGGCTGATTGACCGTGTGGAGCATGTTGACCAATCGCCCATCGGGCGTTCAAGCCGCAGCAATCCCGTTACCTATCTGAAAATTTTTGACGATATCCGTGCTCTTTTTGCTGCAACCCCGGACGCGAAGGCCCGTGGATGGAAAGCAGGATATTTCTCGTTCAATATTCCCGGAGGCCGTTGCGAAGCCTGTGCAGGAGAGGGGAGCGTGCGCATTGAAATGCAGTTTCTGGCCGATATTGAAGCAGTCTGTGAAGATTGCGGAGGGCTCCGATACAAGCCTGAAACCCTTGAGGTAAAGTACAAGGGGCTCTCAATTGCCGAAGTGCTCGACCTTACCGTTCTTGAAGCCATTGATGTTTTCCGTACGGAAAAAGCCATTTCCCGAAAACTTGCCGTTCTTGACGAGGTCGGTCTTGGCTACATCCGTCTCGGCCAGTCATCAAGCACCCTTTCAGGCGGTGAAGCCCAGCGGCTGAAACTGGCCAGTTTCATTGCCAGAGCCGATGTTGAGCATACCCTCTTCATTTTTGACGAACCCACAACCGGTCTTCATTTTGAAGATATCCTGAAACTGACCAGATGTTTTGAAAAACTGCTGCAGCAGCAGAATACGCTTGTTGTTATTGAGCACAACCCCGACATCATCCTTCAGGCCGATTGGGTGATTGACCTGGGGCCGGGAGCCGGAGACCGTGGGGGAAGTATTGTCGGAGAAGGGACGCCGGAAGAAATTGCCGGAATGGACCATTCCCTGACAGGCGTCCATCTCCGCCCCTTCATAGGGAGCGGCCGGACGAAGAAGGAATAAGGGGGGGTCAGTCGAGTATGGGGTCATCCTCAAGCGCGCCCCCATGAAGCCGTATGTGCGGAAAATGTGATTCCGAGGTCCGTTCCACCCAGACATCACTTCCTTTTTCGAATCCGGTTTCGTTCTCCTCCACCGAGAGGCGGTTTTTCGCCAGTGCCGTTATCTCCTGCAGAATAGCGGCATGAAGACGGTCCTCCTGTGTTGCCGTGTCGTCGCTCATTTTCGACAAAAGGCTCTCCATTTTTTCCGTTGCCACCTTTCCTATGCTCCAGTAGAGTCTTGTGGTGCTGTGTTCTGTTTCTTCTATAGACATAATAAATTTGTGGTTGCTTGTTTGGAGGAAATCTCTTTTTGTGTATACTTGAATGTTCTTTTAGCACTCATCGTTTCCGAGTGCTAACAAAAGGGAACAGTCAGTAACAATACCTGATAGTATCGTACGATTAATCTGAAACTCAAACAAGAGAAAGACAATGAACCTGAAACCTTTAGCTGATCGAGTTATTGTGAAGCCCGCCCCCGCAGAGGAAAAAACAAAAGGTGGCCTGTACATTCCCGATACCGGAAAGGAAAAACCGATGTACGGTGAAGTTGTTGCCGTAGGCGCGGGAAAAATGTCCGATAGCGGGCAGCTGCTTGAAATGCCTGTGAAGGCCGGCGACAAAGTACTCTATGGTAAATATTCCGGAACCGAAGTGAGTGTTGAGGGGGAAGATTACCTCATCATGCGTGAGTCGGACATTTTTGCAATTCTGGGCTGATAGAACAGTTTTTTGAAATTCAACAACCTTTACTGGAGGAAAGTTAAACAATGACTGCCAAAGATATTCTTTTCGACGCCGACGCCAGGGCAAAACTTAAAGTTGGCGTGGACAAACTGGCCAATGCCGTGAAAGTAACCCTCGGACCTGCCGGCCGCAATGTGCTTATCGACAAAAAATTCGGTGCACCGACCTCAACCAAAGATGGCGTTACCGTTGCCAAAGAGGTTGAGCTTGAAGACGCAATCGAGAACATGGGAGCACAGATGGTTCGTGAAGTTGCTTCCAAAACCAGCGATGTAGCCGGTGACGGAACCACCACTGCAACCGTTCTTGCACAGGCAATCTACCGTGAGGGCCTGAAGAATGTTGCCGCAGGCGCCCGCCCGATTGATCTTAAAAGAGGCATCGATCGTGCCGTCAAAGAGGTTGTTGCCGAGCTCCGTACCATCAGCCGCAGCATTTCCGGAAAGAAGGAGATTGCACAGGTAGGTACCATTTCCGCCAACAACGATCCTGAAATCGGCGAGCTCATTGCCGAGGCCATGGACAAAGTCGGCAAAGACGGCGTCATCACCGTTGAAGAAGCAAAGGGAATGGACACCGAGCTGAAAGTTGTTGAAGGCATGCAGTTCGACCGCGGCTACCTCTCCCCCTACTTCGTCACCAATTCGGAGTCAATGGAAGCCGAGCTCGACGATGCGCTGATTCTCATTTACGACAAGAAGATCAGCAACATGAAAGAGCTTCTTCCGATTCTTGAGAAAGGTGCACAGTCCGGCCGTCCGCTGCTTATCATTGCAGAAGACATCGAGGGCGAGGCACTTGCAACGCTTGTGGTCAACAAGCTGCGCGGCACTCTGAAAGTATGCGCCGTCAAGGCTCCTGGCTTCGGCGACCGCCGCAAGGCCATGCTTGATGATATTGCCATTCTGACCGGCGGTACCGTCATTTCCGAGGAGAAAGGCTACAAGCTGGAGAACGCCACAATCAACTACCTTGGCCAGGCTGCCCGCGTCTCTCTCGACAAGGACAACACCACCATTGTTGAAGGCAAAGGTACCCAGGAAGAGATCAAGGCCCGCATCAACGAGATTAAAGGCCAGATCGACAAGTCGACTTCCGACTACGACACCGAGAAGCTGCAGGAGCGCCTTGCAAAACTTTCAGGCGGCGTTGCCGTCCTCAATATCGGTGCATCCACCGAAGTTGAGATGAAAGAGAAGAAGGCCCGCGTTGAAGATGCGCTGCATGCAACCCGCGCTGCCGTACAGGAAGGCATTGTTGTTGGTGGCGGTGTTGCGCTCATCCGTGCCATCAAAGGCCTGGACAATGCAAAGCCCGACAATGACGACCAGAAGACCGGTATTGAAATCATCCGCCGCGCTCTTGAAGAGCCGCTTCGCCAGATTGTTGCCAACACCGGCACCACCGACGGCGCTGTTGTGCTTGAGCATGTGAAGAACGGCGAGGGTGATTATGGCTTCAACGCCAGAACCGAGCAGTACGAGAACCTTGTTGAGGCCGGCGTTGTCGACCCGACCAAGGTGACCCGCAGCGCTCTTGAGAATGCAGCATCAGTTGCAAGCATTCTTCTGACCACTGAAGCCTGCATTACCGACATCAAGGAAAACACTCCTGACATGCCGGCAATGCCTCCGGGCGGAATGGGTGGAATGGGCGGCATGTACTGATCCCGCTTTTCCCATTGTTCTCTTACAGGCCAGCCTTCGGGCTGGCCTTTTTTTTGTTATTTTCATTCCGTAAATCCTTGACCAATTCAGTTTTCAGCAGCATATGAAAGCAGTAGTACTTCTCAGCGGAGGGATGGACAGCCTTGTCACCACCGCCATAGCCCATAATGAGGGGCTTCAGCTTGCCGCCATGCATGTCAACTATGGCCAGCGGACCTGGCAGCGGGAGCTGGAATCGTTCCGGAGCATCGCCGGCCATTACGGTATCGGGGAACTGCTTGAAGTCAATGCCGATTTTCTCGGAACCATAGGCGGCTCCTCACTGACGGACCACACCATGGCTGTCAGCGGAGCCGACCTACAGGGCACCGCCATCCCGACAAGCTATGTCCCCTTCCGTAATGCATGTTTTCTCTCCATGGCTGTCAGCTGGGCGGAGGTTATCGGTGCACAGAAGCTTTACATCGGCGCGGTTGAGGAGGACTCTTCCGGCTATCCCGACTGCCGGAAAGTGTTTTACGACGCCTTCAACAAAGTTATTGAGCTGGGCACAAAACCCGAAACCGGAATAGAAATCCTGACCCCGCTGATTGCCATGCAGAAGGCCGGTATTGTTGAAAAAGGGATGGAGCTCGACGCACCGTTCCATTACAGCTGGTCGTGTTATAAAAGTGAAGGAAAAGCCTGCGGTGTATGCGACAGCTGTGCCCGCCGTCTCAGGGCTTTTGAACTTGTGGGGGTTCGTGACCCGATTGACTATAATGTCCGTCCACAGTATATTCATTGATGTCATAGTCACATAGTCGCCTTATTGGATAGTTTCGTCAGGAAGTAAACCGCCCCTTCTTATGAATTCTCCCACGCTTTCTCCTCCGCCATCCTCTTCATTGGCTCTGCGTTTCTCACTCTCCTTCGCACTTGTGGGGCTGATATGGCTTACGGGCCTTGCGGGCCATTTCACTCCATGGCTTGAGTGGCCGGCACTGTTTGTGTATGTGGCAGGCTCATTGGGTCTGGTGCTGTTTCTCGGCAGAACCGGTACAGGCCGTCAAGAGATATGGCTGGCGGGCGGCAATGCGGGCCGCTCCCTTTACTGGGGAACCCTTGCCGGAGCCGTGCTCTTCATTATGGACATAACCAATACCATCCTTTACTACAAAAGCGGCGGAGCACCGATGGTGGAGATGGAGAGGCTTCTCGTGCACCGTTCACTGCTCTATCTTTTCCCGATTCTTATTCTTGCCGAAGAGTTTCTCTGGCGCGGGGTGATGTTTTCATCGCTGATTGAAAAAGGCGTCAACCCCCATCTCACCGTCCTGTTGACCACCATCCTCTATGCGCTGAACCATTTTGCCGTTGCGCCGGTTGGCATGAGGGAACGGGCGCTCATGGCCATGATGGCTGTTCCCATTGGTGTGCTTGGTGGCTACCTTGTCCTTAAAACCCGAAATGTATGGGGAAGCGTTATTGTCCATATGATAACCATGGTCGCCATGGTCCTTGACATTTTTGTAATTCCGCAACTTCTCTTTAATCCCTGACCGAGCTCCACTCATGACCGAAAACAGAATTACCGCACTGCTCCGTCAGGATAAAAAGCTTCTGCTTGCCTATTATATGCCTGAGTTCCCCGTTGCGGGTGCAACGCTTCCGGTGCTTGAAGCACTTCAGGAGAGCGGGGCGGACATCATCGAGCTGGGCATCCCGTTTTCTGATCCGGTCGGCGACGGGCCGGTGATACAGGAGGCGGCCCACAGGTCGATAGCCAACGGGGTGAGTCTTCACCGGCTGCTTGATATTGTTGGCCGGGCACGCAGGGGAGAGGGGTGCAGGAAAATAACCGTTCCCATTCTTCTGATGGGGTACTGCAACCCGCTGATTGCCTATGGCGGGGACTGTTTTCTCACCGATGCCACCGAAGCGGGTGTTGACGGACTGCTTCTGCCCGACCTTCCCCCCGAAGAGGCCGGTGAGTTCCTGGAACGGGCCAAAGCGTTCAGTATGACGGTGGTGTTCCTGATTTCACCCGTCACCCCACCGGAACGAATCGAAATGATTGATGGCATGTCCACTGATTTTTCCTACTGTCTGGCAGTCAACGCCACAACAGGAACCGCCAAGCTGTCGGAAGGCGACACTGAAGCTTCTGTTGATGAATACCTGAAACGGGTTCGCCGGCACACGAAAAAGAAATTTGTAGTCGGGTTCGGCATCAAAGACCGCGAAAGGGTAGAGCATATGTGGAGGTTTGCCGATGGAGCAGTTGTTGGAACCGCACTCTTGCAGAACATTGCTTCGGCCGGAACGCCTCAGGAGGCCGCCCGTCTTGCCGGAGAGTTCTGGCGCACATTGCGCTGAGGGGGGCTGGCATTTCAATGGAAAAAACCGCTGCCGGTTTGCCGACCGTCGACATCATCATTCCCCACTATCTAAGGCGCGACATGCTGGAACGCTGTCTGAAGGCGCTTCGTGACACCGGCTACCCGTCAATGCACATTATTGTTGTTGACAATGGCGGGAGCCTTCCCGGCCTGGCTCCCCTTATTGATGACTATCCCAATGCATCCCTTTTCAGGCTTCCCGAAAACAGGGGGTATGCCGGGGGCTGCAATGAAGGGCTGAGGCACGCTACGGCAGACTTTGCAGTATTGCTGAACGACGACACGCTTCCCCGGCCCAACTGGCTCCATCCTCTGGTTGAAGCGGCACTTGCCGACCCGTCCGTTGCCGCACTGCAGCCAAAAATTCTTTCCACCAAACGAGTGGCCGGGCCAAAACGGATGTTTGACTATGCCGGTGCTGCTGGAGGTATGCTGGACCGTCTTGGCTATCCCTACTGTCTTGGACGGACAATGACCGGGGCTGAAACCGACCGCGGCCAATATGACGAGCCACGGGATATTTTCTGGGCATCGGGAGCCGCAATGTTTGTCCGTCGCTCGGCTGTGGTGGAAGTTGGCGGTTTTGACGAGGACTTTTTCATGCACATGGAAGAGATTGATTTGGCCTGGCGGCTCCAGCTTGCAGGGTACAAGGTCCGCTCTGCCCCCGATTCAGTAGTGCTGCATGAGGGCGGTGCATCGCTTGGTGAGGGCTCTCCTGAAAAAGTGTTTTTCAACCATCGCAACAACCTGCTGATGCTCCTGAAAAATCGGGGAGGCGCGGCACTGCCGGGAATTCTCCTGCTTCGTTTTTTTATGGAACTGGCCGCTGCCGCCTATTATCTCACCCGTTACCCCGGGGGGCTCAGGAAAGCCGGCTCCGTTTTCAGGGCAATGGGGGAGGCGATGCTTCTCATCCCGGAAACGCTCCGAAAACGGCGCCGTGTTCAGTCCATGAGAACAGTCGGGGAACATGCCATTTTTTCCCGCATGCCATTCTTTCAGCTGCTCCGCCGCTGAGGCATCTCAGTTCTTCTTGGGGAGATGAGCATGCCGTATCAGGTCTTCGGCCGCCTCAACAATACTCTCTTCGACCGGCTTGAAGGTCAACCCCAGTTCCTGCTGAATTTTAGCATTGCTGTAATGCACGCTGCGCCCTATATGGGTCCGGATGAATGTCCCCGTGTTTTTCGGCTGTGTCCATGAAAGTACCCTCATCACTGCCGTTCCCGCACGCCCCGACAAATCAAGTTTCGGGAGCGGGTAGCTGCTGAATCCCGAAGAACGGAGCAGATGGACAAGGTCGCGCATGTGCAGCTCTTTTGCGGAACAGATATAGCGCCCGGAAGCTTCAGGGGTCTGCATGGCAAGAATATGGGCTTCGGCCGTATCGCGAACATCAACAAACCCCCAGTTGAGGTCCATGATGCCGGGATAGACTCCGCTCATGATATCGCGGATCATGCCGTTGGTTGTATTGAGGCCGGGGCCAAGGGACGGGCCCGTCACCATCGAGGGGTTGATGCACACAAGGCTGAACCCCGGCTTTTCCTTTTCCATGAACTCCCATGCAGCCCGTTCTGCCATTGTTTTGGCGAAATGGTAGGGATTTCTCTTGAGGGAGGACCGGGTGTTCCAATCCTCTTCATTTATAACCCTTGAGCTGTCGGGCTCATCGGTAATTGCAGCGACCGATGAGGTCAAGACGACTCTCCTGACAGAGGGAGTCTTCATTGCAGAGGCAAGCACCTGCAGAGTTCCTTTTATGGCCGGATCCACCAGATCCCGTTGCGGGTTTTTGACATTGATGACATAGGGGCTGGCTGTATGCATCACGGTACTGCAGCCCTGCAGGGCCTTGTTGAAAGAACCTTCGGTGAGCAGGTCGGCTGTAAAGAGCTGAAGGTGCGTGCCGGCTCCCGGCATACTGGAAAGAAATGGATATGCGTCCGGGCTTTTTCTGACGGTACCCCTTACGAGGCAACCGGCTGCAAGCAGTTTCTGAATGATATGGGCGGCAATATAGCCAGATGCGCCGGTTACACAGACGGTGTGTTGCATAGTCGTCCTTTTGTAAGTTGGTTTTTAATTGAGATGCATCTACCTTGTTTCACCCGAACAAATTTTCAATCATCGTTACCCTCTCTCTCGCCATGCTTCTTTTTTCTGTAGCAATCATCTGCGGACTCTTCATTCTTATGTGGAGTGCCGACAAGTTCATCGATGGATCAGCAGCGCTTGCCGACCATTTCGGGATGCCGTCTCTGCTCATCGGTATGCTGGTTGTGGGCTTTGGTACTTCAGCTCCTGAAATTGCAGTGTCGGTTCTCGCCTCGCTTGAGGGGAACCCCGATCTGGCTCTGGGCAACGCCTATGGTTCAAACATCACCAATATAGCGCTTGTTCTGGGACTCACGGCACTCATCAGCCCGATTGTGGTCGAGTCCGGCATTCTTCGAAAAGAACTTCCCCTGCTTGCCGCCATTGCAGCTGTTTCAGCGCTCCAGCTCTATGATGGAGAACTCTCCATGATTGATGCTCTTGTGCTCCTCACCCTTTTCTGCAGCATGCTGGGGTGGACATTCGTAGTCGGGTTGCGGAAAAAACGGGACGCTCTCAGCGAAGAGATTGAGCAGGAACTTCAGGAACACTGCATGCCGCTCAGCAAGTCGCTCCTGCTGGTTGGCAGCGGTCTGGTTCTTCTTATTGCAAGCTCACGAATGCTTGTATGGGGCGCAGTCGGCATTGCCGATATACTTGGAGTGAGCAATCTGGTTATCGGCCTCACTGTTGTGGCAGTGGGCACATCGCTGCCGGAGCTGGTTACCTCAATTATTGCAGCACGAAAAGGCCAGCACGACATTGCGCTTGGCAATGTTCTTGGTTCCAATATGTTCAACCTGATGATTGTGGTAGGTATTGCCGGAGTCATCCATCCGTTTCCTGTCAACCCTGAAGTTATTGACCGCGATATACCCGTGATGGGACTTCTGACAATCTCGTTGTTTTTCTTTGGGTTCGGCTTTCGCGGCCCCGGAACAGGGAAAATCAACCGTCTTGAAGGGGCTATTCTGCTCTCCGTCTACATAGCCTACATATCCTACCTTGCGCTCACGGCATTTCAGGGGAGTTGAGAGGGAGGAAATGCATCCCGGTTTTCAGCCTCCGAGAGGCTCGGCATGGATGATGACCCTGCAGGCCAGAGGAATGGCCTGATAAAGAGCCCCCTCAAGACGGCTTGTCAGCTCATGGACATCTTCCATGAGAACATCTTCCTGAAACGAACAGTGCAGGGTGATGAACCGTTTCTCTTTTTCCGTTTTCAGAATCGTGATGTCGTGCACATCGGCAATGGCCGGGATGGTGGCTGCCGCATCAACGATAACTTTTCTCAATGCAGCCTCTTCATCTTCAGGCAGGGGGGTGGTACGCCGTTCTTCACAGCGGAGAGGGTCGAGATGGATGCAGATTTCAGGGTTGCCATCAAACTCCCTCCGCAATTCATCTTCAAGGAGGGTGACCGCCTGATGCGCCTCTTTTATTTTCAGGCGTTGGTCAACTTCAACATCAAAGGTAATATGGCGTGCCCCGTCGTTGAAATTGGTGGCAATGTTATGGGCATGCAGCCCATGGTTCAGGCCGATGACATGCACCCGTTCAGCAATGGATTCTCCCGTCAGGGCAACTGGATGGGTATGGATGGTCATGTCCGCCACAGGGAAGGCACCATGCACTTTTTCTTCAATGGCCGTACAGATGTCCCGGACCTTTTCAACCGAAAGCGTTCTGTTGACGGCAACGCTCATTTCAATGAACACCTGCGGACCCGTAGGCTTGACACGGATTTTTTTTATTCCTATGACGCCGGGAACCGTTTTTGCAAGCTCTTCGGCCCGTTCCGCAATGCCAACAGGCGCAGCATCGGTCAGAATGTCGATGGTTTTTTTCCCTAACTGGAATGCGGCCCGGGCCACAACAACCGCCACAACGATACCGGCGGCAGCATCAGCCCAGAATATGCCGTTCGAGACAAAGAAAAGCCCGATGAGAACCACCGCGGAACTGAGAATATCGGAGCTGAAGTGAAGCGCATCCGCCTCAAGGGCTGTGCTGTTGGTTTCCTTTGCCACTCTACTGAGTGCCCGGGCTCTTGAAAAGTCGACAACGATGGAAGTGAGCATGACGGCTATGGCATACCATGTCACCTCAACTTCAGCCTCTCCTCCAAGCAGCCGTTCTGTTGCTGCGGAAATGATCCAGCCGCTTGTCAGAAGGAGCAACCCCGTTTCAACAAGGGCAGTAATGCTTTCCACTTTGGCATGGCCATAATGGTGTTTGCGGTCGGCAGGCTTGCTGCTCATACCAACGGCAACCCAGGTCATTGCGGCGGCCCCGAAATCAAGCAGCGAGTGTGCCGCTTCCGAAAGAATGCCGATACTGCCCGTCATAAGACCGGCCACCAGTTTCAGGACAGTGAGCAATGCGCTGGCCAGAACTGAACTGAATGCGACCCGCTTTTTTTTCTTGTTTGCGTCCATGGTGACCCATAATACTATTATTCCCTCACCCATCATAATCTGCCGGCGGCTCCAGTTTCGGAGCTCCCATTGGGGGTGAGGGGGGGGGGGAGGAATTTTTTTTACTATTTTGATTTTCAGACCATTGCAAATGGTTATCAAATTTTTTACCCCGAGGAAGATGAAGATTGGAATCTCGTGCCAGCATACCTATGGAGGCAGCGGCGCTGTTGCCACAGAACTGGGCAAGGCTCTTGCCCTTAAAGGACATACAGTCCATTTTTTCAGTCAGTCGGCCCCGTTCCGGCTGGGTGCATTTTCCTCCAACATCCACTACCATGAAGTGGAGGCGATGCATTATCCGCTCTTTGAGTGCCCCTTCCACTCACTTGCACTTGCATCTAAAATTGCGGAAGTGGCTTTTTATGAAAAGCTCGATGTCGTTCATGCCCATTACGCCATTCCCCACGCCATGAGTGCAATGCTTGCCCGCCAGATGCTGGAGGACAAGTGCCCCCAACGCGACTGTTTTCGTCTCGCAACCACACTGCACGGAACCGACATAACCGTTGTGGGAGCCGACAGGGGAATGCACGACGCGGTTCGCCTTGTCATCAACAAGTCGGACGGAGTGACGGCGGTGTCGCAGTATCTCAAGGATGAGACTGTGAAAATGTTCAGCCCGAAGCAGGAGATAGAGGTCATTCACAATTTCGTCGATACGGAGGTTTTCCGGCGGATAGCGGCCCCCGATATTCTTCGCCAGCTTGTGCCGGGAAAGGGAAAAACGGTGATACACATTTCGAACTTCCGTCCGGTGAAACGGATTTCAGATATAGTCAGCGTGTTCCACCGACTGACGCAGCAGCTTGATGCCACCTTGCTGATGGTTGGTGACGGCCCTGAACGAAGTGAGGCAGAAACAGAGGTTCGCCGTCTGGGTATAGCAGACAGAGTGCATTTTTTGGGGAAAATCGACGATATCGTTCCACTGCTTTCGGTATCAGATCTTATGCTGATGCCAAGCGATGCGGAATCTTTCGGACTGGCAGCCCTTGAGGCCATGGCATGCGGTGTTCCGGTGATTGTTACCAGTGCCGGCGGCTTTCCGGAATTTATTGAACAGGGGCGGCACGGATATCTCTGCCCGCCGGGAGACAGAGAGGCCATGACGGAAAAAGCCCTGCTGCTGCTTGCTGACGGAAAGCACTGGCAGGAGTGTTCAGAGGCATGCGTTCAGCAGGCAAAGCAGTTTGAGACGGTAAGGCTGGTTGACCGGTACGAAGCCTTTTATGAGCGGCTCCTCGGATAGGAAGAAAAAATCCTCATCAGCCGGAGAGCATATGCTTCAGGCTGATGGGGACGCTGTATCTGCCGGAGCAGCAGTACTCAGTACCGCTTTGTTGAAAGCAGGACCGGCCGGTACTTTTCAAGGTTCTCAAGAACCTCTCCCGTTCCCCGGGCAACTGCAGTCAGCGGGTCTTCGCTGATGTGAACCGCAAGGTTGGTCTCTTCATTGATTTTTTTGTCAAGCCCCTTGATGAGTGCGCCGCCGCCAGCAAGAAAGAGACCTCTTTCAAGAATGTCGGAGGAGAGTTCCGGTTTTGTGACCTCAAGACTTTTCTTGATGGAGGCGATAATCTGGCTTATTGGTGTGGCAATTGCCTCCCTTATGGTGGGGGAGTTGACTTCGCGCTCTTCAGGAAGTGCCGTGACGAGGTTCCTTCCCCTCACCGTCATGGTCAGCTCCTTGTCAAGCTTGTAGGCCGAAGCAATCTTTATTTTCACATCCTCTGCAGTCCGTTCGCCAATGGCAAGGTTGTAGGCTTTGCGGAAATGCCGTATGATTGCACTGGTGATATCAGTTCCCGCAACTCTGAGCGACTCTCCCGATGCAATGCCGCCAAGCGAGATGACAGCAATTTCCGTTGTTCCTCCGCCGATATCAACAATCATGTTTCCCATCGGTTCCTTCACATCCAGTCCTATGCCGATAGCTGCCGCCATAGGCTCAGCCACCAGGTAGACCTCTTTTGCCCCCACATGCTCGGCCGAGTCCCGTACAGCCCGTTTTTCAACCTCAGTGATGCCAGAAGGAATGCCGATCACCATGCGCCGTATGCCGAGGGAGAACTGACTTTTTGTTTTCAGAATGAGACCCTTGATGAGCTCTTCAGTTGCTTCATAATCAGCAATGACGCCACTGGCAAGAGGGCGGATGGTGACAATTCCGGGATGGGTTTTTTCATGCATGAGCAGGGCCTCCTGGCCAATGGCAACCACTTTTCCTGTGTTGCGGTCGCGGGCTACTATTGAGGGCTCATTGAGAACCACACCTTTATCGCGTATGAATATAAGGGTATTTGCCGTTCCGAGGTCAATGGCGACATCGCGGAACAGGGTATTGAAAAGGCTCATGGCGGGGTTGGATCGTGATGAAGGAATTGTTCTGTTTGTTTGCGTGGCTTACTGCTCCAGCAGTTTTCAGCTATAATGGTACTATAAATATAATAAACTACTAAAGTATGTAATGCTGTTTTTTTTCCAAATCAAAAAGGTGTTTTCATCATCATCCGCTCTCCGGCAGCGGGTATTTCGATAAATGACCGCATTGCTTACATTATGGGCAATGAACCGGCCCCCATAGAGTCACCAAACAAGAAACCTGTGCTGAAAATTTTCCCTTTTGCCGACAACCCCGATGCGCTGATGGCGCACCTCTCCCGCACTGTCTCTTTTGACGACACGGTACAGAAGGCTGTTGATGAGATTCTCCAGGCTGTGCGCCAGAGGGGCGACGAGGCGGTTCTTGATTATACCGAGAAGTTTCAGGGCTTCAGGCCCGAAAGCATGAAGGTATCGCCCGAAGCCATACGGCGCGCCCGGGAGGAGGCGGATCCGGAATTCATCAGCACCCTCAAGGAAGCCTACGGCAATATTCTGGAATTTCACCGCCATGAGGTGGAAAAGAGTTTCTTCTATGAAGGCGAGGGCGGTGTGCTGCTCGGCCAGCGGGTTACCCCGATGCAGCGGGCACTGCTCTATGTGCCCGGAGGCAAAGCGGCCTATCCTTCATCGGTTCTGATGAATGCCGCTCCTGCCCGGGTAGCGGGAGTGGGCGAGATTGCAATGACAACGCCCTGCGACAGCACAGGAGAGGTCAGCAGCCATATTCTTGCAGCTGCTTCTGTTGCCGGCATTTCCTCCGTCTACAAACTTGGCGGAGCGCAGGCCATTGCCGCATTTGCATATGGGACACAGAGCATCGAAAAGGTCGACATCATTACAGGCCCCGGCAACAAATTCGTGGCTCTGGCAAAGAAAGAGGTGTTCGGTCATGTTGCAATCGACAGCATTGCCGGCCCCTCAGAGGTTGTCATTATTGCTGATGCCAATGCCAACCCCGACTATATTGTGCTTGACCTGTTCGCGCAGGCGGAACATGATGCTGACGCCTCTTCTGTTCTTATTACACCGTCCGCTTCTCTTGCAGAGCGCGTAGCCGCCATTGCAGGCGAACGGATAGGGGGGATGCTCCGCCGGGAGGTTATTGAAGCTTCGCTTCGCCAGAACGGCGCCATTATTCTTGTCGACTCCCTTGATGAAGCCGCACGGGTCTCCGACATGCTTGCTCCCGAGCATCTGGAGCTGCATGTGAACCACCCCTGGGAGCTGCTCCCCTCACTCAATCATGCTGGAGCAATTTTCATGGGCAGCTCTTCATGCGAAACCGTAGGCGACTACTATGCAGGGCCCAACCATACCCTTCCCACCAACGGAACAGCACGCTTCTTTTCACCACTCTCCGTGCGTGATTTTGTGAAGCACACCTCCATTATCGCATATTCACAGCAGCAGCTGCTTCGCTGCGGGGAGCGGATAGCCGACTTTGCCGATCGCGAAGGGCTTCAGGCTCACGCCGAGGCAGTCAGAATAAGGCTTGCAGGAAAATGAAGGTTTCGGATTTCGATTATTCCCTGCCAGAAGAGAGGATTGCAAAATATCCCCCCGACAACAGGGGGGCCACACGCCTTCTCGTGCTCAACCGCCATACCGGCAGTGTGCAGCATGCCCGATACTCCAACCTGGAGGCTTTCCTTGGGCACGGTGACCTGCTTGTCATCAATACCACCAAGGTGGTGCGGGCGAGGCTGTTCGCAGTCAAACAGACAGGAGCCGCAATTGAGCTGATGCTCCTTGAAAAACATGAAGGACCCCAGAACCTCGCCCTCTACCGTGGCCGTCTGAAACAAGGCGACAGGCTGCTCGCCCACGGACATGAACTCATTGTCGAGGAACTTGCAGGCCAGGGCGTTGCCCGTCTTTCTGTTGAAGGCATCGAGAGCGTGCACGCCCTCTTTCAGAACTATGCCGAGGTGCCCATTCCGCCATACCTGAAGCGCGACGCCGAGGCAGTCGACCGGGAACGCTACCAGACCGTTTTCGCCGAGCATCCCGGTTCCGTAGCCGCCCCCACAGCCTCACTCAACATGACGCCAGAGCTTCTCCTGAAGCTGGAAAAGGGCGGAGTGGCAACCGCCGGCATGACCCTGCATGTAGGGCTTGGAACCTTTCTCCCCATCAGGACCGAGACGATGGAAGAGCATGTCATGCATCGTGAATTCTACTCAATCCCCGCCCGGACAATTGAGCAGATACACGAAACGCGCCGCTCAGGCGGAAGGGTAGTTGCCCTTGGAACCACCGTTACGAGAGCTCTTGAACATGCAGCCACCCGGATATCAGCGTTTTCAGGTTCTGACCCGCTTGTGGGTGAAGCGGACATATTCATTCATCCCGGATATTCTTTCCAGACAATCGACGCGCTGCTCACCAATTTTCACGCCCCCCGTTCCACCGTACTCATGCTCACCGCCGCCTTTGCCGGAGCTGATCATCTTCGTGCCGCATACCGTGAAGCGGTTGAAAAGCGGTATGACTTCCTCAGTTACGGCGACAGTATGCTCATCTCTTGATGCCCATGCGCGAGAAGGCTTAAAAAAGAGATGCCAACAGGTCTCTCCAGCCTTACGATGTAAGGACCGGGGCATCCGGCCAATGCCGGTAATTCTTGGTTTTCCAGAATCGCGGTCGTATTTTCAAGGTTCAGTTTATTTCATTCCTCTCTACGACTTTCAACCATACTATCCGGAGATTGACTTTATGAGTCTTGTAAGCCAGTACCGAGCACATACCCAGGAGCGCGCACAGCAGGGGATTCCTCCGCTTCCGCTCACAGCCGACCAGACCCGTGAACTTGTGGAGCTGCTGAAACAGCCCGCCGTTGCAGAAAAAGACTATCTCCTGGAACTCTTCCGCGAGCACATCAGCCCCGGTGTTGATGACGCTGCATTTGAAAAAGCCGCCTTTCTTGATGCTGTCCTCAAAGGCGAGGCACCATGCACCGTCATCAGCGGAGTGGAAGCTGTCCGGATTCTGGGCACAATGCTTGGCGGCTACAATGTCAAGCCGCTCATTGACGCGCTTTCCCACAGCGACTCAGCCATTGCCGCCGAAGCTGCCGAAATGCTCAAGAAAACGCTTCTGGTTTATGATTCATTCGATGTAGTCGTCGGGCTTGCCAAAACCAACAGCTATGCCAAAGAGGTGCTGGAATCGTGGGGACGGGCCGAGTGGTTCACCTCAAGACCCAAGGTTGCTGAAAAACTGACCCTGACCGTCTTCAAGGTACCGGGTGAAACCAATACCGACGATCTTTCTCCTGCCGGTGAGGCCTTCACCCGTAGCGATATTCCCCTCCATGCATTGAGCATGCTCGGTTCCAAAATGGATGATCCCATCGGTGTCATTGCCGGACTGAAAGAAAAAGGCCATCCGCTCGCCTATGTAGGTGATGTGGTCGGTACCGGTTCAAGCCGTAAATCAGGCATCAATTCAGTACAGTGGCATCTTGGAGAAGATATTCCCGCCGTACCCAACAAACGGACCGCCGGTGTTGTCATCGGAAGCATCATTGCTCCCATTTTCTTCAACACAGCCGAAGACTCCGGAGCACTGCCGATTCAGGCTGATGTGTCCGACATGGAAACCGGCGATGTGATTGATGTATTCCCTTATGCCGGAGCCATAGAGAAGAACGGCAAAGTGATTGCCAGTTTCAGCATGTCCCCCAACACCCTTGGCGACGAGGTTCGTGCCGGTGGCCGTATTGCTCTCATCATAGGGCGCACACTGACGAAAAAAGCACGACTGGCCCTTGGCCTTGGTGACGACGACATTTTCCAGTCGCCCGAACAGCCAGCCGACACCGGCAAGGGATACACGCTTGCACAGAAAATGATAGGAAAAGCATGCGGTCTGAAAGGTGTAAGGCCGGGCATGTATGTAGAGCCTGAAACCCTCACGGTCGGTTCACAGGACACAACCGGCGCCATGACCCGTGATGAAGTCAAGGAACTTGCCGCCCTCAGCTTCAGTTCCGATCTCTTCATGCAGAGCTTCTGCCACACGGCAGCCTACCCCAAACCCTCCGACATCAAACTGCACCGCAGTCTGCCCTATTTCGTTATGAGCCGCGGCGGTGTTGCCCTTCGCCCGGGTGATGGCGTCATCCACACATGGCTGAACCGCATGGTACTGCCCGATACGCTCGGTACCGGTGGCGACTCCCATACCCGTTTCCCGATTGGCGTATCCTTCCCTGCAGGTTCTGGCCTTGTTGCATTTGCCGGTGTTACCGGAACCATGCCCCTGAATGTTCCCGAGTCCGTTCTTGTCCGTTTCAGCGGTGAAATGCAGCCGGGAATCACTCTTCGCGATCTCGTCAATGCCATTCCCTATGTTGCCATCAAGCAGGGTCTCCTGACAGTTGAAAAGAAAGGGAAGAAGAATGTTTTTGCAGGTCGTGTCCTTGAAATCGAAGGACTTCCGCAGCTCAAGGTTGAGCAGGCATTTGAGCTCAGCGACGCATCAGCAGAGCGGAGTGCGGCTGCCTGTACAGTCAGGCTTGACAAAGAACCGGTGATCGAGTATCTCAGCTCCAATGTGAAGCTGCTCGAACAGATGATTGAAGATGGTTACGGTGACGCCGACACCATCCGCCGCCGCATCGGCAAAATGCAGGAATGGCTTGACAGCCCCTCACTTCTGGAGCCGGATGCCGATGCAGAGTATGCTGCAGTGATTGAAGTCAACATGAGCGACATCACCGAGCCGATCCTCTGCTGCCCGAACGATCCGGACGATGTCATGACGCTTGGCGAAATTCTTCTTGATGATAGCCGCCCAAAACAGATTGACGAAGTGTTTGTAGGTAGCTGCATGACCAACATCGGTCACTTCCGTGCACTTGGCGAGGTACTCAGAGGCAGAGGGCCGGCAGCCTCAAAGCTCTGGGTTGTTCCACCCACCAAAATGGACATGAAGCAGCTGATTGAAGAAGGATATTATTCAGTCTTCGGCGCAGCCGGAGCCCGTACTGAAATACCCGGATGCTCGCTCTGCATGGGTAACCAGGCCAGAGTTGCCGACAACGCAGTTGTTTTTTCCACCAGCACCAGAAACTTCGACAACAGAATGGGTGCAGGAGCACAGGTCTATCTTGGTTCAGCCGAACTTGCCGCCGTGTCCGCACTGCTTGGCCACTTGCCGAACCGGGATGAATATCTGGAGATTCACAGCCGTCAGCTCTCCGGCGACAAGGCTGAAGACATCTACCAGTACCTGAACTTCCACAAGCTTGGAAAAGAGGAACTTGAGATGCTGGTTGACTGATAAAATTAAAAAAAAGATTTGTGGCGGGATATGGAATATTTTGCATATTCCGCCATACAGTGGGTTTTTTATCTCACTGTTTTTTTTTACTATTCTATAGCTGAAGAAGCTGTCTATCAATCAACTAACACAAACGACAAACGAACAATGAAAAAACTTTTCATTTTCCTGTTCCTCCTTAGCTCAGTTTCATTTGTGGGCTGCGCAAAAACCGAAGCACCTGTAGAAGCTCCGGCAACCGAAGAGGCTGCTCCTGCTATGGACGCACCTGCAACAGAAGAGGCCGCTCCTGAGATGGAAGCACCTGCTGCTGAAGAAGCTGCACCTGCTGCTGAAGGCAACTAATAAGATTCCCTTATACGGAGTCTTGTGATTAAAAGAGGCTGACCTTATAATGGGGTCGGCCTCTTTTTTTTTGCTCCCCACCCACCCATATCGGCCCCCATCTCCCATCACCCGCTGTTTGTCAAGTATTGCGTACTCTGGGCTCTCATATCCATGAGGCGCGAGTGCGCCGCAAGCAAATACTTCCCGGCCTGCACTGTGACCCTCCCCCCCCTTGGCTCTACACTCTGGTTTTTAAGCTATAGCAGTTCCGCCGGCTCCCATCGGTGCAGTAAGTACACTCAGTCATGAGTGTCCCCAACTTTTAGTTGTTGTTTTGTTGGGGGTTGGGGTTTGTTTGGTGTGGGGGAATGCATATTTTTCCTTGAATGATTTACCGTTAACAAGTTTGCAGTTGTCGTATGAGTAACCGGAACAGCTTTGTTGGGCAGGTGGGCGCGAAAGCGGCGTATAGACTTTTTATGCTGCTCGGGGTGCTGGTTCGTGCTGTGCCGAGGGGTGTATCGAACAGTGTTGCGCATCGTATCGGCGACTTTGCGTTCAGTGTGCTTCGTATTCGTCGTGCTCTTGTTGAGGGGAACCTTGCCCTTTCCTTCCCTGATAAACAGCAAAAAGAGACCCGCCGGATGGCGCGGCAGGTGTATCGCAACCAGGCCGAGAACTTCATTGAGGTGCTTCGCATTCCTCTTGTAAAAAACAGAGAGGATGCTAAGCGTCTTATTACTATTGATGCGGGTGATTTTCTCAGGCTGACCCGCGACCGGGGCAAAGGCGCGGTTCTGGTATCAGCTCACTTTGGTAACTGGGAACTGCTTGGCCTCTGTGTCGGTATGCTCATCTCTCCGCTCACCATTATAGTGAAGCGGCTTCGTAACCGCGAGATAGACCTCAAGATAAACGAGTGGCGAAGCCTCCGGGGCAACCGCATGGTCCATACCCACAACTCTCTTCGTGAAGGGCTCAGAACCCTCAAAAGCGGTGGTATTCTAGCCATCCTTGCCGATCAGTCCGACCCGGAGGAGACCTTTTTTGCCCCTTTTCTTGGTCGCACAACCTCAGTTGTTCTCGGACCGGCTTTCTTTGCTCTCAAAGCAGAGGTCCCCTTGTTTCTCGGGGTCAGCTACCGCACCGGCAAGGGCCGTTACACGGTTGAGATGAAAGAAATCCCAACCGATGGCCTTACAACAGCCAAAGAGGATGTAGAGGAACTTGCCCGCCGCTACACCAAGGAACTTGAGGCGTATATCTACCGCTACCCGGAAGAGTGGTTCTGGCTGCATAACCGGTGGAAGCGGACTAGGCCTGGTGATGTTGATCCCATGTCAGTGAAGGCTGGCTGAAGCGTATCGTATGTTGAGCGAAATGTGGTATATTATACGCCTATGTACCTGAAATCAACAGTGAAAGCTTCCATATGGTGTGCCTTACTTCATGTAACTGAAGGGGCGGAGCAATTGAATTGAAAATGCGTTTAGCCTATATCACGCGGGTCCTGGTACCATCAAGGGCAGCACAGTCCATGCAGATAGCTAGCATGGCAAAAGCTTTTGCTGAAGAGTTGGGTGATGATTTTTTTTTGCAGTGCGGTGGTAAGCCGGTGGGGGATGAGCCCTATAGTCGCAGGATGCTTGCTTTGGATGGAAGCGGATCGCAACGACACTTGGCCGCATGTCTCTCGGCGGTACGCCTGTCATTGACTGACAGACGGGATACCGTTGTTTATACGCGCGATATTGCTGTGGCGTTCACGGCGATTCTCCTTGGAAAACAGGCTGTATATGAGGCACACAAGGCGCCTGTGGGGAGCGTGCCAGCCCGCATACTCCGCTGGCTCGGTGCTTCAAAGCGTTTTCGCCTGGTGGTAATCTCCGGGGTCCTTGCGGATTATTATGCAAAGCGTTACGGCATTCCTGACGCCCGACTCCTTGTTGCACATTCGGGCGTGTTTCCTGGGTCTTATGAATCCCTTCAGAGTATCCCAAAGTCCGTGCTGCGTTCCGATCTCGGATTACCGTTGAACGCTTTCATCGTCGTTCATACCGGAAGCCTCTACCGGGGACGGGGAGCAGAGCTTTTTGAGCAGGTGGTGCGTAGCGGCGAGGATGTGCTGTTCGTGCAGGTTGGTGGCGAGCCGGATGATATTTTCTACTGGAAACGCTACTATCAACAGCGAGGGCTTTCAAACATCCAGTTTGTTGACCGTCAGCCGTCCGATACTGTTAGACGCTATCAGGTGGCTGCCGACCTATTGTTTTACATGATCACTACTGATACCCCAACCTACTGGTGTTGCTCGCCGTTGAAGCTGTTTGAGTATATGGCGAGTGGAACCCCGATTCTTGGTTCCTGCATCGGTTCAATAAAGGAAATACTCAATGAGAATAATGCATGGTGTTTCAGCCCGGAGCGTCCGGATGGCATCAGAGCCTCCATTGCTGACTTTCGGAGGGATACAGCGCTAGCGAATCGGAAGTCCGCAACAGCGTTGCAACAGGCTCGCAAGAAGTATTCCTGGGGCGTCAGGGCGCAACGGATCATCGACTTCTGCAACGAAGGTAGTGAAAGATAGTGGCCAGCCTTTCCTATGATGAAGCGCTGGAGCGGTTTCAGTCACTCATGGTCGGATGCACGAATCACGGTATACGGGTTCGTTCGCATCAAATTTTCCATCTCATCCGCACTAATGGGTCGGGAGCCACAGCATCCTGGGTGCGGTTGAAATCTGTGTCTGCTTTCCTTGCGCACATGGTGCTCGCATTGGTATCAATGGTTTCACTGATTCGTTTGCGGCTTTCCTGCCATGACTGTTCCGGCCATTTTCAAGTTGATCTGCTTGCAACAACAGGGATTGATTACCGGTCGGCTGCCATTGACAACCTCCTTGCTCCCAGCCGCACAGCTGTTTTTTTCCATTCAGGTAACCTTTGGGGTAGCGTAAAGTCACTGAGGAGGAAGGAGGCACCGGTCTATATTGAGTCCCTTGTTGCATTGGTATTGGTTTTCCTGCGTCCCTTGCACCGCTTCCAGGCATCCAGTTTGGCCCGGAAGAGTGGACTTCCGGAGTTCATGCATCGTGAGGGGTTGCAGGGTGCATTGTCGGTTGCTGTTGCTGAACAGGTATTCCGCTATGTTCGTCTCCGGCGACTCCTGATGATTGATGACCTGCGCAATGTTGCAGTGCTCTGCTTAGCAGCACGCCGCCAGGGCATCAGAACGGTTGGATACATGCATGGCAAGTTCAACCGCTTTCATGTGGGCCTTTTGGTCGAGCCGTTTGATTACTACCTCGTCTGGAATGGATATTTCGCAGGAAAAATCCAGGAACTCTGGGGTGGGCAGTATCCAGGGCAGATCGGCATTGTAGGTCTGATCAGGGCCGATGCTGCCGGCTGGGCAGCAAAGCGACTTCCGCCTCGCCCTTGTGTGCTTTGGCTTGATGAGGATCTAATCTCGTTTTCACAAGTAGCCCCATATCTCAAGGCGATGGCCGTGGCGCAGGATCTTTCGGTTATCGTCAGGCTCAAGCCCGGTAGGCGACCCGAAGCAGCACTTATGGAAATGGGCTGTCAGTTGGACACTGCAACAAGCTTTTACGAGTCGGTTGTAACCCACCGTGCAATGGCCGTTGTAGGAAGCCATTCAACGGCTCTACTTGAAGCTCATCTGTTCGGCGCTGTTCCTGTCAGCATCCGGACAGGGTTGGGTTACGGTGAGGAATTGGTGGCAGATCGTCTGGTTCATGCATGTGACAGCCCTGACGAACTACTTGGCCTGTTGAATGGATTGCTGGACGGGCATCCTGAACACAAAGAGCAAGTGCAGCTTTCGCCCTTGGCTCAGCTAGCCCCATTCAATCCCGGATTTGTATCGTCAATTCTTGCACAAGAAGGATTTTCCTTGGTATGAACATCATCTCCCCCTTGAAGGAACTCGTCCTGCAGGTTGTCACCACCCCGTCGTTCAATGCGGAGAGCTGGTCCTACGATGATTACTGGCTGAAAAAACGCGGTGTGAGCATGGGCGTCGCCAATGAGTACCAGCTTGACCGGGCTCGGTGGATTGCCGGAGTCGTCAAACCCGGGGATTCGGTGCTCGACCTCGGTTGCGGGGACGGAGCCGTTCTTATCGCACTTCGCGAACTCGTTGCCGTTGAGGTTTCAGGGGCGGACATCTCCGACTATGCCCTCAGCCACCTGGGCGACAACGGCATCCATGCCCTTAAATGCGACCTGTCAGACCCTGCCGCCCTAAAGACACTGCCCCAAGTAGACCACATCCTTCTCCTGGAGACTCTAGAACACCTTCCCCAGCCTGAAGAGCTCTTGCTTAATGTCATGGCGAAAGCCAGGAAATCGGTCATTTTCAGTGTACCCAATACGGGCTATATATCCTATCGGCTAAGGATGCTGTTCGGGCGTTTCCCTGTGCAATGGAGGGTCAATCCCGGTGAGCACCTGCGATTCTGGACATGGCGCGACCTTCACTGGTGGCTTGGCGAGCTGGGGCTGCTCAAAGGCTCACGCATTAATGCTTATCAGGGGATTCCGGTCCTGAACAGGATCTGGCCGGCACTGTTCGGTGCGGCCCTTATTGCAAGGGTAGAGGTAGCATGAGGATCCTCTTTCTCACATACTCGGGTCGCCCCGACAACGGCTACGATGTAGTCGGCGCCAATGTCGCTCGCGGCCTTGTTAAAGATGGTGGTATGGAGGTCGATACCTATGCCTTAGCCGTCAACAATCCCTCCATTACTGACCGCAACTGCCTCGGATCGATTTCCGTCCTTCGTTTCGGGTGGGTTGCCACGCTCCATGATGTCTTGTTGCTCCTTTTCAAATGCAGGGGGCGGGAGTATGATCTGATTCATTGCAATGTCGAGCATTTCGCCCCTGTGGCGATGCTGCTTTCAACGCGCTGGCGTGTTCCCTATACGGTTACCGTGCACGGTACCTACGGAGTGGTCCTCCCGCGGAGAAAACGCATGTTCAAGACCTCCTTTGAACGGGCGGCCGCGCTTATCTGCGTAAGCGACTATACCGCTCAGCGGGTGCAGAATGAGGGTATAAACGCTCACTATAAGGTTATCCATAATGGGGTTGATACCACCGTGTTCAGTCCAGGTAACCCAGCAAAAAAAGAGAACCCGATTACCTTTATCGGCAACCTGAAGCGGAGGAAAGGCTTTCCGTTTCTGCTTGAAGCTCTATTGAAGGCCCGGCAGGACGGTGCCGCATTTCGTCTTGCGGTGGTGGGTCGCATCGGCAATGACGAAGAAGGTCTGATCAACAAGGGGCTCAAGGCCGGACTTGATATCGAGCTGACAGGCCCGGTGTCAACAGAAGAGCTTGTCGGGTACTACCGGCGGGCGAAGCTCAACATCCTCCCCTCATTCTCAGAACCTGAATACTTCGAAGGGTTCGGGCTTGTTCACCTTGAAGCCAATGCCTGCGGGACCCTTACGGTCGGAACGCGTGATTCGGGAAACGCCGAGGCCATTCTCTCAGGCAACGGCTATCTGGTCGACTACGGTGATGTGGAGACACTCGCAGGCATCGTTACAGCAACAATGCAGGAGGACAGTCCCGAACGATTGATGCCTGCACACAGTGGCCTACGAGACTGGAAAGTGGATGCGGGCGAGTATGCCTCCATGTTTCGTACACTCTTGATATCTCAAGCATGAGCGTTTTTCCGGCAATTATGGTTATGTTTTCCATACTGTTTCTCGGCGTTGGTGGATTCCTTGCGCTGAAGAGGGCGCCCTCTTCAAGAGATTCCGTTGCGGCCATAGCGGCGCTCTCTATTGGCTATGTGCTCATGTACTTGACAGTCAGCCCGCAGGTTGCGCAGGACAGGACAAGCTATTACGGATTTTACCAGGCAGCAGACTGGGGATGGTTATGGCGGCATGTTGCCTGGTCGCACGACCTTATTTTCGATGATCTCCTCTCCGTTTTGCATTATCTGATCCTGCCTGACGGCATGAGCTTTATGTGGTTCTCTGCTGTCTTTATGGCTTCTGTCGTGCTGCTTTATCTCGGGGTCCTGCTCCTGGTAGCAAGACATGGGTTTCTTCAGCTCAAGCTTATTCCGCTTGTCCTGCTGTGCGTTTTTTGTGACAGGCTGTTTGTCGATGCCATCTTCAATGCTACCCGCGGTACCCTCAGCGCTTCCATGTTCATCATCGGCCTGTTTACCGGAGGGTGGCCGTTACTGCTGCCTGCCCTGCTCGCCTCCTTTGGATTCCATGGGAAAATGTTCCTGATGACGGCGGCAGCAGCCCTGCTCAGCCTGCTCGTCCGCATCAGGCGGCAGTGGCTCCTCTCTTTTTTTCTCATTGCCGTAACGGTCTTTCTGCTCCGTTTGGTGTATCCGTATCCCATTACAGCACTGTTGGCATTGTTTGGGCTTCAGCCGGAGACTGTCGGCGCCTATCCCTACGACAATATCTTCGAAGGGGTGCATCGAGGCTTTCCCCTCTCGTTCAGCATGCTCGTCCAGATTCTGCTTGCCATTCTCGTTCCAGTTACATTGATAGCTGGCGGTATGCGCTCGGTCATCCTGAATGAGAAGAGCGGAGAGGTTGCAGGGAAGAGTATCGCCTCCCCTCGCTGTATGTTTGACATTGTGCTTGTTGTCACAGGCTGTGCGCTTCTCTTCTTTCCGGAGTTCGGTCTTGCTCAACGGCTTTTCGTTTTTCCCATGATGCTGCTTCCGCTGTTTCTCTCCGAACAGGGGCTTCGGGTGCTTCTACTGGTGAAGGTGCCTGTTTTTGCGGCTGTCATGCTTGGTACTCATTGGCATACCTTGATTCCCCGATAGTGTAGCATGGCGAGAATTGCAGTCTTTTCGAAATACTTCGGCTACAATGTTGGAGGTGCCGAGCGCAGCATGCTTGCCTTGATGCGTGCTCTTGAAGCGGAAGGCCATGAGATTGTGGCCTATGTAAACCGCACCCCGAAGCACTACGGTGCCGGAGAGAGGCGCTTCGAGTTGCCCGGGAGCTGGGTTGTCAGGGAGTTTTCCCTGCCGGTCGACTGGACGCGCTTCAGGTTTGTGGAGTACCTTCTCTGCCGTGTTGCCCTGCAGGGCATCATGCGCGGTATGCAGGATGTTGATCAGCTGTATTCCTATGGGACACTGGCTCCGGGAGTCCTTCGGGGTTTTCCACGGAAAAGGGTGTACCTTGTCCGCGATGAGTACGGTCTGGGGTGGAACAGGAACTACTATAAAGGATTCCGGGCCCTCGTGCAGCGCCTCTATTTCCTGGTTGAGGTTCCGTTCCGTATGGTATGGATGAGGGACCTGCGGAAAGTCGCCAGTTCATCTGAACTGATAGCAAACTCGTGCTTTATCGCAGCCGGTCTTGAGCAGCTTGCGCCCGCCTCCAGCATCAGAATCATTCCGCCGCAGATCGATGCAGCGCAGCTTACTGATGAATATGAGCGAGCCCCATTGATTCCTCCCGGCCGCCGGGGCGTTGTCGCCGTAGGCGACAATATCCTCAAGGGGGGAGATATTGTCCGCAGAGTTGCACGGCTTATGCCCGAGCGGCGGTTCTACCTTTTTGACCGCAAGTATACTGTACCTGTTGTTGATGGCAACATGACCTTCATGCCCTGGCAGTCTCAGGCTGGTGTGTTGTATCGCTACGCTGATATGGTCATGGTGGCTTCCCGCGTGAACGAGGCATTTCCAAGGGTTGTTGTTGAGGCACAAGCGCTCGGCATTCCCGTTGTGGCCTCACATAGAGGGGGCCTTCCGGAGGCTATAGCCGACCCCTCGATGCTGGTAGAGGCTATCGAAGACCCGGAGGAGTGGGTAAAGAAGATTCGGGAGAACATCAACATAATCGGAGGCAGGGTGGAACGGTCTGAACGCAATGCATAGTACCTTTCAGCGTATCCGTGGTATGCTGCGCATCCTCATGAGCTTTTTTCATGATGTCCGGCTGTTTGTCATTGATTCTCTTCGGGTTCGTGCAACAGCAAAAGATTTTGCCGCGTACAGGGCCATGTCGCATTATCCCGGTTACCTGAAAAGCGGCGCGGCGATTGAGGCAGTGAGGCCGCTGGCCCGGAAGTACTGCCGGGGCAAGGGTGTAGATGTCGGTGCAAGCCGCTGGCCGCTTGAAGGGGCACGGGCCATCGATGACGGCCCTGATGAAAACGCATATCGCATCCATGAAGCGGATGGATGTCTTGATTTCCTGTTTTCCTCCCATACACTTGAGCATCTCGACCGTCCGTGGGATGCCCTTGGGGAGTGGACCAGAGTGCTCCGCCCCGGCGGAATTCTGATGCTCTACCTTCCCCATCCCGCCTGCGAGATGTGGACAACAGAAAACCTGCCGTTCCACAAATGGAATCCCGATCCGCTCACCGTTGAGGATGAGCTTAAAAACCGCTTCGGGTATACTATTCTCGCTATAACCTATTTGCCGGACGCCTTTTTTTCGTTCGTAGTGGTTGCAGAGAAAAAGCAGGCACTACCGTGATTCTCGAATTGCTCAACTCCTTCCTTGACCGTCCCGGCAACATCGGTACCCGGACGGCCAGAGTCCTCCGGGCGATTGACCCGGAGAGAGACGGCGAGGTTTACTGCATCGCCAGAGGAGGGCAGGTGGTTGACCGGGAGGGGATCAGGATTGTTGGTATGGGACCACTTGGCCATCTGCCCCGCATTCTCAACGCCATACGGATTTTTCTATTTCCCGCTTTCAACCACCGGGCACTGGATATCAGCCTCTTCAGCACCTTCTGCCGGGTTGCCCTGCTGCCTGTCAAAGGGAGGCGGATCAGGCTTGCCCATGTGTGGGATGTCGCTCCGAACCTTATCCGCAACCTCAAAGCTCGGGGTATTCCCGTGGTCCTGGATGTTCCCATTGCTCCTACAGCCTATGCGGAAAGGCTTTTTCTGGAAGGCAGGTGCCCTCATTGTCTACCCAATCCCGCTCAGGCGGCTGTGGAGCAGGAGGCCTATGCGTTGGCAGATCGGCTTTTGGTTCCATCTGATTTTGTTGCTGATGAACTTGAGCGGCTCGGGGTTAATCGGCAAAAGATGCGGGTTGTACATTTCGGGGTAGATGTTTCCTCTTTGCGTCCTTCTCCGAAACCCGGCATGAAGGAGCGGGATGGACTGGCCACCGGTATCAACTGGGTGATGCTTGGCAATGTCAACTACCGTAAAGGGGTTGGTGAACTCCTTGAAGTATGGCGCGATCCCGTTTTCGCTGAAGATACCCTCCACCTCTGCGGCCGGGTAAACCCGGAAGTCAGCGCCCTCTTGAAAAGGGCGGGACAGAATGTCCTCACGCCGGGGTTTGTCAACCCTGCCGACTACCTGAACCGGTGCCATGTGTTCGTTATGCCCTCATGGATGGAGGGTTCTTCGAAGGCAGTTTTTGAGGCAATGGCTATGGGGTTGCCTGCAATTGTTTCAAGTAGCACCGGATCGGTGGTGCGTGAGGGCATTGACGGCTATAGTATTGAAGCGGGAGACAGCGCCACATTGAAGGAGCGGATGCTCAGTTTCAAGAGGAGCCCTGCAACCATAGCCGAAATGGGAGAAAACGCACGGGAACATATGAAATCATATTCATGGCAACGGTATGCCGATACCGTTATTGCGGTATATGATGAATTCAGATAGGCGCTCATGAACATCAAATCGTATGTCATCAGCCTTGAACGGGCCAGCGAGAGACGGCGTCAGGCACTTGTTGAGCAGGAACGCCTTGGACTGCCATTTCAGTCCATAGCGGCAATTGATGGGGCGAAGTCACCGTCTGATTTTGTTCTTGAAGGCTATAGCGAAGAGCAGGGACGAAAACTGCGGAACATATACGGGAAGCGAGGTCTCAGTCGCAATGAACAGGCGTGCGCCCTCTCACACTTGAAGGTCTACAGGCAGATCATTGAAGACGGGGTTGATGTTGCCGTGGTTTCTGAAGATGATGCCGTGTTTCTGTGCAAGCAGGATGCTTTGTTGCAGGCCATTCGTTCATTGCCGGATGGCTGGGATGTCTTCTATCTTTACCATCGAGGAGATATAGAGAGAGCTGACAATAACCTGGTATCATTCCGTTCAGTTCCGGGTAGTGCGGTCTCCTATGTTGTGACCAATGCAGCCGCCCGCAAGCTGGTTGATCTTGCCAGTCCTCTCAGGCTGGCTGCCGATGCGCTGCTCGGCAGGGCTGTTTTTATCGGTTTGCTGGAGGGTTATGGGGCGTTTCCCCTTCTTGCTTCCCATCAGGATGCTGGTATGAGCCTGTTGAGCGGCAGGGTCTCTTCAAGCCGAACGGTTTCAATTAAGGGGTGGTTGCTTTCACGCAGCATGCTGACCCGCAAGCTTTCATTCCTGTTTACCAAGAGCAACTCCTACTTCTGTAGGCTCTGGTAGTTCGTTCAAGGTTTGGTGATAAGTAGCTCAACCTTGAGGAATTCTGTCAGTAACTGGTTTATGGCAGTTTTCATCGCACTTCCTTTGGCACTCGAGCCAACATAGCGGGCCAACAGAGGATCGTTGATGCATTCAAAGCTGACCCTGAACCCGTTTCTGCTGAACACGGCTTTTGTTTCGGCCTGTTTCCTGTAAAAGGTTTTCCCGATGCTGTAGCGGTAATAGGCTTCAGTTTTCTCAGCCGGGGACCGGAGCCCCGGCCAGCGGGGTTCCCTGCCTGCAAGCACAAAAAGCGCAATCAGCTGATGGCGCAGTATGTTTTTTGGCAGCCAGTGGATGAACGGCATTTTCAAGTGGGCTTCTACCAGGTGTTTTCGGGCAGGATAGGTATGAAAGCCGATGCCTTCAGGCTTGGTGATTCTGAAAAGCTCAGCTGCCACCGCATCAAGGTTTTCCACATGCTCCAAAACCTGGCTCGAAAAGGTGATATGGAAATAGTTGGAAGGAAATTCCGTTTTCCCTTCCTGTGTAAGCAACTGCAGTACGGATGGATTGTGCCCTTTTGATTGAAACAGGGCGGACGCATTGTCAATCGGGCCTTGGTCAACATCTACTCCGAATGCGTTATATCCTTCATCCTGTAGCCATAGAACGCTTCTTCCCCTTCCGCATCCCCAGTCCAGAATGTTGATATCTTCTTTACTGAGTCCGCTGTTCAGGCGGAATGTTTCTATGTATTGCAGAATCCGTCTGGCCGGCTTGAAGCCGGCAAACTCTTCTTCAGTAAGGGGATTGTTTTTGGACATGCTGGGGAGCGTTTGGCTAAAGGAGCAAGGATTATGAATTATAAACGAAAGATACAAGAAATACGGTTCATGACGAGGGTGTATCCCTTTTTGAAATCTACCGCTCTCCTATGTGCTCGCAGCATGGCCCCACTTTTGGCTTTACGACAAAAGAGCCATTTCAGCCCGCAGGCCATCTATGTTCTACTCCAAAAGCCTCTCGGACTGGGAGATCTTCTCATGCTCTCCCCGTTTCTCTTGGAACTCTCCGCCCGCTCCCATGCACTTCCCGTCTTCATCGTGACTGAATACCCTGAGTTCTTCACCATTCCCAATGCACAGTGGATTGGTCCTGAAGAGTTGACGGCCGGGCGATGCGAACATGCATTGGTCCTCTCCCCGACACTATCATGGAAGCATGCCCGGTATTTGTTGCATGCAGGATGGGTCTTGGGGTATTTCCTCTCCGACCATCTTATGTGCAACTTCACCCGGAGCACGGTTCGCTATAATGCACGGCAGAGCCATTATTTTGATAGGACATTTCCGATTTCCTCCATACTTGATGCCCTATGGGCTTCGCCTTCAGCCGGCCCCGAATATCCGGTAATCATGCAAGAGCCGTTCAGGGCAGTTGAACTTCCTGAAACCTATTGCTGTATTGCCCCATATTCCAACTGGCCTGAACG
Organism: Chlorobium phaeovibrioides; assembly: GCF_003968655.1. Classification (GTDB taxonomy): domain Bacteria; phylum Bacteroidota; class Chlorobiia; order Chlorobiales; family Chlorobiaceae; genus Chlorobium; species Chlorobium phaeovibrioides. The sequence continues at coordinate 27,454 of NZ_RXYK01000005.1, read as the reverse complement.
CCAGTATCCCAAAGACTCATGGGCTCAGGTGATAAAAGCTCTCCAGAAGTATTTTCCTGTTGTGCTCATAGGGGGAAGAGCTCCTGCTGAACTGGCTATGGCGGAAGAACTTGCTCAAGGTGGAGCAGTTAACCTTGTGGGAAGAACCACCATTGCCGAGGTAGCAGGTATCATTGCACAATCAAGGATTTTTCTCGGCAACGATGCCGGACTTTCCCATATTGCTGTCCTTTCCGCCCCAGCTTCTGTTGTCATTTTCGGATGCGTGGGAGGAAAGCAGCGGATACCGCTTGATTCAGAACTGGCGGCACATATCAGGGTGCTCGGTGGCGGTTCTTCCTGCAGCAGTTTCCCCTGTTACAATGGTTTCAGCCGTCCGGTATGCAATAACCATGAACAGTATCAGTGCCTTGGCAGCATCAGCCCGGAAGCAGTTGTTGATGAGGCCCTTTCGCTGATTGAGGAGTGTGGCTGAGCATGTGCGGGATTGCAGGTTTTTTTGATCCAGCAGGCTTCAACGCCGATGAAGCTGCAGCCACTGCCAACAGGATGGCGAACGCAATCAGGCACAGAGGCCCCGATGATTCTGGAGTGTGGGTTGATGCGGAAGCCGGCATTGCATTGGCGCATCGTCGTCTTTCCGTTCTTGACCTCTCCCCCTCAGGCCATCAGCCCATGCACTCCCGTTCGGGTCGCTATGCGATTACCTATAATGGAGAGATATACAACCACCATGACCTCAAAAAAGAGCTTGAGAGAGCCTCTTCCTCTGCAATGCAGTGGGCCGGCCATTCAGATACTGAAGTGCTTCTTGCCTGTGTGGAGAGGTGGGGTATTGAAGATACACTGAAGAGGTTGACGGGCATGTTCGCTTTCGCCCTCTGGGACCGAGCTTCCCGCACCCTTACACTCGCCCGCGACCGGATGGGTGAAAAGCCCCTCTACTACGGCTTGCAGAATGGCATCGTTCTCTTTGGTTCCGAACTCAAGGCCTTGAAACCACACCCGGCATTTCAGGGTGTGATTGATTCTGGCGCTGTTGCCATGCAGTTGCGGTACTCCTCTATCCCTGCCCCCCATTCCATCTACCGCCGGGTGTGGAAACTGATGCCCGGCACCCGCCTCAGTCTCCATGGCGTTGGCACAGGAGCAACGGAACTTCCAGAGCCTATTCCATACTGGTCGCTCCGTGCTGTTATTGCCGAAGCAGCCGGCAACTCCTTTATTGTTGATGAAGTCGAAGCCGCCCTTCAGCTGGAGGGGTTGCTTACTGATGCGGTGGGTCGGCAGATGGAATCAGATGTTCCGCTTGGAGCCTTTCTTTCGGGCGGTATCGACTCTTCAACAATCGTGGCGCTGATGCAGGCGCAGGCCAGAGGGCCCGTTAAAACTTTTACGGTAGGATTCCAAGAGCAGGCATTCAATGAGGCTCACCATGCAAAGGATGTTGCCCGTCATCTTGGAACGGATCATACTGAACTTTTGGTCACAGCACAGGATGCTCTCGCTATCATTCCCGAGCTTCCGGAACTCTATGATGAACCGTTTTCAGATTCCTCACAAATTCCAACCGCTTTGATTGCCCGCCTCACCCGCCATCATGTGACGGTGGCGCTTTCTGGCGATGGTGCAGATGAGCTCTTTGGGGGGTATAACCGGTACCTTGCAGCCAGCTCCATCTTGTCGAAAACCGCCCGTATCCCTTTATCAATAAGGCGGAGAGTGGCAGACAAGGTCAACGCATTGCCCGATACCGCACTTGACTTTCTTGGTCGCCCTCTCGGTATGGCGGAAACGGCACTCAAAATGAGAAAGTTTGCCAATGTGCTTGCCGCCCGTGATGCCGATGAGTATTATCAACGACTCATAACAACAATACGGAACCCTTATCATCTCCTTAAGGCAAGAGGGGATACGCCTGCAAACCAGAACCCCTGCTTGGCGATTTCCGATTTTCTGCATGACCCCGAACTTCGAATGATGGCATGTGACGCACTGACATATCTCCCCAACGACATTCTCGTCAAGCTCGACAGGGCTTCCATGGGCGCAAGTCTTGAAACCAGGGCACCTTTCCTTGATCACCGAGTTGTAGAGTTTGCCTTGCACCTTCCGCTCTACATGAAAATCCGCAGGGGCCGGGGAAAGTTGCTGCTCCGTAAGGTGCTTGGCCGCTATGTTCCCGATGAGCTGATTGAACGACCTAAAACCGGATTTGCCGTACCCATCGGCAACTGGCTGAGCGGCCCCCTGAAAGAGTGGGCTGAGCATCTGCTTCGGGCCGGCCGTCTGAGGAACGAAGGGTTCTTTGACGCCGAGGCTGTTAGAGCCTTATGGCAGGAGCATGTTTCAGGCCGGCGAAGCCATCCTCACCAGCTTTGGGCAATAGTAATGTTTCAGGCATGGCTTGAAAGGGAGCAGAACACATGAAACCAAAAATTCTTATAGCGCTCAACACCGCGTGGAACCTCCATAACTTCCGTGCAGGGCTCATTCGTGGCCTTATTGAAGAAGGATTTGATGTTGTTGCAGTTGCCCCTTCCGACAACTATGGCAGCGGGCTCAATGATCTTGGGTGCCGTTATATCCCTCTCCCCATGGACAACCATGGTATGCATCCCGGCAGGGACTTTCGGCTGTTTATCGGCTATGTGCGGATTTTGCGGAAAGAACGCCCGGCAGTGTTCCTTGGCTATACCATAAAGCCCAATATATACGGCTCTCTGGCCGCCCACCTGCTCGGTATTCCTGTCATCAACAATATCTCCGGGCTCGGCAGGGCATTTTCAGAGTCTGGCTGGTTGAGCTTCCTTGCCGGCCGGCTGTATCGTCTCTCGCTCTCATTCTCCTCGAAAGTGTTTTTCCAGAACGAGGAAGACCGGGGAGAGTTCATTGCAAGGCGTCTTGTTAACCCTGATAAAACCGATCGCCTTCCGGGTTCGGGAATTGATCTCAAAAAATTTCAGTTTGAGGCGCAGTCGCCCTCACCCTCAGGCAACTTCCGTTTTCTTCTTCATGCCAGAATGCTCTGGGAAAAAGGGGTCGGCGTTTATGTTGACGCAGCAAGAATCCTCAAACGGAACTTTCCCGATGTTGAATGCAGCCTACTCGGTTTTCTTGATGGCAATGAGGCAGGAGCTATTTCCACTGATCAAATAGCACTCTGGGTTGACGAAGGAGTCGTTCGCTATCTCGGCCACTCGGATGATGTGCGCAGTGAGTTGCGCAACGCCGATTGCGTGGTGCTGCCCTCCTATTACAAAGAGGGTGTACCAAAGAGCCTTCTCGAAGCCGCAGCAATGGGTTGCCCCATCATTACCACCGATACGACAGGATGCCGGGAGGTGGTTGACGATGGACTGAACGGCTTTCTCTGCCGGCCACAGGACTCACAGCATCTTGCCGGCAGGATGATGGCTATGCTGGCGCTCTCACCTGACGACAGACGCGCTATGGGCACTGCAGGGCGACAGAAAGTTGAGATGGTGTTTGATGAAGACATTGTAATAAAGAAATATATAGAGTCTATACGCAGCATGGTCAAAAATATATATTGAGCCGCTGTTCATCAGCGGCATATTCCTGTGTTGCTGACGCAATTCCACCTTTCTGGTGTGTTTTTTGTGACCGTTCAGCCCGTTTTGTTTATATTTCAGTCACCTGCTCCCATGGGGGAGCGATAGAGCCCTTCTGGTTTTACTTATTTATTGTGACTGGAAGAGGCGAAGCCGTATAATTCTTTCTCTTTGCCTGCCATTCAACAATGCCCCTTTCCCTACTTCTTAATCCTACAGTACTTATTCCCTTTATCGCCACGGCAGCTGTTTCGCTGTTGCTGGTGCTGACGAAGTCATGGCATGGCCGGCACTCCCTTGATTCGTTTGATGGGGTGCAGAAGTTTCACCATGCCCCAACCCCGAGGATAGGCGGCGTTGCTCTCTTTGCAGGCCTTCTTGTGGCTTGGCGGCTTAGTTCCGGCCCTTCAGGAACTCTCCTTGCCCTCATGCTTCTTGCGGGATTGCCTGCATTCGCGGCGGGTCTGCTTGAAGACCTTACCAAAAAGGTTGGCGTGCGTGAGCGCCTGCTGGCCACCATACTCAGCGGTCTCTTTGCATGGTGGCTTACCGGCTATGCACTCAACAGGGTGGAGATTCTCGGCGTTGACCTGCTTCTTGCCTATCTGCCGGTTTCCATAGCCTTCACCGCATTCGCCGTGGGAGGAATCGCCAACTCCATCAATATCATCGACGGCTTCAACGGTCTTGCAGGCGGAACGCTTATCATCGGCTTTACGACCCTCGGAATGATCGCGTTCCGGGTAGGGGACCTTGAGCTGGTCTGGATCTGTTCACTGATGATTGCCGTTCTCGCGGGGTTCATGCTCCTCAACTTTCCGTTCGGCAAACTCTTCATGGGAGACGGGGGAGCCTACTTCATGGGGTTCCTGCTAGCATGGGTCGCTGTCATGCTTCCCATGCGCAACCTCTCGGTATCCAAATGGGCTTCCCTGGTGGCCTGCGGCTACCCGCTCATAGAGACTCTTTTCAGTATGGGCCGCCGATACCTGAACAACTCCGACCCCGGCCAGCCCGACAGCGACCACCTGCACAGCCTGATCAAGGTGAAGGTTGTCCGGCGCCTGTTCGGCAGCTTTCCGCCGGGTCTTCGCAATGCGATGGTGTCACCGTTCTGCTGGCTGTTCTCTTTGGCTTTGTCTGCGGCGGCAGTATCGTTTTACGCTGACAAGATGATGCTTGTCGGGTGTTTTATCGCGGGGTTCCTGCTTTACAGTGCTCTCTATTGGGTGTTGACGGGTACTCCTGATTCATGCATGAACTCTTCTGATGACTGATAGACAGAAAGACGGCCTCCTGAGGCTTTTTAGTCGGCTTTGGGTCCACATCAGCCAGCGGCGCAGGGTGCAGTTCGGACTGTTGTTCATCCTGATGATCGTGAGCTCGTTTGCTGAAATCATCAGCATCGGAGCGCTTTTGCCGTTCCTTGGCGTCTTGATGGATCCCGAGACCCTGTTCGCCCATTCGCGTATGCAGCCCATCATCGGGTTGTTCGGCTTCACCTCTCCGGGCCAGCTGCTGCTTCCGCTTACCATCGGGTTTGCCGGGGCGGTATTTATCTCCGGGGCTATCAGGCTACTTCTCCAATGGGTCAGGACACGGCTCTCACACGCAACAGGTGCCGATCTCAGCATCGATGTCTACCGGAAGACGCTCTACCAGCCCTATGCGATGCATGTGTCCCGCAACAGCAGCGAACTCATCAGCGGCATCACCTCGAAAACTAACTCCGTGACAGCTTCGATTGGCGATGTACTGACCATCCTGAGTTCGCTGTTTCTTCTTTCGGGCATCCTGCTCGCACTGTTTGTCATTGATCCTTTTGTTGCGTTTGTGGGCATCGGAGGGTTCGGCGCCATCTATGCCATCATCATCAAGGCAACGCGCAAGCGCCAGAGGGCGTATGGCGGAGTGATCGCCAAAGAACAGGTGCATGTGGTCAAGTCCCTGCAGGAGGGTCTTGGCGGGATACGGGATGTCCTCATTGATGGTACGCAGCCAATATACTGCGGCATCTACCGGAGAGCTGACGGGGCTTACCGGCAGGCCATTGCCAAGAGCGAGTTCATCAGCCAGAGCCCGCGCTTCGCCATCGAGGCGTTTGCAGTGATGCTGATCGCGGCTCTTGCCTATATCCTTGCCCATGATTCCGAGCACATCGCAAAGGCCATTCCAGTGCTCGGTGCGCTTGCTCTCGGGGCGCAACGCCTTTTACCGGTACTGCAGGCGCTCTATGCATCATGGTCCGGCATTCTGGCCCGTGAGGCATCTCTGCGGGACTCCCTTGACCTTCTTGAGCAGCCGATGCCGGCTCATGCCGACGAACCTGTTGCGGAGCCCATTGCGTTTGCTGATTCAATAACCCTCAGCAATCTCAGTTTCCGGTATGTGCCAGAAGCCCCTATGGTGCTGGATGGTGTTGATCTTACGATACCGAAGGGCAGCCGGGTAGGCTTTATCGGAGCCACCGGCAGCGGCAAAAGCACCCTGCTCGACATCATCATGGGTCTGCTCAAGCCAACAGGCGGAGAACTTCGTATCGATGGAGTGCCGGTCACGGACACGAACCACCGCGCATGGCAGGCTCATATAGCGCATGTCCCCCAGGCGATCTTTCTTGCGGATACCAGCATTGAAGAGAATATAGCTTTCGGCGTGCCGAAGAAAGAGATTGACCATGAACGGGTCAGGCGTGCAGCACAGCAGGCTCAGATTGCCGGCATCATAGAGTCCTGGCCGAAACAGTATCAGACCTTTGTCGGCGAACGGGGTGTCCGCCTCTCCGGCGGCCAGCGCCAGCGCATCGGCATCGCCCGGGCGCTCTACAAGCAGGCGGATGTCATCATCTTCGATGAAGCCACCAGTGCGCTCGACAACAAAACCGAAGAGGCCGTGATGCAGGCCATCGAAAACCTCCATGAAGACCTTACCGTGCTCATCATCGCCCACCGGCTTACAACCCTCAGGAACTGCGACAGGGTCGTTGAGCTTGAGCATGGAAGGGTCGGGCGGATGGGAAGTTACCGGGAGATAGTCGGGGCCGAAGGTGTTATGGGCGTCAGTGCGGCGGGTTGAACCGAACAGAGCCCCGCCCGGTTATCTTGTGCCGTCATTGTCGTCCTCCTCGCAGACAAGCCCCGGAGGGCGGGTACGGTCGATATAGCGCATGACGGTATCGGATTTCATCCATCCCCCTTTCTGCATGATCTCGGTAAGGGTTGCGCCGCTATTGAGCATGTCCTGTGCGGCCCCTACCCGCATGGAGTGGCTGCTGATGCGGCCGACGATGGCGGCATCCAGACCGGCCGCTTCGGCCAGCCGTTTATAGATCGCCGAGATCTCTTCGTTGCGGAGTGATGTTTTGATTTCGCCTTTCCGATCAACGGTGCGGAGGATGAACCCCTCCGTAAGGCCTGCGGCCTCAATCCACGCCTTCAGGGCAAGAGCGGTTTGGGGGTTGAGGTGGATCCAGTGGCCGACGCCGTACTGGTCCGTCTTGCTTTTGCGGAGCAGCAGGACTGCGCCGTCCTCTGTGTACTCGAGATCCTCTATCCTGAGTCCTACAAGTTCCTGACGGCGGCGCAGGCTGTCGTAAGCGAGAAGAAGCAGGGCACGGTCGCGCAGGGTGTGTATGCCTCTGTCTCCGGCAGCCTGCAGCATTCCTTCCAGCATGGGACGGGTGATGCCGTATGCCTGCCGGGCCTGACGGCCGAGTTTGCGGTAGACTTTCCGCAGGGCGATGCGCGTATATGAGGCTCTGGTGGGATCGTCGTGGTCGCCGAGCCGGTGGAAGACGCTGATGGCTTCAACTTTCTTCTGGATGGTGCGGCTCTTCATGCCGCTTTCCGAAAGGCTTCCGATAAAGTCCGCGACCGTCATCGGCGAGGCGGGAAGGGCCGCCAGGCGGTGTTCTTCACAGTAGCGGATGAACGACTCCATGCCGGAGTGGTAGCCGACGAGGGTGCCGGGAGCGTACGCCCCTTCCATCTGCTCAAGCGTCGACTGGAACCGCCGGCGCGCCAGAGTGTCCCGGTATCCGGGGCATGAACACTGCTCCCCGTTGTCTGCTCCGTCCCCAATGTCTTCCGCTCCGCCCGCTGCCGTCCTGTATGGTATGCCCTCTTCGCAGATCATGCCCGGTTGGCGGATCCGTTCCAGATAGCGCAGGAGGGTGTCGGTTTTATCCCAGCCGCCTTTCTGCATGATCTGGGCGAATGTCGCTCCGCTGCGGAGCAGGTCCTGGGCGCCGCCGATGCGGAGGGAGTTGCTGCTGATTGACTGCACCATCTCCGCTTCGAACCCGGCGGCACGGGCAAGGCGGTTGACGATGCGGCCTATCTGGCGAGCACCGAGCTCCGGGGTGATCTCTCCCTTGTTCGTGACGCCGCGGATGATGTAGCCCTCCTCGATTCCGGCAGCCTCCAGCCATGCTTTCAGGGCAAGGGTGGCCTCGCTTCCGAGCCGGATCCAGTGGCCGGTGCAGAGGCGGTCGTCTTTGTTTTTACGGAGCTGTACGATGGCGAAGTCCTCATGATAGGCAATGTCTTCCGTGCGGAGGCTGGTGAGTTCCTGACGGCGTCGCAGGCTGTCATAGGCGATGAGGAGCAGGGCCCGGTCGCGTTTCGAGCGAAGGTCACCGTCCGGCTCCGGAAGCATCGCTTCAAGCATGGGGCGGGTGATGGGCCGGGCTTCTGTGAACCGCCGCCCGAGTTTGCGGTATACTTTCCGCAGGGCGATCTTCACCGCCTCACTCTTCGTCGGGTCTTCAAGGTCGCTGAGCTGGTGGATGATGCTGATCGAGCAGGATTTTCTTCTGATGGAGCTGCTCTTGATGCCGATGTCGGTGACACTCTCCAGAAACCGGGCGATGGTTGAGGGCTCGGCCGGAAGGGCAGGGAGGCCGTGCAGTTCACAGTACCCGATGAACTCCTCCATATCGGCACGGTATGCCCGGATGGTATTGGGTGCATAGGCCCCGTCGAGCCGTTCAATCAGCTCCAGGAACCGTTGGCGTGTCTCATCGCTTTTCTGCATGCAGGCGCGTTTTTTTCTCTGGAAGTACGGTGTTCGTAGGGACAATATAGGTATTTGTTGGATATCGGTGCCTTGTTGCAGTCGGGTCTCGATTTGTCGACCATGCTCGCTGCCGGCGTGGTCGCTATAGCGCTCTATGACGACTGGCTGACATACTCCGTAAAAAAACCAGGGAATACCGGAAGGTACTGAAGTTGGGACGCACTGATTCCGTGCGGGATATGTTTTATGCGGAGGTGCTCGATATCATTGCCGCTTATGAGTGCGGTTTTTTCTGACGAGCTGCAGAAAGCGCATAAGGAATCCTGCCACGGACCATCCATAGCGTCAGGAAAGCCTCTTGATACTTCCGCCACCGTCGGCAAGAACGGCTGCGCACATAAACAACATGTATTGCGGATATTGATATTTTTTGGTAGTTTCGTTCCTTTATGGGTAACGAATAGACCAAAAAATATCATGTAATGGCCAAAACTCTCGGGCCCCGGGTTGCTCAACTTCTCACCGGATTGCATGAACGGCAGCGGTCTACATTCACATTGGGTGATGTAGCCGCTATCACCGGCCTTAGCGCTTCAGCTTCACGAAGTCTGGTGCACAAAGCACAGCAGCGGGGCGTTGTGACGCGACTCAAGCCCGGGCTCTTCTGCCTGGTGCCCTTTGAGCTCGGCCGGGCAACCGAACATGTCGACAGTCCATACATCATTGCGCGCGAGCTGGCCGGTGAGGCTCCCTACTTCATCTCGCATGGCAGTGCGATGGAGTTGCATCGCATGGTGACACAGCCGAGCCTTACCATCACCGTTTCCTGTACGCGGCGCCTTCGTGTCAAAGCGGTCGGTGGCTATGATTTCCGATTTGTGCAGTTGCGTCCAGAACAGTTCTTCGGTGTCATGAAGTATTGGGTCGACAAGGAACGATTCGTCATCGTGAGCGATAGGGAGCGCACCATTGTTGACTGCCTCCGCCGCCCCGATTTCTCGGGCGGTATCACCGAAGTGGCCAAGGCCATGTGGATGCGCAGGGCGGCAATCAACAGCAGCCAGCTTGTACAGTACGCTCTTCAGCTGGATGTCGGGGCGGTTGTCCGCCGGCTCGGTTACCTGCTTGAATACTACGGAATGGCTGAAGAGGATGTGTTGCAGCCTTTGCGTGAGAGCCTCACCGATACCTATCAGCGCCTTGATCCGCTGCTTCCTCAAGAGGGATCTTCGTTGGCGCGATGGAGGCTGCAGTTGAATGTGAGTGAGGAAGAGCTTGACATGGTGAGGAGCAGCTGATGATCCCGCAACGCAACATCTCCCTCGTAGCAAACGGACTTATGCGCACTGGAGGGCGGCGCATTCTTGAGAGTGTCATCGAGCGGGACTATGTCCTTGCCTGGCTCCTTAATGGCGGAGTAAATTGCGGAGTAAATGAGGGAGTAAAACTCACCCTGCCCGAGTGGTTCCGTGCATGGCCAGACCCGCTTCCGATCTATCCGATGTGATTCTCTGTCCAGTATACTCAGTTACTAAAAAATCGCATTATTTGCGTTTTTATTGTATCTTGGTGTATGCAAGTGGTCGATGAATACGTACACCAGGTTTTTGTCCGATGATGGTACAGGCTTCTCTATCAGCCGTTCCGAAGGGAAAGAAGGCTTTGCTGGCCAGATTGGTTGCAGCAGGCGGTGATGTTATTGCCATCGATGACGCCGTAGCTGTTCTGGGAATGTCGCGAAAGGCCGCGGTGCAGCAGTTGTCGCGATGGAGGGAGCAGGGATGGCTTAGCCGGGTGGGTCCCGGCCGGTATGTTCCGGTGCCGCTGGAGTCGCTCGGCAAGGCGCAGGTTCTTGACGATCCATGGGTTCTTGTTCCCGAACTGTTCGCTCCGGCCTATATCGGTGGTCGGACTGCCGCCGAGCATTGGGACCTGACCGAGCAGATTTTTACCGACATTGTCGTACTGAGCGCAAGGCGGGTCGGCAGGAAAGAGCTGAGTGCTCATGGAGCCCGGTTTTTGCTGACGCATGTTCCTGAAGGCCACCTGTTCGGGCTGCGACCGGTCTGGCGGCACCGTACCCGCATCATGGTCTCTGACGTGCCGCGTACCATTGTCGATATGCTCGCCCTGCCGGAGATTGGCGGCGGGGTGCAGCATGTCGCAGATTGTCTGCAGTCCTATCTGGCTCATCCGGACCGTGATGACGGAGCCTTGCTGGAGTACGCCCTGCGCCTGGGCAACGGAGCTGTTTTCAAACGGCTCGGATTCCTGCTTGAGGGCAACCCTCTTGCCGGCCAGTTGCCGCGTGAGGCACATCTGCGCATGACGCAGGGTCTCGCTAAGCTCGACCCGGGAGCGCCCTGTCCCAAGGTCGTCAGCCGCTGGCGCCTCCGTGTTCCGGAGCACTGGCTGAAGAGGGGCGAGCGATGATCGGACGTGCTGAACTCCTTGATATGGCCTCACGCGTATCGCTCTCGCCTCATGTTGTCGAGAAGGACTACGTTCTTGGCTGGGTGCTTGCCGGACTTGCCTGTCAGGAAGAGGTTGCGGATTCCTGGGTGTTCAAAGGGGGGACCTGCCTGAAGAAATGCCTGTTCGAGACCTATCGGTTTTCAGAGGATCTCGATTTCACGCTGCTTGATCCGGCGCATCTTGATGAAGTCTTTCTTCGGAAAATCCCGGCCTCACTCGGGCGCTGGATCTATGATGAGACCGGTATCGAATTTCCTGAGGCCATGCAGTCTATCGAGCTGTACAGAAATCCACGAGGCAAACTTGTCTGCCAGGGAAAACTCTCCTATCGGGGGCCGATTTCTCCGACCGGGAAAAACCTTCCCCGCATCAAGATTGACTTGAGTGCAGACGAGTGCGTGGTCGAGGAGCCTCAGCGGATGCCGGTTCTGCATCCATACAGCGATATGCCTCGAGAGGGTATCCGTGTGCTGGCATACTCCTATGCCGAGGTTTTCGGTGAAAAAGTCCGGGCGCTGGGGGAACGGACCCGGCCGCGCGACCTCTATGACGTCATCCATCTCTATCGACAGCATGCCCCGCATGTGCGTCGAAATCGACTACCGCGCCCTGAACGGGACCCTCAGCCGGCGGCTGGTTGAACCCTATTCGCTGCGGCGCAGCAGGGCGGGCAAGGTGCTCCTGCATGTCCATGACATAGAGAAGGATGGGCACCGCGTCTTGCGGGTTGAAGGCATGGTGTCGGCGCGTGTGAGCGGGCTATCGTTCGCACCCCGTTTTCAGATAGAGCTTTGAGATGCACTGCTGTTGGGGTTTATGGTGGTATGAGTCACAACTGACACAAAAAAAAGGAGTTGGTGTTTCAGGGCGTCGTTGGTAACGAAACCGCTTTCGTTACCGGAAAGGTGACCACGATATGGTTTGACGCTCTACGACGATCGGCTGAAAATCGCCTGGCTGCTTCGCGAGGCGAGCCTGCCGCAGACGGTGACCAGAGTGGATGCAGGTAGCGTGAGGGTGATGTTTGCCTTTCCGGACCGGCGTGAGGGAGTAAATGAGCTGCTGACCGCTATCAGTCAGCACCCCGGTATCATTGCCAAAACGCGGGCAGCGCCTCTCGGGATCAGCATCAGGACCGCGACCAGAAGGCTCGGTAAACTCAGGGCTGTGGGATCGATCGAGTTTCGCGGTGCACCGAAAACCGGCGGGTTCCATGTCCTCTCGAGAGCTTCTCTGTCGTTTGAACGCGGCTGTTCTTTCCCTGAAAATACATCTCTCTCGGCTGTTTGGGAGAGCATCCTGCTCTCTGGTTTCTTATAGTACACGCTGTCCGAAGAGCGGTATAAATTGATGAGTTGAGGGGGCAATCATGAACCCTTTTGCATAATGCCGGCATAGGTGAACGAATATTTCCTTCAATACGGTTTGTTTCAGTACATATCGTAACCTAAAGAAAAGACTATTGCAGCTATGATTATCCGCAATATTGAAGAGGATTTGAAAATCCGTCTTGCAGTCCGCGCCAGCCAGCATGGCCGTAGCCTTGAGGAGGAAGTATACCAGATATTGCGCAGTGCGGTCACTGAAACTTCACCAAAACGCCAAATGCTTGGCTCTAGGATTGCTGCCCGTTTTGCAGGTGTTGGTTTGCAGGGACCACTTCCGGAACTGCACGGTCAGACAATTGAGCCAATGGGCTTTGTTGAATGATCATTCTTGACACCAATGTGCTTTCGGCTTTGATGCAGCAGCAGCCCGACCCGAAGGTTGTGAAATGGGTGGACAGTCAGCCCTCTGAATCAATCTGGCTCTCTAGCATTACCCTGTTTGAAGCCCGATATGGTTTGGCTCTCTTACCATCGGGCCAGCGAAAAAGCTTGCTGGAAAATCGATTTGAAGAGCTATTGAGTGATGAAATGCAGCACCGCATCCTTCTCTTTGATGCCGATGCTGCTAAAGCGGCAGCCCTGTTGGCGGCTGAACGAAAAGAAGCCGGTCGGCCTATAGATATGCGTGATACCTTTATTGCAGGCATTGCTTTGGCCAATAGTGCTACGATTGCTACACGAAATATCCGCCACTTCAGCGACTTGAGTGTCGCAGTAGTCAACCCGTGGGAGTGTTGATCTCCTTCAATTGGATCTTTCATTTCGGTCAGACTGCCTCGAAAAGCTCCTGCAGCCGCATGAGTCGAAGCCCTGGAACCCGCTCATTGCCACCGCCTTTTACCGTCGGGGCCTCATTGAGGCCTGGGGGAGGGGGATCCTGAAAATCGCTCAGCTGCTCCGGGAAGCGAGCCTGCCGCAGACGGTGACCAGGGTTGATGCAGGTAGCGTGAGGATGATGTTGAATGATCATTCTTGACACCAATCTGCTTTCGGCTTTGAAGGTAGCAATGGAGGGGCCTTCTGGCCCCGCCTAAAAAAAAACACCTATCTGTACTCTTTCAGCATACTTACTACCATTGGATTTCCTATATTACACTTTACCCGGCCAGGGAGGGGAAGTGACCCGCTCTGCTCAGCCGGATGCCATACTCCCACTCCCTGCCGTGAAGAGAGCGTTCATAAGGGCAAACCTCCATCCACTGTGACTGAATGCGGCGAAGCCGTGATGCAATGTAAGGAACAGCCGTAGTCCGTCCCCGTATGCAGCATCACGAAAGCTTCACCGGACCCCGGCTGTTCCGGACTTCGGCTGTTCGGACCCCGGCTGTTCCTTACGTAAGTCTGGGTGTTAGCGGGCGTGGCATTCCCGAGTATAGTTGCGTGACGGAGCTCGACGCAATAATCCAATTGAAAACCAAATTACGCATTTGATGAAAGCCATAGTAACCGGCGGCTGCGGATTCATCGGCAGTCACCTCTCTGAAATATTGCTTGAACAGGGCCACGAAGTCGTTATTGTCGACAACCTCGCCTGCGGCAGGCTCGACAATATCAAGAGCTTTCGGGACAACCCCCGCCTGACTTTCCATAAGGCGGATATCAGGGATATGGAGCATATCACGCCATGCTTCGAGAGTGCCGACTGGGTCTTCCATCTTGCCGGTCTTGCCGATATCGTGCCATCAATCGAGCAGCCGGAACAGTACTTCTCGGTCAACGTGCAGGGTACCTTCAATGTGCTGCAATGTGCAAAGGATGCCGGTGTCAAGAGGCTTGTCTATGCGGCGTCATCGTCCAGTTACGGTATACCCGATACCTATCCGACCCTGGAAACAGCCCCGATCCAGCCACAGTACCCCTATGCCCTGACCAAGTACATGGGAGAGGAGCTCGTGCTGCACTGGGCGAAAGTCTATAAACTGCCTGCGCTTTCGCTTCGTCTCTTCAACGTCTACGGCCCGCGTTCCCGGACGACCGGAGCGTATGGTGCCGTGTTCGGTGTCTTCCTTGCCCAGAAGATCAACGGCAGGCCGTTCACCGTTGTCGGGGACGGTACCCAAACCAGGGATTTCACCTTCGTGACCGATGTGGCTCGGGCCTTCATCGCTGCGGCACAGTCGGATATTTCGAATGAGGCTTTCAACGTCGGCAGCGGCAACCACTACAGCGTCAACCGACTTGTCGAGTTGCTTAAGGGTGAGGTGGTTCACCTGCCAAAAAGGCCGGGAGAGCCGGACTGCACGTTTGCCGATACGGCAAGCATCAGAAGTGCCCTTGACTGGGAGCCCCGGGTCACATTCGAAGAGGGCGTGGCTACGATGCTTGAGCACCTCGATCTCTGGCGGGAGGCTCCGGTCTGGGACCAGAAGTCAATCGGCAAGGCGACCGAGGCATGGTTCAAATACCTTGATTAACCGGATTCATAGAACGTATGGAGTTTGAGCAGAGACTGAGGGCTTTTCAGGAGGTTCTTCAGAAAACCGTTGCCACTGACCAGAATGGCGGTAGTCTGCAGACTGAAGATGCGCTGGTGCAGTCTTTCGGTATGCTGAAGCAATTGCGCTCCAGCGGTAACCGGCTGTTCATCATCGGCAACGGCGGTAGTGCTGCGATCGCGAGCCATGCCGTCATTGATTTCCTCAACGTTGCGGGTATTGCGGCCCATACGCTTCATGATTCTGCCGTGATGACCTGCATGGCCAACGATTATGGATATGAGCAGGGTTTTGCTCGGGTGCTGGATTGCTTCGCATCTGATGGAGACATCCTGATTGCCATCAGCAGTTCGGGCAAGTCGGCGAACATCCTCAACGCTGTCGCCAAGTCGAAGGAGCGGTCTGCCGGCGTGATAACCCTCAGCGGGTTCACTGAAAGCAACCCTCTGCGTTCTCTCGGTGACCTCAACTTCTGGCTTCCCTCTGCCGATTACGGCATCGTCGAAGTCGGCCATCAGTTTCTTCTCCACAACATTTCCGACCGGTTTCTTGCCGAGCGGCAGGAATTGAAGTAAGCAGGTATGACGAAAGTTTTTGTATCGGGCGTGTTCAATATCCTCCATCCGGGCCATCTACGTCTTCTCCGCTTTGCCCGTGAGTGTGGCAATGCATTGACGGTGGGCGTCTTTTCCGACAGGATTGCCGGCAACGCAGCGCATATAGCAGAGAACTATCGCCTTGAGGGTATCCGTAGCAATGTGTTTGTTGACGATTCCTTTATCATCGATGAACCCCTGGAAGATGTGCTGAGGCGGCTCAAGCCGGCCATTGTGGTCAAGGGCCGCGAGCATGAGGCGCACAGTAATCCGGAACAGGCCGTGCTTGATGAATATGGCGGCAGGTTGCTGTTCAGTTCTGGCGAACGGATGTTTTCCTCTATTGATGTCTTGAGGAGGGAGTTCAGTGAACTTGCCGATGCTTCAGTCAGGCTTCCGGAGGACTATATGGCGCGGCATGCAATTACCCGTGCCGGATTGATTGATCGTTTACAAGGTTTTTCCGGTCAGAATGTTCTTGTCATAGGAGACAGCATCGTCGACGAATACATCACCTGCGACCCTTTGGGCATGTCGCAGGAAGATCCGACCATTGTGGTCTCTCCGGTCGACAAGAAGCTTTTTGTCGGGGGGGCGGGCATCGTTGCCGCCCATGCGGCAGGCCTTGGCGCACAAGTGCAGCTGCTCAGTGTTGGTGGAAATGATGCGATGCGGGAGTATGCGCTTGAAGTCCTCGGTAACCGGAAGGTGGAGGCAACACTGTTTATTGATGAATCCCGTCCCACAACATTGAAGCAGCGGTTCCGCAGCCGGGGGAAAACACTCCTGAGGGTCAATCATCTCCATGAAGGGAGCATCCCTGAATCCATACAGACAAAGATACTGGATACATGCAGGCAGCTGTTGCCCCGGACGGAACTGTTGGTGTTCTCGGATTTCAACTATGGCTGTCTCCCGACTACCCTCATCAACAGCATTGCAAGGCTGGCAAAGGAACACCGGGTCATGATGGTAGCCGACAGCCAGAGCTCTTCGCAGGTTGGTGATGTCGGCAGGTTTGCCGATATGGACCTGCTGACCCCCACCGAGCACGAAGCCCGGCTGGCAGTCAGGGACAAGGAATCGGGTCTTGTGGTGCTTGCCGACAAACTGAAAAAGTACTCAAAAGCAAAACATCTTTTCCTGACGCTGGCAGAGGAGGGTGTGCTGATTCATGCAGATGAGCCCTCTGTGGTTGGGGGATACGAAACCGACCGCATTGCCGCACTGAACGCTGCACCAAGGGACGTAGCAGGTGCTGGTGACTCCATGCTTATAGTTGCTTCTATGGCACTCCGTGCAGGGGCGGATATCTGGGAAGCCTCCGTGCTTGGCTCCATTGCTGCAGCTGTACAGGTCGGCCGTGTTGGAAACACACCTCTCAATCAGATGGAACTGGTTAAGGAAATTCAGCGATGAAGGCCCTGCTTCTTGCTGCCGGCTTCGGCACCAGACTCAAACCCCTGACAGATATCTGGCCGAAATGCCTCATGCCGATCGGCGGGGTTCCGCTTCTTGAATACTGGATCGATGCCGTTCGGTTGATGGGGGCAGACAGGGCAATCGTCAACACCCATTACATGGCGGATGTTGTGGACGCATTTCTTGCGAGGCCGAAATTCGAAGAGTTTGTCCATCCGGTCTATGAAGGGGAACTGCTCGGTACCGCCGGTACGCTCCGTGCCAACCGCGAGCATTACAGGAACGAGGCTGTTGTACTGGTTCATGCCGACAACTGGTGCGTTTGCGATTTCAGGGCGTTTGCCGATTACCATAGGTGTAACCGGCCGGAAGGAACGGTCATGACCATGATGACCTTTACGACCGATACGCCGGAGAGCTGCGGAATCATTGAACAGGATGGGGGCGGGGTTGTCGTTGGATATCAGGAAAAGCCCTCACATCCAAAAAGTACCCATGCCAATGCGGCGGTCTATATTCTGGAGCCTGAAGTGGTGAAGTGGGTGGTTGAACGACCGGACGTCAGCGATTTCAGCACGCAGGTCATTCCGCATTTCATCGGCAGGATTGCCACATGGCATAACGACGGGATACACAGGGACATCGGTACGCCGGAATCATTAGCAGTGGCGCAGAGGGATAAGGTTTCTCGGATAGCCGATACGGATGATGCCTGGCTTCAAGTGTTTCATCAGCATCCCGTACAGCGAAAGGTTAATCAACTCGTTTGCTTCTAAGTTGTTCATCTATGTCGGATAAATTCAGAATAGACAGCCACAAGCTCATTTATCACCCGCTTTGGGTTGCGGATTTCCTGAAAGGATATGACCACTGGGACAATGTTCGTTCCATGTATCCCATTTATGTGGAATTGTCACCTGTCGGCGTTTGCAATTACCGGTGTAAATTCTGTGCCTATGATTACGTAGGCTATAAGGGCGGGGCGATGGACGGGGCGGCCATGATTTCTTTGCTGAAAGAGATGGCGTCTCTGGGTGTCAAGAGCATCCACCTAGCCGGTGAGGGAGAGCCTCTCTTGCACAAACAAATTGTAGAGGCTATCAATTCCGGTTATGAGGCAGGTCTCGACTTCGGGATTACGACCAATGGATCAAGGATTTCCGACCGCTTTATTCAAGAGGCCCTTCATCAGGTCACATGGATGAAAGTCTCTATCAATGCCGGAACGGCAGAGGATTATGAGCGGATTCATCGATGTGGTGCCGGCGGGTTTTCGAAAGTCATCGATAACCTTGCCCGCTCGGTCAAATGGAAGAGATCGCATGGGCTGCAAACCACGATAGGGGCCCAGTCTTTGCTTCTTCCTGACAATGTCGATGGCATGGAAGCCCTTGCCAGAATATGCCGTGATGAGATCGGGCTTGATTACCTTGTGATCAAGCCATACTCCCAGCATATGGGAAGCAGCACAAAGGAATACGAGAATATTGATTACAGCGAGTACCTGTATCTCGAAGATGTTTTGACGGCCTATTCTACCGAAGACTTCCAGGTCATTTTCCGGGCGAATACCATGAAAAAGTATTCCCAGTCGATCGGTGAGCGCTACAATACCTGCTATTCGATCCCATTTCTTCAGGCCCATATCATGACTTCAGGAGAACTTTGCTCCTGCCCCTCCTATCTGGAGGATCCGCTTTTTTCGCTCGGCAATGTCTTCGAATCAGGGTTCAAGGAAGTATGGGAAAGTGAGAAGCGAAGGGAGAATTGGGAGTTCGTGCGTCACGGTCTTGATGTTTCCGAGTGTCGCAGGAACTGTCACATGGATCATATCAATGTCTATCTTGCCGACCTTGTTGAAAAGCGGGTCCCGCATGTGAATTTTATCTGATCGAACCAATGTCGGTGTATTACAGTTCTCTGAAGTTTCTGCGATTTCAGGACAGGCTCGAAGCCTTGAAAAAGGGTGACTTGGCAGCGCCGGTCCATATCCGTGTCAAGCCAACCAATCGGTGCAACCACAACTGCTGGTATTGCTGCTATCGAACGGGCGATTTGACCTTAGGCGAAGAGATGAGCCTGCAGGACAGCATTCCTGGAGAGAAAATGATCGAGCTTGCCCATGAGTTTGTCGAGATGGGTGTCAAGGCGGTAACCTTTTCAGGTGGGGGTGAGCCACTGCTCTATCGGCCTCTTCCGGAAGTGATTGATGTCTTGGCTAACGGTGGGGTAAAGGTCGCGGCATTGACCAATGGAGCCTTTCTCAAGGATGCTGTTGCCGATTCATTTGCTGAACATGGAACCTGGGTCAGGATCTCCATGGATGCATGGAACGATGCAAGCTATGTCAAGAGCCGAGGGGCAAGGCCTGGGGCTTTCTCGGCGCTTGTGAGTAATATTGAGAGCTTTATTGCCAGAAAAAGCAACTGTGTCCTTGGGATAAGCTTCATTGTGACCCATGAAAATCATGGGCATATTTTTGATGTGGTTACCATGCTTAAACGTTGCGGTGTTAACCATGTGAAGGTTTCAGGCGCGGTGGTCAGCGACAATGCGGCAGGGAACAATGCCTATCATGCTTCGATAAAGGATGAAGTCGCACGTCAGATCACCAGGGCCAATGATCTTCAGGATGAGTCGTTTGCCGTCCTGAACCATTACCATGATCTTGAGGAACTGTTTGAAAAGCGTTACACGACCTGCCCGTTCCTACAGTTTCTGGTAGTTGTCGGTGCAGACCAGCAGGTGTATACCTGTCAGGACAAGGCCTATACCGCTTCCGGGAAAATGGGCTCTCTTGATGGGCGTTCGTTCAGAGACTTCTGGTTTTCTTCCAGGAATAGGGATTTTCTGAAGTCGTTCAATCCTTCAGCCAGTTGTGGCCACCATTGTGTCAGTCACACGAAGAACCTTGCCATCCTTGATTATTTGAATCTTGATGAAGAGCATGGGTATTTCGTGTGAATGCCATTATGTGCATCATCTGAGTGTTTCCAGATGAAGATCGGTCTGGATTTCGATAATACGATCGCTCGCTATGATCGTGTGTTTGTCGAAGCTGCAAGAGGTGACGGGCTGATTCCGGATGAGTACGAGTATTGTGGCAAGACTGCTTTAAAGGGGGACTTGCTGGCAATGCCCAATGGCGAAAGGCTGTGGATGCGTTTGCAGGGCCAGGTATATGGGCGGTACATGTGTAAGGCTGAGGCCATGTCTGGATTTCTTGAGTTTCTCCTTCGCTGCCGGCTTCGGGGTGTTGAGGTATTCATTGTCAGCCACAAGACCGAGTTCGGCCACTTTGATGAGGCCTGCATCTCCTTGCGTGATGCGGCAACACAGTGGATGGAATCAAAAGGATTTTTTGACAAGGCCTCTCTTGGCCTTGAAAAAGACAATGTGTTTTATTGTGCCACCAGGGAGGAAAAGGTGGCGCGGATAGCCGGGCTTGATCTGGACTGCTTTGTTGATGATCTTCCGGAGGTTTTCGCTGAGAAGGGCTTCCCGGCTTCAGTAGAAAAGATTCTTTTCGATGAACACGGATCGCATGATGGGAGTTGTGCTCAACTCTCATTCAACTCATGGCAAGCCATTGCCGAGCATCTCCTTGGTCAAACCGATGAGGAAGAGAATTGCCGTGTTATTAAGTGCATGACCGGTTTTCCCATTGATGCCATTGAGCCTGTTTCGGGTCGTGGAAACAGCCGGATTTTCAAGCTCAGTGCTCAGCAGGGAAACGACTGTGCGTTGAAGTTGTATCCTCTTCAGGGTGGTAGTAAGGGGTCACGGCTGAAGAATGAATTCGATGCGCTGCTTTTTCTCCGCCAGAATGGAATCCTGAATGTTCCGGAGCCCCTGGGTCGCAACGATGATTACGGTTATGGACTCTACTCATGGATCGATGGTGATGGTCTTGGGACTCCTGCTCATGATGATTTTTCGCAGGCAATTCGCTTTATCCGTTCATTGTATCGGGTATCCCGTGATTTTGGCGTAAAGTACGCCGGGTTGGCTACTGAAGCCTGCCTTTCAGGCTCTGAGCTGATATCCCAAATAGAGAGGCGGTTGCAACGGTTACGTGATGTTCGTTCCGGTAGCCGTGCATTGTCCGAATTTCTTCATGATGAATTTCTCCCTGTATGGGATAGTGGTAAAGGGCAGTGTTTGACTGCTTGGCCTGAACGCTCGCGCTATCAGGAGCTGAACTCTGAACTCCGTATACTCAGCCCCTCTGATTTCGGATTTCACAATGCAATAAAGAGTAAAGGGCAGCTCTACTTTCTGGACTTCGAGTATTTTGGGTGGGATGATCCGGTCAAGCTTACCGCAGACTTTTTATGGCATCCGGCATTCGAACTTAGTCAAGACCTATCCGGAATGTGGCGAGAAGCAATGACTCGCTTGTTTGAAACTAATGATGATGACTTTTCCGCTCGTCTTGATGCCGCTATGCCCCTTTATGGGATGCGCTGGATTATGATTTTGCTCAATGAATTCTTGCCGGGAGTCGCAAGAAAGCGTCTCGTTGCGACGGGTGCCGATATGCGGGAAGAGGAGCTTCTCCGCTCAAGGCAACTGGAGAAGGCTCGAGAGTATTTGTCTCTCGTGAAGGCATTGAAATATTCTGCCCCGACTGTTTGACGGGGGTTACAAATGTGAAGCCAATGCAGATTGATTACAATTCGCTTGTCGAAAAAGCCGTACAGTTGCGCAGAGATACGTTTCAGGCCTTCATTGAGCATGGAGAGGCGCATCTTGGTGGCAGTTTTTCCATTATTGAGGCGCTGATTTCCCTCTATGAGATAGTCCTGCAGCCGAGGGATAAATTCATCCTGAGCAAGGCCCACGCATCATTTCCTTTTTGCCTTCTACTTAGAGAGAAAGGGTTCAATCCTGCGCTGACCACACATCTTGAACGTGATCCAGCGAATGGCATTCACTGTACAACCGGCAGCCTTGGTCACGGCCTTCCGATGGCAACAGGAATGGCTCTTGCCAGAAAGCTTCAGCAACAACAGGGAAATATTGTGGTGTTGATGAGTGATGGAGAGTGTCAGGAGGGCACCACATGGGAATCACTGCTTATCGGCGCCGCCCACAAGCTCGACAACCTTCGGGTGATCATCGACTACAACAAAATCCAGGCCTTGGCCCCAATCAGCGAAGTGCTTCCACTTGATGACTTGGCGGCAAAATTCAGGGCGTTCAATTGGGAGTGCGTTGAAGTGGATGATGGTCATTCCTATGAAAAACTCATTCCTGCTCTCCGTCATAAGCCTCAAAGAGGGAAACCTTTAGTAATTATTGCTCATACGGTTAAAGGCAAAGGAATCAAATCGTTTGAGAACGACCCGGCTTGGCACGCGCGAAAAATTAAAGGTGAAGAGATGGAAACAGGAAAAAAAGAGCTGGGGATGATATGAGAAGACGCTTTGGAACAATTATTGCGGAGCTTGCTGCCCGGGATGAAAAAATCTATGTGATAGCAGGTGACATTGGGTATCGGGTCTTTGACGAATTTCGTGAAAGGTTCCCGGATCGCTTTATCAATATGGGCATCTGTGAACAGAGCATGATTGGTGTGGCCGCTGGCATGGCGCTTGAGGGCTTAAAGCCATGGGTCTACACCATTACGCCGTTTCTGATTGAGCGCCCTTTTGAGCAGGTGAAGCTTGATATTGATCAGCAAAAGGTCAATGTAAAGCTGGTTGGTTTTGCCGACTACCCACATCTTGGTCCTACCCATACGGAATTGAACGGCAAGGAACTGATGCGTTTGTTCCGCAACATCACCGCTTATTTTCCCGCTGATGGTGATGAAACCGAGGCAATGCTCACGGAAGCATACGCATCTGAAGGGCCCGCCTTCATCAGTCTTAAAAGCGATCCTGTTCTCAGTCGCTCTATTACAGGAGCAAAGTAATGGGGCAACTTCGAAATTTCGTAACATCTCTTCACCAGGCAACGAAACGCGATTACCTTGCTCGCATGGTTGATGACAAAGTGCATTGCATGAAAGTTGCCAAAGAGTATGGTCCAGACTACTGGGATGGTGATCGCAGGTATGGGTACGGCGGTTATAGCTATATGCCAGGTCGATGGAAACCTGTTGCTAAGGCCTTGATTCAAACCTACGGGCTTGTCGCAGGCTCAAAGGTGCTTGATGTTGGATGTGGGAAAGGGTTTCTGCTGCATGAAATGCTTCTCCTTGAGCCAGAATTGCAGGTAACAGGTTTTGATATTTCAGAGCATGGCATGAACAGTTCAACGGATCTTGTCAGGCCACATCTTTTCTTGCATCAAGCTCAAGAACCCTATCCTTTTGCTGACAAGGAGTTTGACCTTGTTCTTTCACTGGGTACCTTGCACAATTTGCGTTTATTTGAACTCAAAGCAGCGTTGTATGAGATTGAACGGGTTGGCAAGCAGGGCTATGTGATGCTCGAAAGCTACCGGAATGAACAGGAACTCTTCAATCTGCAGTGCTGGGCACTCACCTGTGAATCGTTTTTTGATAAAGAGGAGTGGATATGGTTATACAAGCATTTTGGATATCGTAGCGATTATGAGTTTATCTATTTTGAGTGATATTGATATTCAAAAACTTTTCAAGTTTACAAAATAATATAGAATGCCAAAGCATACAAAAGACCCTGTAAATCAATCTTTAATCGATCTTGAAGAAACAATTGGTTTGCAATCTTTAGGAGTTATGAACAATGCTGTTTGGTACGAAGATCCAAAAAGATTGGTTTTTACTCTTGCCCGATACAAATTTATAGCTAAGATGTTTTCAGGTAAATCAGATGTTGCCGAAATTGGTTGTGGCGATGGTTTTGGCGCACGTATTGTTCGGCAAGAAGTAGAAAAATTGCTTATTACGGATTATGATTCATTTTTTATCGAAAAATTTAAACAACAAATATCAGAAAAATGGCCAATTGAAGCTAAAGTGCATGATATACTTGCGGGACCATTGCACAAAAAAGTTGATGCAATTTACTCTCTTGATGTAATAGAGCATATACATCAAGAGTTAGAAAAAATTTTTATCAATAACCTTTGCCTTTCATTACGCGATAACGGTTCCGCCATAATTGGTATGCCAAGTTTGGAGTCCCAAAAATATGCTTCCTTCGGTAGTCGGGCTGGTCATGTTAACTGTAAGAGTGGAAATGAATTCCAAGATTTTTTATGTCAATATTTTGAACATGTTTTTTTATTCTCGATGAATGATGAGGTCGTACATACTGGATTTTCTAAAATGGCACATTATCTGTTAGCCTTATGTGTTACACCAAAGTATAGAGGATAATTGAGTTACCTTTCACTGTTAGGCGAACATTTCAAATGATTGATCGATATCTCATAGAGAATTCTGAAGTATTATATGCAAAAGATGCAATTACTAAGGTTGACCAGTCTGATGTTAATTATTTCAAACAGTTGTCGTCGAATAATTTAAGAAATCGAGTCAGGCTATGTACCCATCTTAGTTCTGATAATTCGCTGCATGAAATGATAATCGTTCATGGGTGTGAAGCTTATGTGCGCCCACATATGCATCCCGGAAAAAGTGAGTCAACACACATTATAGAGGGGATCGCCGATGTAGTTGTTTTTGATAACACTGGCGGGATTGATAGTATCATTCGAATGGGCGACTACTCATCTGGAAGGGCTTTTTATTATCGAATGGCAGCACCGATCTTTCATACATTGATAATTCGGTCAGAGGTTTTAGTATTTCACGAAGCAACCAATGGTCCCTTTAACCGCAAGGATACAGTGTTTGCTCCTTGGGCGCCTGCCGATGATGATAGAGCAGCCGTATCGGTATTTATGTCTGAGTTGAGCGAAAAGGTCGCAAATATTACATAAAATCAGAAAAAGAAAAATATGTCAGATGTAATTCATCGACGTACCGATTGCAGGGCTTGTGGGTGTAAAAATCTTATGCTAGTTTTCCGTTTAAAGCCATCTCCTATCGGTGATGCTTACGTGCAATCTGATCGGTTGACTGAGCCACAGCTAAGCTATCCTATTGATCTCTTTATGTGTCCTCAGTGTGGTTTAGCTCAAATCATTGATATCATAAAACCAGAGATTCTGTATGGAGAATACCTTGATGTCAAGGCCTCTTCATTGGGTTTTTTACAGCATTTTCAGGAGTACGCCTCAAGTGTCATAAAAAGATGCAGACTTTCAGCGGGAGATCATGTTATTAATATTTGTAGTAATGATGCTTTCAGGGGTGGTCTTCGCTGCGGGAACGATAGTACTTTTCTAAGATACTTTCATGCCTCAGGTATGAATGTCTTGGGCATTGAACCAGCTTCTCACATCGCCGCCCAAGCAACTGCTAACGGTATAACAACCATAGGCAAGTTTTTCACACCCGATCTTGCCAGGGAGATTGTTGCCACCTACGGACCTGCAAAGCTTGTCACGGCAAATAACGTTTTTGCCAATATTGATGACCTGCGTTCTTGGGTTGAGGGTGTCAATCAACTCTTGGCTGTTGACGGTGTATTTGTATTTGAAAGCTACTACCTTGCGGACTTGGTTCATAATATGGTCTTCGATTTTATCTATCATGAACATCTTTCAGCATTTTCAGTCAAGCCAATTCAGGCATTGTTTCAAAGTATAGGTTTAGAATTAGTCGTGGTAGAGCGTGTGGCAACAAAGGGTGGTTCATTGCGCTATTTCGTTCAGCGCCCCGGTGGGCCTATAGCGAACGATGGTTCGGTTGAAAAGTTGCTTCAAGAGGAAGAGAGCATGGGACTGTATCGCAAAGAGACGTATATCGCCTTTGCTGACAAGGTGAATGCCCTTAAAGATGAAACAAAGCGCTTTTTGATTCAGGCTAAAAGTGAAGGCAAAAGTATCGCTGGTTTTGGTGCATCAATCACTGGAACAACGTTGATTTATCACTTTGAAATTGGTGAATATCTTGATTATCTGGTTGATGACAACCTTGCCAAACAGGGTCGATTCAGCCCTGGGTTTCATCTCCCTGTTCTTCCGACATCGGCCTTGTATGAGCGTAAACCTGATTATGTAGTTATTCTGGCTTGGCGATTTGCGGAACCTTTCATCAAGAATAATCAAGCTTATGTAATGGAAGGTGGGGCTTTTGTGGTTCCGGTTCCGCTATTTAAGGTTGTGAGTGAACATGTTTGAAAATCGACAACAGCCTCAAATGAATAAATTATAAACAGTAATGGATCAATGAGTAGAGAGGAAAGACTAAATATACCTTGGTGGAGAACAACTTTCAACAATGGTGAATCTGAAGCAATTGCTCAGGCGATTGCAAACGAGTATGTCAGCCAAGGCCCAATAGTTGCAGAATTTGAGCGCCAGTTGTCGGCATATCTTGGAATGCCTTATGTCGTAGCAACCACAAGCGGAAGTATGGCTCTTTTGATGAGTCTTTTGGCAGCGGGAATAGGTCCGGGAGATGAGGTCATTGTGCCAAACAGGACATGGATTGCTACTGCACATGCTTCTCATTTACTTGGAGCTACAGTGACGTTGGTAGATGTTGAAGAAGGTCGTCCAATTATTAATGCAGCTTTGATCGAGAGGGCTATAACTGCAAAAACACGGGCAATTATCCCTGTGCATATGTGTGGCCGATCAGCGGATATGCGTGCTATCAACGAGATAGCTCAGCGGAACAATCTTGTGGTTATTGAAGATGCTGCTCAAGCCCTTGGTTCACGGAATGCTGATGGATATCTTGGTACCCAGTCAGCTATGGGGTGTTTTTCGTTCTCTGTTGCAAAGATCATTTCTACAGGTCAAGGAGGCTTTATTACGACAAGAAACGATGTGATTTATCGAAAACTTGTTGCAATGCGCACCCAGGGAGTTGGTGATGTTGTCAATGCGTCTTGGGAACAACCGGGCTTCAACTTTCGATTTACCGACATTCTTGCGGCGATCGGGATACAGCAACTGAAGCTGCTTCCAGAAAGGATAGAAAAAGTTAAAGCAATTTATCAGATGTATGCGGAAGGACTGGCCGGGCTTTCATTCATCAAGCTTATTCCTGTTGATCTTGCCGGAGGTGAAATTCCTGTTTATGTAGAGGCCTTGTGCGAATCTCGACAAGAGCTTATTGATTTTCTCGCGGATAAGGGTGTTCAGTGTCGTCCTTTTTATCCTGATTTGAATTATGCCAGTTATTTAAAAAATGATGGTAATTATCCACAATCGTTGCCGTTCGGACGTGCCGGAGTATACTTGCCATCCGGCCCTGAACAGCCGATTGAAAATATAAGTAAAGTGATCGCTTTAATACATGAGTTCCGAAAATAAAGTAGCAATTATTGGATTTCATGATGGGTCTGCTGGTCAGGTTGAGTCATGGTTTGAAGAGGTAACAGGGTTACAGATTGCCTGTTTTATAATCGATCCCTATGTGTTAACATAGATGTCGCGTCCAACAAGGAGGCGAACTATGGGTTACTCGCATGCCGTAAGGCACAGTGTTTTAAAGAAAGTGCTGCCACCGGAAGGCAGGAGCATCGCTGAAGTCA
>NZ_RXYK01000042.1 GCF_003968655.1 Chlorobium phaeovibrioides | reverse complement strand
TCATAAAAACAGCACACCCATAAAGCATTGCCTACAGCACACCCAATATCCACCCCTCCAGCTGCGCCTCATGATACTGACCGGGAAGCATCTCGGGACAGAAGAGTTCGGGGAGGCTTCCATCAAGATCAACCTGCCGAAGCATTGCCGCTACAGAATATGCATCATGCTGGTCGCCTGTCCTATCCTCGCGGGGAAACCCTTTGCTCCACAACGACGGATACACTTCACAAAGAACCGACTGCTCCCCACTCACCCTCCATCCGTCAAACGGCCAGAAATGCAGGCGGTCCCTGCTAAAACGGTTGCGCAGATACAGAAGCCAGGGAAGACCGGCATGGGTTGATTTCGCCACTGAACCGGGCACATCAAAATGAAAGACCGACTTGGCCCCGGCACGCTCTTCTGCAATACGCCGCCAGCGGGATTTGCCAGAACGGGCAGCACCATTGCCACGAAAACCGTCCCGAACAAAATCAACATAGGTATTCTCCCCGTCAGTAGGCCAGTGCTCCTGAAAATCCTTAAGAAACACATCCCAATCAGGCTCAATGTGGTGTACTTCAAAATAACGCAAAGGAAAGGAAAACCCATGATCGATGCCCACAAGAGAAGCCACACCCTCATCCAGCCGGCCACTGAGCCATTCAGCTATACCTCGTCTCGTCCAGTACTTGCGGGGGCCGGGCGGAGGCAACACCTCAACGGGAGCGTGCACCCTGTCGGCCTCATATACCCGCAACCCCTTAAGGCTTGATCCGGGCGTCTCGGCTCCGGAATAATCTATACCGATATAGCGGCTGAATGAGGGCATGGGAATGGGTTGCAATGGTTTATCGAACAGGCGACCCTGAAACATACGATATATTTCAAATTAGCTTTCAGCGTAAGCTTTTGGAATTTCCGAGATCACTCTTCCTGCTGAAGTACTCCACATCGACAGGGCGGCTATCGAGAAATAATAAGTGGGAGGAACATCCCGTTCAGCAGAAGCACCGGGAAAGTCCCGCCGACCCGGTGAACCGAAAGAGGAACCAGCCGAACGATCATCCCGGATACCCGAAAGCCGATGCAAAATCCTCCTCACCGGCGTCAACAATCAAGATTATGTCTGCATGACAGATCAACAATCCCTGGTTTAATACCGTCAAATTCAATGGGAGGGTATCGGGTAGAGAGTCACTGAAGTATGTTGAAGCAGAAAAAACATTGAGCGCTTTCTGTTACCATAAAGCGGCGAACATACCATAGGGGGAAACACCGTAAATTCAAGCCGTGGAAACGACACAAGAGGGTTGCCTCAGGTTCTGTCTGAATCGTTCACAGGCTTTGTTCAGGCTTTTTCAATCCAGTCGGCCAGGTTCGCCTGCAGTTCGTCGCGCACGCGACGAAAGGCTTCGAGCCGTTCTTCTTCGCTCCCTTCTGTTGCGGCGGGATCCTCAATCGGCCAGTAGATGCGGTTTTCCTCTACGGCCATGCCCGGCCAGATTCTCGGACAGGTATCATTGGCCTTGCTGCAGACGATTAAGAGGTAGTGTACGAAGGTCTTGCCGAGGTAGGTCGCTATGTCTTTCGGGTGCTGGCCGCT
>NZ_RXYK01000041.1 GCF_003968655.1 Chlorobium phaeovibrioides | reverse complement strand
GTCGGGGTCGCGCTGCTGTTGAAGGTGATGAGAAGGCTCTCTCCGGATCCTGTCGTGCCTGTCGTGGTCCCGATCGTTCCGATTGTCGTCCATGCAGATCCATCCGAGACCTGAACATTGTTGCCGTCGCGCTGTATGGCACCGTTGCTGTGGGCCACTCCGGTGGCGATCGACACCACATCCTCGCCGTCGAGACCCGAGACCGTCAGGGTGCCTCCGTCGAGATTCACGGAATCCACATCACCAAAAGCCAAAGAACTGTCTATAAATGCAGCAGAGGCATTTTCCAGAACAGTCTTACCTTCAAGACCCGTCAATGTCGGCGCGTCGTTCGTGCCTGTTATGGAAAAGCGCGCATCTCCGATCGTGGTTGCAGTGCCGTCCGTCACCCGGACGGTAAAGAGGTCGGTTACGCTGGAAGCGGCGGTCAGCGCCTGGGTATCGCTGTCGCTGTCATCAAGCGCGTAGGCAACCACGCCGCTTGATACGGTCAATGTGGCAGTGCCGTAGGTTCCCTTCTTCGTATAGGTCGCATCGCTGTCGGTTGTTACCCACCCGTTGGTTCCGAGCCAGGCTGTATCATAGCTGGCCGTGCCGTCAACATCCCCCTTTGTGAAGGTAATTGAGGAGGTTGCCGTCCCGACAGTACCGTTATACGCGCCGCCCTTCTCGACCAGCGTAGCCGTTGGCGCACCGGCCGAAAGGGTCGGCGAATCGTTGATCGAGGCTATCGAGGTGCCGAGACTGACTCCTGCAGCAGATACCTTCGAATCGGAAGCATCTGTCGTCGTATCGAAGGTCTGGGCGCCGGAGCCGGAGGTCCATGTCGTCGCCGCACTGCTATCGACCGCAAACACCATCAGCGCTCCCGGCGTGCCGTTGTAATTGGAGACGGGCACAAAACGCAGTTTGGTATCGGCAGTGTTCCCGAGAAGAAGCGCTGCGCTTGTCGTGCGCGAGCCGACGGCGTACCAGTTCGAACCACCGTCGGTGGTGTACTGCCATGTCCCCTCTGTGCTGCTGTTGGCACCGTTGGCAGTGATGGCAATACCGGCAAAGGTGTTGCCGTCGGCATCGGAGAATGTACCGCTCAAGAGGCTGGTGAGGGTCGCGCCTGCAGGCGAGGCCGTGTCTTCGTTCACTGCCGCCAGGCTCTGGGCAGATCCGAACCCGGGCGCATCGTTCACCGCCGTGACATTCACCATCAATGTAGCGGCAGAGTCGCTATATGCCTTGCCGTCGAATACCTTGAAGCCTATCGCATCATAGTTGCTGCCGCTGGCATCTTGTGCTGGTGCAAATCGGAGATGCCCAGCATCTATGTCCGCCTTACTGACAGCCTGGTTTAGCGTGACATCGGACCAGTCCGTCCCGTTGCTGCTGTATTGCAGGGAGCCGTGCGACTCCAGTGTTGTGATTGTTACGCCCGCCACTGTATCTCCATCCACATCGGCGAAGGTACCGAAATCGCTCATAGAGAGCACAATCGGCGTATCCTCACTGGTTGTCACGCTGTCATTCGTCGATGTCGGGGCATCGTTGACCTGCGCAACCGTGATGGAGGCAGTCACCACTGAACCGCCGAGGCCGCCCTCAGAGTTCGTCGTCGAACCCTGGACCTGAAATGTTCCGCTGCTCGTGCTGTTGGCCGAGGGCGTGAACTTCAGTCCTGCAT
>NZ_RXYK01000004.1 GCF_003968655.1 Chlorobium phaeovibrioides | reverse complement strand
CGATAACGATAAGGTACGAGATTCTACAGAAGTGAGCAACCCGCCTCTTTTTTCGTGCTTTACAAAGCACTGGTGGGATTATTATGCAAACGGGAAAACTTTGTGTTTGATGGTTTCAATATAGGATGTCCCCTAGTTTCCTGGTTTTTGTCTTTTCTGTGACTTCTCTTTTGCTTCTTGCTTTTATTGGCCTTCATGTGTATGATGAAAGTAAGCCTTCCGGTATAGGCATTCATCGCCGGACGGAGTTCCAGTCAACCTGAGACGGAGGAACACCATGAACTTCATCCGCCGGCCGGCTTCTGCTTCTCCCCTCCTTGATATTGTTTCCAGAGGGGAAGGTCTCTATACTGAATTCAAGCTCAAGGTGCATTCTCCTCCGAAAGTGGCCAAACCCATTGCCGCCTTCGCCAACACCCTTGGCGGCACCATGCTGGTTGGCGTTGATGACGATGGCAGTATCAAAGGGATACATAGCGAAAAAGAGGCGCTTGAAATCATCCATGAGGCCGTCAGGCATCACATCGACCCGATTCCCGACATCAGCGCCTATGTGGAGATTTTCCGGAAGCGGCTGGTGCTGGTCATCATTGTCCCCGAAAGCACATCCAAACCTCATGTTCACTGCAAAGAGCCCATTGAGGCTGGCTGCGGAACTGAAGGGAGCATAAGAAAAGTCTACATCAGGGAAGGAAGCCACAGTAGAGCTCTTGCTGATGGGGCAGACAAAATTGACTGGAAAGAATAAACACCGTGCATATATAACGCACATAAAAAAACCACAAAAGTATATATTGTCTGTATAATAGGCGGTCCCACCCCTAAACCCTTACAGACAATGAAACCCATCTGCATCAACGGCTACTGCTTTGACCGCATTCACCTCTGGGTACAGTACCACAAGAGCATACCCCTCTTCATTGAAGTCGTCGTCGAGGTCTTTTACCCGAAACACCGTCAGGCTGAGGGTCTGGTCATGTTCAACCACGGATTTCTCATTGGGAACGACCTTCTTTACTACCCAAAAAAAATCCTCGGTGCCTTCCTCAACGACAATCCTCTTTTCGGCATCAACCCTTCGTATTATTACAATTACAGCAGTGCTGCTGCCGATAACAACTGGGCGATTGCGTTCATCAGTGCGTCCCACTCACAGGGAACGGGCCTCCCGGCGATTGACATCGGCGGCAATCCGAGAGTTGGCCAAGAGGCCTATGCTGCTGCATCCTATCTGATCAAATACGGAGCAACTGATTTGTTTTACCGGGAAGATGAGTGCGGCAGGAACCAGTTGTTTTTTGACTGCAGCCTTCCCGGGAAATCCCGTTTCATGACATCCAACAAGGTTATTTTTGCCGGCCACTCGGTTGGGGGAGCACACGCCCAGGCAGCAGCATGCGGTTTTGATGAGCTGAAGAAGATTGGAGGAAAAACCGGAAAGCCCTTCAACCCTATCATTTATGACCGGGAGTTTCTGCCGGTTTCATCGGAGCCCCTCTCAGAGTGGGAGCCGGCACACAGGGCCTCACCGGTCGGACTGCTGCAGCTCTCACCGGTTGACCAGTATTTTCCCCTCGTAGCCCCGGGAATGCAGCCCTACAGAGAGGCGCTTTCAGTGAAGCCGATGCCTATTGTGATGGCGGTTGGAGAGTGTGACTGCCCGAGCCTCCTCAGCTCAACTCCCCCTGCCTGGCAGGAAAATACCGATAAACCAACGCAATTCAAGCAACTGGCACCAGCCGGAGGAAATTCCTGGGCCGTGGCGGCAAGAATAGCAAAAGGCAGCCATTGTGGCTACCTGACTGAACCCGACACTCTCTGCCAGGTAAGCGACAGCGAAAAAGAGTGCAATCTCTGCCCCGGCATTGCACCCTACCCGCCGGACGGGGATGAATCAGCCTTCACGACTGAACTCTTCAGGCGCTTTATCGCGCTGAATTCCAAACGCAACGAAGGAAAAGGCAGTCGCAACGAATGGCTTACAAGCCCGTTCATCTCCTGGCTGAATAAACAGAGCCCGGACGGAACAGTGAAACTGCTCCCGTTCAGGAGCGGGCAGTATATTGACTATGCAGGGGCAGAAACCATGCAGAAAGCTCAGGGTGCGGGAATTCCGTAGTATTCCCGGTACCAGACCACAAACCGCTTGATTCCTTCGTCAACGGAGGTCTGGGGCTTGTACTGCACATCCTCCATGAGTTGTTCCACATCGGCGTAGGTATCTGGCACATCGCCCGGCTGGAGCGGCAGAAACTCTTTTTCGGCTGTTTTTCCAAGCTCGCGTTCAAGGGCGCCGATGTAATCCATCAGCTCAACCGGTTTGCTGTTGCCGATGTTGTAGACTCTCCATGGGGCCCGGCTTGAACCAGGATCAGGCTTCAGGCCTGACCAATCAGGATTGGGTTCTGCAACATGATCAAGTGTGCGGATGACCCCCTCAACGATGTCGTCAATGTAGGTGAAGTCCCTCCGGTGCTTCCCGTAGTTGAACACCTTGATCGGCTTTCCCTTGATGATGGCATCGGTGAAAAGGAAAAGCGCCATGTCGGGCCGTCCCCAGGGGCCGTAGACGGTGAAGAAACGAAGACCTGTGGTCGGAAGCTGATACAGGTGGCTGTAGGTATGTGCCATCAGCTCATTGGCTTTCTTGCTGGCAGCATAGAGGGAAAGTGGATGATCAACATTGTCATGCACGGAAAACGGCATAGTTTCATTGGCCCCATACACGGAGCTTGATGAGGCGTAAACCAGATGCTCCACCCCGTTGTGGCGGCATCCCTCAAGAATGTTGGTAAAGCCGAGAATATTGCTCTCAATGTATGAATGGGGGTTGATGAGCGAATACCGCACACCGGCCTGAGCCGCCAGATTGACAACACGGTCGAACCCCCCTTCAGCAAACAGCTCCTCCATAGCCTTGCGATCGGCCAGATCCATCTTCACAAACCGGAAGTTCTCCTGCCCGGTCAGCCTCTCAAGCCGTGCCTCTTTGAGCGACACATCGTAGTAGTCGTTCATATTGTCAATTCCCGTCACCCGGTCGCCCCGCTCCAGAAGCCTGCGGGAAACATTGGAGCCAATAAAACCGGCAGCGCCGGTAACAAGTACTTTCATTAGTGCTGAGTTCTGAGTTCTGAATGATGAGTTCTGAATCCTTATACATATATAAAAACTAATCCCCGTGCCTGCAACCTCCCGACCACCTTTCTTCCATTATGTAACTTTTTTAGGCGTTAAATCTTTTTTTCCATAAAAAATTAAGGTATATAGCGGAAGGGCTATAAAAGCCCCTCCCGGCAATATGTAAAACGACGGATATGAAGCGTTTCTTTGACGGCTACCATCCTGAAGCGAGCCGTTTTTTTGATGAAGTCATGACAGGGGAAGGTTCCCCCCGCCCCCATTACGACAAACTGCTCAGCCGCTTCGGGCAGTTTTCCGTTGACGACATCAAGGCCCGCCGTGAGATGGTCAACATCTATTTCCGGAATCAGGGCATTACCTTTACCGTCTATGGACTTGAAGAGGGCATAGAGCGACTGTTCCCCTTCGACCTCATTCCCAGAGTGGTGCCCTCAGAAGAGTGGGCGCTGATAGAAAAAGGTCTCACCCAGAGAATCACGGCACTCAACCTCTTTCTGCACGACATATACCACACCCAGAAAATCCTGCGCGACAAGGTCATCCCCCCGGAGCTTGTTCTGGGCAGCCCCCATTTCAGGAGAGAATTCGTCGGAATCACACCGCCACGGGGAATTTATATCCATATCACAGGCAGCGACATCATCCGCGATGGCGAAGGGAACCATCTCGTTCTGGAAGACAACCTGCGCACGCCGAGCGGCGTCTCCTATATGCTGCAGAACAGGCAGGCAATGAAACGGGCCTTTCCCGTTCTTTTTGAGAAATACAAGGTCCGCCCTGTTGAAAACTACCCTCAGGAGCTGCTCCGCACCCTCCAGGAGGTTGCCCCGCATGGACGAGGCAATCCCAATGTGGTTGTCTTGACTCCGGGCATTTACAACTCGGCCTATTTCGAGCACAGCTTCCTTGCCCGCCAGATGGGTGTTGAGCTCACTGAAGGCCGAGATCTCGTTGTCAACGACAACATGGTCTACGCCCGCACCACCAGAGGACTGGAACGGGTCGATGTCATCTACCGCAGAATTGACGACGACTATATTGACCCGCTGATGTTCCGTCCCGACTCAAAACTCGGCGTTGCCGGCCTCATCAACGCCTATCGAAAGGGCAATGTCACTCTGGCAAATGCAATCGGAACGGGCATTGCCGACGACAAGGTCATCTACAGCTTCGTACCGAAAATCATCCGCTACTATCTCGGAGAAGATCCCATACTGCAGAATGTCCCGACCTGGCTACCGGGAAATCCGTCTGACCTCAAATACATTCTCGAACATCTTGACACGCTTGTGGTCAAAGCGGCAAACGAATCAGGCGGTTACGGAATGCTCATCGGGCCCGAATCAACTACCGAGGAACAGGAGCGGTTCGCCGAACTGATTGTCAAGAACCCCCGCAACTACATAGCACAGCCGACCATCTCCCTGTCGCGTCACCCCAGCCTCTTCAACGACTCGGAGCTTTACGGCTGCCATATTGACCTTCGTCCCTATGTCCTGAACGGAAAAACCACAACCATTGTGCCTGGTGGCCTTACCAGAGTTGCCCTGAAACGGGGCTCTCTTGTGGTGAACTCCTCACAGGGCGGAGGCAGCAAAGACACTTGGGTTGTTGATGAATAAACACACCATAAACTCCACTGCCACGACATGTTAAGCCGCGTTGCCGAATCACTGTTCTGGATGAGCCGCTATGTTGAGCGGGCCGAAAACACTGCGAGGTTTCTTGATGTGAACTTCAACCTCCTGCTTGATCTCAACCGGATCACCCCCACAGAGAACCCCGACTGCTGGATTGCGCTGACCGTTGCCACCAGCGACCCGGAAAAGTTTGAAAGCCTGTATGGAGAATACAGCGCGCGGAGCGTCACCGACTATCTGGTATTCAACCGCAGCAACTCAAACTCCATCATCTCCTGCATTGGTCTTGCAAGGGAAAACGCCCGCAGCATCATTGAAAGCATTTCAAGTGAAATGTGGGAACAGATCAACAACCTCTACCACCTGCTGCAGACAATGCGGCCGGAAAATGTGCAGAACGACCCCTTCAGCTTTTACCGCGAAATCAAGAATGCCTCGCACCTTTTTCAGGGTATTACCGACAACACCATGGCACGAAGCCAGGGATGGGACTTCATTCAGGTTGCCAAATATCTTGAACGGGCAGACAATGTCACCCGTCTCATTGATGTCAAGTACCATATGCTTACCCCTCAAACCAGCAGAGAGGCAATTGGGCTCATCAGCTCAGTCGACATCATCCAATGGATGGCCGTCCTGAAAAGCTGCAGCGCGCTTGAAGCATTCAAGAAAGTTCATCTTTCACGCATCAAACCCGAGAACATTCTGGAATTTCTCATTCTCGATAAAACATTTCCGCGTAGTATCCATTTTTCCATCGGTGCGGCAAAAGAAGCCCTATGGCGGCTCTCGGGAAACTCAACCCAGAAAAACCTCTCCAATTCCGACAGACTGATAGGCAAAATGGAAGCCGAGCTGAGCTACACCACCGTTGAGGACATTATGGAACGAGGGCTGCACGATTATCTTGGCGACATCAAACAACGGCTGCAAAAAGCAGGCGAGCAGCTGCATCTGGTCTATTTTGCGTATCATACCCCTGAAATCGAACCGCAGGACGAGAGCAAGGCGCTCCCCTTCACGGGAGTTGCAGGCGGACGGGCAAACTGGAGCCAGGCACAGCAGCAACAACAGCAACAGTTCTCCTTACGGAAAAACCGGGCAAGGAACAACGCATGATACTCAAAGTAGAACACCGTACGCTGTTCGCCTACAGCCGCCCCATTTATGAAACCGCCACCGAAGTGCGGCTTCACCCCGACAGCAGCCAGAACTCTTCACAGCGCTGCAGCAGCTTTACGCTTGACATTGAACACACCCCAACCATTTTTGAATACACAGACTTCTACGGCAACAAAGTCCACCATTTCAACATCCTGCAAAGTCATGACAGGGTCAGCATTCTGGCCACATCCATTATTGAAACAGGCAAAGGAACCCCGCTCTCTTCAGATAACGAAGCGATTCTGCTTATGGACTTCTCCGCCGAAAGCCGCTTTGTGCATTTCGATCCTGCCATCCGCGAGTTCACCTCCTCCTTCTCCCCCAAAATGCCCCCTCTGGCCCTTGGGGAAGCGATCTGCCGGAAAATCCACGACTCCTTCATCTATGAACCCGGCGTCACCGATGTTCACAGCACCAGTGCGGTTGTGATGGCACTGGGACGCGGTGTATGCCAGGACTTTGCACACATCATGCTTGCCGCATGCCGCAGCCTTCAGATTCCCGCCCGTTATGTCAGTGGCTACCTTTTCGGCGGCAGCACCCCTCTTGGCCACGAAGAAGCATCGCATGCATGGTGCGAAATTTACGGCGGCCCCGAAACCGGATGGGTCGGAATGGACCCCACCCACAGCTCACTCTTTGTCGATGAACGATACATCAAAATCGGCTCAGGGCGCGACTATGCCGATGTTCCGCCTGTCCGGGGAACATGGAAAGGCAATGCCGAGGAGACCCTCAGCGTCTCAGTCAAACTCACCGCCATCAGTTAAACCCCCATCAGCCCTCTTTCCTTTTTTATTTCTCTCCTCTGAAGGTTACCTTCATGGGGAGGCAAGGATATTAGTGAACAGTAAAAAAGCACCAGGCACTAAGAACCGAGCACTGAGAACTGAGCACTTCCATTCCCTTACCCGGTTTCATGAACTTCCGCCTTCTTCACACCGACACGAACACAGCTGCCCGTTGCGCAGAGCTCTACACTGACCACGGAACCATACCGACACCTGTATTCATGCCGGTAGGCACACGGGCAAGCGTCAAATCGGTGGAGCCGCATGAGCTTAAGGAACAGCAGGCCCATATCATTCTGGCCAACACCTACCACCTCTACCTCAAGCCCGGAAACGCCATCATGGAAAAGGCCGGAGGAGTGCACCGGTTCATGAACTGGCAGGGCCCTCTGCTTACCGACAGTGGCGGTTACCAGGTCTACTCGCTTTCCGAGCTCAGGAAAATCACCGAAGAGGGGGTCACCTTCAAATCGCACCTCGACGGCAGCATGCTGCAGTTCACCCCCGAAAATGTAGTTGACACCCAGCGCATCATCGGCAGCGACATCCTGATGCCGCTTGATGAATGCCCTTCCTCCACCGCTGAGAGGGAGTACATACGCAAATCGGGAGAGATGACCATCCGGTGGGCAGAACGGGCAAAACAGCACTTCAGCCTCACCAGGCCGCTCTACGGCCACGGCCAGATGCTCTTCGGCATAACCCAGGGAGGAACCCACGCCGACCTGCGCACCATTTCGGCAAAAGCTCTTGTCGATCTCGACTTCGATGGCTATGCAACCGGTGGCATGGCAGTCGGAGAACCGGCAGAAGAGATGTACCGGATTCTGGAACTCTCCCACACCCTGCTTCCCGAACACAAGCCCCGCTACCTCATGGGGGTCGGCACGCCCGAAAACATCCTCAACGCCATAGAACGGGGTGTCGACATGTTCGACTGCGTCATCCCGACCCGCGAAGGGCGGAACGGAAGGGTCTATACCCGGCATGGAAAAATGAATCTGCGCTCCGCAAAATATTCAGAGGACTTTTCATCCATTGACGAAGGGTTTGACAACGATGTCTGCCGGAATTATTCCCGAGCCTACATCCGCCACCTTCTGAATGTAGGAGAGATTCTCGGGCTCAAACTCTGCACCCTGCAGAACATCTCCTTTTTTATGTGGCTGACCCGAACCGCCCGCACCCAAATCCAGAATGGATCGTTTCGTGAATGGAAGGAGAGTTTTCTTGAACAATACAAACGCAATGACTGAACAATCCAACAGGGTCTTTCTGTTGAGCCTCGGCTGCTCGAAAAACACCGTCGACTCTGAACGGCTGATGGCACAGGCAGAAGCAGCCGGGGTTGTCTTCACAGAGAGCGCCAGTGATGCCGAAACAATCATCATCAACACCTGCGGCTTCATTGCCGACGCCAAAGAGGAGTCCATCAACGAAACGCTTGCCGCCATCACTGAAAAAGAGAGCGGCCGGGTCCGGAAAATATTCGTCATGGGCTGCCTCCCGGAACTCTACCGCAGCGAACTGCAGACTGAACTTCCTGAAGTCGATGGATTTTTCGGCACCCGCGAACTGCCCGCCATACTTACTGCCATAGGGGCACGCTACCGCAGTGAGCTTCACCTCCACCGTTCCCTTACCGCGCCCGGACACACCTCATTTCTCAAAATCTCCGAAGGGTGCAGCCGAAGCTGCTCGTTCTGCTCCATCCCCAGAATCCGCGGCCCATACATCAGCCAGCCCCTCGACCAGCTCCTCCGCGAAGCCCGGCTCCTCCAGGAGAAAGGGGTTCAGGAACTCAACATCATAGCGCAGGACATAACCCTTTACGGCGTTGACCTCTACGGGCGTCAGATGCTCAACGACCTTCTCCTCCGCCTCTCCGACATGGCGTTTCACTGGATCCGTCTTCTTTACGCCTATCCGCTGAACTTCCCGCTTGAAGTGATTGAGACCATGAGCCAGAGAGGAAATAT
The DNA here is from genome assembly GCF_003968655.1 of Chlorobium phaeovibrioides. Taxonomy (GTDB): domain Bacteria; phylum Bacteroidota; class Chlorobiia; order Chlorobiales; family Chlorobiaceae; genus Chlorobium; species Chlorobium phaeovibrioides. The sequence continues at coordinate 160,723 of NZ_RXYK01000004.1, read as the reverse complement.
ATGCAACTACCTCGACCTCCCGCTCCAGCACTGCAATGACAGGATTCTCCGCTCCATGAACCGCGGCATCACCAAAGAGGGAGAACTTGCGCTTATTGAGGCCATTCGACAGAAAAACCCCGACATCCGCCTCCGCACAACCATGATTGCCGGGTATCCGGGTGAAACACGGCAGGAATTTGAGGAACTGCTGGAGTTTGCCGCAACCGTCCGCTTTGACCGACTCGGATGCTTCTCCTACTGCCACGAAGAATTCTCACCGGCATTCGCACTCGAAGACAGTGTTCCCGAAGAGGAAAAACAGAGCCGCACGGCTGAGCTTATGGAACTTCAGGAAGGTATTTCAGAAGAGAAAAACAAGCGACTTGAAGGGAGGGAAATCGCCGTCTGCATTGATCGGATTGAGGAAAACACTGCATGGGGCAGAACCGAGTGGGACGCCCCCGAAGTTGACAATGAGTGTTCGCTTGAAGGCGCCGGCCACACCATTGCCCCCGGATCGTTCTGCCTTGCCCGCATTGACGGCAGTTCCCCCTACGAACTCTTCGGCACCGTCCTGAAAGTGCTGGAATAGCCCCCCTTTCCAGTCGGGGCTTTTCGTCGTTTTTCGCTATATTTGTTCCAAAACCGGCAAGCCAGATAAAACCCCCGGAACCCCGAAGAGACCTAAACAGCAGTCGTGGAAAAACAGCACTCACTTATTTTTCTGACAGGATTCAGCGGATCGGGCAAATCCAGTATAGGGCCGCTTCTGGCAAACTCCCTCGGGTATGACTTCATTGACATTGACAGCGCAATTGAAGAGCAGGAAGGTAAAACCATCACCAGAATTTTTGCCGAAGAGGGAGAAAGGGCATTCCGGAAACTTGAACAGGCAATGATTGCCACAATCGCTGAAAGAAAAGAGATGGTTGCCTCTCTGGGAGGCGGGGCGCTGGAACACACCCCGACATTTGAACTGATAAGCACCACAGGCACCCTTGTCTACCTGAAATCTGATCCGAAAAATCTGGCAAAACGGCTTTTCCATAAAACAGACCGCCCTCTTCTCCGGAGCAGCGGCACAGAAAAACCTGATCGGGAAGCACTGGAGCGGAACATCTCCGCAATTTTAGAAAAAAGATCACCGCGATACGAATCCGCAGCCATCACTGTCTACACCGACCAGAAACGGATAGGTTCCACAGTTGAAGAACTGACAAGGAAAATAGAGCGGTTCGTCCGCAAACAGAGCTCCATAGAGCAAAACGACCAACACAAAGACAGACCATGAGCTCAATAGTTGTTGCAACACCTGCCACCGCCGGACTGGGAGAACTGTTCAGAACACACAAGCTTTCAAAAAAAACCGTTGTACTTTTTGACGCAAACACGAAGCGACTGTTTGGAGAGGACATTCTTCAAACCCTCCACAACGAAGGGTTCCGCACTCTGGAACTGGTAGTGCCGGCCAGGGAAACCTCCAAAAGCCTCACCACTGCCAACCGTCTCTACGGCAGCATGATTGAAGCCGATGTCGACCGGAGCTGGAACCTTATGGCAGTCGGGGGAGGCGTTGTGGGCGATCTCGGCGGCTACATTGCAGCCAGCTACTACCGCGGCATTCCAGTCATTCAATTCCCCACAACCCTGCTTGCCATGACCGACAGTTCCATAGGCGGGAAAGTGGCAATCAATCACCCGCTCGGCAAAAACCTGATCGGGTTCTTTCACCTGCCGGAACTGATCCTCATTGACCCCTCACGCCTCAAAACCCTTCCTTTGCGGGAGATATACTCCGGCATGGCCGAAGTGGTCAAATACGGATTCATTGCCGATGCCGCATTCCTTGCCCTGCTTGAGGAGCACTTCACAGACATCGTCGCCCTCCAGGAGCCCTGGCTGAGCGAAGCAGTCCGGAAAAGCGCGGGAACGAAAGAAGATGTGGTACGGCGGGACTTCAGGGAAATGAACGGTCTGCGCGCAACTCTGAACTTCGGTCACACCTTCGCACACGGATTGGAAAAAAGTGCAGAGTACCGCCATATCGGCCACGGAGAAGCAGTCACCATCGGCATGGCATGCGCCCTCATCCTCTCCCGGGACCTCGGATTCCTCAACGGGCAGGAGTGCCAGAGGGGGCTCAATCTCATCAACCGGTTCCGCTTTCCCAAAGGGCTCCTGAAAAAACGCTTCCTTGCAATTGATGGCCCCACACTGCTCCACAACATGCTTTCAGACAAGAAAAAGCTTGACCGAAAGCTCCGGTTCGTCTTGCTGAAACAACTCGGAGAGGCTTTTCTCCATGAGAAAGATGTGGATGACACGCAGGTTCTTGATGCAATAGAGAAGGCAAAAGAGTTCTTCAGCCTGAAGCGCCCCGATTGAGAGCAAACAGGTAACGGGCACCATGGAGAACAGCATGCTCGTCTATTCTCCATGTACCATCAAGCAGCCGGGCAAGAAGCGGCGCATGACCCCCGGTAGCAATGACCCTAACCTCCTGTTCACCATGCTCATCTTCAAGCCATCGGGTGATTTTTGAAACCAGCCCCTCAACACCCGACACACATCCCCAAACAACTCCGCTTTGAATGCACTCCCGGGTTGAATGGCCAAGAATCTCCCCCGGCAGAGTCACCGCCACCCTTGGCAGACGGGCAGTACCGGAATGAAGCACATCGGCCATCAGCTCCAGACCGGGCATGATGATGCCGCCCATATAGCGACCGTCTGAACCCAGCACATCAGCCGTAATGGCCGTCCCGACATCCAGCGCAATCACTGCCACCGATTCCTCCATCATTGAAGCACGGGCACAGAGGGCTATACGGTCAGACCCGAGAGCTCCAGGAGGATCATAGGAAAGGAGAAAAGGAAGCCGCAGTGACGCATTCACCCTCATCACCTCTCTATGGAGAGCGCCCTCAAGCCACTCTCCTACCGCCCGCTCCGCAGTAGGGACCACACTGCTTAAAACAGCATCGCAGAGGCCGGGAAAGCGGGAAAGAAAGGGAAGAAAAAGGGGAGACACCCCACCCGAAGAAATGAGTTCACTGGTTGCCCCCCTCAGGAAGGCAACCGGTTCATCACCTTGAAACACAGCTGCCACCAGAGTGGTATTGCCAATCTCGACAGCGAGCAGAAGATTGCCCTCCCTCAACCGCTCACTCATTCGCCTGCAGCTTCGCCCTGAGGCCGGTACCCTCACTCAAAAGCTCAATGAAGCGGTCGAACCCCACAAGCTTTCTGGTCACAAACAGCGAATCGCTGAGAGAATTGCGCGAAGCCACAATGAAAATTTTTGCCGGCGGATTGTAGGTGATGCTCTCCTGGCGGACAGCGGTAATCTCCGTCAACAGAAAAGACTTTTCAGTACCCGTGCGGTCAAGATAGCTGAGAGTGCTGCCGTCTATTTTCACTGAAGCCCCATCCTCTCCATGTTCTGCGGCAAAACGGGTATTGTAATACATGGGCCCCCCAAGGGTAACAACAAAGAGCACAAGCATCATCCCGGTTTTCCAGAAACACCCCAGATTGATTGCATAGGTGAAGCGGCCGAAACGGAAAAAAAGCCCCCACCCGAGAGCAAGCAGCAGCATGCTCAGAAACCAGGTCACATAATAGTAATAGTCCAGCCAGAGAGCCGGATAGGGCATGGGATAGTGAAAAACCTCAGCCATGGCACAGAGAGTTACATTGGAGATACACAGTCAAAAGGCAAACCGCTTGTGAATGTAGCAATAAAAATAATCCATAACCCAGCTATTACAAACAGCAATAGCTCACATCATTCTCAAGAGGAACTTCCGCATAGCCCCAAGGAACACCTCCGGCTGCTCCTCATGCGGCAGATGGGCGCAATCGGCAACAACCTCGAGAACTGAATCCTGAAGCTCTTCAGCAAGGCGCACGCTCTCCTCAACCTTGACGGTACGGTCAGCTTCACCGGTCAAAACAAGCACAGGCACACTGATTGAACCAAGCTGTTCATCAAGATGAAGATGGTGGGTTTCAAGAAACACCTCCCAGAACCCCCTCGGCCAGTTCCCCTGCATCATGTCCCCCCTATAGGCCGCAATCGTCCCGGCGCTCAACCTTGCGGGATCATTCCAGAAACTCAGCAGCAGGCGGTCAAAAAACTTATTGATCAGCAGGCGCATCAACCGGGCAAAAAGAGGGCTTGCCGCCTTCAGAACCGGCTTCATCACAGAGGGCACTCCGCTCGCCGCATAGGCGCTGTAAATCATGGCATCCACAAACACAAGCCCCGACACCCTTTCCGGATGGCGAAGGGCTGTAAGCATGGCCAATGTTCCCCCCGTTGAATTACCGACAAGAATCGCCTTTTCAATACCCAACACCCCCAAAAACTCATCAATCATGTCGCTCTGCGCCTCAGGCGCATAGCTCACAGCGTTCTGCCTTGAAGGCACTGGTCGTGAAGTGTTCCCGAAAGCCGGACGGTCAAGAACCACCACCGTCCCCATTTCCGACAGCGGCCCTGCAACAGAACGCCATGAACGCATACTGAGGAAGCTCCCGTGCAGAAGCAGCATGAACGGCCCCTCCCCGCTCCCCATCATCCGATAGTGCAGACGAAACCCCCTGCACTCAGCAAAGCGGCTCTCTGCATTATAGAGATCAATCATAGACATATCCTTTCAATGCAACATTTTAGAGTTGGGGACACTCATGACTGAGTGTACTTATAAGTACACTCAGTCATGAGTGTCCCCAACTTTCCCAACATTTCGCGTTTACCGTAAAATAGCAAAAAGGCCCGGGATACGGGCCTTTTTGTGTTGAGCATGATCCGGAAGAAACACTCAGTGTTCGAAGAGCATTTCCGAATATGTGGGGAGCTGCCAGCGGCTGCGGTCGACCATGAGTTCAAGGCGATCAGCAACTTCGCGAACCTTGACCATAAACGGAAGCAGAACATCAGCACAGTAGTCGGCTTTGGCAAACTCGCCATCAAGCGTCTCCAACTTTTCTGCAACGCCGTCAAGCTCTTCAGTCAAATCAATGAGGAGCGAGAGGTTCTCTGCAAGCGTCTTGAGATGTTTCGCCTGGCTTTTGAGCGCCTTGTCTGCAAGGCCGATCTCGGCTGCTGCTGACGCAAGGTTGTTGTAGGAGCTGCTGATGTCTCCCTGATACTCTGAAACATCAGGGATGACAAGCGTCTTGAGCATCAGCTGCAGCGTCCGGGCCTCAATGTCAACCCCCTTTACATAGCGCTCAAGGCGGATGTTCAGACGGGAATCAATCTCCTCATGGCTCAAGACACCGTACTTGATGAACATGGCCTGCACATCTTTGCTCTCAAGCGTCCTGAGTGCCTGCGGGGTGTTCTTCAGGTTCGGCAGACCGCGTTCCTCTGCAGCTTTCTGCAGCGCATCGCTGTAGTTGTCGCCCTGGTAACGGATGTTCTTTGTGGCAGTGATTTCTTCACGCAGCGTCTCAAGAATGGCTGTGTCGCGATCTTTTCCTGCGCTGATTTTGGCAAGCATTGCATCTGCCATATCATCAAGCGCTTCGGCCATAAGTGTATTGAGCACCATGTTCGGAACGGATGCCGCCTGAGAAGAGCCTACTGCGCGGAATTCGAATTTGTTGCCGGTGAAAGCAAAGGGAGAGGTTCTGTTGCGGTCGGTGTAGTCCTTGTTGACAACCGGCACCTGCGAGAGGCCAAGGTTCAGCACCTGTTTTTCTGTCTTCAGGTCAATCTTGCCGCTTTCAATTGCGTCAAGCACCCTCTCGAGCAACTCACCGAGGAAGGCGGTCACAACAGCCGGAGGAGCCTCATTGGCACCAAGGCGATGGTCATTGCCGATGCTGGCTATGGACATTCTGAGCACATCGGCCCGTTTGTAAACACCCTTGAGAACGGAAACAAGGAAGACGAGGAACTGGATGTTCTCTTCAGGAGTATCGCCCGGATCAAGCAGATTGATGCCGGTATCGGTACCGATGGACCAGTTGTTGTGTTTTCCGCTTCCATTGATGCCCGCAAAAGGTTTTTCCATCATCAGGAGAGCGAAGCCTTTCTTGTCAGCCACCTTTCTCATCACCTCCATAACCAGCAGGTTATGGTCAACCGAGATATTTGCCTCTTCAAAAACCGGGGCAATTTCAAACTGATGGGGAGCAACCTCGTTGTGACGGGTCTTGGCGGGAATGCCAAGCAGATAGAGCTCGTGCTCCACCTCCTGCATGAACTCGAGCACGCGATCGGGAATGGCTCCAAAATAATGATCCTCAAGCTGCTGACCCTTGGGAGGAAGCGCACCAAGCAGCGTACGGCCGCACATGACGAGGTCAGGCCGTTCTGCAGAGTACTTTTTGTCGACAAGGAAATACTCCTGCTCAATGCCGGCAAATGTCTTCACACGCTTCACGCCTGTAACGCCCAGCACTTCAAGAAGACGGACAGCCGAGTTGCTTACGGCGTTCATGGAACGAAGCAGCGGAGTTTTGGCATCAAGCGCCTCGCCGTTATAGGAAATGAATACAGTAGGAATGCAGAGGGTCAGTCCACTGCCGCCCTTCATGAGAAATGCGGGGCTTGAAGGGTCCCACGCAGTGTAACCGCGGGCCTCGAAGGTAGTCCGCATGCCGCCGGACGGGAAACTGGAAGCATCAGGCTCACCCTGAATCAGCTGCTCGCCCGAGAAGCGCTCAATGGCTGTTCCGTCACGATCAATGGAGAGAAAAGCATCATGCTTTTCCGCCGTTGAACCTGTCATCGGCTGGAACCAGTGAGTGTAATGGGTGGCACCATTATCCATGGCCCACTCTTTCATGCCATGTGCAACCACGCCTGCAATTTCTTCCGTAATTTCCCTGCCGGCCTTGATTGTTTCCTGCAAAGACTGAAATACCTCTTTTGGAAGCCTTGCGCGCATGGCTTTGTGATCAAAGGTCATCGCCCCGAAATAGGACGAAACCGCATGTTTACTCTCAATGCTCAAGTGATCCTCCTTGTTGTTTTGCATATGTGATGTTGCTCTCTAACTTTACTGAAACTGAAATTTAATTGAATACTCCGCCCTCCGTCCGCCCGGTCTATCTCCTTGACTTTTTCTCATCATAGGTAAGCAGCACCTGACGGTCCTGAAGATTTGCCCTTACGACATCCGAAGCAATCTTCCTTGTTTTCTTGAGCTGCGAAAGCACAAAACTTGTGTTGGTGCTCATCACTCCCGGCCAACTCTGTATCCGCGAAAGAAACTTTTCAAGCGATGCCGTATTGTGCGTCATGACCCGCATGATATGCGATCCCTCACCTGTCACAGAAAAGCACTCCATGATTTCATCCTCTTTCATGACATGCTCAAGGAATGACTTGTAATGCTTCGAGGAATCCACACCAACCCGGACAAAGGCCTGAATATCAAAACCAAGCTGCCGTTCGTCAACCTCAGTAGTAAAATGCTTGATGATACCGTTTTTCTGAAGCTTGTCCATCCGCTCACTCACTGAGGGAATGGAAAGTCCGACAACCTCGGCAAGTTCACTCAACCGAACTCTGCCGTTTTCGCCCAGAGACTCGATAATTTTAAGATCAATCAGATCAAGATGTCCCGACATGGCTGAGGTAAATTTAATTCGGTTATGTAAGAAAATTACACTTTTATAGGAAACAACCAACGACTTTCTTAAAAAAACCCATTCCTACTGCACTTTCTCTTAAATTATTTAGGGTTCGGCTGGCATTTCAGGGGAAAAAAATCGTGGGCGCTGTAATAATGAGGGTTGTCGCCGGTTTTCCCAATTTCGCAAATTATTTTATTTACCAAAGAGCTTAATGACTCATTCACGCCACAGCAGCCCCATTGTATCCGTCGCACAACAACACCCCATACCCTCAATGACCGAAAAAAAAACACCGGCACCTGTGCCCGAAACCCAGATGAAAACCAGCCAGACGCAACCACCAATGCGCCCTCCCGCAAGCCAGGATCTTCGCTTTGTGATAAAAGAGAGCATGCGGCTGGGACTCAGGTTTCTTGTTGAAGTGGAGAGGGCTCTGAAAAAACTCAACAGTTGATGAGTCCGGACATTAATTCATATATTCACGCTGGAAAGACGCAAGCGGCAGCATGCCTTGACAATCATCTCCTAACACTTAAGACACAGCAACCGTGAAAATAGCCATATTCGGGGCAGGCGTAGCCGGCCTTGCCGCAGCAATAGAACTTGTTGACCGCGGCCATACTGTTGAGCTCTATGAAAAACGCAAAGTGCTTGGAGGCAAGGTTTCCGTATGGAAAGACAGCGATGGCGACTCCATAGAGTCCGGCCTCCACATTGTCTTTGGAGGCTACCGGCAGCTTCAGGAGTACCTGAAACGCGTTGGCGCAGAGAAAAACTACCTTTGGAAAGAGCACTCACTCATCTACGCCGAATCGGACGGAAAACAGTCCTACTTCAAAAAAGCCAACCTTCCAAGCCCATGGGCGGAGGTTGTGGGGGGCATGCAGACCGACTTCCTCACCTTGTGGGACAAGATCTCCCTCATCAAGGGGCTCTTCCCCGCACTTGCCGGCAATGAAGAGTACTTCCGGAGCCAGGACCACATGACCTACTCTGAATGGCACCACCTTCGCGGTGCTTCGGAGCATTCGCTCCAGAAACTCTGGCGCGCCATTGCGCTTGCAATGAACTTCATTGAGCCCAATGTCATCAGCGCCCGACCGATGATCACCATATTCAAGTACTTCGGCACCGACTACGCAGCCACGAAATTCGCGTTTTTCCGCAAGAATCCGGGAGAATCGATGATTGAGCCCATGCGCCAGTACATCCAGAGCCACGGAGGGCGAATCTTTGTCGATGCCCGCCTCTCAAGGTTCGAGCTTAACAGCGACGAAACAGTCAAACATGCGGTGCTCCACGACGGTCACACCGTTGAGGCCGATGCATACATATCCGCTCTGCCGGTGCACAACCTCACCAAAGTCATACCCAATGAATGGCTGCAGCATAAATATTTCCGGAATCTTCACGAATTCACCGGAAGCCCTGTTGTCAACTGCCAGCTCTGGCTGGACCGAAAAATCACCGATACCGACAACCTCATGTTTTCTCAGGGAACCATTTTCGCCACCTTTGCCGATGTCTCCCTCACCTGCCCTGATGATTTTCAGAAAGGAACGGGAACTGCAGACGGCGGAAGCGTCATGAGCCTTGTACTCGCCCCTGCACATCAGCTGATGGGACTGCCCAACGATGTCATTACTGAACTGGTCATGAAAGACATCCACGACCGGTTCCCGAAGTCGCGGGACGCAAAGCTTCTTAAATCCACGGTGGTCAAAATTCCCCAATCGGTATACAAGGCTGTGCCTGATGTCGACAAATTCCGCCCCAACCAGATAAGCCCCATCAGAAACCTCTTCCTTGCCGGTGATTATACCGATCAGCACTATCTGGCATCAATGGAAGGCGCCGCACTCTCCGGAAAGCAGGCGGCTGAAAAACTGCTCAAAACCATGGACAGATAACTTTCCTATCTCCTGCCGCAATATCCCCCCTACTCCAATGGGTGGATATCGCGGCAGGAGCGCGGGGATTTGGCAAAGAGATTTCATATATTGAAGCAAGAGAAAACATCACCTTCATCACATAAATCAACCACTTATCATGTCAGAAGAACTCAACAAACCCGCTGCGCCAGTTCCGGCAGTGCAGCCAAAAGCTCCGGAGTCCACTCCCGGAAATGGGGAAATGGCCAACCTGATCGGCAACATCGGAATTCTCATTGACAGTGCCGTTGTATCCATGCAGGAACTGTTCGGATTTATCGGCACAACAACCGGTCAGCTGCTTGAAGGTGTCAACACAACAGTCAACTCCAAGCAGTTCAAAGACATGGTGGAGAATGTAGGACAGGCAACAACACAGATTGCCGATGGCGTCAACAGCACCATCAACTCCGTACAGGTCAAGGAGATGATTGAAAATGTCAGCCATGCCACAGGACAGATTGTTGAAGGCGTTACGGCAACAATCAACTCTGAACAGATACAGAGCTCGGTGCAGGAACTTGGCAGATTCTGGACGAACATCCTCCAGAACATTGACAACTCCGGACAGGTCAAAAACATGTTCGACAATGTCAGCGCCGGCCTCGGCCAGCTGATGGGAAGCATTCTCCCTGCAGGCACGCAGATGGGATCAGTTTCGGCCAGCAGCAAAAAAGAGGTCAAGGAGATTCCGTTTTCACCCAAAGAAGCGGTAAAACCAGCAGCGGCAATCCCCCCCGCCGTTACAGGAAAAAAATCCTGAGGAACTCCCTTTAAGAGACCGCAAAAACCACAAGAAAGAAGCGGGCGCTTCATAAGACCAACAGCACCAGGAAATCCCCAAACAGTTCATCCGGGGGTTTCCTGAACTGCAGGTGAATACAGAAACCCACCCCCCTGCAGGACATAATCGTGAAAAAAATTCATCACGAATTCACAGCCGGGAACGGCAGGGCCGGCATACAGAAAAGAAAAGTACTCATAGCCGACGATGACGAAACCTCACGCAGGGTATTCGGGCATTTTGTCTCCAAAATGGGCTATGAAGCCATAATGGTCAATGACGGGCGAGAGTGCGTCCAGACCATGGCCGAAGAGAGTCCCGATGTCGTTCTGCTCGACATCAACATGCCGGTTCTCGACGGTTTTGAAGTGATGCAGCATGCGAAATCGCAGAATGATACTACTCCGATCATCATCATCACCGCATCGCATGAAATTCCCAGTGCAGTAAAATGCATCAAGCTCGGCGCATACGAGTATCTGACCAAGCCGCTCAATATCGACCGGCTTGAAATCGTCATGCGCAATGCGCTTCAGGACTCCTCCCTGCAGTCTCAGGTAAAAATGCTCAAAAAAGAGCTTAAAAGCTGCAAGCTGTTTGAAAACATCATCGGCAAAAGCCCCGCAATCAAGGCCGCCATGACACAGGCGATGCAGGTGATGGAAACAGGACTTAATGTACTGATACTCGGAGAAAGCGGCACCGGCAAAGAGCTGTTCGCCGAAGCTATCCATCGGGGCAGCCGGCGGAGCAGCGGTCCCTTCGTCTCTGTCAACTGTGCTGCAATTTCAAGCTCGCTGGCAGACAGCATCCTCTTCGGTCACGCAAAAGGCTCTTTTACCGGAGCAGGCTCCGACCACATGGGATACTTTGAACAGGCCGATCAGGGAACCATTTTCCTTGATGAAATCGGCGACATGGGCTCAGATATTCAGGCCAAGGTTCTCAGGGTCATTCAGGAACGGAAAATCCGGCGGGTAGGCGAAAAACAGGAGCGGAAAACCGACTTCCGTGTCATATCAGCAACAAACAGGAACTTCAACGATGCCATAAGAGATGGCCAATTCCGTGAAGACCTCTACTACCGTCTTGAAGAGTTCCCCCTGTTCCTTCCAGCCCTCAGGGAGCGCCCGGAAGACATCCCGCTTCTCTGCCGGCACTTTCTTGACGAATTCTCAAGCGCAAACAATCTCGGGAAAATAACCATGAGCGACACTGCGCTGTCAGCCTCTGAAAACCATCGATGGCCGGGAAATATCCGGGAACTGAAGAACGCAGTCCAGCGGGCAGCAGTCACCAGAAAGGATGATGTCATTGAAACTCTGGAACCCAATATCATTCCCGGTTCAATGAAACCTGCATATGCTCCACCTGCACTGCTTCCCCCTGCGGCCGAATACGGACTGCAGCCCTCGGATTCACCCGACACCAACTCCTATTCGCTTGAAGAGCATGAACGGGAAGCCATCCTCAAAGCCTATAAAGCGGCGCTGGGAAACCTGACAAAAACAGCCGGCATTCTCGGAATCGGCCGGGCAACGCTCTACAGGAAGCTCGACAAGTTTGGCCTTGAGTACCTTAAAACCGGATAGAGCACAAGAAAACCAACCAGCTCCTCAGGAACGAACAGTGCCGGTGTGGCCGAATCCCCCATCACCCCGCACTGTCTCGCCAAGCTCCGAAACCTCCTCAAACGAAACCTCCTCAACCCTGGCAACAACCATCTGGGCAATGCGGTCGCCGTTGTTCACCGTGAAGGGTTGAGGGCCATGGTTGATCAGAATCACCTTCACCTCGCCACGATAATCGGCATCAATTGTTGCAGGAGAATTCGCCAATGTAATCATGCTGCGCAAAGCAAGACCGCTACGCGGGCGCAGCTGCATTTCATAACCGATGGGAAGCTCAATGGCAAACCCGGCAGGAATCAACGCAGTGGAAAATGGCTCAACAACCACCGGTTCCTCCAGGCAGGCAGAAACATCCATTCCGGCGGCATGCGCGGTAGCATAAACGGGAAGAAATGCTTGCTTGTTAAGGCGGACAATCTTTACTTTCAGCATTGCAGAAACATTGAAGTGTCAATAAAAAAAAGCCTCCTGAGGCGAAACTGACTGAAATATAGCATATAGCACCGAAGTGGAAACAACCCCTGAACAAGTCTATGCGCTCGCCTTCGGAGCCCACCCCGACGATGTGGAGCTCTCAATCGGCGCCACACTTCTAAAAATAATAGGTGAAGGCAGGAGGGTAGCCGTGTGCGACCTCACAAGAGGGGAAATGGGCACCAGCGGCACTGCTGAAAGCCGAAAACTGGAGGCCGCCGAAGCTGCCCGGCTCATGGGCTACAGCACCCGCGAAACTCTTGACCTTGGCGACTCCAGGCTCTTCTACAACGAAGAAAACCTTCACGCCCTCATACGGGTCATCCGCCGCTTCAGGCCTTTCGTCGTTTTTGCCAACCCTCCCGAGGAACGCCACCCCGACCACCCGAAAGCCTCACGGCTGGTCACCGATGCCGTCTACTATGCCGGACTCCGCCAGCTTGAAACCCTGTATGAAGGCCGGGTCCAGGAAGCCTGGCGCCCACAGCACCTGTTGTACTATATCCAGTACAAGCAGCTCCCCCCCAACCTCATTGTCGATGTCTCCGGCACTTTTGAAGAATCGCGCAAAGGAATTCGCGCGTTTGCCTCACAGTTCTGGCAGGAGGGTGATGGTTCCAGGCCCGCAACCCTCATCAAACGCAAAGAGTTTCTCGGAAGCCTTGAAGCCCGGGCACGAAGCCTTGGCGAACAGATCGGCACCCTCTACGGTGAGGGTCTGCTCACCCCGTCCACAACTGCCATCAGCTCATTCACAGCAACCTTTCCCGAACCCCGCCACCAATGAAACGCCAGCTCACTCTCATCGCCCTCATCTTCGCTCTCTGCAGCACCCTTTCAGCCTGCCGTCAGAACAACGGCGAGTTTCGAAGCAATACCATCATAACGGCGGTATCTGCTGACTTTGACTACCTGAACCCGCTTCTCATACAGCTCTCACTGTCGCGCGAGGTCTGTACCCTTATCTACCCCTCGCTCGTCAAACCGACCTACGACGAAAAAACCGGAAACATCGCCTTCAGCCCGTCTGCCGCCACCTCATGGGAATTCTCCCCCGATGGAAAAAATGTTTCGTTCCACCTCAAAAAAGGAATCCGCTGGGAAGATGGCACCCCTCTGAGCTCCCATGACTTCAAATACTCCTACTCCCTCTATGCAAACCCTGCAACAGCCAGTTCCCGGCAGGACTACCTGAACGATCTGCTTCTGAAAGAGAATGGAACCCCGGACATTCAGCGCGCAGTAGAAACCCCCGACAGCCTGACGCTGGTCCTTCACTTCAACCGCGCCCTCTCTGCGTCCATCGTACTCGACCACTTCAACGACCTCATGCCGGTTGCCAAGCATGTCATGGAGCAGTTCAAACCCGAAGAAATCCGCTCCCGCGCCACCGAAATTCCCATAGTCGGCGCCGGCCCTTTCAAAGTTTCACAATGGGCACGGCAGGACAAGCTGGTGCTTGAAACCAGTCCTACCTCCACACTGCCCTACCCGGCAAAAACCCGATCGCTGATTTTCGTTGTCGTACCTGAGTACACAACCCGCCTTGCCATGCTCAAGTCCGGCCAGATCGACGCACTCATCTCGGCGGGCGGCATCAACCCGATTGACACCCGTGAACTCGCACAGAATTCTCCCGATATCCAGATACGGCCGGTCAAAGACCGCTACTTCGACAGCATCGTCTGGCTGAATATTGACGGAGAGAAATGGCGGTCGGAGAAAAAGGTTGTCCCAAACCCTCTCTTCGGCGACCCCGCCGTGCGTCGTGCCATGACCCTCGCCATTGACCGCCAGTCCATCATAGACGGGTTCATGGGGCCGGAACACGCCACAATAGTCAACACATCGCTCTCTCCGGCCTACCGATCCATAGCCAACACATCGCTCGACCCTTACAACTACAATCCCCAAAAAGCCACCACCTTACTCGCCCGTGCCGGATGGACACCCGGAGCCGACGGCATACTGCAGAAAAACGGGGAACGGTTCTCTTTTGAACTTGCAGCCCCGGTCGGCAACCCGCGGCGCAACTATGCCGCCACCATTATCCAACAGAACCTCCGCCAGATTGGCATTGACTGCCGTCTCCGGTTCGAGGAGAACCTCGTCTTTCTCAAAAATCAGAACGAGTTCCGCTATGAAGCCGCACTTTCAGGCCTCGCCGCTGAAACCCTCCCCTTCCAGCTCATCATCTGGGGATCGGACTTCCAGAACCGCACCTTCAACTCCTCCGCATTCCAGAACGCCGAACTCGACTCCATCATAGGGAAACTCAGCGGCCCCCTCGCCGAAAAAGATGCACTGCGGCTTTGGCAGAGCTACCAGCGAATTCTGCACGACAGGCAGCCAAGAACCTTCCTCTACTATTATGACGAACTTGAAGGGTTCAGCCGCCGGGTGGAAAACACCGATATCAATCTTCTCGCAACCCTGTACAACGCCTACGACTGGACCCTCCGCAAGGAACCCTGAAGGCACAAGGTAAATTTTGGCTGATTAGGTATATTCAGCTGAATTTGAATCTGTATCACAGAAACCGACACAAATCATGCCCCGCTACACACCAGAACAGCTTGCCAGAAGAAACGCATCGGTATGGACAACCGTCCAGGCCATTCTGGCCCCCATACAGTTCGTCATGTTTCTGGCCGGTCTCACCGTCACCTACCTGTATCAATACGGCATTGGCATAGAAAATTTTGCATGGGTCACCTTTTTCGTCGCCCTGAAAACCTTCATGCTCATCCTCATATTCGTCACCGGAGGTTTTTTTGAACAGGAGGTCTTCGGAAAATTCGCATTCGCCCCCGAATTCTTCTGGGAAGATTTCGGCAGCTCCATTGCCATGGTAGTGCACATTGCCTACTTCGTCCTTTTCTTCATGGGTGCGAACGAAACCGTCCTTATCTGGACCGCTCTGGGAGCATACCTGAGCTATCTCATCAATGCCGCCCAGTTCGTCGTCAGGCTTCTCCTCGAAAAACGCAATGAGCGAAAACTGAAAGCAGGAGAAGCAATATGAAAACAAAAGCAATCGTTTTCACCGGCATCCGCCAGATCGAGGTATCGGAAGTACAGCTCAAGCCCCTCGGTTCAACCGATGTTCTGGTGGAAACCTACTGGTCGTCCATCAGCACCGGCACTGAAAAAATGGCATACAACGGCCTCATTCCCTCCCCACCATTCATTTTCCCCTTTATTCCGGGATATGAAACCGTCGGAAAAATAACTGAGGTCGGCGACCATGTCAAAGAAAGCCTGATCGGCAAGTTCGCCTACATTGCCGGTTCATTCGGTTACGAAGGAGTCAATGCCGCATTTGGTGGGGCATCGCAGTTCGTCGCCTGCCCGGTTGACAGCATCACCATCCTTGATGGCATCGAAAACCCCCAATGCGGCATAGCCCTGCCGCTGGGCGCAACGGCACTGCACATCGTCGACCTGGCAGAGGTCAAGAACAAAAAGATACTGATACTCGGACAGGGCGCCGTTGGCATTCTTGCAGCGGAACTCTCCAAACTCATGGGAGCGAAGCTGGTTGCCGCCACCGAACCCCATCCGAAACGCCTGAAATTCTCACCGGCCGACATCCGCATCAACCCTGAAAAGGAAGATGTTTCAGCCGCACTTGCCGGTCATGAGTTCGATGTACTCATTGACAGTACCGGCATCATGGCAGCCATTGACACAGGCCTGCGCTTCCTGAAGTTCCACGGCACAGTCATTTTTGGAGGCTACTACCAGCGAATGAACATCGATTACTCGCAGGCCTTCCAGAAAGAGCTCTCTTTCATTGCAGCAAAACAGTGGGCACAGGGTGATCTTGAGCGGGTCCGCGCACTCATTGCCGAACGGAGGCTCAACGCCGAAAAAATATTCACCCACCAGAGCCCGGTTGACGAAAGCATCACGGAAACCTACCTGAAGGCCTTCGGCGACCCCGACTGCCTGAAAATGATTCTCAACTGGAAGAGTGAGGGCAAAGAGGCAAACGGCTCCTGCTACCTTACCGGAAAACCCTGACAACAGACCGCATGAGCGCAAGAACCATAGCCATTTACGGAAAAGGGGGAATCGGTAAAAGCTTCACCACCACCAACCTCAGCGCCACCTTTGCCCTTATGCAGAAACGGGTGCTGCAGCTCGGCTGCGACCCCAAACACGACTCAACCACCTCGCTCTTCGGCGGCATGTCGCTGCCGACTCTGACCGATGTTTTTTCAGAGAAAAACGCCCGGAATGAAGAGGTCTCCATAGAAGACATTGTCTTCCGGCGCGACATAGGGGACTTTCCCCGGCCCATATACGGCATTGAACTCGGAGGCCCTCAGGTAGGCCGGGGGTGCGGTGGACGGGGAATCATTTCGGGGTTCGATACCCTTGAAAAGCTTGGCCTTTTCAAATGGGACCTCGATATCATCCTCATGGACTTTCTTGGCGATGTGGTCTGCGGAGGCTTTGCCACACCACTTGCCCGTTCGCTCAGCGAAGAGGTCATCCTCGTCACCAGCAACGACCGCCAGTCCATCTTCACTGCCAACAACATCTGCCGCGCAAACAATTACTTCAGAACGGTCGGAGGAACATCCCGCCTCCTGGGTCTCATCATCAACCGTGATGACGGCAGCGGCGTGGCCGAAAAATATGCCCGGGCCGCCGGCATCAATGTTCTCATGAAGGTCCCCTACAACATGGAGGCCCGCGACCATGATGACCGCTTTGACTTTGCCATCCGCATCCCCGATATCGGGCAGCGGTTCGAAAAACTCGCAACCGACATTCTCAGCGACAGCATAACCCCCTCCCACTCAGCAGGGCTTGATTTCAGTGACTTCATCCGCCTCTTCGGAGAAGTCAGCGACAGCCTCCCCCGTCCCGCAACAAAAGAAGAGCTCTTCAGCGCCGGCACTCCTCTCCATACAGCTACACCATCCGGCGCAGGGCAAAAAGAGGATGACAGAATGGCAGAATGCATCAGCCGGCTTGAACCGGACCATCAGTCAGTCTACCTCCTGCATGAAAAAGAGGGGAAAAGCACCGCCGAAATCGCCACGCTGCTCAACTGCACGGAACCTGAAGCCGCCCTGCGCCTCGCAGCAGCACAGAAAACACTCCGGACTCTCTTCTTCCAGCTCTAAAACGCCAGCTGCAGTACCATTTTTCTTCCTGCAACAAGAAAACCCTCTCATATCGTCATCACGATGAGAGGGTTCTGCTTTACCTGCCATCCGTCTCCAGAGTGGAGAGGAAACCGCTCAGGCGTTAGCTTTCTTGGTTGCCCTTGCACGCTGGTTGGCATCAAGAATCTTCTTGCGGATCCTGATGCTCTGGGGCGTTACCTCAAGCAGCTCATCGTCATTGATGAACTCAAGCGCCTGCTCCAGCGAAAGAATGCGCGGCGGGGTAAGGCGAAGCGACTCATCAGTACCCGACGAGCGCATGTTGGTGAGCTTTTTGGTTTTGCAGACATTGATGGTAATATCAAGCCCGCGGGTGGACTCGCCCACAACCATACCGGCATACACCTTCGTGTTGGGAGCCACGAAAAAAGTGCCGCGGTCTTCAAGACTGCTGAGCGCATAGGCAACACAGATACCGTTCTCGGCAACCACAAGGGCTCCGGTTTCACGGGAGGGCAGCTTGCCCTTGAAAGGCTGGTATTCGTGGAACACATGGGCCATGATACCCTCGCCCTTGGTGTCGGTGGTAAACTCAAGGTTGTAACCAATAAGGCCACGGGTCGGAATTTCAAACTCAAGGCGGACCATGCCGCCACGGAGCGTACCCATATGCTTCATTTCAGCCTTCCTGCGTCCCATCTTCTCAATGATGACTCCGGTATACTCTTCAGGAATATCAATGGTCACATGCTCAACAGGCTCAAGCATTGCGCCCGATTCATCCTTCTGCATGATAACCTGGGGCCGGGAAATGGCAAGTTCATACCCTTCACGACGCATGGTCTCAATCAGTACTGAAAGGTGGAGCTCTCCACGACCCGAAACCCGGAAAGTGTCGGCACTGTCGGTCTCCTCAACATTCAAGGCCACATTGGTCATCACCTCTTTCATCAGGCGCTCGCGAATCTTGCGGCTGGTCACCTCCTTGCCCTCCAGTCCGGCAAAGGGAGAGTCGTTCACCGAGAAAAGCATGGAAAGGGTAGGCTTGCTGATATCAAACGACTCAAGCACTTCAGGTGAGTCAATGGCTGTAAGGGTTTCGCCCACATTGGCGTCGGAAATACCTGCAATGGCAATAATATCTCCCGAAGAAGCCTCCTTGGCCTCAATGCGCTGCAGCTTGTCAAACTGGAAAAGCTTGGTCACCGTACCGCGGCCAATGATCCCCTCAGGGCTCACAACGGCAAGCTGAGTACCGGGGCTCACCTTTCCGCGATGAATTCTGCCAATGGCTATCTTGCCGATGTACTCGTTGTAGTCCAGGCTGGTCACCAGCATCTGGAACGGAGCATCGTCATCACCAACAGGAGCTGGAATCTCCTTGATGATGATATCAAGAAGCAGGTCCATATCGCCATCCGGATCGTCCATGCTGTACTTGGCCACACCGTTTTTGGCGGAGGTGAACAGGTAAGGAAAATCAAGCTGTTCTTCTTCAGCTCCAAGTGCAATGAAAAGGTCAAGCACCTGATCGTGCACCTTCACAGGGTCAGACTGGGGACGGTCAATCTTGTTGATGACAACAATCGGCTTGAGCTTCAGTTCCAGTGCCTTACGGAGCACAAACTTGGTCTGGGGCATCGGCCCTTCGAACGCATCAACCAGCAACAGCACACCATCAACCATTTTCAGAATCCGCTCAACCTCGCCACCGAAATCGGCATGGCCGGGAGTATCAACAATATTGATTTTGTGATCCTTGTAAACAGCTGCGGCATTCTTCGAGAAAATGGTAATGCCCCGCTCCCGCTCCTGGGGATTTGAATCAAGCACCCGCACATTCACCTGCTGGTTCTCCCTGAAAGCACCAGTTTTCTGAAAAATGGAATCGACAAGCGTCGTCTTGCCATGATCAACATGGGCTATGATTGCTATATTTCTGATATTCTTGTTCCGGCTCATCTTTTTTCCTTGTAACTTGTAAGAGAGTAAGGTTTATATTGAATGACGGGCGGAATATACATATTTTTCTTTCGTTATCCCGCCCCCACAACAATCTTTACCTTCCCGATGTCCAGGACAGTCACACCGGGGCGTATGGTCTTTGCCGCATAATTTCAACTTAAAGCGGATGCCCCCGTATCCCCATAGAAATAGAGGATGAACAATATACTGTTAACCAACTCGCCATTGCTTCTGCTGACGCAGGCACTCTCGCTGCTCTACCTGCTCACCACAGGCCTTTACGGAGCACATTTCTTTGGCGACATCCAGTTTGCAAAAAAATACAAACAGCCGTCACTCGTCATGACGCTGCTGACGCATCTGGTTTATCTCGGACTTCTCACCTCCATTGACGGCTTCCGTATAGGGTACTCCACATTCAACATCATGACCATGGTGGCCCTCACCCTGACCACCACTTATTTCTTCATTGAATTCACCACAAAGAACGACAAAACCGGATTTTTCGTTCTTGCCTTTGCCTCCGGCGCGCAGCTGCTCTCCTCCATACTGACGGCGCAGGCCACAGGCACGAGTGCAGCTTTCAGCGGCATCGGCATTGGAGTTCACCTCATCTCCTCAATTTTCAGCTTCAGCGCCATTGCCATAGCCGGCCTGTACAGCTTTCTCTACCTGCTGCTCTTCCGCCAGATTCAGCGCAACCGGTTTGAACTCCTCTTCCAGCGCCTTCCAAACCTTGAAGTGCTGGAACGACTCACCATGCACGCCGTCGCCTTCGGCTTCATTTTTCTCTCCATCACACTCTTTGCCGGCGTTATTGAGCTGAAAGCGAACGGCGGAGCAATAGAGCTGATGGACATCAAAGTCATCACACTGGTCATCATCTGGCTTTTCTATGGCGTCAGCATTTTTATCCGCCCACTCATCGGGTGGGACATAAAAAACATGGCCTATCTGTTTATCATATTGTTTGTCTTCATCACCATGCTCGTCACCCTGATGGCGATATTTTCGCCAACATTTCACACAGCAGCGCCATAAAAAAGCACTGCATTTGAAAATATGGGGTTAGAGGGATATATTTACAGTTCAGCAATCTGATACTGCCAAAGAGACCGGCATTCACGAAAAACCACGCTGCCATGAACATCATTTCAGTTGGTGTCAACCATAAGACTGCACCCATTGAAATCCGTGAAAGAATCTCTCTTTCCGAAGTTCAGAACAAAGAATTCGTCACAGGCCTTGTTTCAGCGGGCATTGCACACGAAGCCATGGTGCTCTCAACATGCAACCGGACAGAAATCTATGTTGTTCCGGCAATGCATGAAGTTACCGGCGAATATCTCAAGGACTATATCATCTCTTTCCGTGAAGCAGGAAAAGATGTTCGCCCTGAACACTTCTTCAGCCGCTTCTATTGCGGCACAGCCCGTCACCTTTTTGAAGTATCCAGCGCCATAGATTCTCTCATCCTGGGAGAAGGGCAGATTCTCGGTCAGGTAAAAGAGGCATACCGCATTGCTGCCGAAGTGCAGACAGCAGGCATTCTGCTCACAAGGCTCTGCCATACAGCCTTCAGCGTCGCCAAAAAAGTCAAGACCAGAACCAAAATCATGGAAGGTGCCGTATCGGTCAGCTATGCAGCGGTCGAACTGGCGCAGAAGATATTCTCGAACCTCTCCATGAAAAAAGTGCTTCTTGTCGGAGCAGGAGAAACAGGCGAACTTGCCGCGAAACATATGTTCGCAAAAAACGCGCGCAATATCGTCATCACCAACCGCACCCGGTCAAAATCCGAAGCACTCGCCGAAGAGCTCGGCACCAATCAGGTGCTCCCATACGAATCATACAAAGAGCATCTGCACGAATTCGACATCATCATTACCGCTGTCAGCACCAAAGAGTACATCATCAGCGAAGCGGAAATGCATGCAGCCATGCTCAAGCGCCGCCTCAAACCGGTCATCATCCTTGACCTCGGACTGCCGAGAAATGTTGATCCGGAAGTATCAAAAGTGCAGAACATGTTCCTGAAAGACATTGACGCACTCAAACACATCATCGACAAAAACCTTGAGCGCCGCAGTGGTGAACTGCCGAAAGTGCACGCAATCATTGACGAAGAGCTTGTGGCCTTCGGCCAATGGATCAACACACTGAAAGTCCGTCCAACAATTGTTGATCTCCAGTCGAAGTTCATTGAAATCAAGGAAAAAGAGATCGAGCGCTACCGGCATAAGGTTTCTGAAGAAGAACTCCGGAGAATGGAGCACCTGACCGACCGGATCATGAAAAAGATTCTACACCATCCGATTAAAATGCTCAAGGCACCCATCAGCACTTCCGACAGCATGCCAAGCCGGGTTGACCTTGTCCGCAATGTTTTTGATCTTGAAGAGCCGAACCAGTCACACTAAATAAAAATCTGTAACCGCTTTGAAAAAACAGCTTATCATCGGTACCCGCTCCAGCCCGCTCGCCCTCTGGCAGGCAGAATACACCAAGGCTGAGCTTTCCAGACACTTTCCAGACCTTGACATCACCCTCAAACTTGTCAAAACAACCGGTGATGTACTGCTGGACTCCCCGCTCTCCAAAATTGGAGACATGGGGCTCTTCACCAAAGACATCGAGAAATTCCTGATTGCCAAAGAGATTGATCTTGCTGTCCACAGCCTGAAGGATGTTCCAACTGCCACTCCCGAAGGGCTGATCATCAGTGCCTTCACTGAGCGGGAAGACACCCGTGATGTCATCATCTCGAAAAACGGTGTCAAAATGCTTGACCTGCCCAAGAACGCAAAAGTAGCAACCAGCTCGCTTCGCCGCATGTCGCAGCTCAAAAGCCTCCGCCCCGATTTTGACATCAAAGACATCCGCGGCAACCTCAACACCCGTTTCCAGAAATTTGACGAAGGTGAATTTGACGCCATGATGCTTGCCTACGCCGGCGTCTACCGCCTCAACTTCAGCGACCGCATTTCTGAAATCCTTCCGCATGAAATCATGCTGCCGGCTGTCGGACAGGGAGCACTGGGCATTGAAACCCGTGTTGACGACGAACAGACAAGGGAAATCGTGAAGGTGATGAACCACAGCAACACCGAGTACTGCTGCAAAGCTGAACGCTCGCTGCTCCGCCACCTTCAGGGCGGCTGCCAGATTCCCATCGGCTCCTACGCCTCGTTCAAGAACGGAACACTGCACCTGCTCGCATTTGTCGGTTCAGTGGACGGAACCAAGGGCATCCGCAACGAAATCACCAAAACCGGACTCACTTCTCCTGCACAGGCTGAAGCCGCCGGCATTGAACTTGCTGAAGAGCTGCTGAAACAGGGCGCAGAGGAAATCCTTTCGGAAATCCGCAAAACCTGCTGATGAAAACAGTTCTGGTAACACGACCGAAGAATCAGGCCGGCGCATTCGTCAGCCAGCTTGAAGAGCATGGGCTCGGTTCGGTCGTTTTTCCGACCATTGAAATAAAAGCCGTCGAAGGATGGGTGGTTCCCGACCTCTCAGATTTTGACGGCATTTTTTTTACCAGTCCCAACAGCGTCAGCGCCTTTATGGCCCGACTCCTCAGCACCACTCCCGAACAGCTGGAAAACCTTCAGAAGGCAACCGTCTGGGCAGTCGGCAAAACAACTGCCGGTGACCTTCTGACGCACGGCATCACCACCGAACCGGTCCCGAAAATAGCCGATGCCGTCACCATGATGAGTGAAATTGGTGAAGAACGCATTGCAGGGAAAAACTTTCTCTTTCTGCGCGGAAACCTCTCGCTCGGTGTCATCCCCGATGTCATCGGCAAACGGGGAGGGCAGTGCACAGAGTTGACTGTCTATGAAAACCGTCCTCCCTCTCTTGAAGACACTGCTGCCATCAAGGCAATGCTTGCAGAGGGCAGACTTGACTGCCTCTCCTTCACCAGCCCCTCAACGGCCACCAACTTTTTTGAAGCCATGGGGACAACCGGCCTGCCCGATGGGGTAAAAATTGCAGCCATCGGCACAACAACAGCCCGCGCCCTTGAAAAAATCGGCATAAAAACCGACATCATCCCCGAATACTTCGACGGCCCCAACTTCGCCAGAGCGATAGCCGAAGCTCTCCGCTGATCACCTGCCTGCGGCAATATCCTCAAGCAGCTGCCGCCCCATCACCATATTGGCACTGACCAACCCTGCCCCCGATATTGTCGTCTCTCCCCGGTAATCAAAACAGCACCCCCCGGCCTCCCTCACAACAGGAATCAAGGCAGCGCAGTCCCACGGGCTCATTATCTTGTCCACTGCAACCTCGGCCCTCCCGGAAGCAACCAGCATGTGGCCGTAGCAGTCTCCCCATCCTCTTACAAGGCCGGCATCATGGCGCAGCCGATCAACCGGATGACCCGAAACTTCGTCCATGAGATACTCTTTTTCGGTAAAGACCACCGTCGCATCCTTACTATCCGCAATAGAAGAAACACCAATTGGAGAGCCGTTCATGAAGGCGCCCTCTCCAGATTCAGCATGATACATCTCATGCAGAGCGGGAAAATTGACGACACCCAGCTCAACAGTCCCCTTCACCTCAAGAGCTACCATCACCCCGTAAAAGGGAACTCCATGGATAAATGAGCGGGTGCCGTCAATAGGATCTATGATCCACCGCCGTCCATTCGTAGAGAGGTGTTCCTCAAATTCCTCGCCCAACAGGCCATCCTGTGGATTGGCGCATAGAATCCCCTGACGGATCAGCTGTTCAGCCTTCCGATCGGCCTCGGTCACCGGAGAGCGGTCCCGTTTGGTTTCAACCCTCAATGATTTCCGGGAATAATACTCAAGTGTCAGCAACCCTGCCCTGTGGGCAAGATCAAGCGCAAGTTCCAGGTCCCCACTCATAGGTTTTTTCATCTAAATGACTGCAAAAAAAAGAAAAATAGCGATTATTAACGCCTCTCTGCATAACATGGGAGGATATTCCCCTTTTTTTTTGAATATTCAACCTATCACGGCGGTCACTGAAGCCGTCAAACCCTCATGCAGCATAGCCTGCAAAGCCCAGAAACGCTGATGGCATCAAGAATCAAAACCTCTGGCCATGCTTTTCAGCTAACCTCTCCAGGCATTCCCGCAAAACCCTATCGACCCACATCATGAAACGCTTGATTGCCGAACGCGAAAAAGCCCGTCTTGGCGGCGGAGAAAAACGCATAGAAGCGCAGCACAATAAAGGCAAGAATACTGCCCGTGAGCGCATTGCCATGCTTCTGGATGAAGGCAGCTTCGAAGAGTACGACATGTTTGTCACCCACCGCACCACAGACTTTGGCCTTGACAAGCAGCACTACCTCTCTGACGGCGTGGTTACCGGATACGGCACCATTGACGGACGCCCCGTTTACATCTTCTCACAGGACTTCACCGTCTTCGGCGGTTCCCTCTCGGAAACATACGCCGATAAGATCTGCAAAATTATGGACCAGGCTCTCAAGGTTGGCGTTCCGGTCATCGGCATCAACGACAGCGGCGGAGCCCGCATCCAGGAAGGGGTCAGGAGCCTTGCAGGCTACGCCAGCATCTTCCAGCGCAACATCATGGCCTCGGGCGTCATCCCGCAGATTTCAGCCATCTTCGGCCCCTGCGCCGGAGGTGCCGTCTACTCCCCCGCCCTGACTGACTTCGTCATGATGGCTGAAAAAACCAGCTATATGTTCGTCACCGGACCCAAGGTTGTCAAAACCGTCACGGGCGAAACCATTACCGAAGAGGATCTCGGCGGGGCAACCGTCCATGCATCGAAATCCGGTGTCACGCACTTTGTAGCTTCAGACGAGGAGGAAGGCATCCTGCTCATCAAAAAACTGCTGAGCTACCTGCCGCAGAATAACCTTGAGGAGCCTCCTCTGGCCATCTGTGACGACCCAATCGACCGTCTTGAGGAAAGTCTGAACACAATCATCCCCGAGCAGCCTTCACAGCCCTACGATGTCAAGAAAGTCATCGAGGCCATTGCCGACAACGGGGAATTCCTTGAAGTCCAGCGCCAGTACGCCCGGAACATTGTCATCGGGTTTGTGACCTTCAACGGCATCTCCACCGGCATTGTTGCCAACCAGCCAAGCTATCTTGCCGGCTGCCTCGACATCAATGCTTCACGCAAAGCCGCCCGCTTCATCCGTTTCTGCGACGCATTCAACATTCCCATCGTCTCTCTGGTCGATGTTCCGGGTTTCCTTCCCGGCAGTGCCCAGGAGTTTGACGGCATCATCAGCAACGGCGCCAAACTCATTTTCGCCTACGGAGAAGCAACCGTTCCGAAAATCACCATCATCCTGCGCAAAGCCTATGGTGGAGCATACTGTGTGATGAGCTCAAAGCATCTGCGGGGCGATGTCAACTACGCATGGCCAAAAGCCGAAATTGCAGTCATGGGACCGGCCGGCGCAACTGAAGTGCTCTACAACCGGGAACTCAAAGGCATAGAAGACCCTGAAGAGCGAGCCCGCTTTGTTGCCGAAAAAGAATCAGAGTACCGCGAAAAGTTTGCCAACCCATACGAAGCAGCCAAATACGGCTACATCGACGATATCATTGAACCTCGCAACACCCGCTTCAGAATCATACGGGCCCTGCAGATTCTCTCGACAAAAAAAGACTCGAACCCTCCCAAGAAACATTCAACGCTGCCGCTTTGAGCAACCCATTTAATTTTTCCGCAATTCAGCCGGAGCACCTCACCCTTGCCGCAACCGGCTACGGTGTCGTCTTTTTCTCCCTGATACTGCTCTACTTCATCTTCAGCATCATGCCGAAGGTGCTCGACTTCCGCCTCAAGAAACAGCCTGACCCGGAAGGGCATGCAACTCACGGGGCTCACCATGCCCCCACACAGAGTGGAGAGGTCAACGCTGCAATAGCAATGGCACTCTCACTCTATTTCAGCGAACTTCACGATCAGGAAACCGCCATTCTCACCATCAAGAAAGCGGCAAAAACCTACTCCCCGTGGAATTCGAAAATCTATAATGTCATCAACTTCAAAGGCGCGCAGCGATGAGGCAATACTCCTTCACCATAACCGGCAACAAGTACAGCGTTGACATCAAGTCAATCGAGGAAAACATCGCCGAAATTGAAGTCAACGGAACATCCTACCAGGTGGAACTGGGCAAAGAGATGAAAGCTCCCGCCACTCCAAAACTGGTCCGTTCAGCACCGACCACACCGGCAAAGGCACCAGCACCGATGAGCAGCACCGGCGTCAGTCTTGTCAAAGCCCCTCTGCCCGGAACCATACTCAAAGTCATGGTTGCCCCCGGAGCCACGGTAAAACGCGAACAGCCGCTCATGGTTCTTGAAGCCATGAAAATGGAAAACAACATCCTTGCCGAAAAAGACGGCACCATCAAAACCATCAAGGTCAACGAAGGCGACACCGTCCTGCAGGGCGACACACTGCTTGAAATAGATTAACCATCACCATGCAAGGAATCCTCCGCTTTTTTGAATATTCAGGCTTCGCCAATGTCACCCCGGGACATGTCCTGATGGTGCTTATCGGCCTCCTGTTCATCTACCTCGCCATCCGCCACGAGTACGAACCGCTCCTGCTCGTCCCTATCGGATTCGGCATACTCATCGGCAACACTCCCTTTCTGGAAAACGCAGGCCTGCAGCTCGGCATCTATGAACAGGGCAGCGTCATGAACTATCTCTACCAGGGGGTGCTCAAAGGCATTTTTCCGCCGCTCATATTCCTCGGCATCGGCGCCATGACCGACTTCAGTACCCTGCTCTCCAACCCGAAACTCATCCTTCTCGGAGCAGCCGCGCAGATCGGCATTTTCCTCACCTATCTGGGTGCTCTTGCTCTCGGGTTCGGCAACCCAGAAGCTGCATCGATAGGCATCATCGGCGGAGCTGACGGCCCAACAGCCATCTTCATTTCCTCGCGCCTCGCACCGCATCTCATAGGCTCCATAGCCATTGCAGCATACTCCTACATGGCGCTTGTCCCCGTCATCCAGCCACCCATCATGCGCCTCCTCACCACGCCTGAAGAGCGCAAAATCAGGATGAAACCGCCGCGTGCAGTATCCAAACAGGAAAAGGTCATCTTTCCCATTGCAGGCCTTCTCCTCACCGGATTCATAGCCCCCGGGTCGCTTCCCCTGCTCGGCATGCTCTTCTTCGGCAACCTGCTCAAAGAGTCAATGGTCACCAAGCGCCTCGCCGATACGGCAAGAAACGCCATGATCGACAGCGTCACCATCATTCTCGGCCTGACCGTTGGAGCCTCCACCCAGGCAACCACATTCCTCACGCCACAGTCGATACTCATCTTCGTCCTCGGCGCCCTCTCCTTCATGATTTCCACCGCCGGCGGAATCCTGTTTGCCAAACTCATGAACCGTTTCCTCAAGGGCGAGAACAGAATCAACCCCCTGATAGGAGCCGCAGGAGTCTCGGCCGTCCCCGACAGCGCTCGCGTTGCGCAGACCGAAGGGCTCAAGGCCGACCCGAACAACCACCTGCTCATGCACGCCATGGCCCCCAATGTTGCAGGAGTCATCGGCTCAGCCGTCGCAGCCGGCATCATGCTCAGCTTCCTCATGTAAAAAGAGGCCCCCTTCCTCTGAACACAATAGCCCCGAACACGCAATAATGCCGGCAGTTTTTCCTGCCGGCACTTCCCCTTTGTTCCGGATTTTCTTATTTTCAGTGATTTACCAAACATAACCCGTCACTACCAATGAGCCAGCTCGATCTTCTCAACATCCCCCACCGTCCCAGAAGGCTCCGCAGAACCGCCGCCATCCGGAACCTGGTGCAGGAACGCACCCTGACGGTCAACGATCTCGTCTATCCCCTTTTTGTCTGCCCCGGCAGCAATGTTGTTGAGGAGGTATCCTCCATGCCCGGCAGCTTCCGCTACTCCATCGACAACGCCGTCAAAGAGTGCAAAGAGCTCTGGGATCTTGGAATCCAGTGCATCGACCTCTTCGGCATTCCTGAAAAAAAGACTGAAGACGGCAGCGAGTCATACAATGACAAAGGCATCATTCAGGAAGCCATACGCGCCATCAAAAAAGCGGTTCCCGACCTCTGCATCATGACAGATGTTGCGCTTGACCCATTCACCCCCTTCGGCCACGACGGCCTGGTAAAGGACGGCATCATTCTCAACGATGAAACCGTCGAGGTGCTCTGTAAAATGTCGATTTCACACGCAAACGCAGGCGCTGACTTCGTCTCCCCGAGCGACATGATGGACGGCCGCATCGGCGCCATCCGCGAATCGCTTGACGATGCAGGCTTCTCCGATGTCGGCATACTCTCCTATGCCGCCAAATACGCGTCCAGCTTCTACGGCCCGTTCCGCGATGCGCTGCACAGCGCCCCCCAGTTCGGCGACAAGAGCACCTACCAGATGAACGCCGGCAATACCGATGAGGCGATGAAAGAAATTGAGCTCGACATCATGGAAGGAGCCGACATCGTCATGGTAAAGCCCGGTCTCGCCTACCTTGACATCGTCTATCGCACGAAAGAGCGCTTCGATGTACCCGTGGCCATCTACCATGTTTCAGGTGAATACGCTATGGTGAAAGCCGCTGCCGAAAAAGGCTGGATTGATGAAGAGCGGGTGATGATGGAATCGCTCCTCTGCATGAAACGCGCAGGCGGCGACATGATCTTCACCTACTACGCCAAAGAGGCAGCAAAACGCCTCCGCTAACAGCTGGAAAGAAGAAGAACGAACAAGAGACAAAAAAAAGAAGCCCGGCCGGAAGTGAAGAACAACACCCGGCCGGGCTTTTTCATAAAGGAACCTCGACTGAGACATGATACGATACTTTACCGCAGGAGAATCACACGGCCCCGCACTCTCGGCCATCATTGAAGGCATGCCGGCCGGCGTAGCCGTCAGCCGGGAAGAAATTGACCTCCAGCTACGGCGCCGCCAGCAGGGCTACGGCCGCGGGGGGCGCATGAAAATAGAACAGGACAGTGCCGAGGTGCTCTCCGGCATCCGCTTCGGCAAAACCATCGGCTCCCCGATTGCCCTCGTCATCCGGAACCGCGACTGGGAAAACTGGACCGACAAGATGGCACAGTTCGAGTCACACGAAGCGACCACCGAAAAAATCACCATACCTCGCCCCGGACACGCCGACCTTGCCGGCCGTATCAAATACGGCTTCAACGACATCCGGCCCGTCATCGACCGCTCCTCTGCACGCGAAACCGCAGCACGGGTTGCGGCAGGCTCACTCGCCCGCACATTTCTCTGTCAGCTCGGTATAGAAATCGGCAGCCGCATCTCCTCGATAGGCCCCGTAACCGACACCGGATCGGACAAAACCATATCCGCACTGCTTGAAAAAGGTGCGGAGTGCCTTGCAGGTGCAGCCGACCGCTCTGAAGTTCGCATGCTGGGGAAAAAAGCTGAAGAAGATGCAATAGCCGCCATAGACCTGGCTAAAGAGAGGGGCGACACCCTTGGAGGCATCATTGAAATCTACATCACCGGTGTGCCCGTCGGCCTCGGCAGCTATGTGCAGCACGACAGAAGGCTCGACAGCCAGCTTGCCGCAGCCGTCATGGCAATACAGGCAATAAAAGGGGTGGAAATCGGCCCTGCTTTCGAGAATGCCCGCAAACCGGGATCCGAGGTGCACGACGCACTGCATCTGGTCAAAGGAGAAGGGGTAGAACGGCCGACCAACAGATCGGGAGGAATAGAGGGGAGCATGTCGAGCGGAGAAACCATACACATCCGGGCCGCAATGAAACCAATCTCATCCATGCAGTCGCCCCTGCAGTCCTTTGACCTCGCAACGCTTCAGCCAGTCCTTTCACGATTTGAACGAAGTGACACCTGCGCTGTACCAGCAGCTGGCGTTGTGGCCGAAGCTGTTGTGGCTCCCGTCATTGCCAACGCCCTCTTTGAAAAGTTCGGCGGAGACCATCTTGAAGAAATCCGCAATCGCCTGAACCATTACCGTGAAGCGGTACGCTCTGCCTTCTCCGGCTGATCCTCATCCGCCTGGTTGTACCTGCCAACAAGGCGCTGGTTCATATCAAGTGAAGGCTCAGCACTCTCCGTCCGCCCAACAATCTCAGCAGGCACACCGGCAACCGTGTAATGCGGAGGCACATCCTCCAGCACAACGCTTCCCGCACCGACCTTCGCACCCTCCCCTATCACCACATTACCAAGTATCTTCGCCCCTGCCCCTATCAGCACCGACTTGTGCACCTTCGGGTGACGGTCGCCCGTCTCCTTGCCCGTACCGCCAAGAGTCACCTCATGAAGCAGCGACACATTATCGTCCACAACAGCCGTTTCACCAATCACAAGGCTCGTGGCATGATCAAGCAGAATGCCTTTGCCTATCACCGCTGCCGGATGGATGTCGACCGCAAACACCTCCGACATCCTGTTCTGGATGAAATACGCCATGGTCTTGCGGCCATTCTTCCACAACCAGTGCGCCAGACGATAGGCCTGAAGCGCCTGGTACCCCTTCAGAAACAGCATGATTTCAAAATAATAGACCGCAGCCGGATCGCGCTGCTGGGTTGCCACCAAGTCATACGCAGCCCAGGCAACTCTGTCCGGACACTGGCGATAAAAGTCCTCAATCAGCCCCTGCAGGACAGGAGGCGGAAAATGCTTCGAGCCCAGCTTCACAGCAAGAAGCATCGCCAGCGAAGAAGCAAAATCATCAAACTGCATGATATGCTGCTCCAGAAACATGCTGATGTCAGGATCGCGACGGCACTCAACCGCAGCCTCCGACACTATTCTATCCCACACCTTCCCTACATCTATATCCATAACACTTGAAAACGGCTCCCCGCCGCAAGAAAAACATTAAAAAATGAAGTCCAATAAACCAGTTACAACATACAAACAAACTGCTCCGTAAAATGTTCAAATAAAATAGCGTTTCAAGACACTCCAGCCCGCTCAGGGTTGTTTAAGATGCCGACCGGTTCATTTTACGAAGTTTCTGCAGCTCTGCCAATTCTCTTTTTTTTCTGCGATCATCCCTGCAATTTCGGAACTTCATTACCTGATCTGCAGAGGTATTGATACAACAACAGAAAAACAGCAAGAAGAGGCCAAACAGCTTGGTCTATTGAGCTACATTGCAGTTACCCCCCCTTTCACATAAAAAATGGAGGCAGCGATGAGTTTTGTCCATTTCCATAACGATGTACTCTTCACCCAGCGGCTCCTTGCCGCAGAACGGCTCTACCTCGGTGCACTTGACGGACTCTGGGGCCCCATAACCGAACGGGCCTACCAGGAATTCAGCCTGCGTACGGCAGCAATAACCAAAGAGCTGGGCGCATTCGACACCCGATCCGAACAGAACATCTGCACACTCTCCCTCAGAGCACAGCGCCTGTGCCGCATCTTTCTCACCAGAGTTCTGCAAGGAGGGATGAGGGTACGGGTGATTTCCGGTACCCGTACCTACAAAGAACAGGACGAACTCTTCCGCCGTGGCCGTTACGGCAACCCGGGCCCACGCGTCACCAATGCCAGAGGAGGTCGCAGCAACCACAATTTCGGCATTGCCTGGGACATCGGGATCTTCACTGCAGAAGGAGGGTATGTCACAGGGAGAGATGACTATGACGAAGCCGCACGAATCGGACTGACGCCCGACATTGAGTGGGGAGGGCACTGGAAAAGCTTCCCCGACAGACCCCACTACCAGCTCCGTTTCAGCCAGGAAATCAGCATAACTTCACTCCGGGAGCACTTTGAGGAAGGAGAGGCAATTCAATCCTATGCATGAGAAAGAGGCTGCATCTCACCTGCTTTTGAAAGCGGTTTTTTTTGCGTACACTTTGCTTGCTGTAGTACCAACCCCAACCGGCAACAACACTTTTGCAAAGCAATGCAGATATCACGCAAAATCGAGATTGATTACGGCCACACACTGCCGAACCACTATTCATTCTGCAACCAGCTGCACGGCCATCGTGGAGTGATTGTAGCCACCGTTGAAGGCCCGGTTGTCGCTGAAACAGGCGACAGCCGGGAAGGTATGGTCATGGATTTCAAGTTCCTCAAAGACATCATGGTGGAACGCATCCACAACAAGCTCGACCACGGGTTCGCCGTCTGGAAAGATGACCACGAAGACCTTGAGTTCATACTGAAGCGCAACACCCGCGTCCTCGTCACCGACGAACCCCCCACCGCCGAATTCCTGGCCAAATGGGCATTCGGCCAAATCAAAAACCATCTCCCCGAAGCCGTCACCCTCACCAACCTCCGATGGTACGAAACACCCAACAACTGGGCGGACTTCAACGGATAGCCTGCAATCGGGCATACTCCCCACACAGCAGCCATTGACCCGAAGATATCACCCCGTGATGCCTCTGAACTTCACTATACCTGCTCATTATTACTATATTGCCACAGTTGCCACCCGATCCAATCTACCGTTGGAGTCCTCTGCCACTGACCGCCATAAGGCGGTTGCAAAAAAGAGCTCTTTCTTGATGACCTCTTCTGTGTGTATGACCAGGAGAACCGGGAAGAGAGGGAACAGCCTGAAGGCCGGGGGCTCTCTCTGCCCGGGTTGAATGGATTTCATTAACCGGAACATAATGATGTGCTTGGTCTTATAGCAACAGGCTTTCTGGCATCTGCGATCGCGCCGGTGCTGTATAAGCGCTACAGGGAAAATTTCGGCTGGATCGCCGTGCTGTTTCCGCTGTATATGTTTTTCGGATTTC
Organism: Chlorobium phaeovibrioides; assembly: GCF_003968655.1. Lineage (GTDB taxonomy): Bacteria > Bacteroidota > Chlorobiia > Chlorobiales > Chlorobiaceae > Chlorobium > Chlorobium phaeovibrioides. Next base: position 127,477 of record NZ_RXYK01000004.1, on the reverse strand, counting down.
TTTCAAGGTATCCGGAGATTGCTGCCGGAAATTCCGTGCGGGAATCGCTGCCCTGGGTACCCTCTCTTGGAATCAATTTCTCTTTTCTGCTTGACGGGCTGAGCCTCACCTTTGCACTCATCATCTCGCTTGTAGGCGCGGCAGTGTTTCTTTTTGCCGGAGCATACATGAAAGGATACAGAGATGCCGGGCGGTTTTATCTCTACATCGGCGTTTTCATGACCTCGATGCTCGGCCTTGTTCTCGCCGACAACATGCTGCTGCTGTTTGTATTCTGGGAACTGACGAGCTTCAGTTCATATCTGCTGATTGGATTCAACCATCACAAAGAATCGTCCCGAAAATCCGCACTGCAGGCATTGCTCGTGACCGGAGGAGGTGGCCTTGCGCTGCTGGCAGGCATTCTTCTTCTTGGAAGCGTCACCGGCACTTACGAAATTTCCTCGTTCTACGACATGAACAGGATAATCACCAGCAGTGCACTCTATCCCGCAATCGTTGTTCTGCTGCTGCTCGGAGCATTCACCAAATCCGCACAGTTTCCATTTCATTTCTGGCTGCCGAACGCCATGGAGGCGCCCACCCCTGTCAGCGCCTATCTGCATTCGGCAACCATGGTCAAGGCGGGCATCTACCTGATAGCCAGACTCAACCATGAAATTGGCGGTACGCCTCTCTGGCAGGACACCGTTCTGATAACGGGAGCCGTGACCATGCTCTTCACTGCCACGCTTGCATTCAGGCAAACGGACTTGAAGAAACTGCTCGCGTACTCAACTCTCTCCGTACTGGGCACGCTGGTGATGCTGCTCGGCATCGGTTCAGAGCTTGCCATCAAGGCGTTCTTCATCTATCTCATAGCGCACTCGCTCTATAAAGGAACTCTCTTTCTGGTTGCCGGGACGATTGACCACGAAACCGGTACACGAGATGTCGGCAAACTCGCCGGCTTGCGCAAAGCCATGCCGGTAACAGCTGCGGCTGCAGCCCTGGCCTCCTTTTCAATGATGGGGGTAATCCCTTTGATAGGGTTTATCGGAAAGGAGACTGTCTATAAGGCCATACTGGAACTTGACCGCTGGGGCCTGCCGCTCATCGGTGCAGCAGTGCTGGCCAACGCCTGTGTTGTAATGGTAACACTGCTCGTTGGGTTCCGGCCGTTCCTGGGGAAAGCCAAAGAGACCCCCAGGCAGGCTCACGAAGCTCCGCTGAAAATGCTTCTCGGGCCCTCACTTCTGGCAGTTCTGGGACTGCTCATCGGTCTGTTCCCGGACTTTTTCATTTCCGCCATGCTTGAACAGTCTGCCAGAAACATCCTTTCCGAAGAGCTCAGTCTGAAGATTGTCCTATGGCATGGGTTCAATCTGGTACTGATCCTGAGTTTCGTTACGCTGCTGCTGGGAGGACTGTTCTATGCGCTCCGTCCGGTTGTTCTCCGATACTCTTTCTTCTCTTCCCTTCCGGCCCTTTTCAAGCCTTCCTCATGGTACGAAAGCGCACTCAAAGGGATGCTTTCATTCGCCAAACTCCAAACCCTCATTCTTCAGAACGGCTACCTTCGCAACTACACCATAGTCATTGTTCTCGCGGCTCTCATCCCTGCATCTTTTGCACTGTACAGAGCAGCCGAAGAGGTGTCGATCATTCCTGATTATTCAATCACCTTTTATGAGGCTGCACTGGGGCTGATCATCATCATTTCCACCGGCCTTCTGATAACATCCACCTCAAGGCTCAAGTCGATTGTGTCGCTCGGCGTCATGGGTTTTTCAATAGGCATCATCTTCGTCATCTATGGTGCGCCCGATGTTGCGCTCACCACATTCGCCATTGAGACGCTGAATGTGATCCTGTTTGTGCTGGTGCTGCAGAAACTTCCTAAATTTCTCAAGCTTTCGCGTTCCTCAAACAGAATAAGGGATGCTGTTATAGCTTCAGGCATCGGAGTGTTCATGACCCTGGTCGTGCTCTTTGCCACCTCATTCAACATCTCAACGGAACTGAAAGAGTATTTTGCAGCCGCAAGCCTGCCGGAGGGGAAAGGGCTCAATGTGGTGAATGTTATTCTTGTGGATTTCAGAGCCCTTGATACACTGGGCGAAATAACCGTGCTTACAATAGCGGCGATAGGAGTGCTGGCCATGCTCAAAACTGCAACAGGGAGAAAAGCGCAACCATGAATTCCGTGATTCTTGCAACCGCATCGCGATACCTGCTCACACTGATTCTGATGTTTTCAGTGTTCATGCTCCTGCGCGGCCATAACGAACCCGGTGGGGGTTTTGTTGGCGGACTGGTAGCTGCCGCCGCCTTTGCGCTCTACTTCATCGCCAACGGACTTGATGCAGCCCGCTCAATTCTGCGCATCGAACCGCTGCGCGCCGCAGTGCTTGGCCTGCTCCTTTCCCTTCTGAGCACTCTGCCCTCACTTGTATCGGGCAAGCCCTTCATGACCGCTCTATGGATAGATACCGGCATTGAGGCAATCGGAAAAGTAGGAACCCCTCTCCTGTTCGATGTCGGGGTATATTTCCTTGTGCTTGGCATCACGCTCACCATTATTTTTGCGCTGGCAGAGGAGGAGTGCCGCGTATGAGAGTTCTGCTTCCAGTCATTATCGGCCTGCTCTATGCAACAGGGATCTACCTCATTCTGAGGCGGAGCATGGTCAAAGTGATTTTCGGTCTGGTCGTTCTCGGCCACGCCGCAAACCTCATGATCTTCACCGTTGGCCGTCTGACCAAGGGCTCGCCAGCATTTGTGCCACATGGGGCTACAGGCATTGCCGAACCCTTTGCCGATCCGCTTCCACAGGCACTTATTCTGACGGCCATCGTAATTGGTTTCGGAATACAGGCATTCACAATAGCGTTGTTCAAAAAAACCTGCCAGAGTCTGAAAACTGAAGATCTTGACGAAATGAGGAACACGGACCAGCTTGAAAAGGAGAGTCCATGAACAGGCTCATCATACTACCGGTTCTGGTGCCATTGACCACAGCACTCATCATGCTGCTGCTGCCTCGCCGCATTGCTGTGCACCGGCTGCTCGGAGTGCTTTCAACCCTCCTTCTCTCGGTTGTCTCTGTCATACTGCTCAACAGCGTTCTTTCCGGTGGCATTCTGTCTCTCCAGGCAGGTGGATGGGCCGCACCGTTCGGCATCACAATGGTTGTTGATACCTTTTCCTGCATCATGCTGGCGATGGCCTCACTGATTGGTTTGACCACAGCCATCTATTCGATAGGCTCTGTGGACGAGAAGCAGGAACACAATTTCTACCATCCGCTCATTCAGCTGCTTCTGATGGGAATCAACGGAGCGTTTCTGACCGGAGACATCTTCAATCTCTATGTGTGGTTCGAGGTCATGCTCATCTCATCATTCGTGCTGCTCGTTCTTGAAGGCAAACCGGAACAGTTTGAAGGAGCGATAAAGTATGTCACGCTGAACCTGCTCTCCTCGGCAATCTTTCTGGCTGCAGTGGGGATTCTTTATGGCATGGCCGGCACGCTGAACATGGCGGACCTCGCCATGAGGCTTCCCATGCTGGAACATCGTGAACTGCTCTCGGTTGCTGCCGTTCTGTTTCTCATCACTTTTGGAATTAAAGCCGCTGTCTTTCCCCTCTTCTTCTGGCTTCCGGCATCCTACCATACTCCGCATGTCGCTGTTTCAGCAATTTTCGCCGGGCTGCTCACAAAGGTAGGGGTATACGCCATCATACGGTTCTTCACCACAATCTTCACACTCGAAAGCACCCCGTTCATCCATCACATACTGCTCTGGGTGTCGGCGTTCACCATGGTGACAGGCGTGCTTGGCGCAGTCGCACAGTACGATCTCCGCAAGCTTCTCTCCTTCCATATCATCAGCCAGATAGGCTACATGATTTTCGCCATCGCAATCCAGTCACCACTGGCTATAGCGGGAGGGCTGTTATTCATCGTGCACAACATCGCCGCAAAAACAAACCTTTTCTATCTCAGCGGAATCATCCGGCTCCTCTCAGGCTCCTGGAACCTCCGGCAGATAGGGGGGCTGTATGCGACCTATCCTCTTTTAGGACTGCTGTTTCTTGTGCCTGCGCTCGCTCTGGCGGGAATACCTCCGCTTTCAGGATTCTGGGCAAAACTCACAGTGATCCAGGCGGGTCTTGAGGCTCAGCAATGGCTCGCAGTCAGCGTAGCCCTTATGGTGAGCATACTCACCCTGTACTCCATGATCAAAATCTGGAATGAAGCGTTTCTGAAAGACAACCCCCTTAGCGGAGATGAAGGGCAGAGAGGCCGGGAATATCATGGGCTCTCTGCCGGCAAGAAAACCGCCCTGATTGCGCCGGCAATCATCCTGGCAATGTTCACCATAGTCTCCGGCCTCTGGTTCGAGCCATTTTTCATTCTCGCCAAGGGGGCCTCACTGGAGTTGCTTGACGCAGGCATCTATAGTAAAGCAGTGACCGGGGGGATACCATGAACCTCCTTCTGCTCAACATACTTCTGGCGGTCGCATGGATGATGCTGACAGGCGAAGTAAGCTCCGGAACCTTCACCGCCGGACTGCTTGTCGGATATCTCCTGCTTTGGCTGACACGCCCGGCATGGGGCGAAACCCGATACTTTTCAAAGCTCCTGCCGGTCATCAGGTTCGTCCTGTACTTTCTCAAGGAACTCCTGGTCGCAAACCTGAAAGTGGCCTATGACATCGTAACGCCAAAGGATCACATGGTACCCGGCATTGTTGCCGTCCCGCTTGATGTGAAGAGTGATATTGAAATTACGCTCTTCGCAAATCTTGTAACCCTCACGCCCGGTACCCTGAGCCTCGATGTCTCCCCGGACAGGCGGACGCTCTATGTCCATGCGCTCTATGTCAAGGATGCCGGGCAGTTCAGAAGGGAACTCAAAAACGGTCTTGAAAAAAGACTGATCGAGGTGATGCGATGAACTTCATGGAATGGGCTGTGCAGGCTTCGGTGATCGTTATCGGCCTGTCGATACTGATCATATTTCTGCGGCTGATAGTCGGTCCCTCCATTGAGGACCGCATCGTCGCGCTTGATCTGCTCTCAGCCAACGCAATCGCTTTCATTGCGGTGTATTCAATCCAGAAAAACACAACAACATTTCTTGATGTAGGAATCATCCTTGCGCTGCTGGCCTTTCTCAGCACTGTAGCGTTTGCATTCTATCTTGGAAGGAGAGAAAAACAATGAAAGAAATTCTCAGTGGCAGCCTGCTCCTCATGGGGAGCGTCTTCATCCTGCTTTCAGCAGTGGGCATACTGCGAATGCCGGATCTCTACACACGCATGTCCGCAACAACAAAGGCCTCAACGCTCGGCATCGGACTGGTGCTTCTGGGAACCATCCTCTTCTGGCAGGATTTCGGTATCGCTTCACGGGCCATCGCAATTATCGTCTTTCTTTTTCTCACAGCACCCGTGGCAGCCCATGTCATAGGCCGCGCAGCATACCTTGGCAAGGTCCCCCTCTGGGAAAAAACAAACATCGACGAATTCAAAAAGAGGGAACACCCTTCCGATAGCAGCTCCTCAATGCCTGAGTAATGGCTCATCTCCTGAATGCATCAGGCACGACCCACCCTCCCTTCGCCAGACTTCAAGACAGCAATCTCAATCCACCCGTCTCCCCTCACCCGAAATATCCGCTGCCCGCTCCCAAAAAACTCCCCCAAAGACCTTTCAATACCCTCAAGCGTGTAAAACCTTTCCAGAACGAACCCCGGTTCACTGCGCACCTCCTCCTCACGCCAGAACGAGAACTCACCGGTAAATGAACAATACTGCATGATCTCCCCGAACACGAGGCGCGGGATATCCCTCCGCTCCGGATTCACCTCTCCATAGGGCACGAGATACTCAAAAACAACCATTGAACCCTCAGCCAAATTCCGCCACTGCCCAAGGGCACTCTCCCGAGACAGATAATAGCTCAACCCCTCAACAATCGTCAGCGTGGGTGCAGCGTCCTGCCAACCTGCGCCAGAAAGAAGCCGGCGCAACCCGGCATGATCTTCAACATCTCCCTCAAGGCAAGAGAGGCTGCTTCCTGAAGCAACAGCAAGGCGTTCAACCATTCCTCTTTTTTCCCTCATACCGCTTGAATCAATCTCAAACACCTTCAGGCCTGCAAACCGGCTTGCAAGCTCAATGCCCAGCATGGAATAGCCGGCACCGGGGATAACCACCTGCCGAATATGGCCACCGGCAAGGATAGTTTCTGCCTCACGGGCTATGCAGAGTTTTCGGTAGCGGATAACCCGGTCATACTCCTCCCAGACAGCATGGCACCTGGCCAACAACTCCCGCCCTCGAGAGAGGTCAAGCATACCGGCATATTGCCGGACGGCGTCAGACTGATAAATCTCCTCTCCACACCAAAGCAGCACAAGTGCCGAGGTGTCGGATATGGCTTGAACGGGCAACCGGCCACTCTTTGGCACTGTATTTCTGTTCATACGGTAGTTGTTTATGTATCAGCCGTATCGGCTCTCAACAGCTTCACTCAATGTTCTGCACGCCCTTTGAAGAGCATTGCCCTGAGCGTCAAAAGAAGAAGAACGACCGCTGCCGCCATAGCCATGAGCGATGGTTCAGTATGAACCGGCCTGCCTACCCACCCTGTAAGATCAAGCCCAAGGAAGCGATACAGGCGATTGACCAGAATACCGGCAACAAGCGACATGACCATAATGCTCACAAGATAGACAGCGGTTGAGGCCTTGCCGAGCATACGGGAGATAACGGTCAGCGAAGCCGCATTGGTTGCCGGCCCGGCAAGCAGGAAGACGAGAGCCGCCCCCGGTGAAATTCCTTTCAGGGCAAGAGCTGCCGCAACAGGGGTAGAGGCAGTGGCGCAGACATAAAGCGGCACTGAAATGGCCAGCATCATCAGCATTGAGAGAAACTCGTTTCCGGCAACCAACTGCAGCATATCGGGCGACACAAAAACAGAAATACAGCCCGCAAGCAGAAGACCCAGAAAAAACCACTTCCCGATATCGGCCAGAAGATCAGAAAATGCGAAACGCAACCCGCCACGAACCTTCTCTATAAAAGATTGCGGCACTTCTGGTATGGCAGCGCTGCTTGAACAGGTGCCGCCACAGCAGGAGCCTGTAGCTTGTCCGGCTTCGGGAACAACGGCAGAGGGCTTCTCAAACCGTTCAAAAAAAGCCACAGAAACACCTGCCGCAATCGCAGTAACAAAAGAAACCAGGGGGCGGATAACAGTCATCAGTGGATCAAGCAGAGCATAGGTTACCGCAATGGAATCAACACCCGTCTCAGGAGTAGAAATAAGGAAGGATGCAACAGGCCCCTTCCCCGCTCCCTGCTTCCTCAGCCCTGCCGCTGCAGGCAGTACACCGCAGCTGCAGAGAGGAACAGGAATACCAAGTGCCGAAGCCTTTACGATCCCTTTAATCCCTCTTCCTCCCATATGTTTCGCAATCATATCACCGGGCAGCAATGCACGGAACAGCCCTGCCACCACAAAACCCAGAAGCATCCATGGCGCAGCCTCAACAAGAACATGCCAGGAAGCCACAAAAACTGATATCAGTATCGCTGTAAATTCATTCATGATTGGCTTCTCCCTGTTTGTGCCTCACAGCTCGTCACACATCTCCCCCCCCCCTCTCTTCTCTTACATGCTCAAACCCCGTTTCAATCAGCATGGCAATGTGAGGATCATCAAGCGAGTAGTACACATTCTTCCCCTCCTTTCTGGACTTGACTATCTTTGCCCCCCGCAGCACACGAAGCTGATGCGACACCGCAGACTGGGTCATCTTCAGTATCATGGTCAAATCGCACACACACAGCTCCGAACAGAGAAGAGCATTGAGAATCGACATTCTGCTCCCATCACCAAGCGCCTTGAAAAGCTCAGCCACAGCCAACAAATCTTCCCGTGAGGCCATAAAGCCACTCACCCTCTCAACCGTTTCAGGATGAAAGCACTGCTCCAGGCAGATTTCAGAACGGTTTTCAGTCATTGGTTTTTGTGCATCAACATTCATATGAGCCTTTGTTCATATGTTAATACATAACAGAAACAAAAACAAATCACTTCCCGACACGCCGGCAAGGAGAGGAGGAAACAGCTCCATTGAGCAGGGAGAACAAGACGGTGGATTTCGGGAAGATTTCCACTATGAGATAAATCGTGCTACCTTATTTATGGTACCTTGAAATAGAGGTGCCCTCATTCTTCACCCTGCGCATGGGCTATAACAGCCAGCAGTTTTGCGGCAGTTTTTCTCAATTCAATTCTGAACACAAGGAGCTGACCATGCAGAACGGATCACTTTTCGGCAAACTGTTTGACTTCTCATTCAAGGAGTTCATCACCCTGCAGATTGTCAAGTACCTTTACATTCTGTCAATGGTGTTTGCCGCCATTACCGCTCTGGGCACACTCGGGGCGGGATTTACCTCAATGCAGTTCAACTTCTGGAGCGGGCTGGGCGGTATCCTGATGGCGCCAATTGTCTTTTTCCTGCTGGTGCTTCTTGCGAGGCTGCTTCTTGAAGCACTTGTAGCAACCTTCCGCATTGCCGAAAACACCAGCATACTGGTAGAAAAAAAATAGGGGACGTTGTTGAATATCGTGAATAACTCTCAACGCCGCGAGAAAAAAAACGCAGCGGCTTGCCGGGTGTATTGCGCCAGAAACATTCCACCATGGAATGCTCCGTAGGATAGAACGAACTCCTATCTTTCTGGCTGACACGGGCAAGGCAGCGTTTCCTGCACGAATGGGGTGATTGAGCGAAACTTTCCCATCAACAAAGGTAAAAGACGAGTGTCGTCAGCTTTATAACAACAGCCCCTGGTTTCTGGGGTATGTCCCGTGTCAGAGGCTGGCTTGTGCGGAGTGCCTGAAGTGAAGCACGGGCGGGCACCGGTGGATTTGGGCGACTTTGGAAAACGCTAGACCGGCCCACGGCTCCGCACAATGCGGATGCTCTGCACAAGGATGAAGAGCGCCAGGGCGATAAGGATAACGGCTATTGAGGCGAGCAGGTATTTAGCCGGCTCGGCGGTGAGGAACTCATTGGTTTTCACGACGAGAGCACTGATGGTGGTGATGAGCATCAGGACTGCCGGCACAGCGGTCAGTTTCCAGTTCTTCCCCCTTGCGAACAGCCACACGCTTGTGACTATGAACACCACGCTCGCGACAAGCTGGTTGGCTGAACCGAATATGGGCCAGATGGCCTTCCAGTTGCCGAGTGCCAGTACTCCGGCCAGAAATCCTATAAGAAGGGTAACCCCGTATTTATTTTTCATACCCGGAATACCGAAAGTCTCACCGAGAAGCTCAGTTCCTATATAGCGCGTAATGCGGGTGGCAGAGTCGAGCGTGGTCATCACAAAAGTTTTCAGCATGGTGATGCCGATGAGAGCGCCGAAAGCACCGAGTACCGGCTTGGTAATTTCACCATAGCCGAGGCCGAAGGTCTTTATCCATCCCCCCTTCTGAAACACCTCCTGATAAACGAACCCGTGCTGACCAACCGGAATCTCTTTCCAGTAGAGACCTGCTGTAACGGCAACAATTGCCAGAACAGCAAGAGCAGATTCAGTGACCATGGCCCCGTAACCGACGGCCCGGATATCTTTCATTGTAGGAAGCTGCTTGGCGGTGGTGCCGCTGGCTACAAGGCTGTGGAAGCCCGATACCGCTCCGCAGCCGATGGTGATGAAAAGCATGGGGAACATCCAGCCCTGATCGGAGGAAAAGGAGACCACCGGAGGAGCGTGGAGTTCAGGACGGGAGAGCAGCAGCCCAAGGAAGCCGAAAAACATGCCGGCAAACAGGACAAGGGCGGCAAGATGGTCGCGCGGCTGCAGGAGCAGGGTAACCGGAGTGACAGAGGCAATCATACCATAAATGATGAGAATGATGGTCCACCATTGTGCCGGGTTCGACACCGGCAGGCTCAGGGGGTGGCTGTAGCCGAGGACGATGAGACCAAACAGCATGGCAACACCCAGCAGCGAAGAGAGGAGAATCGAGAAGCCACGATGGTACATCAGCCAGCCGATGAGCGCAGCAACAGGAATGAGGCCAAGGGTGGGAAGCACCACTTCAGGGGTGTTGGCAAGGGTCTGGCCGGCTATGGCAGCAAACACCGCCACAATGAGGATGAGTGTCAGGAAAACAAAGAGGCTGAAGACGATTTTTGCATTGCGGTCGAGGATGTTTTCCGTAAGGTCAGCTATTGAACGCCCCTCGTTTTTGGCGGAGATGGCAAGGGAAGCAAGGTCGTGCACAGCACCCATGAAGATGCTGCCGAACACTATCCATGCCAGAGCGGGAAGCCAGCCCCAATAAAGGCAGGCGATGACCGGGCCGATAATGGGAGCCGCCCCTGCAATGGAGGCAAAATGATGGCCGAAAAGAATCAGCCAATGTTTTGCCGGCACGAAATCGACACCGTCATGCTGTTTGACGGCCGGAGTCTCTTCCGATTCATCAATGCCAAGCTGACGGGCGAGAACCGGGCTGTAGTAACGGTAACCGAGGTAGAGCAGCAGGAGGGAAAGAGCTGCAAGAAGAATGGTGTTCATTAGTAATCGGGGGTTGTGCCTGTTTATTTTCGGGTAAAATACACAATTCTGTCAATATTAAGTCCTGAGGCAACGCAGGAAGCAGAGCACAGGAAGCGTCAAAGTATTATGAGCCGAAGAAACCTATGCGAACTCAATACTGATGACAACCAGAACTGAAGAGAGGAGAACATGAAAAAAGTACTTGCAGTTTCCCTGCTTCTGCTGGCTACGGGATGCACACCCTACTTGCGTAATCACAACGACGACCGCCGTGACGAAGGCAAAAGTGACCGGTATGAAAAAAAAGAGAGTTGGGACAGCGACAGGAAGGACCGGAAAGATAAGGATGAGCAGCGCTATGACGATGAGAGAACAGATGGCGACCCTTACCGCTGAGAATCAGTGAAAGCCGGCACTTACTCTGTCTTTTTCGTCCAGTAGGCTTCCCCTCCCTGTGTGATGAGGCTGAACCGGCCGGTGGCAAACATTTCTTTCATAACTTCCCCGACTTTCTGCGGAGAGTCGGAGAACCGGTCTTCAAGGGCTTTCCTGAGTTCATTTTCCTGCACGGGATGGCGGAGGGTTATGGCTGTTACCGCTTCAAGAATATCGGGGGTCCCGGAAAGATCCATGGAGCCTTTTATCGGGTGTACAACGGCAGCAACCTCCTGCATGAGGGCAACCGCCCGCTCAATGCGCTCTTCACTCGGGAGCAGGACATCCTTTTCGGTTGAGGGCCTGGTTGGAATGACAAGGTGCACCATGTCGGGGCCGATTTGAGCAAGTGCACCGGTAATATCTTTCAAGGCTTCATCGGTGTCGTTGACTCCTCCAAGGAGCATCACCTCAACCCAGAGGTTGCCGGTGTATTCCTTTCTGAAGGCGATAAGCCCCTCAAGGTGACGCCTGAAGGTAAAGCCCGGAGCATGACGGCTGATTTTCTGGTGCAGCTCTTCTGAGCCGGCGTTGAGCGAAGGGAGTACTGCATCAGCTCTCAAGGCCTCCTGACGGACTTCGGGCAGAGAGAAAAGCGAGCCGTTGGTAATAATGGCCACGGGAATATCAGTCATCTTCTTCACCTCGTCAATAAGCCTGCCTATACCGCGATACAGCATGGTCTCGCCCGAGCCCACAAAGGTAATCCAGTCTATGTGCGCTCCGGAGTCTACAGCCTCTTGTATTTCAGAGAGAATCTCTGCGGGCGGATAGAACTCCTGCCGCAGAAGGGTATACTCCCTGGTTCTTCCGAGCTGGCAGTAGATGCAGTTCCAGGTGCAGCTTTTCGGGGGAAGCAGGTCAACGCCGAGGGACTGGCCGAGGCGTTTTGAAGATACAGGGCCGAAGACATGGGTCATGGCAGTCATTGCTGATAATTATACGGAGGCTCAATCGACACCGCTGTTTGCGAGGACCTCGGAAAACTTCACACGGCTCTCCTCTTCAAACGCCTCTTTGGATATTCTGGGGAGCAGGAGGCTGGCAAGGCCGAACGCCAGGATTTCAAGACCGAAGATGGCACTGTAGGCCATCATGTAGCTGCCGCTGAAAGCATGCACCACATCGCGGATGATACCCGCACCAAAGTGGCCAAGGAACATGGCGAGGCTCTGGGCCGTTCCCCAGAGGCCGATATAGACGCCACTGCGCCCTGCAGTCATGGTCATCATCATGGTGATGTTCGAGACGCTTGAAGCGCCGAGGCCGATACCCGTAACCACAAGGCCAATGCGAAGCATAGACTCGTCGAGGGCGAAGCCGGCAGCAATGATGATGGAAAACCCGACCATGCAGAAGAGGTTGCCGATGAGGGCGCCGTTCTTGTTGCCGATCCGGTTCAGAAGAAACCCGGTAATGAGCATGAAAACGAGCTGCATGCCGCCCATTGTAGGACGGAAGAGTTTGGTGGTTACCCCTACGGGCATGCCGAACACATCTGCGCCGAACGGCTCCATCACAATTTCATTGGAAAACAGGGCAAAGATGGAGAGGAAGATGTAGAACGCGAAAAACATGGTTTTGGGTGACCGGGACAGCAGCCGGATCGACTGAACGAAACCAAGCGACTCCTCCGCTTTTCCTTTCTTCCCCGCAGCGTTTCGCTCTTCAACCCCCACAAACGCAATAAGGCCAAGGACAAGGGCGATAAGTCCGCCAGCAATACCCACATTCACGAGGCGTTCGGGTGTGTAGACATCAAGATAGGAACCGACCACACGGGCCGAAATGATGGTGGTAAGCACCATGAGGGTCCAGCTGGAGGAGGTCACCTTGCCGATGTGCCTGTCGCCCACATAGTCGGCGATGAGTGCGTAGTAGGCGGTGGTGGCAACCTGCAGGCCGAAACCGAAGAGGAGGAATACCGCCATGAGCTGCCAGAGGCCGACATCAAAAAGTACTGCCGGGAAAAGGGTGGCAAAGTCGGTGCCGCTCACCTCTACCTGATAGGCCGCCACGGGGGCGTACATGAAGGAGACGACGCAACTCACAAGCCCAAGAAGGATATAAGGGGAACGCTGGTACCCCAGAAAATGGGAACGGTCGGACATGCTTCCAACCCATACCTTGACGCCGAAAACGGCAAGAAGTTCTTTGAGGCTGATAAGACCGAAGACGATTGTGGAGGCGATGCCAAGCTCTTTGACCATGACGCGGTTGAGGGTGTCGTGCAGAAAGCCGAGCATGATACCAAAACCCATCTGGAAAAGTGCGAGGCGGATCAGGTTGAACAATCGCATTGAACGAAGAAAAAGAATGTTAGGGAAACGCCGTTGCAGGTTTCAAGGGCAAGGTGGGAAATATAATAAAAAAAGGACGGCAATCAGCCTATCGGAAGGCGGAGTGCGGCAGCAAGGCCGGTGAGGCGACCCTTAGAAGTGCACCTGGCGATGGCCGTTGCCAAGGCTTGCTCTTCACCAATAACCATCACCAGCTTTCTCCCCCTTGTTACCGCCGTATAGATGAGGTTCCGCTCCAGCATCGGGTAGTGAAGCATGGAGAGCGGTATGACCACTGCGGGGTATTCCGAACCCTGGCTTTTGTGGATGGTAATGGCCCATGCCGGCGCCATTTCATCAAGCTCACTGAAAAGGTAACGCACCTCACGGCCATCAAACAGCACCTGCATCTCCCGGTCGTCATCATCAATAGCGGAGATTATCCCGATGTCGCCGTTGAACACCTCTTTTTCATAGTTGTTGATGGTCTGAATCACCTTGTCGCCCCGGCCATAGGTGACTGCGAACCGTTCAACCCGCTTGCCTCCCCCGCCGTTCAGGCGCTCCTGCAGAAGAGTGTTGAGCGACTGCGAACCCAGAGGGCCCTTATTCATTGGAGTCAGCACCTGGATACCCTCCAGCGGGTCGAGCCCGAATCGCTCGGGGATCCTCTGGGCCACAACAGAAAGGAGCTTGCGGCGGATCTCTTCCGGGCCGGAGGCAGAGACAAAATAAAAGTCTGTCAGTTCGGGCCCCTCATGGCGAAGGAGTCCCTCCCCACGGTTGATGCGGTGAGCGTTCTGAATGATCATCGACTGTGCGGCCTGCCGGAAAATCTCCGTCAGGCGGACAACAGGAACAGCTTCGGAGCTGATGACATCTGCCAGAACGGCACCGGGCCCGACAGGGGGAAGCTGGTCGACATCACCGGCAAGAACGACTGCAGCCTTACTGGAAATGGCCGAGAGCAGGCGGTTCATCAGCACCACATCAATCATGGAAGCTTCATCAACAATGATGATGTCGGCGTTGAGAGGGTTGGAGGAACAGCGTTTGAAGTCGTAGGTATAGGGGTCGAACTCAAGCATCCGGTGGATGGTTCTTCCCTCCCGTCCGGTAGCCTCACCGAGCCGTTTGGCCGCCCTGCCTGTGGGAGCGCAGAGCAGCACACTGAGCCCGAACACCTCAGGAATGGAGAGCAGTGTCCGGATGATGGTGGTTTTACCCACACCCGGGCCGCCAGTAATGACAAGCAGCTTACTTGTAAGCGCAAGGCGCACCGCTTCGCGCTGTGAGGGTGAGAGTTCAAGGCGTGATCGCTCTTCAGCCTCCCTCACAGAGCGATCAACATCAATCCTCCCCCAGGGAAGCTTGCCTGAAGCAATCCTCTTTATACCCTCCGCAACGCCCTGCTCAGCCTTCCAGAGAGACTCAAGATAGAGATGCCGGTCTTCCCCCTCCCCTTCAGCAATGACATGCCCCACAGTAAGTTCACTCTTAAGAGCCTCCTGCAGGATATCCTCACGCATCTGGAGGAGCTGGCGGGCTGAATCAAGCAGCATGGTTTCGGGAACCCGGCAGTGGCCCCTGGAGGAAAGTTCCTGCAGCACCCAGCTGATGCCGGCCCGGGCCCGAAGGGGAGAGTCCCGGGCAATACCGATGCTTAGGGCAATGGCGTCGGCCGTGCGGAACCCAATGCCCGAAATATCGCGGGTAAGCCGGTAGGGGTCGCGGCTGACCACCGCCACGGCATCTGCACCGTATACTTTATAGATTTTCAGTGCTCTTGCGGTTCCAACCCCGTGCGACTGGAGGAATATCATGATGTCGCGCACCGCCTTGTGCTCCTGCCACGACTCCACAATCTGCCGCTGCTTCTTCGGCCCTATGCCGGGAAGCTCAAGCAGCCGTTCCGGCTGACCCTCAATGATGGTAAAAACATCGGTTCCCCAGGCACCCATCATGACAGAAGCCAGATGCGGCCCCACCCCCTTCAGCATGCCGGAAGCAAGATAGTTCTCCATCCCCTCATGGCTCCTGGGAGCCACAACCGAAAGAGTAGAGGCACGAAACTGCATACCCCAGTTCCTGTCATTCTGCCATCGGCCGACAGCCTCTATGTGCTGACCCGGTGAAACGGAGGCAATGCAGCCCACAACAGTCATCCCGGCCTCGTCCGCTCCGGAAGAGAGGCGAAGCACGGCAAAGCCGCTTTCAGGGCTGAAAAAAGAGACCCTGTCAACAACTCCGCTGAGCCGTTCATCCCCTGCCCCGTTCGCTTCCTCTCGATGCATGCCTGATTCCTCTCACTCAATGGGTTCAACGCTTCCGAAGCGCTTCTGCGTATTTGCAAATCAAGGTGAATTTAAGTATTGTGCCGATAGATTCACATCTTGGGGGTGCTTTCTTTTGAAGGCTGAGATCACACCCTTGTAACTTGATGCAGGTAATACTGACGCAAGGAAAGATTGAAGCTCTGCTCCATACCCTACCGTAGGGCCTTTAAGGGCTTCTCATCCTTCCCTTCCGTTCGTTTTCCTGCGGCTGACACCCGGAACCACACATGAGTACCAACACCACACACACCTCTTGCCCTAAAGAGTCCAGAGAGGACAGGGCGTTTCAGAAAACATATGCAGAAGGAACACTCTGGCCCGTCAAAGTGGGCATGCAGACCCTCAACCTGTCGGGAACATATTCCTGCAATGGAGTTCCGTTCTCTTCACTGCCTCTGTACGACACCAGCGGTCCGCACTCCGACCCTTCCTTACAGGTCAACCCTGCTGAAGGACTTGCTCCCGTGAGGGACAGCTGGAACTTCATTAAAAGCATCAGTGTGCCCTGTGCGGCACCAGTCAACACCGAATCGATGACCGAGCGCCATCCGCGCATGGCCGAGGACGGCATTGCTCTTACACAGATGCACTTTGCCCGCAAAGGGGTCATCACTCCGGAAATGGAATATGTAGCCATCCGTGAAAACCAGCAGCTTGAAGAGTGGATAAGGGCGAACGGCCGGGGGGGAACCCCTTCTGAACCCATTACCGCCGAGTTCGTCATGAGCGAAGTGGCTGCAGGGAGAGCAATCATTCCCGCAAACATCAATCATCCGGAACTTGAGCCGATGATCATCGGCAGGAACTTCAGGGTAAAAATCAATGCCAACATCGGCAACTCCGCCATGAGTTCAAGCATAGCCGAAGAGGTCGAAAAAGCTGTCTGGGCATGCCGCTGGGGGGCCGACACCGTCATGGACCTCAGCACCGGAGCCAACATCCACAAAACCCGCGAATGGATTCTTCGCAACTCCCCCGTTCCCATCGGCACGGTACCCATTTACCAGGCACTTGAAAAGGTAAACGGCGTTGCAGAAAACCTTACATGGGAGCTCTACCGCGATACGCTTCTTGAACAGGCCGAGCAGGGAGTTGATTATTTCACCATCCACGCGGGTATTCTAGAAAAGCACCTCCCGCTTGCCGACAAACGCAGGACCGGGATTGTATCACGAGGTGGTTCAATCATGGCAAAATGGTGCCGGGCAAATAAACAGGAGAACTTCCTGTACACACACTTCGAGGAGATCTGCGCAATCCTGAAATGCTACGACATTGCCGTCTCACTTGGCGACGCGCTCCGTCCCGGCTCCATTTCGGATGCCAACGACGAAGCCCAGTTCGGTGAACTCAAGGTACTCGGCGAATTGACTACGCTGGCCTGGAAACATGAGGTACAGGTGATGATTGAGGGGCCCGGACATGTGCCGCTCAACATGATTGAGGAGAACATGCAGAAGCAGCTTGAATACTGCCATGAAGCCCCTTTCTATACCCTCGGCCCTCTGGTCACTGATATTGCCGCTGGTTACGACCATGTCAATTCCGCCATCGGAGGCACACTCATAGCAAGCTACGGCTGCTCCATGCTCTGCTATGTTACACCCAAAGAGCATCTTGGCCTGCCTGACCGTAACGATGTCCGCGAAGGGGTTGTGGTCCATAAAATTGCCGCGCATGCTGCCGATCTTGCCAAGGGAAGCCCCATTGCAAGGCTCCGCGACGAACTGATGAGCAGCGCCCGGTTCGCTTTCAACTGGGAAGATCAGTTCAATCTTTCGCTTGATCCCCCAAAAACCCGCGAAGTGCATGCAGCAAGCATGAAAGCCGCAGGCCATGAAGGAGAAAAGGCAGACTTCTGCACAATGTGCGGGCCGGATTTCTGCTCGATGAAGAAATCGAAGGAAGCCTCCGCTGCCAGTGCGATTGAACCGGGAAGATAAACAGGAACGGCGCCAACTGAAGCAAAAAACTCGACCATGAAATCAGAAACTACCGGCAGAAACACATGGAAATCGAGAACCGGATTTATCCTTGCCGCTATCGGCTCGGCCGTAGGGCTTGGCAATATCTGGCGATTCTCCTATCTAACCTATGAGAACGGCGGGGGAGCATTCCTTATTCCCTACCTCATCGCGCTTCTGACAGCCGGCATTCCTCTCCTGATTCTTGAGTTCGGCATCGGGCACGAACGCTTCGGAAGCGCACCACTGGCATTCCACAAAATCAGTCCCCGATGGGAATGGCTTGGGTGGTGGCCCCTGCTCTTTACCATGTTCGGCATCGTTCTCTATTATTCAGCGGTGATTGCCTGGTGCATCGACTACCTCTTTTTTTCCACCACACTTGCCTGGGGCGATGATCCCAACAGCTTCTTCTTCAATTCATTCCTGCAGGTGACCTCGTCGCCCTTTGAGATTGGAGCCATCAGAATGCCCATCCTCATTGCCCTCCTTGTGGTATGGGTAGTGAACTGGATCATCATCGTCCGTGGCGTAGGCCCCGGCATTGAACTGGCAAACAAGATCTTCATGCCGCTGCTGCTCATCCTGACTCTGGCGCTCGTTTTCTGGTCACTCACCCTGGAGGGGGCAATGGTAGGGGTATCGGCCTATCTCACGCCCGATTTCTCTAAACTGTCGGACCCAATGGTCTGGGTAAGCGCGTACGGACAGATCTTCTTTACCTTGAGCCTCGGGTTCGGCATCATGATTGCGTATGCAAGCTACATGCCTTATGAGTCGAACATGACAGGAAGCGCAATCATTACCGCGCTGGCCAACAGCGGTTTCTCGCTGCTTTCCGGGTTCGGCGTCTTTGCTCTTCTGGGGTTCATGTCCGCCAACCAGGGGATTGCGCTTGAAGATGTTGTCCAGGAGAGCATCGGCCTTGCCTTTGTAGCCTATCCGAAAGCCATCTCGCTGCTTGGCACAGCCGGCCCGCTCTTTGGAGTCCTGTTCTTCCTGAGCCTTACCGTGGCTGGAATTTCCTCATCAATTTCCATCGTTGAGGCCTTCGTATCCGGCATTGAAGACAAGTTCGCCATCAACAGGGAACTGCTCGCCACCCTGCTCTGCCTGCTTGGCTTTGCGGGGGGACTGATCTTCACGACACAGGGAGGGCTGCTCTGGCTCGATATTGTTGATCATTTCATCAACAATTACGGTCTGATCGTAGCAGGACTGCTGGAATGCCTCGCAGTCGGATGGTTCTTCAAAATAGACATCATCAGGAACCACCTCAACAAGGTATCAAAGCTTCAGCTGGGCACCTGGTGGAACTGGATCATCAAGTTCGCCCTGCCAATCTTCCTCTCCATCATCCTCGTCAACCAGCTGTTCCGGGAACTGCTGGGAGCTTATGGCAAATACTCTTGGGAGAGCCTCATCGGAATCGGCTGGAGCTGGATAGGGATTTCACTGCTGCTCTCCTTCGTGCTTGCCGTACAGCCATGGAAAACCAGCAACCACCTCCAGAACGGCAGGGGCGAGGAACTCAAATAACAGGCGGCGGAGCACAAAAAAAAGGACACCGGGTTATCGGTGTCCTGAAAGAAGAAACAAGATGGTGCTGTGAGGCGGAAAAGCCGTTCAGCAGGCAGCTTTGACGATAGCCGCGAAATCTTCTGCCTTGAGGGCTGCGCCTCCAATGAGGCCGCCGTCAATGTCGGGCATGGCAAAGAGTTCTGCCGCATTGGAAGGTTTGACGCTTCCGCCATACTGAATGCGCACAGCATCTGCAGCAGGGGCTCCATAGAGTTCTGCGACCTTGTTGCGAATAATTTTATGGACTTCCTGAGCCTGCTCTGAACTGGCTGTCCTGCCGGTACCGATGGCCCATACAGGCTCATAGGCAATCACAATGTCGCTGATGTCAACAACGCCCTGCAGTCCGCCGGTCACCTGTGTGGAAACAACAGCCTCAAACGCGCCGGATTCCCGTTCTTCAAGGGTTTCACCGACACAGAGAATGGCTTTCATGCCTGCTGCAAGAACTTTTTTGATGCGAAGGTTGACGGTTGCATCTGTTTCACCGAAATACTGACGGCGCTCAGAATGGCCAATGATGACATAAGAGCATCCAAGAGCGTTGAGCATGCCGGTTGAAACCTCTCCGGTAAATGCCCCGTCATCTTCATAATGGCAGTTCTGTGCCACAAGAAGAACTTCACTTCCCTTTATGGTGCGGCCAACTGCGTCAAGTGCAGGATAGGTCGGTGCAATACCGGCCTCGCATGCTGAACAGTCGCTTCCAAGCGCAGCAACAACTGCCGAGGCAAGTTCGGTCGATTCAGCGACCGTCTTGTTCATTTTCCAGTTTCCGACAACAATTTTTCTGCGCATGGTATTGATTATTAGTACCCGGTTTTACTATCTGAATAGATTCTGTCGATATGGGCAAAAGCAATCCGGTGCGTCCCCTTGCGGGCATCCTTCAGTTCAACCTCGGCAGGGCCGATGGCTGTAATGGTGCCGTGCCACACCCGTGCCTCTTTGGTGACAAGGTTGACTTCACGGTTGAGGAGCTCCTTGCTTCCGGCAATCCGGTCAGGACGGTAGATGATTTGTCGCTTGCCCATGGGACAGTATGTTTTTGGTTCAGCCGCTTATTTAACGAAAATCTTTTTGACTTCATAATGAAGTTCCCCTTTCGGCACAATTATGGTCACTTTATCTCCGACCGCTTTGCCGATAAGGGCTCTGCCCACCGGAGAACGAACTGAAATCTTGCCAAGGTCGCTGTCTGACTCCTCGCTTGAGACAAGAGTGTATTCAAGAGTCTCTTTTTTGTCATCAAGGTTGAGCAGCTCAACGGAGGTAAGAATGTAGACCTTGTCGGTCTTGATATGTTTGGGATCGAGAATGGTTGCCGAGGAGAGTTTGCTTTCCAGATCGGCTATGCGCGCCTCTGTCTGCGACTGCTGCTCGCGGGCGGCATCATATTCTGCGTTTTCGCTCAAATCCCCATGGGAACGGGCTTCGGCAATCTTTTCAAGCACTTCGGCTCTGGTCACATGCAGCAGCTCATGAAGCTCATCCTTGAGTCTGTTGTAGCCATCCCTGGTCAGGTACACTCGATCACTCATCTCTTAACGGCTGATTATAAGTTGAAAAGAACGCAATGGGCCTTCTTCGCCATATTGACATTGGCTGATTTGGCAAAACAAAAAAACAAAAAAGTAAAGTCAGCTCGCACCCTCGCTGACCTTACCTTTATGAAATGTACAACTATCCGCGATTCAGGCAAACAATTCTTTACAGATTGAAGGCAAAATAAATCTTGTTGCCACGACGCTCAACAAGCAGAAACAGCAGCTCCCCCTTCTTGATTCCGCTGACTGAAGCAGAGTAGCCGGCAAACGATTCTACTGGTTTGCGGTTGATGGCAAGAATGAGGTCGCCCCGCCTGATACCGGCACGCCATGCGTTGGAGCTCTCTGAAACAGCAGTCACCACCACTTTTCCCGCAGTCGGGGAGATGCCGAGCGAACGCGCCTGTTCGGCACTCAGTGCAGAGGCACTGAATCCGAGTGAACTGTTTGCCGGTTGAGCAGAGGCCGCCTCGCCTGCCGCTTCGGC
This sequence comes from Chlorobium phaeovibrioides, assembly GCF_003968655.1. Taxonomy (GTDB): domain Bacteria; phylum Bacteroidota; class Chlorobiia; order Chlorobiales; family Chlorobiaceae; genus Chlorobium; species Chlorobium phaeovibrioides. The sequence goes on along the minus strand of NZ_RXYK01000004.1, from coordinate 106,265 downwards.
TGATGGTTGCAGCCCCAGGCGCAGAGAGCGCTGAAGAGGCTTGCCATCACGGAGAAGATCGATCTTCACGGATGTACCGGGGGCAAGCGCGGCAATGCGGTTACGGAGAGGCACGCTGCCACTCACTTTTTTTCCGTTGAAGCCTACAATGACATCCCCCGTTTTCAGCCCCGCCCCGGCCGCCGGGCCGCCCGCAACAACAGTGCCCACAAGAGCACCCTCGGGCTTCTCCAGCCCCATGGCTTTGGCGATGTTCTCGTCAACATCCTGTATGCTCACTCCCAGATAACCACGGGTAACGGTACCGCTCTCAATAAGCGAAGTCATCACTTTCCGGGCCATATTTGAAGGCACGGCAAATCCGATTCCCTCAAACCCGCCGGTTCGGCTTGCAATGGCTGTGTTTATACCCACCAGTTCACCCTGAATGTTGACCAGTGGACCACCCGAGTTGCCGGGGTTGATGGCCGCATCGGTCTGGATGAAATCCTCGTAATCGGCAAGCCCCACATTTGCACGCCCCTTTGCGCTCACAATCCCCTGAGTCACCGTGCGGGCAAGATTCTCACCAAGCGGACTGCCGATGGCGATAACCCACTCCCCCACCCGGAGCCTGTCGCTGTCGCCAATAACAAGAGGCTTCAGGTTCAATCCGGTAACCTTGATGACGGCAAGGTCGGTTTTCGGGTCGGTGCCGATAATTTCAGCGGTAAGCTTCCGGTTATCAAAGGTGCGGATGGAGACGGTGTCAGCCCCCTCCACAACATGGTTGTTGGTAAGAATATAGCCATCACCGGTCACAATAACCCCGGAACCCATTCCTTTCTGTACCCGGCTGTTCTCTTCACGGGGCCTCATGCCCGGAGGGGCAAAGAAGTCATCAAACTGGTGACCGAAAAAATCAAACGGCGATGTGAAGCGGCCGCTCACCTTCTTTTCGGTGTATACCGTCACAACGGAAGGGGTGGCAGACTCGGCAATCTGGACAAATGCCTCATTGAAGCTTTTCAGCGACAGGGCAGGAAAGTTCTCACTCTCACTTTTTGCCTGGGCATAGTTGGGCTTTCCTGACAGAGCAGCGCTTCCGCCTTCCGGGGAGTTGAAACCCGAAAAAGAGAACTCAAGGTTCGAAAAAAAGAGAGCTCCCACAAGAATGCCGGCGAGAACCAGCAGGATGGGATTCCGTTTAGCAGTATTCATGTTCTTCATGGTTGACTATGGTTATGAGCAGGTATCGCCACGCCCTCAGAGAGGGCCCTTATTGTATCGTTTCAAGACACTCAACAGCCGTAAGGCCCGCTTTCATTTTGTTCATTGTTTCCTGGTACTCGGCCTCAGGAGTGGAATCGGCCACTATGCCGCCTGCAGCCTGAAAGTAGATAGTTCCACCCTCAACCACCATGGTACGGATAGCAATTGCTGTGGTCAGGTTCCCTTTAAAATCAAGATAACCTACCGCACCGCCGTAGAGTCCGCGTTTTTCTTTTTCCAGTTCGTAGATGATCTCCATCGCCCGTACTTTCGGCGCTCCCGTCAGGGTACCAGCAGGGAAACAGGACCAGAACGCATCCATGGTGCCCAGTTCAGGGCGAAGTTCACCGCGCACATTACTGACAATGTGCATGACATGTGAATATTTCTCAATCACCATCATCTCTGTAGTCTCAACCGTCCCTATTTTGGCAATGCGGCCAATATCGTTCCTGCTGAGATCAATCAGCATCAGATGTTCTGCGCACTCCTTTTCATCACTGAGCAGTTCAGCAGCTATCGCCTCATCCTCCGCGAAAGTGGCGCCACGGTGACGGGTCCCTGCAATGGGACGGGTATCAACCATCCTGCGCCCCTGGCTGTCGTGTTCCACCTTTACCTGCAACTCGGGGGAAGAGCCAACAATCTGAAAATCGCCCATATCGAAATAGTAGAGATAGGGCGAGGGGTTGACGGTACGGAGCATCCTGTACACATCAAAAGGCCTGGTATTGAGTTTCCGGCGAAGCCGCTGTGAAATCTGTACCTGAAAAATGTCGCCAGCGAGAATATGTTCTTTGGCTATGGCAACCTTTGTAAGGTACTCATCCCTTGTGGTGTTGGACACAACAGGCTCGGGCGTTTCAGGGAGAAAATCAATCTGCGCTCTCTGGAGCGGCTTGTAGAGGCTTTCGGCAATAGCCTCGATTTTTTCCTGAGCTGCTCCACGGCCGTTTTCATCAAGATGATTGGCAATAATGAACATCTTGCGCATGATGTTGTCGAACACAACAAGCGTGTCGCAGAACAGAAGGCATACATCGGCCATACCAGCCGGATCGGGGAGTTCGGCCGCTGGAATGCGCTCAACAAGATGCATTGAATCGTATCCGAAATAACCAAAAACGCCCGAAGTGATCATTTGAACAGAACCGTTCTTCCGGCCGGCAATGCCGTCGGTATCAAATGCTGCAAGGCATCGGTCTATCATGGCGCGCAGGTCATTGCCCTCTCCCGCCACAGCCTTCAGTGCATTGAATTTCGAATCGCGGATTTCAAGCTCAACCGCACCACCAACCGTGCCACGGAGAATGGCGACGGGGTCTATGGCGACATAGGAAAACCGGGCAAGAAACTCCTCCCCTTCAACCGACTCAAGTAGACAGGAATATTGCCGCTGCAGTTTCAAATAGACTGAAACCGGCGTTTCGGTGTCGGCATGCATCTCCCGCACCAGCGGTTTGAGACGAAAAAGAGGGGAGGCTGGCTGTTCGGGCATAGGAAAAGAAAACTGAAATGGTTATGGGTACAGCCTAATAAAGAAAAAAATATTGTATCTATAAAAATTGCACCTCCACGAAAAAGCTCAGAATAACATTACCGGAACCCTGCTGCCATAATGGTCTGGAGACCTCCACACACCGCGTTCCTGAAGAAGTGGCTGAAAGCCTTTCTTGTCTCGCCGGGGGTGCTTTTTACCGCAGGTTACCTTCTCTGCTATCTTGCCGCCACGCTCTCTTTGAGCATGGGCTTCAAAACAGCCCTAACCCGTTCGTTTGAGAAGAAAACTGACAGCGCCCTTATCCTCAGCGTTGAGTCACTCCATGCAGACCCAAGCCTCAACTCAATAACACTGTCCACCGTTCAGATAACGCCCGCAGGAACTGACAGGGCCAATGGAACCGGATCCCTCAGCATTGCATCCCTAAAAGTCCCCTGTCCCGACCTGCTGCTCTTTCCTCTCAACAAAGCCACACTGGAATCCTCGGCAGAGAGCCTCAGTGGAACTATTCTTGAGCAGTGGGCACGCTATCAGTGAACCAGCAGACCTGTCCGCTGCCATCGGATGGAGGCGATTTTGTCAATCGGGTCGGTGAGAAGGGAGATGTTGGGGTTCCATGACCAGTAAACCAGGAGCGCACGACCCAGAATGTCACTCTGGGGAACAAACCCCCAGAACCGGCTGTCGAGGCTGTTGTCGCGGTTGTCTCCCATCGCAAAATAGTAGTCCCTCTCCACCTGGTATCTGGCGGCTGGAGCTCCATCAATAAACACGGTATCTCCATTAAGCGCAACCCGGTGACCCTCATCGGAAATCAGCCAGGCATACATGGGAAACGACTCCCGGGTAAGCCGTATGGTATCACCTTTGGCGGGAATGCGCATAGGGCCGTAGCTGTCTTTGTTGAAACCCGAAAAACGGGGAAAAATCATGCTGTCCTGCTCACCGGGAGCCATCTCCCTGCTGAGAAACTGCGCCTTGGGAGGAAGCAGAGTCTGCTTGCCGTTGATGAAAAGCTGGCGCTGGCGGATGGCGAGAGTATCACCGCTGACGGCCACGCAGCGCTTGATATAGTTGAGGGAGCGGTCATGGGGATACTTGAAAACAAAAATATCCCCTCGCTCTACAGGCTCAACCTTCGGGGTACGGAACTCGGTGAAAGGTACTTTCGCCCCGTAAACATATTTGTTGACAAAAATAAAGTCCCCCGCCATCAGCGTCTTCTCCATCGAGCCAGTGGGGATGCGGTACGACTCCACAACAAACACCCGCAGAAGCGAGGCAAAAATTGCAGCTATGATGAGCGCTTCAAACCACTCCCGCGACTGTTTCTTTCCGGAACCACTGTGCTGTCTGTTCAAGTCTCTCTCGTTTTGGTGTTGTTGGTTTGACGCCAGTTCCATGTGCTGCCTCTGCACCATGATGTTTATTCATCAATATTGAGAATCGCCAGAAACGCCTCCTGGGGAACCTCGACGCGGCCCACCTGCTTCATTCGCTTCTTTCCCTCTTTCTGCTTTTCAATGAGCTTTCTTTTCCGGCTGATATCGCCCCCATAACATTTCGCAAGCACATTCTTGCGCATGGCCGAAATGGTCTCGCGCGAAATGATTCGGCTGCCGATGGCAGCCTGGATTGCCACTTCGTACATCTGCTTGGGTATGATTCCCTTGAGCTTGCCGCAGAGCTTGCGGCCCCAGTCGTAAGCTTTTGAGCGGTGCACAATGATGGAAAGCGCATCAACCGGCTCACCATTGAGCAGCACATCAAGCTTTACCAGCTCCGATTCCCGGTAGCCGATGTACTCGTAATCCATTGAGGCGTAGCCTTTTGAAATGGACTTCAGCCGATCGTGGAAATCAAAGACTATTTCAGAAAGAGGAAACTCGAAATGCATACATACCCTCTTGGTGTCGAGATAGTCGGTGTTACGGTACTCGCCGCGCCGCTCCATGCCAAGTTTCATGATGTTGCCGATATAGTCGGCAAGGGTAATGATCTGCATGCTGACATAGGGCTCCTCCACATTGGTGATGCGCGCCGTATCAGGCATCTTGGAAGGGTTGTCAACAATAACGGTCTCGCCGTTGGTCATCAGCACCCGGTACTCCACATTGGGCACGGTGGTGATGATGTTCATGTTGTACTCCCGCTCAAGCCGCTCCTGGATGATCTCCATGTGCAGAAGCCCGAGGAAGCCGCAGCGGAACCCGAAGCCGAGAGCAACGGAGGTCTCGGGCGTATAGACCAGCGAGGCATCGTTCAGGGAAAGTTTCTCAAGCGACTCCCGCAGATCCTCGAACTCGTTCGAGTTAACCGGATAGAGACCACTGAAAACCATGGGTTTCACATCCTTGTACCCGGCAAGCCGCTTGTCAGCGGGGGCATCGGCATGAGTTACCGTGTCACCGACCTTTGCATCTTTCACATCCTTGATGGAGCATATCAGATAGCCGACATCGCCCGCCTCCAAAACCTGCTTTGGCTGGCGTTTCATGCTCATGGTGCCTATTTCATCAGCAAGAAACACCTTGTTGTTGGCAAAGAAACGGACCTTGTCCCCTTTTCTCAGTACCCCGTCAACAATGCGGAGATAGACCACCGCACCACGGTATGCGTCGAACACGGAATCAAAAATAAGTGCACGGAGCGGCAGATGGCCGTTGTCGGCCGGTGAGGGAACACGGGCGATAATTGCCTCCATCAGTTCCGGTACTCCAAGACCGGCTTTTGCAGAGACCTGCAGGATTTCCTCCCGCTCAATACCGATGAGATCAATGATCTGACTGGCAACCCCCTCAACATCCGAAGAGGGAAGGTCAATCTTGTTGATGACCGGAATAATCTCCAGGCCAGCCTCTATGGCAAGGTAGAGGTTGGCGATGGTCTGCGCCTCAACACCCTGTGTGGCATCCACCACGAGAAGCGCGCCTTCGCAGGCGGCAAGCGAACGGGACACTTCGTAACTGAAATCCACATGGCCCGGGGTATCAATCAGGTTCAGCGTATAGTCGTCTCCTGCCACCGAACAGTACTTCATCTGAACCGCATGGCTTTTGATGGTAATGCCCCGCTCACGCTCCAGATCCATGTCGTCAAGAACCTGCGCAGAATCCATCTGCGTGCGGTCAAGGGTATGGGTCATCTCAAGAAGGCGGTCGGCAAGAGTCGACTTGCCGTGATCAATATGGGCAATGATGCAGAAGTTCCTGATGCGGCTTACTTCCGGACTGGACGGGGCCATAAAAAAAGCGTTAAATTCTGGTTGAAAGTCAAGATCGGGAATATAAACAAAAATTCCTCTCACCGCTTACGGTGCTGCAAGAGCCACCCTCACTCCAGCAAGAGGCAATGACTCACTATGGCCAATAGTCTTAACCTCTGGACGTCCAAACACAGCTCAGCCCCCGAGTATCGTGCCGCTCTCCGCCCGAAATCCGCGAAGGAACTCCCCCGCATCCATCGGCCGTTTGCCTTCAAGCTGGAGGGAGAGAATTTCAATCCAGCCGTCGGTCCCACTGGCATAGAGGCAACCACCCTCAATCAGCATGGTTCCCGGTTTGCCGCAGGAAGTGGCGGGCACTGCGGGAGCTGGAGCAGATTGGAAAATCTTGAAGTTTTTCCCTCCAAGCGTAGTCCATGCGGTGGGGCGCATGGCAAGCCCCCTGATGAAGTTGTGCAGATCTTCCGCGCTTTGGTTCCAGTCTATCCTGGTGTTTTCACGCGTCAGCTTCGGGGCTTTCGATACCAGCGACTCATCCTGTGCTGAAACCTCAACAGTACCTTCAGCAATCAGGCGAAGCGTTTCAACAACAGCCTCTGCACCGATTTGCGAGAGCCGTTCCGCAAGTTGTGTGGCGTTCTCCATACTGTTGATTGGAGTGCTCTTTTTCAGAATGATATTACCCGTATCTACCTGCCGCTGAAGGAAAAATGTGGTGACACCACTCTCCCGTTCGCCCTCTATCAGCGCATGGTTGATGGGAGCCGCCCCGCGATATGCCGGAAGAAGTGAAGCGTGCAGATTGAATGCGCCGAGACGCGCTGCCCCGTAAACCGCAGGAGGAAGAATGCGGAAAGCCGCAACCACAATCACATCCGGCTGAAGCCTCCGGACAGCTTCAGCAAAGCCGGGATCTTTCACATCCTCAACCTCAAGCACCGGCAGACCAAGTTGCAGGGCAAGACTCTTGACCGGGGTCGGTTCCGCCTCGGCGTTCTTTTTGCGGCGAGGGCGGTCGGGAGCAGTCACCACCTGCACAACCTCAACAGGAAGGCTGGCATCAACAATGGCCTGAAGGGAAGGGACTGCAAAGTCGGGAGTCCCCATAAAAATAAGCCTCAACGGGGTCACATGCATATCGCACCCCCGCCGTCGCGCGAACAGGCGCGTGCAAGTGGGTAGTCTACCTCAATATTTCCTTTGGCTATGTCATCAAGCTCTTTCTGGATTTTACGGCGGTCGCGCTTTTCCATACGGTCTATGAAAAGAGTGCCGCTGAGATGATCTATTTCATGCTGAAGCACACGGGCAAGCATCCCCGAAAACTCTTCGGTCTGCTCCAGGAAATTACGGTCACGATATTTCAGGGTAATGGAGGATGGCCGCTGCACATCGCCCTGCACACCCGGTACGCTGAGACAACCCTCTTCCATCAAATTCTTCCCCTTTACCGACAGAATATGGGGGTTGATGACCACCATCGGAGCCACATCCTCGTATGACTTCATACATGAAATGTCAAGCACAAGAAGACGGAGTGAATGGCCAACCTGCGGAGCAGCCAGGCCTATGCCGGAAGCGTTCTCCATAGACTCGAACATTGAATCTATAAGTTCATCCACCGCTCCATCCACCCCCTTGAGTGGTTTTGCTGTCTGGTGAAGAACCTCATCGGTATATGTAGTGATAGGTAAAATCATGACTCGTCATACTCCTTACTGTTACTGTTCTTTACCACCCCTATCATGAACAAACCCGGAGGGGAAGCTTTTTCAGAGGTGAAAATAACATTCTCAACGGTATTTTTTCACCCACCCCTCCAGGCAGGCAACAACCATTGCCCGGGTGAATGTTATTTTTACTTTGTATACTTAAAATAACACGAATAGAAAAAAACCGTTCACCCCCCCGAAAGGGAGCGCCATATGACTCAGACCATTGCAACACCTCCCCTGCGCGAGGCAGCAGATTCCCGGCAGGCCGAATCGGTTCTGCGCAATGCACTTAAAGAGCAGGGGCTACGATGCACTTCCGCACGAATTGCGGTTCTGCGGGAAATCTACAGTTCCGGAAGCCATCTGGATGCTGATGAACTCTATCAGCGCCTGAAAAAAAAGGGGGTATCCATATCCCGGGCAACCGTCTATCATACCCTCGACCTCCTGTTCCGACTGCGGCTTGTTACCAGAATAGACCTCGGACACAAACACACGCACTACGAAAAATCACACGGCGTTGCCAACCACCTGCATGTGGTCTGTGAACAGTGTGGCCAGGTTGTGGAAATTACGAGTAGTGAACTCGGCAGTATGCTTGAAAAGCTCTGTCGCCAGCAGGGGTTTGAACTTGGCAGTTTCAGCCTGCAAGTGTTCGGTCAGTGCATTCCGGAAATGAGGAACCATTCCTGCACCCGACGCAGAAAAAAGTAACCACCCCTATTTTTCAGTCTGACGCTGAAGAGGCTTCCAACCTTTCCTGTATGCCTCCCCGAATATCTTGCCAAACCGCTCAAGGGTGTCAAGACCTTTTCTGAACGCCTTGTCAGGCAAAACCTCATCCACGGGACTCTGAACGGGCCAGAGCAGGATAAAACTGTTTTTCTGGAAATAACGGCCCAGATATGCAGGGATTTTAGCCATGCTGTCATGGTAGGAGCGATGTCGCTTACGGCTCATCACAATAATGAGGCTGTCATCTTTTTTAATCTCCCCGGACAGCGCGAGGAAGTCATCCCAGTCCTTGAATGGCCTGTACTCGGCAGTGGTGACTGCTGAACCCCATGTTTCTTTCAGAACAGCCGTGGTATGGCGTGAGGCATAGACAACCAGCTTGACACTTGTGTTTTTAACGATGTTGGCAATTTTGCCCATCCAGAGCCTGAACCCCTCTTCAAATTCAGCACCTGAGGGCACAACAATAATGGTGCGCTTGACTGTATCAAGCTGCTGGACCGGACGGTAGATGAATGTGGTGACATTGCCGCGCGCAAGAAGGCTTTCAGAAGAAGCCCCAAGGAAAGAGTCGTTCAAGCCGGTTTTCTCATGGAGGCCCAAAATAAGATCGGTTATTTTCTGCTCACGCAGCACCCCAACAATACCGTTCGGCACATCACTGTCGAAACGAAGCAGCGAAGTAACACTGTTGTCTGTAGAGGACGCCGCAACCTCGGCTTTTTCAAGAATCTTCCTGCCGTTCTTTTCACCAATTTCATCGCTCACGCTGTTGTCGGCCACATGAAGAGCGTAGAGAGCAGTTGGGCTTTTGGGAGACTTGAGGGTAATGCTGAGATTGATCAGCTCATCAACCCGCTCCTGATTGCTCAAAGGAATGAGAATTCGCTCTTCAGGAACAGCAGCGGCCGCCTCCGGCTTCTCCAGGGCGTCTGCAGCCTCTGCTACTTTGGCGGCTGCCTTCTCCCCCACAATAGTTGCCAGAGTACAGGTCACAAGAATGAACACAATGGTGCCATTGAGAATGCTCTCATCAAGCAGGCGAACAGGAGAGCCGTCAATGGCATAGCCGGTCACAATACCATAGCCGATCAGCACGGTGGCCAGCGCCACTGCAGCATGAGCCCCTATCAGTCCGTAAATGAGGTTGCGCTGGTCGTTGGTAAAGCGGAAAATTTTCTGGGTAATCCAGGCCGAGGAATATTTTGCCGTAGCTGCCGCAGCAGTAATGACAATGGCGACCCAGATGGTCCGGAAATCGCGGAAAAAAGCGCTGATGTTGATGAGCATACCTACCCCTATCAGAAAAAAGGGGATAAAAATGGCATTGCCGACAAAACGGATGCGGTTCATCAGAGGCGAAGTGTGGGGAATCAGGCGGTTGAGCGCCAGCCCCCCGAAAAACGCTCCTATAAGGGCCTCAACTCCGGCAGCTTCAGCAAGAAAGCCTGCCATGAAAACAAGTGCCAGAACAAAAAGATACTGAAGAACGCTGTCGTCAAACCGCTTGAAAAACCAGCGGGCAAGAACAGGAAAGAGCAGCAGAACCACAAGCCCGAAAACAATGAGTGAAATCACCAGCCTGATCCAGAATGCGCTTGTCAGAGCTCCAGACGACATACCTGTAACCACTGCCAGAAGAAGAAGGGCGAGGGTATCGGTAATGATGGTGCCACCCACGGCAATGTTGACCGCACGGTCGCGGGCAATGCCGAGTTTGCTGATGACGGGATAGAGAAGGAGTGTATGGGAGGCGAAAATGCTTCCTATCAGTGTGGCCGAAAGCAGCGGCAGACCGAGCAGCACCGTCCCCGCCCCTATACCGAGGGCGAGAGCAATGGAAAAAGTGTAAAGACCGAAAAATATGCTGTTACGGGTGTTCTTCCGGAAATCGGCAACATCAATTTCAAGCCCGGCCATGAACATGATATAGAGCAGACCCACCGTGCCGAACAGAACAATACTGCTGTCGCGAAGCATCATGTTCAGTCCATGAGGCCCAACAACGGCACCCGCAATAATAAGGCTGATGAGGCTCGGTATTTTCAGACGGTTGAGTATGAGAGGGGCAAAGAGAATGATGAGCAGAATCAGGGAAAACTGCAGTACCGGATTGCGCAAGGGCAACGATATGTCGAAAAGTCCCGTAAGCAGCATCGCCCTACATCAAAAAAGTTCATCACAACACCTGTCATAAAAAAAAGATATGGCCTTCAGCCAGTGTGGAAATATGCACATCTTTTCGCTTGCTGGCAACCCCGGACGACGGGCCGGAAAACAGGCTCCTGCTCCAGCGGAGAGTTTGTATATTGAGCACGGAAACGACCACAGGCCTTTCAACCACCTCACTGCAGGAACATGCACTGGATAGCACTTTTCATGGCCATCGCCACTGAAGTCATCGGAACAACCTTTCTGAAACTCTCAGACGGCTTCAGCAAACCACTCCCGGCAGTTTTGGTCTTTATTTTTTACGGGCTTAGCTTTACCTTGCTCTCACAGGCGCTGAAGGTACTGCCCATAGGCATGACCTATGCCATATGGGCCGGCCTTGGAACAGCTGTCGTATCAATGATCGGCGTCATCTGGTTTGCAGAAACATTGACTCCCGTCAAGCTCTTCTCCCTGGCGCTCATCATCATCGGCGTCGTTGGTCTGCAACTCTCCCAGCACACAGCAGCGTAACAGCATCATGAAACAGGCACATCCGCTCTACAGAAAAACGGTCGTCAAAATCGGCACCAATGTCATTACCCGAAAAGATGGCCAGCTTGATTTGGAGGTACTTGCAAGCCTCACCGATCAGCTCGCAGCTCTCCGCCGCCAAGGGGTACAGGTCATCCTGGTCTCCTCGGGTGCCGTCGGCGCAGGCCGCGCCATCATCAAGCAGCCGCAGAACCTTTCGCCCGTTGCCGTCCGTCAGGTCCTCTCTTCAACCGGACAGATACGGCTCATCAACACCTACAACGATCTGTTCGCCCGGCACGGCCTTGTTACGGCACAGATTCTGGTAACAAAAAGCGACTTCCGCGACCGGCTGCATTACAGCAACATGCGCACCTGTTTCTCAGCACTCCTGCAGCAGGGAATCATCCCCGTCGTCAACGAAAACGATGCAGTATCGGTCACTGAACTCATGTTTACCGACAACGACGAACTCTCGGGGCTGATAGCCTCCATGATGGATGCCGAAGGGCACATCATCCTCTCCCATGTAGACGGACTGTTCGACATGTCAGAAGGCAAGGAAACCCTCATCACGGAAATTGATCCTTCAGCAAAACATTTTCATCAGTACATCACCCCCACCAAATCCGAATTCGGACGGGGAGGAATGCTGACCAAATGCCATATTGCACAAAAACTCTCCAAACTCGGCATTACAGTCCACATCGCCAACGGACGCACCCCCGGCATTCTCACCCGGATTTTCCAGGGCGAAGCGGTCGGCACCAGATTCCTGCCCGCAAAAGCCGCACACGGGCCAAAAAAGTGGATTGCAAACAGTGAAGGGCTTGAAAAAGGAGCCGTCACAGTCAACCAGGGCGCCGAAGCAGCACTCCTCTCCACAGAGCGTGCCAACAGCCTCCTGCCTGTGGGCATAGAATCCATTACCGGCTCCTTTCACAAGGGCGACATCATCAAAATCTGCTCCTCCGACGGCCACATCATCGGCTACGGCATGGCGCAGTACAGCTCAGAAAAAACCCTACCGCTCATCGGCCTGAAAGACCAGAAACCTCTGGTTCATTACGATTACCTTTATATAAAACCAGTCTGATCGACTCAATACAACACTATCATGAGCAATCTGCCTAACTGTCCGAAATGCAACTCCGAATACACCTATGAAAACGGGACCCTTCTCGTCTGCCCCGAATGCGGCCACGAGTGGACGAAGAGCGAAGCCGCTCTGGAGGCGACCGCCCGCGTGTGGAAAGACGCCAACGGCAACGAACTGCACGACGGCGATACGGTTACCATCATCAAGGATCTGAAGGTCAAGGGAGCCTCCTCCCCCATCAAAGGCGGCACAAAAGTCAAGAACATCCGTCTTATTGAGGGCGATCACGACATTGACTGCAAAATAGAAGGGTTCGGCGCAATGGAGCTGAAATCCGAATTCGTCAAAAAAGCCTGAATCAGCCAACACAACCGACACGATATGAGCATGAACCTGAAGGAAACCATCATACTGAAACTCGACGAGGTCAGAACGGCCAGCCGGACACTTGTAACGCTAACCGACAGCACAATCAACGAAGTGCTGCTCGACCTGGCCGGCAGGATTGCACCAAACGCTGCGGCCATCCTTGAAGCCAACCACAAGGATCTGGAGCGGATGGAGAAAACCAACCCGATGTACGACCGCCTGCTCCTCAATGAGAAAAGGCTTGAGGGGATTGCTGCTGATATTCGAAATGTGGCATCGCTCCCCTCTCCGCTCGACATGACGCTTGAAGAACGGACACTTGAGAACGGCCTCAGGCTGCGCAAAGCCTCTGTTCCCATGGGGGTAATCGGCATCATCTATGAAGCACGGCCAAATGTCACCTTCGATGTCTTCGCGCTCTCACTGAAATCCGGCAACGCCACCGTCCTCAAAGGCGGCAGCGATGCAGACGCATCCAACCGCGCCATTGTGGAGCTCATTCACTCGGTTCTCTCAGACCACAACCTGAGCCCCGACACCCTCTACCTCCTGCCCTCCGAGCGGGAAGCCGCCACAGTCATGATGGGGGCAGTCGGCAAAATAGACATGATCATCCCACGCGGAAGCCAGGCGCTCATCAACCATGTGCGCAACACGGCAAAAGTACCGGTAATTGAAACCGGAGCAGGCATCGTGCACACCTATTTCGATAAAAGCGGCGAACTGGAAATGGGAAAAGAGATAGTCCTGAACGCAAAAACCCGCCGACCCAGTGTCTGCAACGCCCTCGACACCCTCATAATCCACAGCGAACGGCTCGGCGACCTTTCGGAACTCTGCCGGCCGCTTGCGGAGCACCAGGTCATCATTTTCGCAGACGAACGGGCATACCTTTCTCTACTCGCCTCCTATCCTGAACAACTGCTCCAGCACGCAGAACCGGAACATTTCGGAACAGAGTTCCTCTCGCTGAAACTCTCGGTAAAAACCGTCGACACACTCGACGATGCACTCGAACACATCGCCGCATACAGCTCACAGCACAGCGAAGCAGTCATAACAGAGGACCCGGCAGTAAAAGCGGAGTTTTTCAAGCGCGTTGACGCGGCTGTTGTCTACGCAAACACCTCCACCGCATTCACCGACGGGGCACAGTTCGGACTTGGCGCGGAAATAGGCATAAGCACCCAGAAACTCCACGCAAGAGGACCGATGGCCCTCCGTGAACTCACCACATACAAGTGGATGATTGAAGGCGACGGACAGACACGGCCCGCATGAAAATGCTCATGGAAGCCCGCGACATAAGCAAGTCCTACGCACTGCCCGGCAAAGCCCCGATTCCCATCCTCCACAGCGTGAGTCTTGAGGCCGGCGAAGGAGAGATGGTGACCATCATCGGCTCATCGGGCAGCGGAAAAACAACGCTCCTCAACCTGCTGGGCACGCTCGACACGCCCGACAGCGGCACAATCACCTTTGAAGGAGAACGCCTCTTTCATAACGGCCGGTACAGCCAGAAACAGAAAGAGCTGGCCGCGTTCAGAAACCGCAAAATCGGCTTTGTCTTCCAGTTCCACCACCTGCTCTCCGACTTCACCGCTCTGGAGAATGTTGCCATGCCGGAATACATAGCCACCGGCCGGCTCAAACCAGCCAAAACAAGGGCGGAAGAACTCCTTCTGGAGCTCGGCCTCAGCGAACGGCTCCACCACCTCCCCTCGGAACTTTCCGGAGGTGAACAGCAGCGCGTCGCCATAGCCCGAGCCCTCATGAACCGTCCGAAACTGGTTCTTGCCGACGAACCCAGCGGCAACCTCGACAGCCGCAACAGCCATCTGCTCTATGAACTGATGGCATCCCTCTCCAAAGAGCACCAGACATCCTTCATCATTGTCACCCATAACGAAGAGTACGCAAGAGTCGCCGACCGCTGCCTGAACATGGAAAGCGGCCACCTCTATCCATGCACCCCATAATCATAAACCCAGTCACCATTGAAATCATCAACTGAGCAGCACCACCTCGGCCCGGTCATCCTTTCTCCAGGAGTGCTTCCTCAGCACGGATGGACCTTTCTCTATGCCGCATTCGTCTCCATAGGGCTTGTCACCTTCGTCTCCATCGGTCAGGCATACATCCTCAACGAACACCTGAAAATACCCATCGCCGAGCAGGGGACAATCAGCGGCAACCTGGTGTTCTGGACAGAAATCGTCACACTGCTCTTCTTTATCCCCGCCGGCGTCCTCATGGACAGGATAGGAAGAAAACCGATCTACATAGCCGGCATGATACTCCTGGCAATCGCATACGGCCTCTACCCTATGGCCCAATCGGTCGCCGACCTTACCCTCTACCGCATCGTCTACGCCCTCGGCATTGTTGCCGTCACCGGCGGGCTGGCAACCGTCATGGTCGACTACCCGGCAGAACGCTCACGAGGAAAACTCATCGCCATCACCGGTTTTCTCAACGGCCTCGGCATTGTTATCCTCAACCAGTTTTTTGGGGGACTGCCTGAAAAACTCATCGGCCGCGGGTTCAGCGGTGTTGAAGCCGGAATCATCGCCCACATGTCCATCGCCGCCCTCGCGCTGGTGACCGCAATCGTTCTCAGTGTCGGGCTCAAAGGGGGAACCCCGGTCCGTAAAGAAGAACGACCTCCGCTCAAAACCCTCCTCACCAGCGGCTTCACCCACGCAAAAAACCCGCGCATCCTGCTCTCCTACGCCGCCGCCTTCGTCGCACGCGGTGACCAGTCCATCATAGGAACCTTCCTCCCCCTCTGGGGCACGACCGCCGGCATCGCCATGGGAATGAACCCGGCCGAAGCGGTCAAAAAAGGCATGATGGTCTTCATCATCTCTCAAGCCGCAGCGCTTCTCTGGGCACCAGTCATCGGCCCCCTCATCGACCGCTGGAACCGCGTTACCGCCCTTGTTGTCTGCATGGGTCTTGCCAGCGCCGGCTACCTCTCGCTCGCACTCATCGAAAACCCCCACGACAGCTTCTCAACCCTCTACTTCGTCCTGCTCGGCATAGGCCAGATCAGCGCCTTCCTCGGCTCACAATCCCTCATAGGCCAGGAAGCCCCACGAGAAGCCAGAGGATCAGTCATCGGAATGTTCAACATCAGCGGAGCAATAGGCATCCTCATCATCACCACCCTCGGCGGAAGAATGTTCGACCAGCTCAGCCCCAAAGCCCCATTTCTGGTCGTAGGTGCCATCAACCTCCTCGTCATGCTGGGAGGAATCTATGTCCGCATCAAAGCCCCCGGCACCATAAGCGTCAGAGCCAGCGCCAGCGCCAGCGAAAAATAACCGAAAGAGTTGGGGACACTCATGACAGAGTGTACTAATCAGTACACTCTGTCATGAGTGTCCCCAACTCCGGCAGCACTGTGATGCTGCCGGAATCAAAAAAAGAAAGAAAAGGGGAATGGAATTCAGGCAAGAAGAGCGGAGCAGACCAGCTCAATCTCCGACTCTTTCAGGTAGGGATGCATCGGGAGAGAAAAGATGCGTGAGGAGATATCCTCTGTAATGGGGAAATCGCCGGCACGATAGCCAAGATCGGCATATGCCCCCTGAAGATGGAGCGGAATCTTATAGTAGATGACCGAAGGGATCCCCTCTTTCTGGAGTGCCGCCATCAGTTGTTCGCGTTCGGCGCTGTCGGAAGCAAGCACCGAATACTGAGCCCATGCTGAACTGTATCCTTCCGGAACCACAGGTACCTGCACCCGCCCTGCAAGCCGTTTGCTGTAGGCATTGGCAACACGGTCGCGAAGCAGAAGCTCCTCATCAAAAATCGTCAGTTTTTCAAGCAGCACCGCAGCCTGCATGGCATCAAGGCGGCCGTTTATTCCAATGCGCACATTGCTGTACTTGTCAGCTCCACCCCCATGCACCCTGACCGAAACCATCAGTTCTGCCAGTTCGTCATCGTCAGTGAAAATGGCACCACCGTCACCCCAGCAACCAAGCGGCTTGGCAGGGAAAAATGAGGTTGCGCCCACAAGGCCGAAACTGCCGGCTTTTCTGCCGTTCAGCGCGCCACCAAACCCCTGGCATGCATCCTCAAGAATCCAGAGTCCATGGTTCCGGGCAACACTCTCCAGTCTATCATAATCAGCTGGAAGCCCGAACAGGTCAACAGGAATAAGGGCCTTTGGCCTCAAACCTTTTGCCTCAGCCTCTTTCACAGCGTCAGCAATACCGTCCGGATCGATATTGAAAGAAACGGGATCGATGTCAACAAACACCGGCGTAGCACCGGTAAGGCTCACTACCTCGGCTGTTGCCACAAAGGTAAACGGAGTCGTCAATACAGCATCTCCCGGCCCGATACCCTTCGCCATCAACGCAATCAGCAGCGCATCCGTCCCGGAAGAGCACGAAAGACAATGCCTGGTTCCTGCAAATGCGGCAAGCTGAGATTCAAGCTCAGCCACTTCAGCACCCATGATGAACTGAGCACGGTCCACGATGGACTCCAGGCGAGCCATAACAGCACCCCGGATGCGATCTTTCTGGGTAATCAGATCAATAAACTGCATAACGGCAACGGGTTAAAAATGATGAACGAAACTCACCCAAAATACAGATTCCCCCTTTCTTATGCACGAGGAAAAAAGTTCACTCAATAATGATGCCATTGCCATAAAGCAAGCCCGCCACATCAGGCATAGAGAAACGAGCCTTGATAAAAGTTGGAATGTTGGGGACACTCATGACTATCTGTACTTACGGCCAAAAGCCGAAAATCGCTTTCTCATTATAAAAAATGAAGTTAGATGCAACAAGTACACTCAGTCATGAGTGTCCCCAACTTTTTGGAGAGTTTTTTGTATATATCGGGATTCTGTTCGGAAACCTTGTGAAAACCTGATCATGAGCTCTCTTTATTTCATTGGTATTGGCGGTACGGCAATGGCTTCGGTGGCTGTTGCGCTTTCTCACCTTGGCCATGCCATTACGGGCTCCGATACGGGACTCTACCCTCCCATGAGTACCTACCTTGATGAACATCATATCCGGTATTTCAGCGGGTTCAGTGCTGATAATCTGCAGAGTGTGAAGCCTGATATGGTGGTGGTTGGCAATGCGGTGAGCCGTGGAAACGAGGAGCTGGAATATGCCCTGAATGAGAAAATGGAGCTGGTGGCGATGCCTGACCTGGTTCGCCGGGAGCTGATAGGAAAGAATACTTCCATCGTGGTTGCCGGTACGCATGGGAAGACGACGACAACTTCAATTGTGGCCTGGCTGCTGGAGTCGGGCGGACTGAGGCCGGGGTTCCTTGTGGGGGGGATTCCGGAGAATTTCGGGATCGGGTGCCGGCCGTCGGGGCGCAGTGATGAGGGGTTCTTTGTCAGCGAGGGTGACGAGTACGATACGGCGTTTTTTGACAAGAGGAGCAAGTTCATGCTCTACCGCCCCGACATTGCGATTATCAATAATATTGAGTTTGACCATGCCGACATCTTCAGCTCCCTTGAGGAGATCAAACGGAGCTTCCGTCTTCTGGTGAATCTCATCCCTTCCAACGGAGCGCTTATTGTCAATGGTGACGATCCGGTTGCAATGGAGGTCAGCAGCAAAGCGCTGTGCAGGGTGGAAACATTCGGCCTCACTGATGGTTGCGACTGGACGGCACAGAATATTCGGGTGGAGGAAAACGGCTCGTCGTTCGACCTTTATTATAAAGGGGGTTTTGAGCGCCGCTTCAATGCTCCGCTGTTCGGCAGCTATAATATCCTCAATACGCTTGCCTCCATTGCTGTTGCCACCCTTTCGGGCATGACGCTGGACATGACTGCTGAAGGGCTGAGGGAGTTTCTCCGGCCGAAACGCCGGATGGAAACTGTTGGCACCTATGAGGGAAACATCACCGTGATTGAGGATTTTGCCCACCACCCTACCGCCATCAGGGTCACGCTTGAGGCCATAAAGGAACGCTGGCCCGAAAGGCGCATCATCACCTGCTTCGAGGCTCGCTCAAACACGACGACACGGAATATTTTCCAGAAAGAGCTGGCTGAATGTTTCGGGCCGGCAGACATTGTGGTTTTGGGAAAGGTCCACCGTCCGGAGCGTTACGGGCCGGAAGGCAGCCTTGATACGGCACGGCTTAAAAAAGAACTTGAAGAGCAGGGCAAAACCGTCTTTCTGGGTGGATCGGATCCAAAGAATTATCCGGCAGACATCGTCGGGTTCCTTGAAAGCTGCAGGAAAAAGGATGATGTTGTGCTCATGCTCACGAACGGCAGTTTTGCCGGACTCAAAACCGCATTAACGGAAAGTTTTCAAAAAAAACGGTGAAGGACTGAATATTTCAAGAATGAAAGTATATCTTCATTCATATTTTTTGCATTGCATTTGTCTGCTCATGTGCATCAGGTATTCTTCAGACAACACCTCTAACTCATCTCATCACGGAAGGAAACTATGACTAAAGTGAAAGTTGGCATCAACGGATTCGGGCGTATCGGGCGTCTTGTGTTCCGCCAGGCCATGGACAACCCGAAATTTGAAATCGTTGCCATCAACGACCTGTGCGATCCCAAAACCCTCGCACATCTCCTGAAATATGATTCAACCCATAAGAAATTCAATGGTGAAGTTTCCGTAGAAGACGGCAATATCGTCGTCAACGGCAAAACCATCACCATCTGCGCGGAAAGAGATCCGGCAAACCTTCCCTGGAAGGCACTGGGATGTGACCTGGTTGTTGAGTCAACCGGTATCTTCACTTCCAGAGAGGCCGCTTCAAAGCATATTGCTGCCGGCGCAAAGAAGGTCATCATCTCTGCTCCTGCAAAGGACAAAATTGATGCAACAATCGTCCTCGGCGTCAACGAGAACCTGATCACCGGAAACGAGCAGATCATCTCCAATGCCAGCTGCACCACCAACTGCCTTGCTCCCATGGTCAAGGTTCTGGAAGACAGCTTCGGCCTTGAGAAAGGGTTCATGACCACCATCCATGCATACACGAACGACCAGAATATCCTTGATCTTCCTCATAAGGATCTTCGTCGCGCCCGTTCAGCAGGTGTTTCCATGATTCCGACCAGCACCGGTGCCGCAAAGGCCATCGGCGAGGTCATCCCTGAACTTGCAGGCAAGCTTGACGGTTTTGCCGTCAGGGTTCCCGTGCCGGACGGTTCAATGACCGACCTGACCGCAATCCTGAAGAAACCGGCGACCAAGGAAGAGATCAACGCAGCCATGAAAGCTGCTGCTGATGGCCCGATGAAAGGCTACCTCGAATACTGCACCGACCCGATCGTTTCGCAGGATATCGTCGGTAATCCTCATTCAAGCATCTTCGATTCGCTCCTGACCATGAGCTCCGGCACAATGGTCAAGACAGTCTCATGGTACGACAATGAGCTTGGCTACTCCACCAGAGTGGTTGATCTTCTTGAGATCTACTCAAACTTTGTCTGAGCAGTTGCCGGTACTTAGTTGAGAACAGAGAAAAAACGCCCTTTACCGGGCGTTTTTTCGTTCCCCCGGGTAACTGACGGGAGTCAACAGGCCATTAGCGATATTTCCTGCGATTCATTATTATGAAATCATAACAGCCGTTTCCCGCAAACAAAGAACCGCATACCCATGAAAGCAATTATCCTGTACGACAGCCGGAGCGAGGGCGGATCAACAGACCGGCTGGTTGATGCCATCGGACAGAAGCTCGCCGGGAAAGGGATGGATGTTGAAAAAGCCCGATGCCGGGCACAGGCCGATTACAGCTTCATCAGCGAGTTCGACCTGGTCATCATGGGCGCTCCGGTCTACTACCTCATGGTCTCTTCGCAACTGCTCGGCGCACTGATACAGAGCAACCTCAGCAGCATGCTGAAAAACAAGAACACAGCTCTGTTTCTCGCCTGCGGCAGCCCGCAACCTATGGCTGAACTTCTCTATATGCCGCAGATGAAAATGAATCTGCAAGGCAGCCGCATTCTGGCCGAAAAAGTGTTTGCACCTGCAGAGACTTCGGATATGGAGGTCATTGGAGAGTATGTTGACACCATCTATGCAGAGTGGCTCAAGGAAGAAGAAAGGCGGGGAAAGAGAAAATAAGCCTCGGGAGTACAGGCGAAAACTGAAAAAAAAGGCCGGGAATTCCCGGCCTTTTTCATTCCTCGGTCTTTCAACCGATGATGTCCTTCATTTTCTCAAAGAAACTCTTTTCAGTTCCTGTCCCGTGAGCTTCAGGTGAAATGCCGGGGGACTTGCGCAGCCCTTTCAGCAGCTCTTTATCAGTCGCAGAGAGGTCTTTGGGAACAAAGACATTGACCCTCACATACTGGTCGCCCTTGCCCGATCCCCTGAGATGACCGATTCCGTGGCCGGGAATGCGAAGCATGGTTTCGGGCTGGGTTGAGGGGGGAATGGTCATTTTAATGGCGCCATCAAGTGTCGGCACTTCAACCTTGGTTCCCAGCACAAGATCCGGAAAACTCACTGCAAGACTGTAGATGACATCGTCGCCGTTGCGCACGAAGAACTCATGCGGCTTTTCTTCAATCACAACGATAAGGTCGCCCGAAGCTCCACCCCGTGGACCCGAGTTGCCCTGACCGCGAAGGGTGAGGTAGTTGTTATCCTGAACTCCAGCCGGGACCGTTACCTTTACCGTTACCTCTCCCTGCTTTATGCCCTCGCCGTAGCAGGCCGGGCAGCGGTCTTTGACAATACGGCCTTCACCGCCACATGTGGGGCAGGCGGCAATATTGACAAACTGGCCGAACATTGTTTTTGATGCCTGGCGAACTTCGCCCGTGCCATGGCAGGTCGGGCAGGTTTCTGTCGCCCCCGTTTTTGAACCGGACCCGTTACACTCTTTGCAGGGCACCTGTTTCTTGATTTTGAGGGTCTTTTCAACACCCTTGGCAATCTCTTCAAGCGAGAGCTTCAGGCGGATTTTCAGATCCGTGCCCTGTATTCCAGCAGAAGCGCGGCTGCGTCGCTGCCCACCGCCAAAGGCATCTTCAAAGCCACCACGGCCCCTTCCGCCACCACCACCGCCAAACATGTCGTTGAATGCGCTGAAAATGTCGCTGAAATCAGCCCCTCCTGCACCGTAAGCACCTGCACCACCACCCGAAGCAGCTGAAGAGCCAACACCCGCATGGCCGAACTGGTCGTAGCGGCGGCGTTTATCATCATTGCTGAGCACTTCGTAAGCTTCGTTCACCTCCTTGAAATGATCCTCAGCATCCTTGTTGTCGGGGTTCTTATCGGGGTGATACTTCAGCGCAAGTTTTCTGTATGCCTTCTTTATTTCATCCTTGTCGGCTGAACGGCCTACACCAAGGATCTCGTAATAATCTTTTTTCATGGTAACATCCGCAAATTATGGATCTATCGGGAGACAATGACCTTGGCATGCCGGATGACCCTGTCACCCAGCAGGTAGCCGGTCTGGTACTGTTCAACAATTGTATCGGGCTCGGCATCAGGGTGCTCTATCTGTGAAATGGCTTCATGGAAATCCACATCCAGCTTCAGCCCTATGGCCTCAATCGGCTTGACCCCTTTTTCTTCCAGCCAGCGATCAAGGTTCTTTTTCATCAACTCAACCCCTTCAATAAAAGGTTTAGCTGCAACCGGAATGGCTTCAGGCTCGGGAGCATTGGCCAGAACGCGCTCAACATCGTCAAGCACGGGGAGCAGCTCACGGAGAATGGTCTCTTTTGCCCGTAATGAGGACTGAACCGCCTCGCGCTCTTTCTGTTTGCGGAAGTTCTCAAACTCTGCGGCACGGCGCAGCACTTCGTCGCGAAGTTTTCCGCTCTGCTCTTTTTCAGCAGTGAGCGCCGCTTCAAGTTCTGCCACGCGATCTTCCTTCTGCGGCTGAGGTTCAGCAGGTTCAGCATGCAGGGTCCCTTCCTGTTCCTGCAACGGCTCTTCGTTTTCGGGCATTGGTTTATCGCGGTGCTTCATCATAAATATTCCATCCTGTTGTTAGTTTGCATCAGTCAATGTCGCTGTCAGAGAGTCCGCCATATAGTTCAGGACCCGTACAGCGTGTTCATAATCCATTCGTTTCGGGCCTAAAATCCCGAGTCTCCCCACCATGTTTCCCGCATAGTACGGGGTGGAGACAATTGTCAGATCTTCTGCCTCCCGGGTACTGTTCTCACTGCCGATGCTGATGGTGACATCCATGTCTGAAGGTCGCAGGGCCTCACTCATATGGCCGCTTTTTTCCACAAGTCTCGCCACGCTGAACTTATCCTCAATCATGGTGATGAGTTCACGAACCCGTTCAGGCTGCTTGAATTCAGGCTGGTCAACAATGTATTCAGTTCCCGATATATAGAGCCGTTCAAAAATCGGAGACTCGTCAAAAAGGCTTCCCGCAGAACGGACAATAAGATCTTTCAATGCACCATCCCCGTGAGAGCCCGCAAGCCGATGGGCAATTGAACGGCGGATTTCCGAAAGGGTCAGGCCGGCAAGGCGTTCGTTGATGACATTGGATACCTCTTCAATCATCTTTCGCGACACTTCCAGAGGCAGTTCCATCACAATGGTCTTGACAAAGAGCGAGTGGATGGAGAGAATCACCATCATCCTCGTTGAACTGAGCAGAACCATGTCAAGCCTCTCAAACACTGCATCCGACAGGGTCGGCGAAAGCACCACGCTCAACTGCCGCGATATACATCCCAGCACTTTGGCCGCAGAAAGAAGAACATCTCGCGATGTGCCCGGATGTTCCATGGCAATCTGCCCGTAATCGGTCTCCATCCTGCGTTTCTCATCTTCATCTATCCGCTGCACCTTCATGATGAGGTCAACATAATACCGGTAACCAAGGTCGGTAGGAATGCGACCCGCTGATGTATGCGGCTGGTGTATATAGCCTTCATCCTCCAGATCGGCCATGACATTGCGTATCGTGGCGTCGGAAAGGCCGAGGCTGTAATTCCTTGCTATGTACCGTGAGCCTACCGGGGCGGCTGTGACCACATACGACTGTATGATAATACCCAGAACCTGCCGCTCCCGCAAACTCAGTTCACGAGAACCCATCTACTACCTGCTGAATAAATAATAATGACTTGCCCAAAAAAACTGAATGTACGAAAAACCAACCGAATTCCCCTCTCTTCCACTTAAGAGAGAAAGAGTTTCACCACTGAGAACGCACCTCCCAATCAATAAATTTCAAGCCTGCAGCCTGCCCGACACTAGCCTGTCGAGCCCCGAATAGTCTTTCGTCACAGTGATGGCAGAAAATCCCGATGAATCCATAATGGCGCCGACAGCAGCCGCTCCCTCAGCATGCACTTCAAAACAGAGTACTCCTTCCGGCTTCAGGAGCTCTCCTGCATGACCGGCTATTGCACGATAGCACTCCATCCCTGTCGGGGTCGTGAGTGCCAACCGTGGCTCATACTCGCGCACCTCCCGCTGCAGAAGCTCCCACTCGGCATCTGGAATATAGGGCGGATTGGAAACAATGAGCGAATAGGTGCCTGCTGAAAAAGGTGCAGTGAACGAGTCGCGGAATATGTCGGCCTCGTGAAAGCGGACCCGGTCCTGCACCTTATGGGCAAGCGCGTTGCCCCGGGCAACTGCAAGGGCTTCAACAGAGCAGTCAAGGGCGTCAAGCACGAGGGAGGCGTTACGGAGCGCCATAGTGACGGCTATGCATCCGCTCCCTGTCCCGATATCCATTACCCGGGCGCTCTGTGTGTTCTCCAGAAAACCCAGAGCATGCTCCACAAGCAGTTCTGTTTCGGGACGGGGAATGAGCACCCGCTCATCAACATGGAACTGCAGACCGTAAAAAAACTGCTCTCCGGCAATGTACTGAACAGGGCGGCCCTCCAGCCGCTGCCGGCAGAGCCCCCTGAACCGTTCCAGCTCATCGGGGTAAACCGGCCTCTGGTAGTTCAGATAGAGCTCAATGCGCTTGAGTCCGAGCACCTGCGAAAGAAGCATTTCCGCACCAATGCGCGCCTCATCAACACCTTTTGAAGAAAAAAATTCCTCTGTCGTTTTCAGGAGGTCGACCACCTGCCACTCACGCACCTGCTCCATCAGCATTTTGCTGCAGTGCCGGAAACCCGTGCCGCTCCGCCACGCGCTCCCGACCCCTTTTTCTGAAAAATCACACTCTCGAGAACAATGTACAGCTGCCACCGCTTTAAAAAAACAAGGGAGCCGTTACTTTGCTGATATTTGCGTAGCTTTGAAATGCATACCCATGAATAGAGAAGCGAATCCGATGAACAGAACAACAGCAACCATGAAAAAAGCAGCAATACTCCTCATCCTCCTGCTCTTCAGCATCCCGGGCCCGTCCACCAAAGCAGCTGAAAAGTTCAGTGGCGTCATGGAAATGATGCTCACCATGCCCTCCGGAAAAGGCGAACTGACATTCTCATTCGGGCGGGAGGCGCAGCGAATGGACATGTTCCTCCAGATGGACAACATACCCGCTCCTGTGCGCAGCACAATCATCACCCGAGCCGCAGAGCCCGACCAGGCAACCCTGCTCAACCACGACGCCCGCAGCTGGGCATCGCTCAACCTGAAAAATGCAGCTGAAGAGGCAATCCTGCTCGATTTCGACAGCAACTACACGCTGGAAAAACTCGGAACAGTGAAACTGCACGGTTACAGCTGCCAGCTCGTCCGCCTCACCAGCCGTACCGAAAAGCTTGAGCTCTGGCTCACCCGCGACCTCGGCAGTTTCACCTCGTTCAGCCTCCTTCAGCGCCAGAATCCGCACTTCTCCAATAGCGCACTCTCAAAAAAACTTGCCGCAGCAGGTGTTGACGGCTTCCCGGTCAAAACCCTTCAGCACAGCCAGAACGGCACATACACAATGGAGCTGGTAGAGGCATGGCCGAAAAGCGTTCCCGATTCACAGTTCCGGGTGCCGGCCAATTACACCCGCATCTCGGCCAACACCCCGAAAATCAGCAAGAGCCAGAAGGAGCACCTGAAAAACCTGATGGAAAAGATGAAAAAGTTTGAACAGTAGTCGTATATTTTCCCCCTCCACTCCTCTCAACATAATATATCCCCAGAACCTGTGGCAGATAAAATCACCTCAAGAGAAGCAGATTATTCCCAATGGTATATTGATCTGGTCCGCTCAGCAAAACTTGCAGACTACTCCGATGTCCGCGGATGCATGGTCATACGGCCGAACGGCTACGCAGTCTGGGAAAAAATGCAGGCCGCCCTCGACCGGATGTTCAAAGAGACCGGCCATGTGAATGCCTATTTTCCCCTCTTCATCCCTGAAAGCTTCATAGCCAAAGAGGCCGAGCATATTGAAGGGTTTGCTCCCGAATGCGCTGTCGTCACCCACGGCGGCGGAGAAGAGCTGGCGGAAAAACTCTATGTTCGCCCCACCTCCGAAACCATCATCTGGTCATCCTATAAAAAGTGGATCCAGTCATACCGCGACCTCCCGCTCCTCATCAACCAGTGGGCCAATGTCGTGCGGTGGGAAATGAGAACCCGGCTTTTTCTGCGCACCACGGAATTCCTCTGGCAGGAAGGCCATACCGCTCATGCCACCCCCGAAGAATCGCAGGAAGAGGTGATGCGGATGATACGCGTCTATAAAACATTTGCTGAAGAGTACATGGCCATGCCGGTCATCATGGGACGGAAAACCGACAGCGAAAAGTTTGCCGGTGCAGATGAAACATACTGCATTGAAGCGATGATGCAGGACGGCAAAGCACTGCAGGCCGGAACATCCCACAACCTCGGACAGAATTTCGCCAAAGCGTTCGACTGCCAGTTCCAGACAAAAGAGGGAGTGCTCGACTATGTCTGGGCAACCAGCTGGGGAGTCTCCACCCGCCTTATCGGTGCTCTCATCATGGCCCATTCAGACGACCGCGGGCTGGTTCTGCCGCCAAAACTCGCCACCCGCCAGGTGGTCATCATCCCCATCCTCAGGGGCGACAAAGCTGCCGTGCTTGCAAAAGCCGAGTCCATGGCTGCGGAACTCAAAGAGAACGGAATTCCCGCCTTTGTGGACGACAGCGAACAGAACTCACCGGGATGGAAATTTGCAGAATACGAACTGCAGGGCATTCCTGTGCGCATTGAGGTAGGCCCGCGCGACATTGACAAAGGGGTCTGCATTGCCGCCCGCCGCGACACGCTTGAAAAAACAGAACTCCAGCTTGACGCCACCCTGGCCGTCCAGGTGAGCGGCATGCTCAGTGCAATGCAGGCCGACATGTTCCAGAAAGCGCTCCGGTTCCGGGAAGAGAACACCCGGGAAGTCACAGATTACGAAACATTCAAGAGTGCTGTTGAAGAGGGATTCGTCATCGCCCATTGGGACGGCACAGCCGAAACAGAGGAGAAAATCAAGGAAGAGACACGGGCCACCATCAGGGTGCTTCCTGAAGAGAGCGACTACCGTGAGCACTACCACATGGACGAACCGGGAGTATGCATTTTTTCGGGCAAACCATCATCACAGAAGGTGGTTTTCGCCAAAGCCTATTGATATTTTCAGTTTTCAGTTCTCAACACCAAACATTGAGAACTGAAAACTTATTATAGATCAATCGTTTTTGAAGAAATCCTTCAGCCCTTCATCGGTCGGCTTCATGGCTTTATCGCCCTTGTTCCAGTTTGCCGGGCATACCTCACCGAACTGCTCTGTAAACTGAAGCGCATCCACCATTCTCAGCACCTCATCCACATTGCGGCCAAGCCCCAGATCGTTGACAACCTGATGACGCACAACGCCTTCGCAATCAATCAGGAAGAGACCCCGCAAGGCAACGCCCGCACCCTCTGCCAGCACATCATAATCTGCCGACACGGTTTTGTTGAGATCTGAAAGCAAAGTATAGGTCACACCCTGAATACCTCCCCGGTTGTGCGGCGTGTTCAGCCAGGCCAGATGCGAAAACTTGGAATCTACCGAGCAGCCGAGAACCTCCACATTCCGTTTCTTGAACTCCTCAAGCTTCTCCTGGAAAGCGTGCAGCTCTGTCGGGCAGACAAAGGTAAAGTCGAGGGGATAGAAAAAAAGGACAACATACTGTCCTCTGAAATCACTCAGTTTACATGAATCAACAAACTGTGAGCCGCCAACAACGGCCTCCACATTGAATTCAGGCGCTTTACGGCCAACAAGGACACTCATGGCTTTCTCCGATCAAGGGTTTTGGTGAGATGAATCGCTAAACAAGACTTATTTAGTCCAATATAAACAATCCCGCTCTTTCGCAAAAAAACATTATTCTTCCAGTGGCTTGACAATGTAAAATGGCTGAGTATACAATGAGCATCTCCTCCTATTTTGACTTCAAGGGTCACCGCACCGGCTACCGGCAGGAGTTTCTTGCAGGGGCAACCACCTTTTTCACACTCGCCTACATCATCGTTGTCAACCCCGCAATTCTGGAAGCGGCAGGCATCCCCAAAGGCCCTTCCATGACGGCCACCATCCTGACAGCCATTGCAGGAACCCTGCTCATGGGCCTCTACGCCAAACGCCCCTTTGCCGTTGCCCCCTACATGGGTGAGAACGCATTTATCGCCTATACTGTTGTCCATACCCTCGGATATTCCTGGCAGACTGCCCTTGCAGCCATTTTCATCAGCGGCATTCTCTTTACCCTCCTCACACTTGCAGGGCTCCGTGAATGGCTTGCCCGGTCCATACCCCTCTCCCTCAAACACAGCTTTGCCGTCGGCATCGGTCTCTTTCTGGCATTTCTCGGCCTCGGCAACATGGGCATCATCACCCTCGGAGTACCGGGAGCGCCCCTCCGTCTTGCAGATATCACCGGACTGCCGGTCCTTTTGAGCCTTGCAGGGCTGCTGGCAACCGCAGTGCTGCTTGTGCGCAAGGTAAGGGGAGCCATCCTGATTGCCATGGGTGCCACAACCGGAGCCTTTCTCCTGCTTGGTCTTCTTCCTGTTCCCCCCACCCCTGTCAGTCTCCCCCCCTCAATTGCCCCAATATGGATGCAGATAAACTTTCAGGGGGCTCTGGTATGGGGGTTTGCCGGAGTAGTCACCAGTGTACTGATCATGGATTTTGTCGACACAATGGGCTCACTCTTCGGCCTCTCCTCCCGCGCCGGCCTGCTTGATTCTGAAGGAAACCTTCCCCAGATTGAAAAGCCGATGCTTGTCGACGCTCTCTCCACAGTCATTGCATCACTTCTGGGCACCACCACCGCAGGTATTTACATTGAATCAGCCACCGGCATCGAGCAGGGTGGCCGAACGGGCTTCACGGCCATTGTGGTTGCAGGATTTTTTGTTCTTGCGCTCTTTTTTTCGCCGCTGCTTACCATCGTCCCCCCCTTTGCCTACGGTCCATCCATGGTCATTGTCGGTTCATTCATGATCTCCTCAATCCAGAAAATGGATTTCAGCGACTACAGTGAACTGCTTCCCGCATTCATCACCATTGTGCTGATGATTTTCTCTTTCAATATCGGTGTTGGCATCACCGCCGGCTTCATTGCCCACACGCTTTTGAAACTCCTGACAGGGCGCTCCAAAGATCTGAACGCGGGCATGTGGATCCTTGCTGCTCTCTCTCTTATCTTTTATCTTTTCTATCCCTATCACTAAAACCAGGAAAGAGACAACAATGCGCAAAGCTAAGCTGCATATAGCCCAGACCGACTGCACACTGGCGAATTTCGACGACAATCTTGAACGCCACTGCCGAATGACGGAAGAGGCAATCCGCAACGGAGCTGACGCCATAGCATTCCCGGAACTCTCGCTGAGTGGCTACAATGTTCAGGACGCGGCGCAGGATATTGCCATGCATATCCACGACCCGAAGCTTCAGCCGCTTCGAGAACTGAGCCGGCACATCTGCATCATCTGCGGAGGTATTGAGCTGAGCGAAGACTACGGGGTCTACAACTCGGCCTTCATGTTTGAAGAGGGGGAAGCCCAAAGCATCCACAGGAAAATCTACCTGCCAACTTATGGAATGTTTGAAGAGCTGCGCTACTTCTCTGCCGGACAGGAGATTCGGACGGTCGATTCAAAGCGGCTCGGCAGAATAGGAGTGGCCATCTGTGAAGACTTCTGGCATGTATCGGTTCCCTATCTGCTGGCCCATCAGGGCGCGCAGCTGATGCTGGTTCTGATGTCAAGCCCCCTGCGCATGTCGCCAGGAAACGGCGCTCCCGCAATTGTTGAGCAGTGGCAGACAATTGCCTCCACCTACTCATTCCTCTTCAGCTCATTTGTCGGCTGCGTCAACCGGGTGGGGAATGAAGACAGCTTCACCTACTGGGGCAACTCGTCCTTGAGCGGCCCGGATGGAACACTCATGGCAAGCGCCCCGCTCTTTGAGGAAAAGGTTCTGGAATGCATGCTTGACTTCAACGCAGTCAAGCGGACCCGGCTTCATTCATCCCACTTTCTCGATGAAGACCTCAGGCTCATTTCAGCAGAGCTCAACACCATCATCACCGGAAAGCCCCGGGGGTAAACTGGTTACTGCCGCATGGAAAATCCCGGTGGGGTAAGACTCACCGGGTAGCCTTTTGCTTCCATTGCAGCCATCACTTCCCGCGCCGCCGACTCCCCTTCAAAGAGACCATAGACCGCAGAGCCACTCCCCGAGAGAGAGGAAAAGAGTGCGCCTGCCGAAAGAAGATCGGTTTTCACCTGCCTGACATTGCCGAACTGCTCAAACACCGCCGACTCGAAATCATTCTCAAAGAGCCGCAGCAGCTCCGCTTTCCCATCGGAAGAGAGTTGCCGGGCAAGAGCTTGAAGGTCAGGGCGCTCAAGCTCAAAGCGTCTGTGGAAATGTCCGTAGGCCCACGCGGTGGAAATATGCTCGCAAGGAAAGACCGTCACAATGAACCACGGAATGGTCATGTTGAGATCAACCAGCTCATCACCTATGCCGCCGGCATAGGCAAGCCCCTGCATTTCGAGAAAATAAGGAACATCGGCTCCGAGTGAAACGGCAAGCCGGTGAAGGTCGACGGAGGACAGGTTGATGTCCCAGAAAGAATTCAGTACCCTGAGCACCGTTGCCGCGTCACTGCTCCCTCCGCCCAGACCTGCACCAAAGGGAACCCGCTTGTCGAGCAGCATTGACACACCCTCTTTCACACCACCCTCATCCTGCAGGAGACGGGCCGCCCGTACACACAGGTTGCTGTCATCAACCGGCAGATCAGGGTTGGTGCAGCTCATCTCAATGGCATCTGCTGCACTGAAGGAAAGAATGTCATACCAGTCTATGGGAGCAAAGAGCGTTGAGAGGGTATGATACCCGTCATCGCGCTTTCGGGTGATGAACAGGCCAAGGTTGATTTTGGCAAACGCTTTTACTGTCAAAGGTGTCTTGATCTTCATATGTCACTAAGGGTTGTGAAGCCGGGAAAAAAGAGATCAGAACGGGGAGTATGACGGATGGTTCCGTTTCAGGGAAAATTTTCTCATATTGCCACAACAGGCACCGATGCCGCATGATCAACGATTGAAACTGTCAACCGCCCTACACAAATGCATACCAGCCATTCGCTGCTGAAATTCCGCCCAGGCCTGTTCCTACTGCTTCTCATGACAATATTCCTGTCGCCTTCATCCGCACACAGCGCAGGAGCCCTATCCTTCAGCCGGCTCATAACGCAGGCTGTCAATGAAGATAAAATTTATTTGCTGGAAACGATTCGCCAAAAAGCAACCATCAACTCCGAAAAAACAGTCATAGAGGCCCTCCTGACCAAAGACGGCCCCAAAGCCGCAGAGCTTTTCAAAAAGCAGCTCACCCTCTACCCCGATCCTGCAATGGACGCAATCAGCAAGGCAAGACTTACTGACTACAAGACCGCTCTTGCCGCAGAACCGCCCCTGCCGAAACTATCAAAACCTCTACCGGCAAGGACTCTAGCGCCCCCCGCTCATACAGCGCAGGCAGCCGGCCCGGCAGTTCAGATGACGCCCCTCCAGTCAGCGCTTGAATCACTGAAAAAAAATGCCTCATCCGATGCCGGGCAATCAAGAAAAGGATTCACGCTGCAGTTCGGCAGCTTCGGTTCCAGAACCAATGCAGAAGCTCTTGCGGCAAGAATTGCACCCTACGGCCCTGTCGTCATTGTTCCTGAGAACCAGATGCACAAGGTACGCCTGAACAGCTCGTTCGGCTCTGAAAAAGAGGCGAAACAAGCCGGAAAGGCAATCCCCTTCGGATCCATTGTCCTTCCCGCCAGCCGATGAAGCCCGATACAGTTATCATTGGCGCCAGCGATGTGATGGAGCGTCTCCGTCAGTTTGCGCTTCAGGTGGCAGAAACTGACATCACCGTCCTTATTACCGGGGAAACCGGGTCGGGAAAAGAGGTTCTCGCACGATTCATCCACAACCACAGCCGGCGGGCCGGAAAAAGCTTCATACCCGTCAACTGCGGAGCCATCCCCACGGGCATTCTTGAATCAGAGCTCTTCGGACATGAAAAAGGGGCTTTTACCGGCGCTGTACAGGCAAGGAAAGGATATTTCGAAACGGCCGACAGAGGCTCCATCTTTCTTGACGAAATCGGCGAGATGTCGCTTGAAACCCAGGTCAAGTTTCTCCGCGTCATTGAGAACGGAGAGTTCCAGAGGGTCGGGGCATCATCAACCATTTACTCCGACACCCGCATCATAGCGGCCACGAACAAAAACCTCATGCAGGCGGTTGCGGAGCACAATTTCCGTGAAGATCTCTATTACCGGCTGCGCAGCGTGGAACTCCAGATTCCCCCGCTCAGGGAACGCGGCCGCGACATTCTGCTGCTCACGGAGCATTTCGTCCACGAATTCCAGCAGAAGCACACCATTCCCTTTGAAGGATTCACCCCCGATGCCACGGAAATGCTTCTGCGCTACCCATGGCCGGGCAATGTACGCGAACTGCGCAACCTTGTTGAATCACTTCTGGTTCTTGAAAAGGGGCGGGAGATAACCTCGGGAATTCTTGACAAGCACCTTATCCAGCGAAACCGGTTCAAAAGTCTGGTGCACGACCCGGTACGCTCAGAAAAAAACGAACTGCAGCTTCTCTACAGCAGCCTCATTCAGCTCCGCCAGGAGGTGAGCGACATACGGCACATGGTCCAGCAGCTTATGGAACCAGACCGTCCGCTTCATACCGCCCCGTTGCTCCTTCCCGACCCGTCGGAAAACACGGAACCACCTTCAATTACCGAACCCGGACCGGCACCCGCACCACCCTCACTTGACGAAGCGGAAAAAAAGACTATCATTGAGGCCATCAACAGGTGTGGGGGGAATAAAAAAAAGGCGGCTGCCGCACTCGGCACAACGGAGAGGACTCTCTACCGGAAAATCAAACGCTACGGTCTCTGAGGGGACCTTCTGCGGAAAGCAAAAGCAAAAAGAGCTGCCGTCATGAGAAGCGAGGCTTTCGGAAGAAGATCCGGCCACCGGGAATAGAAACTCAGCTCTTTTTCCAGAGGCACATCTCCGCTCAAGGTCCCCTTCTCCCACCATGACAGTTCAGCACCGACGCGCCCGAACCGGTCAATAAAGGCGCTCACACCCGTATTGGCACAACGAGCCATCGCCCTCCGGTTTTCAATGCAGCGGAACCGTCCGATTGCAAGATGCTGCCAGGGGCCATAAGAGGTTCCATACCAGCCATCATTGGTCACCAGCGTCAACAACCCGGCCCCTTGCCTGACAAAGCCGGCAACATAGCCAGGGAAAATGGATTCATAACAGATGATGTTGGCCAACACCACACTCTCTTTGTCCACAGTCTGCATGGTCATGAGCGTTGCTCCCGGTCCCTGTCCCCAACTCCCGGCTCCTGTCAGCGAGAAATTCAGCCTCTCAAGCCAGGGCAGCTGTCCCGAATAGGGAACCCGTTCGGCAAAAGGGACAAGGTGCGCCTTCCTGTAGACCTGCACACTATCATTGCGGGAAGAAAGCAGAAGGGTGGCGTTATATGACTCTTCCATCATGCCCGTCAGAGGATCCTGTTGACCCGGGCCGCCAGAAGGAAGAACCCCGCCGGCGGGAAGGCGGACGATATCGGTAAACCCGGAAAGAAGGGTGGTGTCCCATAAGCCTGCAGAGTGGCGAAGGAATCGGTAATAGTCACGATAACCGGGCTCAAGAATCGGAAACGACAGGGCGGTTTCCGGCCAGATGACCAGATCGGGATGCTCCCTTTCCACAACATCAGCTGTCATGCGCGAGTGAAGAACAAGGGTGCCGAATGCACCAAGCTGCTCCCATTTCTCCACAGGGTTGAGGTTCGGCTGTACCAGACTTATACGCACTGAGTTCCCAGGTGCTGCGCCATCAGCACCAATAACCCTGGCGCCATAGAGCAGCGGCAACAGCACCATAACAGGCAGCGGCACGAGATAGCGGAGCCGGCGGCCTTTCGGAGCATAGAGGGCGGCAACGACCAGCGCATTGAAAGCGTAGAGCCAGAAACTTACTCCCCAGACTCCCGTCATGTCGGCATACTGCACCATCGGGGTAAGCAACGCCTGAGAATTGCCGAATGTCAACCACCCCAAAGAGAGCTCCTGCTCCATATAGAGCCACTCCCATCCAACCTGGACGAACGGAAGGGAAAAGAGTGCAAACGAAAAACCGGCCATCCTCCTGAGTGCAAAAAAGAGCATGAACGGCACAGTCAGAAAAAAAGCCTGGGCCAGAATAGTCAGCACTCCCCCAGGAAAAGTCGCAAGAGAGACCCACCAGAGCGCGATGAAACAGTAAAGAAGCATGGCGGCATAAACCTTTCTGAAAAAATCCCCTGCACGGCGGACATCCCCCAGAGAAAGAAGAAGAGGAACCAGGGCAACCCAGGCGAGAACTTCAAGGCGAACGGAAGGGTAGGACGGAAAAGCCACACCAAGAAGCAGGCCACTGAAAAGAGGGGCCCTGAAAGCCGAGTTGCGTAACCCGCCAACAATTTGAAAGAAAAGGGACATCACAAAGCAATTGGGTTGGAGGAGAAAGAGATAAACGCGCCGAAGATATTTTGCTTTATATATTGAATAATATTCTTTAAATTTCTTTCAAGCTGTTATTTAACAGGAGTATGCGAAAGAAGTTCCCGACTCCTAAAAATATCCAATTTCAACGCCATCAGAAAAAGGAGAAATCATTATGGCTCTTTTCGGCACTAAAGACGCAACCACCGCACACTCCGACTACGAAATCGTACTCGAAGGCGGTGCCAGCTCATGGGGCAAGGTTAAAGCCAGGGCAAAAGTAAATGTCCCGCCGGCTCTTCCCTTGCTGCCTGCAGACTGTAATGTCAAGATCAATGTGAAACCTCTGGACCCCGCAAAAGGGTTCGTAAGGTTCTCGGCAGTCATCGAGTCCATAGTGGACAGCACTAAAAACAAGCTGGTGGTTGAGGCTGACATAGCCAATGAAACCAGCGAAAGACGGATCTGTGTAGGCGAGGGTTCCGTGACCGTTGGTGATTTCTCCCACTCCTTCTCATTTGAAGGCTCGGTAGTCAATCTGTTCTACTACCGTTCAGATGCAGTCAAACGCAATGTCCCCAATCCCATCTACATGCAGGGGCGGCAGTTCCACGACATCATCATGAAAGTGCCTCTCGACAACCCCGATGTCATTGACACCTGGGAAGGCACAATGCGTTCCATGCAGACAACAGGCGCTTTCAATGACTGGATCCGCGAGTTCTGGTTCATCGGACCTGCCTTTACCGCACTTAACGAGGGCGGCCAGAGAATTTCCAAGGTTGAAGTCAACAGCATCGGCACCCAGAGCGGAGAAAAAGGCCCTGTCGGTGTCACCCGCTGGCGCTTCTCCCACGGCGGTTCCGGCATCGTTGACTCCATCGCACGCTGGGCCGAGCTTTTCCCTGCCGATAAACTGAATCGTCCCGCTTCTGTCGAGGCTGCATTCCGTTCAGACTCACAGGGCATTGAAGTCAAGGTTGACGGCGACTTCCCCGGTGTTTCTGTTGATGCCGGCGGTGGACTCCGCAGAATCCTCAACCATCCGCTCATTCCGCTGGTTCACCACGGCATGGTCGGCAAATTCAACGACTTCACTGTTGACACACAGCTCAAGGTTGTTCTCCCGAAAGGCTACAAGATCCGTTATGCGGCACCTCAGTTCCGCTCACAGAATCTTGAAGAGTACCGCTGGAGCGGTGGCGCTTATGCCCGCTGGGTTGAGCATGTATGCAAAGGCGGCACAGGACAGTTTGAAGTCCTTTACGCTCAGTAAATCAGGCTGTAATAAGACAAAAAAGACCGGTGCAAACCGGTCTTTTTTTTCTCCACGAAACCCCCGCGCTATCCGAGGAGCTGGAGAATATCCTCTATTTCCGACTTTATCTCCCGCAAGAGGCCCTCACGGCGCTCCCCCACAAGCCGATTCTCTTTCTGAGTCTGCCCCATCTCCTTCTGCAGCTTCAGAATCTGTGCGGTTTTATGATCATCCTCCCGTGAAGGCTCCTCTCCCTTCAGAATGTTTCCGGCCTTCTTCAGCCGGTAGCCCTGCTCATGAACAAGCTCCTTGATTTTGAGCACCAACGCCATGTCGCGGTTCGTATACCGACGGTTCCCGCGGGTATCGCGCGCAGGCCGGAGTTCGGTAAAAAAGGTCTCCCAGTAGCGAAGCAGATAAGCGGGGACCCCCGCAATTCTCGACACCTCTCCGATGGAGTAATAGTTTTTTGTTGTTTCAAACGGCATAAGCACTCCGGAGTATGAGGGTATTTTGATTTCCTGTTACTTATTATACATTACAACCGTCACATCAAAAACCCTTGACGGATGAAAAATTTACTCAGCCTGAAACCCTACCTTTTCAGGTATTGGAAAAATCTGCTTGCCGGGTTTTTCTTCATCATCCTCACCAACTTTTTTGCTGTTGCCGGACCGCGCTACATCCGCATTGCCATAGACACCATGACCGGCCCGTTCGTCATTGAGGATGTTGCCCACAACGCCGGACTCTATGTTCTCTTTGCCCTTGTGAGCGGCTTTTTTCTCTTTCTCGTCCGCCAGAACATCATTGTGACCTCGCGGCATATAGAATATGACCTGAAAAACGCCTACTTCCGCCACCTCGAAAAACTCCCAAGGCGATTTTACAATACAACCAGCACAGGCGAACTCATCTCCCGGGGAACCAATGACCTGAATGCCGTAAGAGATTTTCTCGGCCCCGGCATCATGTACTCCCTCAACACTTTTTTCCGGCTTCTCTTCGCTCTTGTGGCCATGATTGCCCTTTCACCAAAACTCACTTTCTTTGCGCTTCTTCCAGCTCCACTTCTCAGCTGGTCGGTCTACAAGATTGGTCAGTCAATGCAGAAACGGACCAAGAGCATTCAGGAAAGCTACGCCGGAATTACCAACCTTGTGCAGGAAAACCTTTCAGGCATACGGATAGTCAAAAGCTATACCCGCGAACTCTTTGAAATCAGCCGATTCGAAAAACTCAACCAGCAATACTACACCAAAAACCTTTCACTCGGGAAACTGCAGGCACTTTTTTTTGCTTTTCTCACTGCCCTGACCGCTTTCTCCCTTCTCCCGGTGGTATGGATAGGCGGCATAAATGTGATTGAAGGAAGTATGAGCATCGGCGGCATAGCGCAGTTCATTGTGTATGTCACCATGCTGAGCTGGCCCATAATCTCCATAGGCTGGGTTACCAGCATCATCCAGAAAGCTTCGTCTGCACAGGCAAGGATTGATGAAATTTTCGCCATGCAGCCAGAAGAGAACGAACAAAGCAGAGAGAGCGGCAACAGCGAACCTGCAGACTTCCGGGGCAGCCTCGCTTTTGAAAATATCAGCTTCAGCTATCCCGGAACAAAGAGCGAAGAGATTCTCCGCGATATCTCATTCTCGATAGAGGCCGGCTCCAAAACTGCGATTGTCGGCGCAACCGGTTCCGGTAAAACCTCTCTGGTCAACCTCATCCCGCGACTCTATGAGCCCACAGCGGGAGCCATTCTCATTGACGGAAAAGACATTCGCAGCATTCCGATTACAACCCTCCGCGAACTTGTCGGATTC
Organism: Chlorobium phaeovibrioides; assembly: GCF_003968655.1. Lineage (GTDB taxonomy): Bacteria > Bacteroidota > Chlorobiia > Chlorobiales > Chlorobiaceae > Chlorobium > Chlorobium phaeovibrioides. The sequence continues at coordinate 68,631 of NZ_RXYK01000004.1, read as the reverse complement.
GTCCCTCAAATCAACTTCCTTTTCTCCGACACCATCGCCAACAACATCGGCTGGGGAAGCCGTGAAAGCACCATTGACGAAATCATTGCAGCCAGCCACTCGGCCATGCTCCATGAAGAGATAGAGGAGTTCCCGGACGCTTTTGAAACCATGCTGGGTGAAAAAGGGATAAACCTCTCCGGAGGTCAGAAACAGCGCACCTGCATTGCCAGAGCAATTGCATGGAACCCGCGCATTCTTGTGCTCGACGACGCCCTCTCGGCAGTCGACACAGGCACTGAAGCCCGACTGTTTGATGCCCTGCTCAACCGCCTCCCCGGCACAACGGTCATCCTCATAAGCCACAGGATTTCCACTGTCAAAAACTGCGACCGCATCATGGTGCTCAGCGAAGGCAGAATTGCCGAAAGCGGAACCCACGAAGAACTCCTTGCCAGAGGAGAGCTCTACCTGGAACTCTACAACCAGCAGCTGCTTGAAGACGAAATCCTCTCGATGAACTGATAGGTGCTCTCCACCCCCGCCCGGACGGCTCAACTGTGCCCACGGAGCAGCTTCTGAAGTTTTTCGAGTTCCAGCAGGGCCTCGATCGGGGTGAGCCGCTCAAGGTCAAGATCCTGAAGAGCAGTCTTCAGCCGCGAATCAACTTCATCAAACAAGCTGATCTGCATGTTCTCCTGAACGGAAAACGAACGGTCCGCGAAGGATACATCCTTTCTTTCAAGCCCCGACATGATTTCGCGCGCACGCTCAATAACCTCATTCGGCATACCGGCCATTCTTGCCACCTCTATGCCATAGCTGTTGTCGGTTGAACCCCTGACGATTTTGCGCAAAAAAATCACCCGCTCGCCGCTCTCAACAACCGTAGCATTGTAATTGACCACACCCGGAAGGCGCTCTTCAAGCTCGCTGAGCTCATGATAATGGGTGGCGAACAGGGTCCTGGCGCCAAGACGGGTGATAATGTACTCGCTCATGGACCAGGCAATCGACATGCCGTCAAAAGTGCTGGTTCCCCGACCTATTTCATCAAGAAGAATCAGGCTTGAGGAGGTGGCATTGTTGAGAATGCTGGCTGCTTCGTTCATCTCAACAAGAAAGGTGCTCTCGCCCGATGCAAGATTGTCGGAGGCTCCGACGCGCGTAAAAATGCGGTCGACCATTCCGATTTCAGCCCGTTCAGCCGGTACGAAACTGCCGGCCTGTGCAAGCAGCACAATCAATCCAGTCTGGCGGAGATAGGAGCTCTTGCCTGCCATGTTAGGCCCTGTTATCATCAGCATCCTCTGCTGCCCGTCAAAATGGCAGTCATTCTTCACAAACGGCTCATCAGGCTTCATGATGCGCTCAAGCACCGGATGGCGACCCTCTGTAATCAAAAGCCCCTCATGCTCTTTCATCTCCGGCTTGCAATACCCATACTCCTTTGCTGAAAGGGCGAAAGAGGCAAGCGTATCAATTTCTGCAATGGCAAGGGCACTTTCCTGAATGGAGGCAGCCCTCTCCGCTATGGAGGCACAGAGTGCTTGAAAAATCTCAGCCTCAAGGCGGAGGCTTCTCTCCTCTGCATTGAGAATCTTCTCTTCATAAGCTTTCAGGGCAGGGATGGTATAGCGCTCCGCATTGACCAGCGTCTGTTTTTTCATATACCCCTCGGGCACACGATCAAGATTGGCACGGCTTATTTCAATATAGTAGCCGAACACCCGGTTGTATTGCACTTTGAGTGAAGAGATGCCGGTCCTCTCCCTCTCTTCCCGCTGTATATCCATCAGGCGCTCTTTGGCCATTGAAGAAACACTGCGCAGCTCATCCAGCTCATCATTGCAGCCAGAACGAATATATCCACCATCGCGCACTGTTGCCCCGCACTCTGGATCGACCGACCGTTCAATTTCCGATACCAGCTCCGGAAGAGGCTGAAGCACTGCCGCCAGAGAGCGAAGAAGGGCGGAGAGGGCCGGGAGAAGCAGGTCGCGGAGCTGCGGAAAAACCGCCAGTGAGCGGCCCATCTGGAGCACCTCACGAGGCGATGTCCGAAAGGTTGCAATCCGGGCGAGAGATCTCTCAAGATCGTTGATTTCAGACAGAGAGCACCGAACGCCCTCAGAAAGCTCGGAGCTCTGAAGCAGCTCTTCAACTCCGTCATGGCGTTCCGCAATTGCTTCCGCAACCCTGAGCGGCCGCTGCAGCCAACGGCGGATGAGTCGTGCACCCATAGGATTCACCGTCCGGTCCATCACCTGAAGGAGACTTCCGTGGGGTGAACCGTCCTGCATTGAAGAAACAATCTCAAGATTGCGCTTAGTCTGTAAATCCAGCGTCATGAACTCCCCGCCCTGCATCTCGGAAATTCTGGTAATGTAGGCACGACGGCTCTGACGGGTTTCATCAAGATACTGCAGAACAACCCCGGCCGCTACCCGTCCTGCCCGGTTGCCCTCAATACCAAAGCCCTTGAGCGAATGGGTCCTGAACTGTCGCGACAGCACCGTTTCGGCCTGCTCTTCACTGAACATCCAGTCGTCAAGTCCGGTGACAAGCATCCCCGTCGCGTAGCCCCGGACAAGATCCTCAAGGCGGCTTTTCTCTGAAGCTGAAACAAGCAGTTCTGCCGGACCCAGAGAGAGAATGGTATCGCGGAGTGAATGGGGAGGAAGTGAAGCAATTCTGAACTCTGCAGTTGTCACATCAAGGTAGGCAATGCCGGCAACCGGGGTTCGCCCCTCTTTCAGAAAAGCAACTGCGGCAAGATAGTTGTTGTGGCGGTCTTCAAGAATGGAGTCACTGTAGGTAACCCCCGGGGTGACAATCTCGGTGATCTCCCGTTTCACAATTCCCTTTGCCTCAGCCGGATCCTCAACCTGCTCACAGACCGCAACCTTGAAACCCTTGCGGACAAGACGGGCAATATATCCTTCACTGGCATGGTAAGGAAACCCCGCCATGGGAATATCGGGCGCTGAACCGTTTGAGCGACGGGTCAGAACAATGTTGACCGCTGCTGAAATGGTGGCCGCATCATCAAAAAAAGTCTCATAAAAATCGCCGACCCTGAAAAGCAGCAGGTAATCAGCATATTGCTTCTTCACATCAAGATACTGGCGCATCATGGGAGAAAGCTCTTTGGATGCTCCGCTTTTTTTTGCTGCCATTGCCCGAACAGACCCGATTGATGAAAAAAACCTGCAAACCCGCCCCATTCATGCTGCCATCGGGAACACGGGCGTAAAACCACAGAATATGAAACTACTGCCGTGTACCCAAATAACCAAACCTCCGAACGGCTTACCGGGGCTCCCGATCACGCCACTCCGGCAGAGAGCGAATTTCTTGACAAGATATTTGAACTTCAGGCAAAGAATACTATATTTGAGACCTTTATCATTAATATCATAATACGAGCAAGATGCAGGCGCTGATCAAGATTTCCGACAAACAGTACCTGGTGCAGAAAGGCGATACGCTCTTCGTGCCCAGACAGAAAACCGACATTGGCGGCACCATGGAAATTGCCTCCATGGCACGCATTGACGGTGCAAATACCGTTCTGAATCCTGCCGAAACCGTTACCGCAAAAGTTCTTGGCCATGTCAAGGATGACAAGGTGGTGGTGTTCAAGAAAAAACGCAGGAAACGCTACCAGTCAAGAAACGGCCACCGTCAGCAGATGACGCAGATTGAGGTGGTTTCACTCTGAAAAAAGGCTGAACTGATTTTTTAACGAAAATTTATTTTTTCTCATGGCACATAAAAAAGGTGGCGGATCGACAAAAAACGGCCGCGACAGCAATCCTAAATATCTCGGTGTGAAAGCTGCCGGAGGCTCAACCGTAGCCGCAGGCACCATCATTCTCCGCCAGAGAGGCACCGTCATCAAGCCGGGCGTCAATGCCGGAATTGGACGCGACCATACCATTTTTGCACTTGAGGACGGCGTCGTGACCTTCCGCAATGGCCGCAACAACAAAAAACAGGTGGACATCATCGCCCCCTGAGTTTGGGTTGCCCGGAAAATAAGGTTATATTTAGCATAGCCGTCTTACAATATAAGACGGCTTTTTTTATGGAATCTCCAGTTGTGGCCAGAACGACCAGATGCCGCCGAACTCTATGCTTACACACCATTAAAATCTGATATTGTATGAAAATCACAGTGATAGGAGCAGGTCATGTAGGGGCAACCGCCGCACTGCGCATTGCTGAAAAACAGCTGGCAAGAGAAGTTGTCCTTATTGACATTATTGAAGGGATTCCCCAGGGGAAAGCGCTTGACATGTACGAATCAGGCCCGGTCGCGCTGTTTGACACCATGGTCAAAGGCTCAAACGACTATGCCGACTCCGCAGATTCCGATATCGTACTCATCACGGCTGGTCTTGCACGCAAACCTGGTATGAGCCGTGAAGACCTCCTCATGAAAAACACCGCCATCATCAAGGATGTGACCACACAGGTGATGCGGTATTCCGTCAACCCGATTCTCATCATGGTATCCAATCCTCTGGATGTCATGACCTTTGTTGCCCATACGGTAAGCGGACTCAAGCCGGAACGGGTCATAGGCATGGCCGGCGTGCTTGATACTGCCCGTTTCAGGAGCTTCATCGCAGAGGCACTCAATGTCTCCATGCAGGATATCAATGCCTTTGTGCTCGGTGGCCATGGCGACTCCATGGTCCCTGTTGTCAAGTACACCAATGTTGCAGGCATCCCCCTCACCGAACTGCTTCCGAAAGAGACCATCGACGCAATTGTGGAGCGTACCAAGAACGGAGGCATTGAAATCGTCAACCATCTGAAAACCGGATCGGCATTCTATGCACCGGCAGCATCAGCAGTTGAAATGATTGAGTCGATAGTCAAAGACCGCAAGCGCATTCTCCCCTGCACCACCTGCCTCGGGGGACAATACGGCATCAATAATGTATTCTGCGGTGTTCCTGTCAAGCTGGGAAAAGAGGGTGTCGAGCAGATTCTTGAAATCAACCTTGACGACAATGAACTCAAGGCACTTCAGGCCTCAGCGGCAATCGTGGAGAAGAACTGCAAAAGCCTTGCTTCTGCGATTTGAGGAGAAGAAAAAAGAGCTAAAAAAAAAGCGGCTTTTCAGCCGCTTTTTTTTGTGAGCAGATGTCCCCCATTACATCTGCTCAACCCCACGGGCGTGAGGTATTTCATAAAAGAAATAGCAACCACCGTGCCAAACCATGAGAAAAAGAAAATATTTTCTTTAACTCATTTTTAAACAAGAAGTTAGGGGGAAATAAAAATCGCCCGGCAGATCAGATTTCTGCCGGGCGACGCTCTTGACACAGATAAGGCGATACAATCTGTGCAGTTATGAAACAGATGACGCAGAACAGGCCAATACAAGAGGCTCTTCATGGGTGACGCAGTGAATGGCTCCTAACCCCCAGACAAGATCCCTGCAGTCAATCCCCACAACCCGTCTTTCGGGGAAACAGCTCTGGAGAACGGCAAGTGCCTCACTGTCGCGCCGGCACCCATAGACGGGCACAAGCACAACACTGTTGGCTATGTAGAAATTGGCATAACTTGCCGGGAGGCGTTCCCCTTCGTAAAAAAACGGCTCGGGCATGGGCAGCTTTACCACAGTGAGCGGCTTGCCATGCTTGTCGGCAAAGCCTTTCAGGAGCTGGTAGTTGTGCTGCAGCGGCAGATGGTTCTCATCCTCCGGATCATCCTCAACGGCAATCACAACCGTTGTCTCATTGACAAATCGCGCCATGTCATCCACATGGCCGTCGGTATCGTCACCTGCTATTCCCTCACCCAGCCAGATCACCGTTTCTGCCCCGAGCCACCGATAAAGGTTCTCCTCAATCTCGCTGCGGCTCATCAACGGGTTGCGATTCGGATTCAACAGGCATGCTTCCGTTGTCAAAAGAAGTCCGGCGCCGTTCACATCAATCGCCCCGCCCTCAAGCACCATGCCCGGCTTCACTGCCGTCAGACCCGAAAGGGCAGCCACCCTTGAGGGTACGGCATTGTCATCATCGAAAGGCTCATACTTACCGCCCCAGGCATTGAACTCCCAGTCAAGAATGACCTTGTCACTCTTCCCGCCATCTGCACGGCAGACAAAATTCGGACCATGATCACGACACCATGCGTCATTGGTTGGGATAGAATGGAAAAATATCCGTTCAATGCACAGCTCGGGATGGGCGATCTCCATAATGAGCTTTCTGGCAGCGGCTTCCATTTCCCTGTCAAGCACATTGATGTGAACCTCTTCCGAAGAGCTCAGCCAGGAGGCAAGTTCGGCAAACACGGCCGGAACCGGCCCGAATTTTCCCGGCCACGACTCAAGCTTGTGCGGCCATGACAGCCAGGTTGCTTTGTGGGGTGCCCATTCAGGGGGCATCCTGTAGAGTGGTGCATCCATAGGGATGGTTGGTATAGTGGATGAATCAGCTCCTGGAGGACTCAAGAGTTCTTCGTAACCGCCCGATACGCAAACTGACTGGCGGATGAGAATAGGTCATGAAAACATGAAGCGGATGGGGCGTCAGGTTGGTCAGGTTGCTTCGCGAAAGATTCCTCAAGGCGGTAATGAGTGCCTCCCCGCGGCTGTAGGTGGTAACAGCAAAATGGTCGGCTTCATACTCGTGCTTTCTTGAGAGCATCTGCAGGACTATGGAGAGAATGAACTCCACGGGAGTATAGAGCAGCATGAAGAACACCAGACTTCCATAGACTGAAATGTGCTCCATGAAGAATGCCTCAAAAAGTTTGGCGTTACCGATGAAAAGCGAAAGCAGAAAAAAGAGCACCCCCATGTTCACAATGCTGACAACCATCCCGATCAGGATGTGTTTTTTTGTATAATGGCCAATTTCATGTGCCAGAACAGCAACCAGTTCATCGACCGAATGGCTTTTGATGAGGGTATCAAAGAGAGCAATTCTCTTTCGTTTTCCGAATCCGGTGAAAAAGGCGTTTGCTTTGGAAGAGCGTTTTGAACCGTCAATGACATAAATACCCGAAAGCGGAAACCCTACCCCGGCGGCATAGTCGGTTATGGCTGATTTCAGTTCACCATCCTCAAGCGGCACAAACCGGTTGAAGAGCGGCATGATCCATGCGGGAGCCACATACTGGAGCAGAAGGCTGACAAGGGTGATTCCGCCCCATGCCAGCAACCACGCAATGCTTCCGGCTGACTGAAAAAACCAGAGAAGCAGAGCGAGAAGAGGCGCACCTATAGCCACTGAAAGCAGCAGGGTTTTCAGAAGATCGCCCGCAAACACGGCAGGAGTTGTCCTGTTGAAACCGAACCTCTCCTCTAACACAAATGTCCGGTACAAGGTAAAGGGAAGCGAGAGCACCGACTGGAGAAGCAAAAGGGAGCCTATATAAAAAACCCCCGTCATGACTGAACCGAGGGCGAACCCCCGAAGAAACTGGTCAAGGAGGTTGAAACCGCCGGAAAACCAGAAGACAAACAGCAGGACAAGGTCAAACGCACTGCTGAAAAGCGACAGCCTGCTGGTTTCGCGGAGATAGGCCTGTGACTTCCCATAGGCCTCATCGGTGTAAAGATCTCTGAATTCAGTCGGCAGCGGTGCGAGCGACGCCCTCAGATTCAGGAGCGTTGAAATGAGGTTGATGAGAAAAACGGTGACAAGGGTACCGGCAATAACTGAACCGAAAATATTCATGCTCGCTGCACAATGTTGTTGTTATGTCAATCAATAAAACGCTTCTGGAGTGCCTCGTAGCTCTCCACCCTCCTGTCACGGAGAAACGGCCAGTGACTCCGGTAATAGCCTATCCTGCTGAGATCACAACTCGCATGGAGAATGCTCTCAGCCTCACTGGAAGCCTCCGCCTCCAATCCGCCGAACGGCCCTGAAACAAAACTGCTGCCCCAGAACTCAAGTTCACCCTCGCGGCCCACCCTGTTGGCCGCGGCTACATAGACACCATTGGCTATGGCATGACTCTGCTGGATGGTTTTCCATGCCGCCAGCTGCGAACGGCGCACCTCAAGAGACTGCTCGCCTGAAGCCCAGCCGATGGCAGTGGGATAGAACAGTATTTCCGCACCCATGAGCGCCGTCAACCGTGCCGCTTCGGGATACCACTGATCCCAGCATATCAGCACGCCTATGGTGGCATAGCGGGTTTTGAACACCCTGTAGCCGAGATCGCCGGGAGTGAAATAAAACTTCTCGTAAAACCCCGGATCATCGGGAATGTGCATCTTGCGATACCGTCCGAGATACTGCCCGTCAGCGTCAACAACAACTGCAGTATTGTGGTAGAGGCCCGGCGCACGCATTTCAAACAGCGAGGCAACAATCACCACTTCAAGCTCCCTCGCCAGATCCTGGAGGATACGGGTGGTGGGGCCGGGAACCGGCTCGGCAAGAGCGAAAGGGGCATAGTCTTCCGTCTGGCAGAAATAGGTACTCGTGAACAGTTCCTGTGTGCAGATGATCCTGGCGCCACCTGCGGCCGCCTCCCGTATTTTCTCAACCGCTTTCGAAAGGTTACGGGCGCCTTCCCGACAGCAGGAGGTCTGGACAAGAGCTATTGCAACTGGTTCGGGATTCATGATTTTTTATTGCAAATGATCAGTTGAAAAGTAGGCCTGCCGAAAGCAGTGCTCCATGAATGGTCATCAGCTTTCCTGTGGCAGCCAGCACGCTGTTGAGCTCACGGCCCTCACTGCCGTAGAGAGTGCGGAGGGTTGAAACGGCAAGAGGAAGCGAGAGCAGCGAAAGAAGAACCCACACGGCCGAACCGCTGAGCCAGAGAAGCACCGGCACAAGATAGGCGATAACGGTAAGAAGAAGATACAGCATCCGGGACGGACCTGCGCCGATGCGCGCGGGAAGCGTCATCTTGCCGACTTTACGGTCGGTGGCAATGTCGCGGATATTGTTGCAGAGAAGGATGTTGACGGAAAAAGCCCCCGGAACAACAGCGGCAAGAAGTACCCTGGGTTCAAGCGCCGAAGCCTGAACGAAATAGGTTCCCCCGACGGCAACCAGCCCGAAAAACACAAAAACGAAAAGATCACCAAGCCCTGAATAGGCTATTGGCCGGGGACCTCCGGTATAGGCCCAGGCAAAAAGGATGGAGAGCATCCCGATCAGCAGAATCGGCCAGCCTCCTATGAACACCAGATACAGTCCGAGCAGGAACACCGCACCGAGAAGCAATGCTGCTGCACGAACCATGGTGTTTTCCGAAATAAGCCCCGCAGCAACCGTTCTCGTTGGGCCAAGCCGTTCTGCAGTATCTGCCCCCTTGCGGAAATCATAGATTTCATTGATGAAATTCGTGGCAACCTGAATACCGAGCGCACAGCAAAGTGCCACCAGAGCAGGCAGCAGCACAAATGAGCCGGCTTCAGCCGCAAGAGCCGAACCAAGCACAACCGGAACCGCACCGGCAGGAAGCGTTCTGGGACGGACTGCCAGCACCCAGGCCTCAAGCATGCTCTTCCTCTTTCTTCTTCGCCTTCGCCATTTTCACACTGCTGAAGCTGTGGCGGATCTTTTCGCCCGGCTTGATGTAGGTAAGGCTATGGCGAACCGCCATGGCAGCATCGCTGAGACCGGTCTGGATAATCTTGAGTTTTCCCTGATAGGAGGCAATGTCGCCCGCGGCGTAGAGTCCGTCAACAGAGGTTTTCATGTGTGCATCCACGACTACGGCATTGTCAACAAGCTCAAGCCCCCAGCTGGCAATCGGCCCGAGATTGGATTTGAAACCTATCAGGAGGAGCAGCCGGTCGGCTTCCACCGTGCAGACTGAGGCATTCTTCCTGCGAAGCTGCACCGAAGCAATACCCTCGCCCCGGCGCTCAATGGAAGCGACTTCGGTATTGAGATGCACATCTATCGTTCCTGCATCACGGGCTTCGTCAACCTCCCGTGCGGTTTTTCCATGCCCCTGGAACTCATGCATCCGGTGCACGAGGGTTATGTCTGAAGCGACTCCCTGCAGCCCAACCGTCCAGTCGAGCGCTGAATCACCACCTCCGACAATAACAACACGCTTCCCCTCAAAATCACTCTTCGCCTTCACCGCATAAAAAACAGATCTCCCCTCAAGGTCGCTGATGTCACCAAGCTGCGGCAGTTTTCGAGGCGAAAATGCCCCGAGACCGGCCGCAAGAAGCAGTGCCCGCGACTCGAACACACTGCCGGCATCAGTACTCACCTCGAAATTTCCATTGTCAAGCTTCCGGAACGAGACAACAGTCTCTCCAGTAACTACCTCTGGACTGTATCGCTCCGTCTGCTGCCAAAGGCTGTCGACAAGCGAAGCCGCCGGAACCTCGGGGAACCCGGCCACATCATAAATATGTTTTTCCGGGTAGAGGGCACGAAGCTGTCCACCCAGCTGCGGCATGCTTTCTATAACCCTGCAGCTGATATTGTTCATTCCACACTGAAAAGCGGCAAAAATCCCCGTAGGGCCGCCACCAATAATGGTCAAGTCGATGATGGCGCCTGCCGCACCGGTAAAAATCGGTTGGTCTGTCATGAGACTCCCTAACGGTTACTTATTGATCATTGGATCTCTTGAGGTACATGATTCCCTCAGGGTCAACCATGCCATACAGTATCGTAATCAAGTGGCCGCCCTCGTCCAGCTCATGGATTTCCACATGCTCGGCATTGCGTTTCGGCACTTGATTGCCCTCATTGTCACGAAAATAAAAGATCGCCACAACTCCTCCATGGGGGGTTTCCCCTTCAAAAATGTAGTTGCCGTCCTCAAGTTCATTCAGCGCACAGCCGGCAGAACCGGCAGCAATTGGACAGGAGGCACACTGGGAATAAAAACCCTCTTCAGCCTCGGCAAATTCACAGACAGGAAATTTCATGGCTTGTTCGTTCTTTTTTTCAGCTGGACTATGGTGCCAGCAAATATAATATTTACATTGTTTTTTTTACTGTCGCAGGCTTCAAACTCCGAGGTTTTCCTGTAGACAGCTTTCTTCCACTGAAGTGAATTGGAATTCGACGGATGCTGGCAAAACGAATCATCCCCTGTCTCGATGTTCGCGACGGCAGGGTCGTCAAGGGAATCAACTTTGAAGGACTTCGCGACGCAGGTTCCATTCTTGAACAGGCACGATTTTACAACAACGAGCTGGCCGATGAACTTGTTTTTCTTGATATTTCCGCCTCACTGGAATCCCGAAAAACAACCCTTGAAGAGGTCCTGAAAGTTTCAGGGGAGGTCTTCATCCCCCTTACAGTCGGCGGGGGAATCAACTCTGTTGAACGGGCAAAAGAGGTTTTCCTGCACGGAGCCGATAAGGTTTCCGTTAACACCGCTGCCGTGAACAATCCTGAACTCATTTCCCGTATTGCTGAAAAATACGGTTCACAGGCTGTTGTGGTGGCAGTTGACATCAAGAAAATCGGTGACCGCTACATCGTCCACACCCACTCGGGGAAACAGCCGACAGAGTACGAAGCGCTTGAATGGGCGCTGAAGGTACAGGAACTCGGAGCAGGAGAAATCCTCCTGACCAGCATGGACCGGGACGGAACGAAAGAAGGCTACGACAACGAAAGTCTCGCCCTGATTTCAACATCAGTCCACATTCCTGTGATAGCCTCCGGCGGAGCGGGTTCCCTTGAGCACCTGTATGACGGTTTCACGAAAGGCCGTGCCGATGCTGCCCTTGCCGCTTCGATATTCCATTTCCGTCAGCACTCAATACGCGAAGCCAAGCAGTATCTGCATGACAGAGGTATCACCGTAAGGCTCTGAAGGGCTTTTTTCTATACCATCAAGCAAAACCCCATCCTGACAATGCACCGACTCCTTGCCGCAAGCCGTTACCTTGTCCTTCTCGCCGTGCTGGCGCTGTTCGCAGCAACAATCACCCTCCTCCTTTACGGAACCATCTCGGTCGGGTGGCTCATCTTCGATGCGGCAACTTCGGGCGCCTTGTCCTCAAAAGGGGCAAAAAGTCTTGTGCTTGGTTTTATTGAAAATGCCGATCTCTTTCTGGTCGCAACCGCACTCCATATCATGGCGCTGGGACTCTACGAACTCTTTATAGACGACACCATCCCCATGCCCCCCTGGCTGCAGATACATACGCTCGACGATCTCAAAACCAAGCTGATCGGAGTCATCGTTGTGGTACTGGCGGTCGTCTTCCTCGGCCATGCCGTAACATGGCATGGCGACCACAGCATCATTTATTTTGGTGGCGCAATCGGTGCAGTGATCGCAAGTCTGGCCATATTCACCGGTCCAAAAAAGAAAAAGGATTGAGGGCTTCCCCCTAAAACCACTTCCTCGTTCTGAAAAAAAGAATCATCCCTACAAAAATCGAGCCCATTACACCGAGCACCGCATAGTAGCCAAAAGGAGATTCCAGCTCCGGCATATAATGGAAGTTCATCCCGTAGACACCGGCAATGAATGAGAGAGGCATGAAGACGGTGGCAATGATGGTCAGCACCTTCATGATATCATTCATCCGGTTGTTTGCCAGTGCAAGCCAGGTGTCGTACATCCCGATGACAATGTCGCGATAGGTTTCAACTGTCTCAATGACCAGCACAATGTTGTCGTAAATATCCCGGAAAAACGGCCTCGTCTCCTCATCATCAATCACCTGGTATCTCGAACGGCCAATGCTGTTGATGATCTCCCTGAGCGGCCATACCGACTTTCGCAACATGATCAACTCTTTCTTCAGCAGATACATTGCCGGAAGCGCATCCCGGGCCACCGAGTCGGTCAGCTCTTCGTCAAGAGCCTCGATGCGACTCTCGAACTGCTCCAGAATGGTGAAATAACTGTCAACCACCGAGTCGGTCAGCACATAGGAAAGATAATCTGCTCCTCTCTGGCGGACATTGGTGCCGGGGTTGTCAAGCCTCGCAATAACCGGATTGAAGAGGGGTCCGGGTTTTTCCCGGAAACTCAGCACAAAGCCTTTCCCGATCACAAGGCTGAGCTGCTCTTCACCCACCTCACCTGATTCGGGATCCAGCTCCAGCGTTTTTACCACCACAAAGAGATAGGAGCCGAAATCCTCGATTTTGGGCCGTAGTCCGGTATGGAGAATATCCTCCAGTGTCAGCGGGTGCAGATTGAACATGACACCAGCCGCTTCAATAAGCTTCAGCTTATGCAGGCCGTCTATATTAAGCCAGAGTACCCTCTCCCCGCCCATAAAAGGACGGCATTCTTCAAGAGTCTTGAGGGTACGGTGTTCTACAGAGGCCGCGTCATAGCTGAACAATGTGATGACCGGGCTCACGGTTTTCTGCCCGCCGGTGTGGAACAGTGTTCCCGGAGCCTTCCCGACGGTACCCGCCATATCCTTCATCGACTTTTTCATCGGCCGCTTCACGGCGCCGCCCGACCGGATTTCACGAATGCTCTTTTTGCTTTTTTTCATGAACAGACTGGTTGTCAGAGAAAAGAATGTCCCACTATCTCAACCTACGGAAAGATTTTCTTAAACCACATAACCGCGAAGCCACGCACAGGTTACAGCAGAGAAAATATTTCACTGCAGGGGGCCTCACCACAAAGAGAAACAAAAATACATTATTGTCTGAATATTTATCTTATATTCAACGGTAGTCCTTATTTATTAAGGCTATTCGTTTCAAACAAATAAATATCAGAACAAAACACCGCCATGCCTATCACGCCAGCGCATCACGCCGGAAACCCGTCAGGACGGCCCTGGATTATCGACACCACCCTCCGGGATGGCGAACAGGCGCCCGGAGTGGTGTTCAGTGCCGCTGAGAAAAAACATATTGCGATGCTGCTGGCAGAATGCGGCGTTGATGAACTTGAAATCGGATACCCCGCCATCAGCCCTGAAGAGGAAAGCGCCATCCGCAGCATTGCATCCCTCCATCTCCCTGTTGCCCTCACTGGCTGGGCTCGGGCGAAATGGGAGGACATTGAAGCGGTTCTGCGCAGCGGCACGGAAGGAGTCCACATCAGCTTCCCCCTCTCGCCCCTCTACCTGAAACTTATGGGCAAAGAGTACAGCTGGGTCCAGGACCAGATGATGGAGTTGGTGGGCAGAGCAAAGCGCTATTTCCGTTTAGTCAGCGTCGGAGCACAGGATGCTACCAGAACCGGCACAGACTCCCTGCGCCAGTTCATTGCTGACGCAGCCTCATGTGGAGCAGAGCGGATTCGCATCGCCGACACGGTTGGCATTGCCACACCACCGATGCTCACAGAACTCTTCAGGGAGCTGCTCCCGACAGGAGGGCCGTTTCTTGAGTTTCATGCCCATAACGACCTCGGCATGGCCACAGCGAATGCGTTCACCGCCATAGCTGCCGGATGCGACGCCGTCAGTGTCTCAGTCACCGGCCTCGGAGAACGGGCAGGCAATGCCGCTCTAGAGGAACTCGCCATCGCGCTCACGCTTTCAGGCGTCTATGAAACCCTCATCGACACCACTGCCCTCACCAACCTCTCCCTTGCGGTGAGCAAGGCTTCGGGCAGAAGCATACAGCCGCAGAAAGCTGTCGTCGGAGACGCGGCATTTCAGCATGAATCGGGCATTCACTGCGCAGCCCTTCTGAAGGATCCGCTCTCCTACCAGCCTTTTCTGCCTGCCCTTGCAGGAGGAGCCGACCACGCACTGATCATAGGGAAACACTCTGGCAGTGCATCCCTTCAGGACTACTTCTCAAGAAAAGGGATAGAATTGAGGCGCCCTGAAGCCATGAAGCTTCTTATGGAGGTACGGATAAAGGCAGGAGAAAAAAAACGGGCACTCACCCCCGGGGAACTTGAAACCCTCTATAGCCACCTTCAGTCTTAGAGCTGAGGGGGAAAAGGAACCGCTATGCTAATACCACAGGAACAAGCCAACAGGAGCATCAGCCTGCTTGCAGAAGTGAGCAGAACCGTCACCGCAGAAAACGACATCAGTAAAGTGCTGACCCTTGTGCTCTTCATCATGTCGGAGCATATGGACATGTTGCGCGGGATGATCACCATCCTGAACCGCGACACTGGTGAGATTGTCATAAAAGAGTCGTTCGGGCTGTCGGAAGAGGAAAAAGAGCGGGGAAGGTACCGGATCGGAGAGGGGGTCATCGGGCAGGTGGTCAAAACCGGTCGAAGCGTCATCGTCCCCAACATCAATGACGAACCGCTCTTTCTCAACCGGACCCGATCAAGAAAACATGAAACCAAAGAGGGGCTCTGCTTCATCTGCATCCCCATACGGGCAGGTTCCGAAATCATTGGCACCATCAGCGCCGACCGTCGTCTTTCCGACCCGGCCGGAGAAGAAGACAGGAAAGGACCGAACGAAAACGATGCCCTCCAGCACCATGTGGACCAGCTCTCCATCATTGCCGCAATGATCTCCCAGGCCGTCCGCCTCAGGCAACTTGCCCACGAGAGCGACCGACGCACCCAGATTCCGCAACCTCCAGCGGTAAAACACACAGAACAGGAGGATGAAGAAGGCATTCCCGAAGAAAGGCGGCCAAAAAACATCATCGGCAATACCAAACCGATGATCAACCTCTTCAAGCTGATCGAAAAAATAGCAGGCACGAGTGCCACTGCCCTGGTGCTTGGTGAAAGCGGCGTCGGTAAAGAACTGGTGGCAAGCGCAATCCACTTCAAAAGCCGGAGGTCCGGGAAACCCTTCATCAAATTCAACTGCGCAGCGCTGCCCGAAAGCATTGTTGAGAGTGAACTGTTCGGCCATGAAAAAGGATCCTTCACCGGTGCCGTTGCAACCCGTCAGGGACGGTTCGAGCTTGCAGCCGGCGGGACCATTTTTCTTGATGAAATCGGCGAGCTCAGCCTTCCCATTCAAGCAAAGCTGCTGAGAATCCTCCAGGAAAAAGAGTTTGAACGGGTAGGCGGATCCAAAACCATCAAGGTTGATGTCCGTATCATTGCCGCCACAAACCGCAGTCTTGAAAATCTTATTCTTGACGGCCAGTTCCGCGAAGACCTTTACTACCGGCTGAACATTTTCCCCATTACCGTTCCCCCGCTCCGCGAGCGCAAAACCGACATTCTGCTGCTTGCCGATTACTTTGTGGAAAAATTCAACCAGCAGAACCAGAAAGGAGTGAGGCGCATATCAACAACATCCATCGACATGCTGATGCGCTACCACTGGCCGGGCAATGTGCGGGAACTTGAAAACTGCATGGAGCGCGCCGTCATTCTCAGCGAAGACAATGTCATCCACGGATACCATCTCCCGCCCAGCCTGCAAACGGCTGAATCCAGCGGCACGCCCTATACAGGCTCGCTTCAGCAGAAACTTGAATCCATTGAAAAAGAGATGATCATTGAAGCTCTCAAACGCACACGAGGCAACATGTCGCGAGCAGCTGCAGAACTTGGTCTGTCGGAACGCATCATGGGGTTGCGCGTCAAGAAATTCGGCATCAACTACCGTAAATTCAGACCATAACCCCCGACCTCATCCTCTCACCGCCAAATATGCCGACACAACCGGGGAACTACAAAAATGTAGTTTTCCGCGCAGCACACGATAATCCGCCGCCCTGCCAACCGCGCCAGCCGTCTCCCCCCCCACTTTTCCTCCTCCAGACTTTAGCAGTAACAGCCGGAGGAACAACCTCACCCATATATAACCGCCAGAATGCCTACCGTTTCGTAGGGAAAAGCGCCTTCCTACGAAACGGTAGGAGAAAAAACCAGCAAACTGGAACGCGAAGAGCACGGAAATGAGCAGTCCCGAAAAAAACAATTTTCGTCAGATCACCAAGGGCCCTTCCAGATAGGCATCACCACTGTTTTTGCATCCGCTCAACCCTTTCAGACACGCAACCCACAAAGTCTGGCACGCATATTGCAGTTAAATGGCATAACTATTAAGGAAAACAGAAATAGCATCCTTAATAGTTAAGAGAAAAAGCAATATTAACCTCAAAGACAAGACAACATGAGAAAAGTAGCGATTTACGGAAAGGGTGGTATCGGCAAGTCAACCACTACTCAGAACACAGTTGCCGCTCTTGCTGAAATGGGAAAGAAAGTCATGGTTGTCGGCTGTGACCCGAAAGCTGACTCCACCCGTCTCCTCCTCGGCGGACTGCAGCAGAAAACCGTGCTTGACACGCTCCGTGAAGAGGGTGAAGAAGTTGAACTGGAAGATATCATCAAAGGGGGATACAAAAACACCCGCTGCACCGAGTCCGGTGGTCCTGAACCTGGTGTAGGATGCGCAGGCCGTGGCATCATCACCTCGGTAAACCTGCTTGAGCAGCTTGGCGCTTACGACGATGAATGGGAGCTCGACTATGTATTCTACGATGTGCTTGGTGATGTGGTATGCGGCGGGTTCGCCATGCCTATCCGTGATGGAAAGGCCGAGGAAATCTACATCGTCTGTTCTGGAGAAATGATGGCCATGTATGCAGCCAACAACATCTGCAAAGGTATCCTGAAATACGCAGATGCCGGCGGCGTCCGCCTTGGTGGCCTAATCTGCAACAGCCGCCAGGTAGAGAACGAGAAGGCAATGATTGAGGAGCTGGCAAGAAAAATCGGCACACAGATGATCCACTTTGTGCCTCGCGACAACTTTGTGCAGCGGGCTGAAATCAACCGTAAAACAGTCATCGATTACGATCCGACCCACAAACAGGCTGACGAGTACAGGGCCCTTGCACAGAAAATCAACGACAACAAAATGTTCGTCATCCCCAAGCCTCTTGAAATTGAAGAGCTTGAGTCGCTTCTCATTGAATTCGGTATCGCCAACTAATAACAAGGGAGTATACAGATATGTTAATGATCAGAACAATCGTCAGGCCCGAAAAAGTACATGAGGTCATGCAGGGGCTGCTCGATGCAGGTTACCCGGCAGTCACGAAAATCTCGGTTGTAGGACGGGGCAAACAGCGCGGACTGAGGGTAGGCGATGTCGTCTACGATGAACTCCCCAAAGAGATGCTCTTCACCGTTGTGCCCGACGCAGACAAGGACTTTGTAATCCAGTCAATTCTCGACAATGCAAAAAGCACAGGCGAGGGCAAGTTCGGTGACGGTAAGATCTTCGTTTCAGCTGTTGAAGAGGTCTACACCATCAGCACCGGCATGCAGGAAAGCGAACCGACGCTGGCAGCAGCAAAGGAGGCTTGAATGAAAGAAATCATTTCAGTCATACGGATCAACAAGGTGAACGAGACCAAAAAGGCGCTCGTCGATGCCGGCATACCGGGCTTCACAGCAACCGGACGGGTCATGGGCCGGGGCAAGGGGCAGGTACATTTCGACATTCTTCATGGAGCCGAAGAGGGACATCCCGAAGCCATCGCCCAGCTTGGCAATGCGCCAAGGCTTGTCGCAAAGCGGATACTGACCGTTGTCGTGCCCGATGAACAGTGCCAGACGGCAATTGACACCATCATAAAGACAAATCAGACAGGCAAGCCCGGAGACGGAAAAATCTTCGTCACCCCGATTACTGAAACCATCAGGGTACGAACCGGCGAAGCTGGAGACCTTGCACTGAACTGAAGAACTATCATCAACACAGGTGTAAACGGAGAAATTTACATGGAGTCGAAAACCCAATTCCCGGATCCTTCCCAGGTCAGGGAGGAACTGATTGAGAAATACCCGGCCAAGGTTGCAAAAAAGCGCAACAAGTCCATCATCATCAATGACCCGGAAACCGTCCCTGAGGTTCAGGCCAATGTGCGCACCGTACCGGGCATCATCACCCAGCGGGGATGCTCCTATGCAGGCTGCAAGGGTGTTGTGCTCGGACCGACCCGCGATGTTGTCAACATCACACACGGTCCCATCGGCTGCGGTTTCTACAGCTGGCTGACACGGAGGAACCAGACAAAGCCGGAAACCGATGCAGATGCAAACTTCATCACCTACTGCTTCTCGACCGACATGCAGGAGGAGAACATTGTGTTCGGTGGCGAAAAGAAGCTGAAGGTGGCAATTCAGGAGGCCTATGACCTCTTCCACCCCAAAGCCATAGCAATCTTCTCAACCTGCCCCGTGGGGCTGATTGGTGATGATGTGCACGCCGCCTCACGGGAAATGAAGGAGAAGTTCGGCGACTGCAATGTATTCGGATTCAGCTGCGAAGGCTACCGCGGGGTCAGCCAGTCAGCAGGCCATCACATAGCCAACAATGGCATCTTCAAGCACATGGTCGGCAGGAACAACGAGATAAAAGAGGGCAAGTTCAAGCTCAATCTGCTCGGTGAGTACAACATCGGCGGCGATGCATTTGAAATTGAGCGCATTTTCAACAAGTGCGGCCTCACAATCAACTCCTCGTTCAGCGGCAACTCAACAGTCGGTCAGCTTGAGAACGCCCATATGGCCGATTTGAATGCGATCATGTGCCATCGCTCCATCAACTACATGGGTGATATGCTCGAGACCAAATACGGCATACCCTGGATGAAAATCAACTTTATCGGGGCTGAGTCGAGCGCCAAGTCGCTGCGCAAAATTGCCGAATACTTCGGTGATGCTGAACTGAAAGCGAGAGTTGAAGAGGTCATCAAGGAGGAGATGCCGAAGGTCAAAGAGGTGATTGATGAAATCCTTCCAAGAACCAGCGGCAAAACTGCCATGCTGTTTGTTGGCGGATCGCGCGCTCACCACTATCAGGATCTCTTCAGTGAGCTCGGCATGACAACAGTTGCAGCAGGATATGAGTTTGCCCACCGAGACGATTACGAAGGCCGTGAAGTACTGCCCAACATCAAGGTTGACGCCGACAGCAAAAACATTGAGGAACTGAAGATTGAGGCAGATCCGGAACTCTACAAGCCACGCAAAACCGAAGCGGAACTTGAAGAGCTGAAGGCAAAAGGGCTTGAAATCAACAGCTACGAGGGGATGATGAAGCAGATGATGAAAAAGTCGCTGGTCGTTGACGATATCAGCCACTATGAATCAGAAAAGCTCATTGAGATCTACAAGCCCGACATCTTCTGCGCAGGCGTCAAAGAAAAATATGTTGTGCAGAAAATGGGTGTCCCTCTCAAGCAGCTTCACAGCTACGATTACGGCGGTCCCTACACAGGATTTGAAGGTGCGGTCAACTTCTATCGCGACATCGACCGCATGGTGAACAATCCTGTATGGAAACTCATCAAGGCCCCATGGCAGAAAACCGCAGACAGTGAAAAAGAGTCGCTCAGCGCCTCGTATGTCACCCAGTAACCCAGGAAAACGGAGACTATTCCATTATGCTATTACGACACACCACAAAAGAGGTTAAAGTGCGCGAGGGGCTGACGATCAACCCGGCAAAAACATGCCAGCCGGTCGGAGCCCTCTATGCAGCACTCGGCATTCATGGCTGCCTGCCTCACAGCCATGGCTCACAGGGCTGCTGCGCGTACCACCGCAGCATGCTCACCCGTCACTACAAAGAGCCGGTGATGGCAGCAACCAGCTCGTTTACCGAAGGAGCCTCGGTGTTCGGAGGACAGGCCAACCTGCTGGCCTCCATAGACACCATCTTTTCGGTGTACGACCCCGATATCATTGCAGTGCACTCCACCTGCCTGTCGGAAACCATCGGCGATGATCTTCAGCAGATCACAAAGAAGGCGAAAGACGATGGCAAAATACCCGAGGGCAAGCATGTCATCTATGCCAGCACCCCGAGCTTTGTCGGCTCGCATGTCACCGGCTACGCCAACATGGTTGTCGGCATGGCCGAGCAGTTCGCTGAATCGACAGGAGAGAAAAAAGAGCAGGTCAACCTGATTGCCGGATGGATGGAACCTTCCGACATGCGCGAAATCAAAAAGATATCTAAAGAGCTCGGAGCCAGGATCGTTCTCTTCCCCGACACTTCAGATGTACTCGATGCACCGCAGACAGGAAAACACGAGTTCTATCCGAAAGGCGGCGTCACCATTCCGGAGCTCAAAAGCACCGGCGACAGCCTCTCCTCAATTGCTCTTGGCTGCATCAGTGCTGAACCCGCAGCAGTTGCGCTCGACAAGAAATTCGGCGTGCCGTTTGAAACGGTCGACATGCCCATCGGCATCTCAGCAACTGACCGCTTCATCATGGCGCTGTCAAAAGCTGCCGGTGTTTCGGTGCCCGATGAAATCACCAGCGAGCGAGGCCGCCTGCTTGACGCCATGACTGATATGGACCAGTACTTTTATGGCAAAAAGGTTGCACTGTTCGGCGACCCCGACCAGCTCATACCGCTCACCGAGTTCCTGCTCGACCTCGGCATGCTGCCTATTCACATCGTCAGCGGTACCCCCGGCAAACGATTTGAAAAGCGGATGGCGGAAATCCTCGAGCGTTCACCCGGAGCAAACTTCAAGAACGGACCTGGTGCCGACACATTCCTGCTCCACCAGTGGATGAAGAATGAGCCGGTTGATCTGCTGATCGGAAACAGCTACGGCAAATACATTGCCCGCGATGAAAACATCCCCTTCATCCGCTTCGGGTTTCCGATTGTCGACCGAATCGGTCACAGCTACTTCCCCTCTGTGGGGTACAGTGGCGGCCTCAGGCTGGTTGAAAAAATCCTCAGCGTCTTCATGGACCGCCAGGACCGTGAAGCACCTGAAGAGAAGTTCGAACTGGTCATGTAACACCTTCGCCCGAAAAAGCGTGCCTCCGAAACCCGGAGGCACCTTGAAGGAAACGAAGGGAGTTGAACGGAAACATCTTTAAACAAAGAACGCCTGCCATGGAACAGATTCAGATTCTCAAAGATAGGGAGAAACAGATCTTTGAAAAAAAGGATGGCGGCGCGGCGTTTGACCTCTCCTGTGAAACCACCAGTCTTTCAGGATCCGTCAGCCAGAGAGCCTGTGTCTTCTGCGGTTCACGGGTCGTCCTCTATCCGGTGGCCGATGCCCTGCATCTGGTTCACGGCCCTATCGGCTGTGCAGCCTACACATGGGACATCCGCGGCTCGGTTTCATCGGGCCCCGAACTCCATCGCCTCAGCTTTTCCACTGACCTCCAGGAAACCGATGTCATTTTCGGAGGCGAAAAAAAACTCTACGCATCACTTATTGAACTTATAGAGCAGTACCAGCCAAAAGCGGCATTCATCTACTCAACCTGCATCATCGGCATCATCGGCGACGACATTGATGCTGTCTGCCGAAAAGTTGCAAAAGAGACCGGCATACCCGTTCTTCCCGTCCACTCAGAAGGGTTCAAGGGAACCAAGAAAGATGGTTACCGGGCAGCCTGCATTTCCCTGATGAAACTGGTCGGTACGGGTGAAACGGATGACATCAGCCCATACAGCCTCAACATTCTCGGTGAGTTCAACCTTGCCGGTGAAGCCTGGATCATCCGCGAATACTATGAAAGAATGGGGCTCCAGGTCGTCTCCACCATGACCGGTGACGGTCGGGTAGACGCTGTACGCAAAGCTCATGGCGCCGCGCTCAATGTCGTACAGTGCTCTGGCTCCATGACCTCTCTTGCTCAGGATATGGAGAAAAAATATGGCATACCCTTCATGCGGGTCTCCTACTTCGGCATTGAAGACATGGCAAGTGCCCTGTATGATGTAGCAAAACATTTTCCCGACAGGCCCGACATCATGGAAAAGGCAAGGGAGATTGTCAAAAGCGAAGTGGAAACACTCTATCCACAGCTGCAGAAATTCAAGGCTGCACTGTCCGGGAAAAAAGCGGCCATCTATGTAGGCGGTGCATTCAAAACCTTCTCACTCATCAAGGCGCTTCGTTCACTGGGCATGTCGGTGGTACTGGCCGGTTCACAGACAGGAAACAGTGAGGACTACCGCAACCTCAAAGAGATGAGCGACGAGGGAACCGTCATTGTTGACGATTCAAACCCGGTGGAACTGTCAAAATTCATTCTTGAAAAAGAGGCCGACCTTCTGATAGGCGGCGTCAAGGAGCGCCCCATTGCCTTCAAGCTCGGGGTAGCATTCTGCGACCACAACCACGAACGGAAAATTCCGCTTGCCGGCTTTATCGGCATGTACAACTTCGCCCTTGAAGTGTACCAGTCGGTCATGAGCCCGGTATGGCAGTTCGCTCCGAGAAAAGGAGGACAGAAATGAAACACGCAAAAACCGCAACCCAGAACGCCTGCAAACTCTGCAACCCCCTTGGCGCATGCCTGGCATTCAGGGGCATTGAAAACTGCGTCCCCTTCCTGCATGGTTCCCAGGGGTGTGCAACCTATATCCGCCGTTACCTGATCAGCCACTACAAAGAGCCTATCGACATAGCCTCGTCAAACTTCAATGAAGACACCGCAGTGTTCGGTGGAAGCCACAATCTGAAGCTCGGACTGCAGAATGTGACCCAGCAGTACCGGCCGGAAGTTATAGGGCTGGCAACAACCTGCCTGTCGGAAACCATCGGCGACGATGTCAAGGGCATCCTGCGGGAATACAAAAAAGAGCAGATGAACGCCGCCCCGATGCCGGTGATGATTCACGCCTCAACCCCGAGCTATCAGGGCACTCACATCGACGGCTTCCATGGAGCAGTACACGCCGCAGTTCAAACCCTCGCCGAGCAGGGAACCCCGCAGCAGCTGGTCAACCTCTTTCCCAACATGGTTTCGCCGGCCGACCTGCGCCACCTCAGGGAGATTTTCAGCGACTTCAGCCTTCCCTGCATGATGCTGCCCGACTACTCCAAAACCCTGGACGGCGGACCCTGGGCAGAGTACCACCGCATTCCACCCGGCGGCACCCCTGCAAGCGCCATCTCGCTATCCGGCAGCGCCATCGGCAGCATTGAATTCACATCAATACTCGCCGATGCAAAGTCACCCGCAGCATGGCTTGAGGAGAAGTTCGGTGTCACCCGCTACCAGCTGCCCATGCCCATCGGCATCCGCGAAACAGACCGTTTTTTCAGCCTGCTCGAAACCATCAGCCAGAAGGCGCAGCCTGAAAAATACGATGACGAACGCCGCCGTCTGGTAGACGCCTACGCTGATGGACATAAATATGTGTTCGACAAAAAGGTCATCGTCTACGGCGAGGAAGATCTGGTCATCTCCATGACTGCCTTCCTCCGTGAAATCGGCATGGTTCCCGTTCTGGTGGCCTCAGGAGGCAAAAGCGGGCTGCTGAAGAAAAAGCTGCAGGAGCTGGTACCAGATCTTGAGGAAACAGGCATCAAGGTACGAGACGGCGTTGACTTCGTCGACATTGAAGACGAAGCCAAACTCCTTGCCCCCGACTTCCTCATCGGCAACAGCAAAGGCTATACAATGTCACGAAAAAACGATATCCCGCTCCTGCGGATCGGATTCCCGATTCACGACCGGTTCGGCGGACAGCGGCTGCACCATCTTGGATACCGCGGCACGCTTGAACTCTTCGACCGCATCGTCAACATGGTTCTTCAGCAGCGACAGGATGATTCTGAAATCGGCTACACTTATCTGTAAACGGGAGCAAGACAATGGCACTTAAACTGGAAAATCACCCCTGCTTCAACGATGCATCGCGCCACACCTTCGGCCGCATCCACCTCCCTGTTGCCCCGAAGTGCAACATACAGTGCAACTACTGCAACAGGAAGTTCGACTGCATGAACGAAAACCGCCCCGGGGTATCAAGCAAACTGCTCTCCCCCGGCCAGGCGCTCCACTATCTGAAAGCAGCCGTGGAACTCTCGCCCAACATTTCCGTCGTAGGCATTGCCGGCCCCGGCGATCCCTTTGCCAACCCCGACGAGACCATGGAAACCCTGCGCCTTGTGCGCAAGGAGTACCCCGAAATGCTTCTCTGCGTAGCAACAAACGGACTGAACCTGCTGCCCTATATCGATGAACTCGCAGAGCTTGAGGTCAGCCATGTCACCATTACCATCAACGCCATCGACCCCGCAGTTGGAGCCGAAATCTACGCCTGGGTCCGCCATGAGAAAAAGATGCACCGCGACATTGAAGCTGCCGAACTGCTCATCGGCAAACAGCTTGAAGGGCTCAAAGAGCTCAAGGCTCGTGGTATTACAGCAAAGGTCAACACCATCATCATTCCCGGCGTCAACGACCACCATGTTGAAACCGTTGCCCGCACCGTAGCCTCCCTCGGTGCCGACATTCTCAACTGTCTCCCCTACTACAACACAAAGGAGACCGTGTTTGAAAACATTGACGAGCCAACCCCCGCAATGGTGACTGAAATCCAGAAAACCACCTCGGAGTACCTGCCACAGATGAAGCACTGCGCCCGCTGCCGTGCCGATGCGGTCGGCATCATTGGAGAAATGAACAGCGACGACATGATGGAGAAGCTCAGCGAAGCCTCCAGGTTGCCGAAAAACCCCGATGACAACCGTCCCTATCTCGCCGTTGCAAGTATGGAGGGGGTTCTCGTCAACCAGCACCTCGGCGAAGCAGACCGTTTTCTCATCTACGGTTTTGATTCCAAAAGCAACACCTGCCGGTTCATTGAAACGCGTCCTGCCCCGCCTACGGGTGGAGGCAATGAGCGCTGGGAGGCACTTGCCGAGCTCTTCAGTGACTGCAGAGGAGTTCTCTCCAGCGGAGCCGGAGGCTCACCCACAAAAGTACTCAACGCCTCAGGAATTGAAGTCATGGTACTCGAAGGGGTCATTGAAGACGCCATCGGAGGGATCTTCCGGGGAGAAGACATACGCCACATGACCAAAAACACCAGCCGCCACGCATGCAGCGGAACAGGCGGAGGATGCGGATAGAGGCTCTCCCCTCATGAAACAGAAATGACATCGTCTTGAACAACCATTAAACAACCAAAGCCGCCATGGATAAGCCAAAACACCACATTTTCGTCTGCGCCAGTTTCCGCGCACAGGGAGCCCCTCAGGGAATCTGCCACAAAAAAGAGTCGCTCAGCCTGATTCCCTACTTTGAAAGCGAACTTGCCGACCGCGGCATGAGCGATGTCGCCGTTTCGGCCACCGCCTGCCTCAACCTCTGCGAAAAAGGACCGATTGTTGTCATCTACCCTGAAAACTTCTGGTACGGAGAGGTCGACAGCGAAGAGAAAGTTGATGAAATCCTTGATGCACTTGAAGAAGGTGAAGCCTGCGAAGCGCACATCATCCACTGAATGTTTTATCTGTGCTGTCTTTTCATATCGGAAAGGCAGCACTCTTTTTTCCTGAATATATTTCTACAGAAAAGGAACGACATCAACAGGTTCTTTTTTTTACACTTATCGTTATGTCGTAGATTATATAACGACTGACACCGGGGCACTGGAGCTCTGAGCAACTCACACCAGTCGCTATAACCACAGATACATAACGATTTCGACACACAAACCATACCACACAACCATGAAAAAAACAGCAGCCCCCGCCCTCCTTGGACTCATGGCACTCCTGCTCTCAACAGCGGCCCGGGGAACCGAAATAATGCCTGACAGCACTCTCCATTACTACACTTCTGAGGAAATCACCGTTTCAGGCCAGAAGGGAGACATCCTGCAGCAGGTCACCGGCAGCGAATCGGCCGTACTGAACCCCTCGCAGATGTCGGTCTATAAGGTCATCAACATGATGCCCTCACTCAGCCAGCAGAGCGTCGACCCATACGGGCTTGCCGACATATCCAACTACCATGAATCATTCAAGTTCCGTGGAGTTGAGGCAACGGCAGGCGGCGTTCCATCCACAACCGCCAATGTGGAAGGGCTTCCCCTCACCGGCAGGCCTGGAGGCGGAGCAACCATCTACGATCTTGAGAACATGCAGAACATCACCATCTACAGCGGAGTCATGCCGGCCAGCAAGGGGCTTGGCCTTGCCAATGTAGGAGGCAAAATCGACATGGAAATCAAGCGTCCGGCTGACGAGTTCGGCGTTGATGTAAAGCAGAGCGTGGGCAGCAACAATTTCGGGCGCACCTATCTGAGAATCGATACGGGTGAGCTCGGCGGCGGATTCAAGGCTTTTGGATCAGCTTCAACGAGTTACGCTGAAAAATGGAAAGGGGATGGGGCAAGCAACCGCAACAACATGATGCTGGGCTTCAGCGAAACCTTCAGCGACCGGGTGAAGCTTGAAGCGTTCCTTACCTACAGCAAAGGGTTGATCCATCCCTACCGCTCACTCAGCTATGCCGAAATCTCGGACCTCGACACGGCCTACAGCAAAGACTTCAGCACCAATCCTGCAGACCCTTTTTATTACGACTACAACAAGAACGAGTTTGAGGACTGGATGGTGATGGCCAACCTGGAAATCAAAACCGGGGACAGCTCGAAGCTGAACATCAAACCCTACTACTGGAGCGACAAAGGGTATTACATGGAAACCATAACCCCAACACCGGGAACGAACCTCGTCCGGGAGTGGGACATCGAGCATGACCTTAAAGGGGTACTGGCTGAATACTCAACAAAACTCGGGGATATCGATCTTGATTTTGGATACCTTTACCACACCCAGGAACGGCCGGGACCTCCCTCCTCATGGAAGAACTACACCGTATCCACTGCAGGGGACCTTGTATTCAAAAACTGGTCCATCCTCTCGAACACCTCCAGCCACGAACTGCACGAACCCTTCATTGAAGCAAAGTACAGCACGGGGAACTATCGTATTGAGGGCGGCCTGAAGTATGTCAACTACACCCTCCCCTCAATCATCACCTACACAACAACCGGCATCGGAGATGTCAGCTACGACGAGGCTCTCGCCTCGAACCCGTTAATAGACGCGTCAAGAAGCGCAACAGCAGCAAAAACCTTCAGCCGCGTCTTTCCAAACCTGACGCTGACGAGGTTCATCAATGATGATACATCGATTCACCTCGCCTACGGAGAAAACTATGTCACCCATGTCGACATCTATCCCTACTTCATCTCCAACGCCACAAGTTTCATAAACAACGGCATCACCTTCCAGGAGCTCTGGGATGCCCGCGAAATGGAGACAGCACAGAACTTCGAGCTTGGCATGAAGATGAAGGGCACCAACTGGAGCCTCGCCCCGACCATCTATTATGCCATCCACAACCACAAGCAGGCGGTGCTCTACGACCCGGCGCTTAATGCAACATACCCGATGAATAACGCCGACGCCAAGGGATACGGCATTGAACTTGAAGCGGACTACAAGCCCTCCCGCGACCTGAAATGTTACGGTTCATTCTCATGGAACCGGTTCTACTTCGACCAGGAGATCTACTCCGATGTAGACAAAACTCCAATTGATGTCAAGGGTGACCAGGTACCCGATGCGCCGGAGTTCATGGCGAAGGGAATGCTCAGCTACAGGATTGGAGACTTCACCATTTCTCCAATCGTCCGATACAGCTCAACCCGTTACGGGGATGTGCTGCACAACGAAAAAATTGATGGCGCTACGGTCTGCGACCTGGACCTCACCTGGTCGCGACCGATGCTCGGGTTCAACAATGTTGACTGTTCACTTTCACTCATCAATGTGTTCGACAAGAACTATGTCAGCATGATCAGCACCTCCGACTATAAAACCCTGAAAACATCGTACCAGCCCGGAGTCCCGTTCACCCTTGTCGCCACGCTGGCATTCCATTACTGAAATTTTCCGTATCCCGGCGCATCTGCGTGCGCCGGTTTTTTTTTCATAACCCCGTCCATCTGCTGCCTCATACCTTAAAAAAAACAGGAGGAACGGCGTAACGCTAGTGAATGATGCTCTGATTGACATATATTGCATTGAAGTATAAAGGAGCAAAAAAACCTGGCGACGCAGAACTCTGCAACCCTATGGCACAATGCATGAATGAAGACATCGGGCTTGAAGGAACCATCTGGTTCCAGAAAGACCAGAACCGGTTTCTCGGCGGCGACAGGATTGTGCTGCTTGAGCAGATTGAGGCGCTTGGATCCATCAACAGCGCAGCCAAAGCGGTCGGCATCAGCTACAAAACCGCATGGCACCTCGTCAACATGATGAACAACCTTTCCGACAAACCACTCGTTGAGCGCACGGCCGGAGGCAAAGGGGGAGGAGGAACCATACTCACCCGTGAAGGGAAAAAAGTGCTTGAACAGTTCCGGGTGGTTCAGGAAGAACACCGGAAATATCTCCACAATCTTGAAGAACGGCTTGGCAACACCAGGAAACTCCACCAATTCCTTAAAATGATTTCCATGAAAATCAGTGCACGCAATGTCTTTTCCGGTACCGTTGAACAGATTACGCCTGGCGCTGTCAATGCTGAAGTTCTCCTGCTGCTTTCCGGGGGAGCCCGCATCACCTCCATCATCACAAACGGAGCGGTTAAAAACCTCGGACTGAAAGAGGGCATGAGCGCCTACGCAATCATCAAGTCAAGCTCCATCATCATCGGCAAGGATCTGCACGATGCACACCTGAGCACCCGCAACCTCATGTGCGGCACCATATCAAAACTGATTGAGGGGCCTGTCAGCACCGAAGTCGA
Source organism: Chlorobium phaeovibrioides (assembly GCF_003968655.1). GTDB lineage: Bacteria > Bacteroidota > Chlorobiia > Chlorobiales > Chlorobiaceae > Chlorobium > Chlorobium phaeovibrioides. The sequence goes on along the minus strand of NZ_RXYK01000004.1, from coordinate 39,231 downwards.
TGTGGAAATAGGTGGCGGCAATGTCATCTCGGCCATCATCACCCGCGGAAGTTCAGAAAAGCTTGGCCTCAAAGAGGGCGGACACGCCTGTACGGCCTTCAAGGCATCAAGCGTCATCCTTGGCGTCAACTGAACCACCCTGCCGCCGGCGAAGCCTCACCACAAGCCCCCATCTCAGGGGGCCTGGCAGTTCCTGTTGGCAACCACCCAAAGAAGGGATATCTTGCATGGTTCCGTTTTGAAGACAAGAACCCTGAAACACCGGCCCTTGAGCAGCAGTACCCCGAACACCTCACCCCCTCTGTCCGACACCTTTCACCGGCAGGTGAGCTATGCGCGCATTGCCGTCACAGGCGCATGCAACCTTCGCTGCGCCTATTGCATGCGCGAAGAGCATGAGAGCGATAGTTCCGGTCGAACAAAAATGAGCTTCACCGAACTCACCACCCTCATAAGCGTCCTCGCAGAAGCAGGCATCACCAAAATTCGCCTCACCGGAGGAGAGCCCCTGCTGCGTGGCGACATTGCCGATCTGGTTGCCACCGCTAAAAACACCCCCGGGATAAAAACCGTCAGCATCACCACCAACGGCCTTTTGCTCGACCGCCATCTGGACGCGCTCCTTTCTGCCGGCATTGACGCAGTCAACATGAGCATAGACAGCCTTCGCGCTGACCGGTTCCTCGCCATTACCCGGCGCAATGAATTTGAACGCGCCAAAGCCAACCTTGACAGGCTTCTTTCACTCGAAAGCGTTCCGCTGAAAATCAATGTGGTGATGCTCCGGGGAATCAATGACGATGAAATCAAGGACTTCACCAACCTAACGAGAGAACACCCAATCAGCGTCCGTTTCATGGAGCTTCAGCCGTTTGACGACCACCAGATATGGAGAACGGGCAAATTTCTCGGAATGGACAAGATTCGCGGACTGCTTCAGTCCGCTCATCCCGGAATGGAGGAGCTGCAGGGGTCGGGCACCGAATATTTCAGCTTCACCCTTCCCGGCTACCGAGGCTCATGGGCAATCATACCCGCCTACACGAGAAATTTCTGCAGCCGATGCAACCGGCTCCGCATAAGGGCAGACGGTCATCTCGTCAGCTGTCTGTATGAAAAGGAGGGGATTGACATGCTCTCCGCCATCCGCAATGGCGAAAGCCGGGAAAACCTGCTTGAGCTTGTCAGGCAGTCAGTACGCCTGAAACCAGAAGACGGCAAAACAACGGACCGGGGCGAAAGCTCAATGGGCAGAAGCATGTCTGAGATCGGCGGTTAACCTCACGCCATAAGCCCTACAGCCATCCCCGGACGAACTGTTCCGCCCCGTTTTACTATGCAGAAAAGCCCCTCGGTAGGCATGATGCACTCCCCCGTCGCTACCTGGATGGGGCAAGCTCCATTATGGCACTCCTTGCCGATCTGCGTTATTTCCAGCACCGCATTGCCCGCAATCTCCAGCCGGTCACCAACCTTGAGAGCAGAAAGGTCGATCCCCCGGGTCACCATGTTTTCTGCGAACATGCCATGGGCAAGCTCGGGCATTTTCAAGCGCATTCTGTCCACGCTCTCGCCCGCAAGCAATGACACCTGACGGTGCCAGTCGCCCGCATGAGCATCGCCCTCAATCCCCCAATCAGCTTTCAGTGCAATTTCCTGCACCGCCATTTTCAATTCACCCTTCTCCCTGCTGATGCAGACCGCCTCGATATATCCCATAATCCAACCTCTCCTGCTAAAAAGATGTTTCCATTCAGCCACCAAAAGAACAATAAACAGAATGTTTATTTGGAAAACACACGGAATTATAGGAACAATCGTTACTACCACAAACCACAAGCAGCATCTATACCCGCTTGATAAACCCGACCGCCGAAGCTCTTGAAGGGAGCATCACGCAACCGCTACGGCGCCAAGACAACAGAGGAACAACTGCGGGCAAGCGGCCTTTCAGAGGACCTCATCCGCCTCTCTATAGGTATTGAACATCCACTTGACCTTATCGATGCCCTTGACCGGGCATTGGAAAACAGCTGAAGGCGGGGCGGTTTTTCCGGGGGATCTTTCTACCTTGTAGAAAACAAAGACCGCCCATGCATTTTGAAACCCTCGCCATTCACGACGGACAGGCGCCCGACCCACAAACAGGGTCGGTAACGGTACCCATCTACCAGACCTCAACCTTTGCACGCGAACAGCTGGAGTACAAAGGGGGTTTTGTCTATTCCAGAATAGGCAACCCCACCCGCCAGGCGCTTGAAGAGGCGCTCGCCCTTCTTGAAAACGGCCGCTACGGTCTGGCCTTCGCTTCCGGAGCGGCGGCAACCATGGCCGCACTGCATCTTCTCCGACCCGGCGACCATATTGTCTCCGGCATTGACATCTATGGTGGTACCTACAGAATCTTTGAAGAGCTTCTCCGTCCTATGGGCATCACCACATCATACGCGGAAGGCTCCACAACACAAAGCTATCTGGATGCCTGCACGCCTGAAACCAGAGTGATATGGGTGGAAAGCCCGAGCAACCCGCTGATGCGCCTTGCAGACATCAGGGCACTGGCACAGGCGGCCCATGAAAGGGGAATGCTTCTGGCTGTCGACAACACCTTTCTCTCCCCCTATTTCCAGCGCCCTCTTGAGTGCGGCGCCGACATTGTCATACACAGCACCACCAAATACCTCGCCGGCCACAGCGATGTGCTGGGTGGAGCGGTCATTACGAATGAGGAAAAGCTGCACGCAACAGTCAAAACATACCAGGCTGCAGCCGGAGCAGTTCCTGCCCCTTGGGACTGCTGGCTTGTCATGCGGGGGCTGAAAACCCTCAAGGTCCGCATGAAAGAGCATGAAGCCAACGCCATGCAGCTCGCCCGTTTTCTTGAAAGTCATCCGGCAGTCAAACGGGTGCTCTACCCCGGGCTCTCCTCACATCCGCAGCACATTCTGGCAAAAAGCCAGATGAGCGGCTTCGGTGGCATGCTCACAATTGAAATGAAAGGAGGAATGGAGGCCGTCAGGAAACTTATTTCAGGGGTAAAGCTGTTTCTCCTTGCTGACAGCCTCGGAGGCGTGGAATCGCTTATCGCCTCACCGGCAAGAATGACACTCTGGGCACTCTCGCCAGAGGAGCGAATGAAAAGGGGGTGCAGTGAGGGCCTCGTCAGAATCTCCGTCGGTCTTGAACACCCCGACGACCTTCAGGCCGACCTGGAACAGGCTATTGAAGGGTGCGGGTGAAAAAGAGACCCAAAGAAATCGTGCAGAAACCACTCAAAATGATTACAATTCAACTCAATGGAGAATCCGAATCCCTTCCGGAAGACTCAACCATTATTGATCTTCTGACTCGTATCGGCTCCGATGGAAAAACCGTAGCAACCCTTGTCAACGATCAGGTTGTCCGCCCCCCGGAACGCACGGCACATGCTCTCTGTGAAGGTGACCGGGTTGAAATCCTTGTGTTTGCCGGCGGGGGATGAGCAACAAAAGAGAATGATACCCTACTTATGGACCACTTGCAGTTAGCAGCACATACCTTTTCTTCCCGCCTGATTCTCGGAACCGGAAAATTCAGCAGCGCAGCCGTCATGCTGGAAGCCGTGAAAGCCTCTGGCGCGCAGCTTGTCACCGTAGCACTGCGGCGCTTCAACCGTGAACAGCTGGAGGACGACCTTTTCGGTCCCCTTTCCGAGCTGCCGGGCATTACCCTCATGCCAAACACTTCCGGTGCTTCAACAGCTGCGGAAGCCATCAAGGCTGCCAATATCAGCCGTGAACTCTCCGGAAGTCCCTTCATCAAAGTGGAAATCCACCCGAACCCGCAGCACCTGATGCCCGATCCGATTGAAACAATGGAAGCCGCACGGGTCCTTGCATCGGAAGGGTTTCTGGTCATGCCATACATCTCCCCCGATCCCGTCCTTGCCAAACGGCTTGAAGAGGTAGGATGCGCTTCAGTCATGCCTCTCGGTTCAGCCATCGGCAGCGGTCAGGGGCTGGCATCGGCTGCAATGCTCAGCATCATCATCCGTGAAAGCTCCATTCCAGTCATTGTGGATGCCGGCCTGCGCGCCCCATCTGAAGCTGCACGGGCAATGGAAATGGGATGCAGCGCCGTGCTCGTCAACAGCGCAATAGCCGCCTCCGATAACCCCGCAGAAATGGCCGCCGCTTTCAGGGATTCAACAGATGCGGGCCGTCGGGCGTTCAAAGCAGGACTGATGAGAGAAAGCCGGGAAGCGGTAGCGACCAGCCCTCTCACCTCCTTTCTTGGAGAGCAGTCATGACCATCCTGCCCGACTGGCTGACGGACAACAATGACTGCCGGGAGCTCGAAGCCATGCTTCGCAACCGGTCGCCCGAAAGCCTTGAAACCATGGCGGCCCGTTCCCGCGCAATGACTCTCAGGCGGTTCGGCCGCACCATGCCCCTTTACGCGCCGCTCTATCTCTCGAACTACTGCTCCAGCGGCTGCGCATACTGCGGCTTCGCTTCAGACAGAACCACCCCCCGCCGCAAGCTTGATGAGGAGGAAATCCGTCGTGAAATTGCCGCCATGAAGCAGCTCGGCATACAGGATATCCTGCTCCTCACCGGAGAGAGAACCGCGGCCGTCGGCTTTGAATACCTGAAGCGCGCAGTGGACATTGCCGCTGAATCAATGCAGCGGGTCACTGTCGAGGCCTTCCCGATGAGTGTTGAAGAGTACCGTGAGCTTGCCGGCAGCGGATGCACCGGCATTACCATCTATCAGGAAACCTACGACCTCCTGCAATACGAAGCTCTCCACCGCTGGGGTCCAAAAAAGGATTACCTCTACCGGCTTGCAACACCCGAACGGGCTCTTGAAGGGGGAATAAAAACCATCGGCCTCGGCGTCCTGTTCGGCCTCTCCGATCCGGTAACGGACGCTCTCATGCTCTACCGCCACGCCCGCCATCTTGAAAAAACATACTGGCGCGGAGGCATATCCATCTCATTTCCGCGCCTGCGCCCGCAAACGGGAGGATATGAGCCAACCCACCCCGTTGACGACCACCTTCTGGCACGCATCATCCTGGCTTTCCGCATAGCCATGCCGGATGTTGAACTGGTGCTCTCCACCCGCGAAAAACCTTCGTTCAGAGACGGCATGGCCGGGCTTGCCATCACGCGCATGAGCATTGCAAGCCGTACCACAGTTGGCGGATACCTTGAAGGAGAAAACTCCGGGGAGGGGCAGTTTGAAATTTCAGACAGCCGCACGGCTGAAGAGTTCTGCCAGGCGCTCAGAAGCCGCCGGATTGAACCGGTCTTCAAAAACTGGGAACCGGCCTATAACGGACCCTCACGCAATACACTCCCTTGCAGCTGACGGCAGAAGAGAGAGCGCGTTACAGCCGCCATCTTGCTCTTTCGGAAATCGGCGAATCAGGACAGGAAAAACTTCTTTCCTCCAAAGTTCTCATTGTCGGTGCAGGTGGCCTCGGCTCCCCGGCAGCGTTCTACCTTGCTGCAGCCGGAGTCGGCACCATCGGCATCATGGACGACGACCAGGTAGAATGCAGCAACCTGCAACGGCAGATTCTGCATACCACCGCCGCCATAGGCACAAAAAAGGTTGACTCAGCACAAGAACGATTACAGGCACTTCGCCCCTCACTCATCATTCATTCCTACCCGTTCCGGCTCACCACCGGGAATTCTTTGGAAATTATTGCTTCGTACGACTTCGTGGTAGACGCAACGGATTCATTCAGTTCAAAATTCCTCATTTCAAGAGCCTGCCATGCGGCAGGAAAACCATATTCCCACGGTGGCATTCAGCAGTTCTCCGGTCAGGCAATGACCGTCATTCCCGGCAGAACCGCCTGCTGCCACTGTCTTTTCCATGAAGACGACGAACCCCCCACTGCTTCCGGCGAAGGCCCAATCGGAGCCATTGCAGGAGTAATCGGATCCATACAAGCCGCTGAAGCGCTCAAGGTACTGCTCGCTCTTGGCGACCCTCTCTACGACACGCTCCTCACCTGCAACACACTCACAATGGAATTCAGAAAAGTGCCTGTCCGGTGCGATCCACGCTGCCCAGTCTGCGGCTCTCCAAACATTCAGCCATTCACATCCAATCATGAAGCATGAAAGCTGACAGACGAAAACTCTTTCAGAGCCCCTGGGAATTCAGGGAAGCCGCACTGATCGTCATCCTGCTGAACGCCGCAGGCTTTGCCATACAATTTGCTCTGGGCGGTTCAGGCATCACCATGCCCGTGTGGCCGATGAATGCCATAACGCTCACCATTCTTGGAGGGCTCATACTGACAACAGGCCTCAGCTACCGCAACAACCGCCTGGTTGCCTGGCTGGGAGGCATCCCCCTCGGCCTGTCGCTGATTCTCACGCTTGCCGCTCTCTCCTTCATTGGCGGCATGGTACCCCAGGAGAGCGGCAGCAACCCCACAGCAATCCGACTCGGGCTGCACAGCATTTTTTCCAGCTGGCCGTTCGCTCTCGTCGTCGCCCTGTTTCTCATCAATCTCGGCCTCTCCCTTTCATGGAAACTGGTTCCTTTCCGCCTTAAAAACCTGCAGTTCATCCTCTTCCATGCCGGTTTCTGGATAGCCCTTTCATGCGGAATTTTCGGCAGCTCCGATCTCCAGCGCCTTGTTGTTCCCGTTGAGGAGGGCCAGGCCAACAGCCGGGGATACATCATGAAAAGCAGAACTGCACAGGAGCTCCCGTTTTCCGTCTATCTGCACGATTTCTCCATTGAGGAGTACCCTCCCCAGCTCATGCTGTACGACCCGAAGAACGACCGGCTCGTCATGAACAGCTCGCAGGCAATTCCGGAAGTCCGCACAGGCGCAACTGCCGAATGGAAAGGCATCGGCGTCAAGGTCATTGAATTCATCCCCTCCGGACTGCCCGGCAAAGATGGCATTCCCGTACCGGTAGAACCGGCGACAGGGATTCCTTTTGCCAAAGTCAGCATAAGCGGTGCTGCCGGTGAGGGCGAAACATGGCTCAGCACCGGTGGTCCAATGCTCAAACCGGGAGCTGTAGATCTTGACGGGCTCTTTCTCTTCATGGTGCCGGGATCACCCAAATCATTCCGTTCGGCAGTCACCCTCTCTGACGAAAACGGGAATGAAACCATTGCCGATCTTGAGGTCAACAAGCCGGTCAATTTCAAAGGATGGAAAATCTATCAAATGGGCTATGACGAGCAGTCTGGAAAGTTTTCGACACTGAGCCTGCTTGAAGTCATCCGCGACCCATGGCTTCCGGCGGTCTATCTTGGATTTTTCATGATGCTTGCGGCAAACACGCTGTTTTTCTGGAATGGCATCAAAAAATCGGGAGCTTCATCATGATCATTGATTTTACTACAGCGGCATATCTCTCGATAGCCTTCTGGCTATCGGGCTCCATGCTCGGCATTGCCGCAAAAAGCAGCCCTGCCATCAGAAAAACCGCAACCGCATTGAACCTTGGCGGTTCTTTGATCATGATAGCCTTCATTGCCATCTATTGGCAAGCCCTTGAGCGCCCGCCACTCAGAACACTGGGAGAAACAAGAATCTGGTACGCCGCGCTTATCCCGCTCGTAGGACTGCTGGTTGAATACCGGTGGAAAATCTCATGGCTGAAGTACTACTGCATGGGGCTGGCCGCTTTTTTCCTCACCATCAACCTGCTCCACCCCGAGGTGTTTGACAAAGCCCTGATGCCTGCACTCCAGAGCCCCTGGTTCATCCCTCATGTTGTCGTCTATCTGGTTGGCTATGTGCTGCTTGCAGCCTCATCGGTGGCCGCATGGCACAACATTTTCCTCTCATGGCGACTCAAGGAGGAGAAAAGCTATGACGCGCTTTCGCACTATCTGGCACTTCTGGGATTCGTCTTTCTGACCTTCGGGCTGATATTCGGTGCCCTGTGGGCAAAGGACGCATGGGGAAACTACTGGTCATGGGATCCGAAAGAGACCTGGGCGTTCATTGCCTGGCTCATCTATCTCGGATATCTGCATGCCATCAGCCATACAGTCAATCGACTGAAGCTGCAGTGGTATCTCGCCCTGGCTTTTTTTGTGTTGCTGGTCAGCTGGTTCGGCGTCAACTACCTGCCAACAGCGGCAAACAGTGTCCACACCTATCAGCAGAGCTGATAACTCTTAGAGCGGCTTGAACCACACATTCATGCTTTCAATCCCGCCGGAAATATTGGTATTGTTGACCAAGGTGCCACTGAACTGATACCCTCTGCGTGCAAAAGTGATATTCATACCTCCCGACAGCGCACGGGCAATGGTGTAGGCAGTCTTCATTCCCTTACGACGCATTCCCTCCTCCATCTCCTGAAGCAGATGAAGGGCAAGAGCATTGCCCCGCCAGTCGGGAAGTGTTGCAAAATCAGTCATTTCCACACTTCCTCCCTCCAGATCCATTTCAGAAGAGGCAAGGGCCACAAGCCGACCCTTGTAGCTTACACCGTAATAATCAACATGGGTACGCATGGTCTCAAGCAGCCAGGCCGGATCCTCAATAGGAAAGGGATAGGTAGGAAACACCTCCCGATAGATGCTGCTCATGGCGGGAATGTCATCGGGGGTGCAGATGCGGAGCATACAGCCATCGGGAAGCGGACCGGGAGAGCGGACCTCCGCATTCACAGCGAGGGTGACAATGCGTTCAATCTCTCCTTCGTCAACGCTCCGGGCTCGCCGGGTATCAATAAAGAGGGCAAGGAAAAGGGCGGTCTCTTCACCGGCAAAAAATCCGGGGATGCGAGCCTCTTCGTGGAATCCCGCCCGAAGGAATGCAGCGGAAGCGGGTTCAGGAACCTTCGCAAATATTTTTCCGTATCCGCGCTCAGCTCCGAGCAGAAGAAGCTCCTGGACAAGGGTTTCGGGATTGGCACCGGCACACTCCATCACATAAATTCTCGCACTTTTCGGCCCGTGCTGGATGAGGGCACCGTGTCGGCGCTCTATGATATCATTCTTCATTGGTTTGCCTCTTTATCGGGAAGGGTAAGCGAAACGGGAACAAAAAGCAGCGCTGAAAAGAGGATGCCATAAAGCGCAGGGTCCAGCCCGAGAACCTGTAAGCCATCGGGAAGATGAAGCACTCCCGCAATCAAAAGCAGCGTCAGGGATCCTCCGCCGACCATTCCGGCAAGCGCACCCGCAGATGACCCCCTTTTCCAGAAATAGGCCCCGAGAGTCGGAATGAAAAGTCCGGAAACCATGAACGCATATGCCTGCAGAATGGCACCCAGAACAGTCGTAAACCGGACAGCAAGCAGAAAGGCGAGCAGGCCCACCACGAGGGTGACAACCATGGAAATCCTCACAAGACGACGGTCGCTGGTGGCTGAAGAGGGAATGAAGCGGCTGATGATATCATTGGTGAAATTCCCCGATGAGGCCATCATGCAGCTGTCGGCCGTTGACATGATTGCCGAAAAATAGGAAGCAATCACGATACCTGTCACCCCTACGGGAAGAATATCGCGGATAAGCATGGGCATGGCCATTTCGGCTTCCGCCTCAGGGAAAACAACTCGTGCGCACATACCGAGAAACACGCCGGTAAAAGCCATCACCGGATACTCGAAAAAACCGGCAATGTACCATGCCTTGCGGGCATCGGCTTCATCACGGCAGGCATACATCCGCTGATAGAGCGTCATCCCCACGAACCATATAGGAATGATGGTGACCATCCAGTTGATGAAAAGAACGGGAGATATGGCCGTCAGGGAGAAAAAATGCTCAGGCAGCGCAGCTCTGAGTGCGCCGAATCCACCGATACGGGCAAGAGTGAAGGGAACAGTGACCAGCAGGAGTCCGCTGAGCAGAATGATCCACTGCACCGTATCGGTATAGATGACCGCTTTCAGCCCGCCGATGACAGTATAGAGCACGGTTGCGCATGCTATCACCACCAGCGCAAAAAACAGCGGTTCCATGCCGAAGGGATTGTGCGTCATGATTGTGGCTGAAGCCAGCTTGGCGCCGGCAAGGAGCTGTGCCGCTGTAAAGCCCAGATAGCCCAGCCCCGAAATAATGGCAGCAAAAAGGGCAACCCGGCCGTCATAGCGGTCCCTGAGAAAATCCGGGTAGGTCATGAACCCTTTTCGTGCATCAATGCGCTTGATTTTCGGTATCACAAAAACCGCCGTCAGCCATGCTCCAGCAAGACCGGTAAAAAGCAGCCAGCTGCCCGAGAGCCCCATCATGAAGCCAACGCCACCGAGACCTATGGAAAAGCCACCCCCAACATCGGTTGCCACAATCGACAGTCCGACATGGCCGGGGCTGATGCTCCGCCCTCCCACATAGTAATCCTCAGCGTCGCCATTGCGCCGGAAATGGTAGACGCCGATGCCCAGCACCGCCGCCATATATGCCCCGAATATCAGATAATCAATCCAGCTCATTCGCCCGGCTGCTCTTCATCCTTGCGTCGGGAAAAGCGCTCATTGGAGGCAGGCACAAGCGAAATGGTTTCATCATAGTCAGACAGCAGCTGCTGAATGCCGATCGACTCACCCTCGTCCGCATCGCTCAGGTTAAGCTGAAGATCGCAGCGGTCGCAGTTCCGGTCGCAGAATGTTGGCTCATACGAATCCGGCTCTTTGTAGGTGGTAATGACCCCCTCGTAATTTCTCAGCACCACCTTATTGGTCGACCATGAAATCAGATAGTTCGGCATTACCGGAATCTTTCCTCCTCCACCGGGAGCGTCAATCACATAGGTTGGCACCGAGAACCCGCTGGTATGGCCAATCAGGCTTTCAAGAATTTCAATTCCCTTGCCCACCGGAGTCCTGAAGTGAGAGAGCCCCTCAGACAGATCGCACTGGTAGAGGTAATAAGGGCGTACACGATTGCGAACCAGCTTGTGCACCAGCGCCTTCATGATTCGGGGGCAGTCGTTGATGCCCGAAAGCAGCACCGTCTGGTTGCCCAGCGGAAGACCGCCGTCAGCCAGCATTGCAAGAGCGTTTTTCGAGGACTGTGTCAGCTCCCGCGGGTGGTTGAAATGGGTGTTCACCCAAACCGGCTGATGCTTTTTCAGCATTGCAACCAGTTCCGGCGTAATGCGCTGTGGAAGCACAACCGGGGTTCGGGTCCCGATTCTGATGATCTCCACATGTGGAATGGCGCGAAGCTCGGCGAGAATCCAGTCAAGATACTCATCCGAAAGAAGAAACGGATCACCTCCGCTCAGCAGAACATCGCGCACACGGGGCGTCTGGCGGATATACTCAATCCCCGCTGAAATAGCCTCACGGGATGGAATGGTGTCCTGATCGCCAACCTTCCGTTTCCGGGTACAGTGCCGGCAGTACATAGGGCAGGTGTTGCTGACAAGCAGGAGCACCCGATCCGGATAGCGGTGGGTCACACAGGGTGCAGGGCTGTCGCGGTCCTCGTGAAGCGGATCGGCCATGTCTCCCGGCAGAATGTGAAGTTCGTGCGGCGAAGGCACACTCTGCAGAAACACCGGATCATTCTCCATGTCGGCGGTATTGATAAGCGAGAGATAATACGGGGTGATCGACATCGGAAATTTCGCCGCAGTCTGGGTGAACGCCTCTCGCTGCTCATGGGAAAGCTCAATTCCAAGAAGGGACTCATAGGTTTTAAGGTCACGGATGCTGTTGCGCATCTGCCATTTCCAGTCGGTCCACTGCGCTACTCCTGCATGGGGATCAATGGTAGTAAGAATCTTTTTCTGTACTTGTGATAAAGTCATAAACAGGGGTTATATGATTTCCGGAGAACCGCCAGTACTTCTCTGCACGGGGTCAAAGCGGTCTGCCAGCTTGACCAGCAGCCCGGTAAGAAGCTCCTGCTCGCCCACTGAAAGAGAGCCGAATGCGCGGGAATAAGAGTCACGCATCAGCTCGGGAACAGAAGAGAGCAGCAGCGTCCCTTCAGCGGTAATGGTGAGATGCACCTTCCGGTGATCCTTCTCTGAGCGCGACCGGAGCACCAGCCCACGGGCTTCAAGACGATCAACAATGCCATTCATCGTGCTGACGCTCAAATTGAGCTCCACCGCCATTCTGGACAGCGTCTGGTCTCTCTGTTTCTCCAGACTGTGCAGACAGAGCAGCTGAGGGGAAGTAATGTTGCACTCCCGATAGAGTTTTCGGGAATGGACATCAAGGGCGCGCACTATCCGGCGCAAGGCCTGAAACCCGCGCACCCCCACACCAACATCTGAAAACCCTTCCTGCTCCATACTTCAATGGAAATCCGATTGAAAAAAAATATTCTTTCGTACACAAATATTCGTACACGAAACAATTCTGCATTAACATACAAAACCCTGACCCAATCACCAAATCAGGCAGTTTTACCTCTTTGAGGTTTTGAGCGGAAGCTACTGTTTCAGAATGGTTTAATCCAGCTTCCGGTATCGCTGGAGTCACGGGCAGCGCGGATGATTTTCTGGATGACGAGGCCATCAGCAAATCCCGCGGCGTCGGGTATCCGGGTCTCACCATTACGGATGGCTTTGACCATGCGGTGGGCGAGAAAAGCAAATCCGACGGCAAAAATGCCATGGACCGCGAGTGAGGAGTGACGGATTTTTTCCTGCAGGACAAGTTCGTCCCATGGCAGGATGGGCTCGATCTGCTTCCAACGGGGGGTGTCAATCAGACTTCGTCCCCCTTTGGCTTTATCGGGGGTGATTTCCCAGAGCCGGCCGGCACCGTCAAGCCGGATGGTTTTCAGACTGCCCGAAACCTCAAAGGAAAACCATGTGTATGCGCCGACAGTTGTCACATGCATCAGAGAGGGAGCGGCAAGAGCCATGCTTGAGGGGCCGAAACGCATCATCATGGCAAAGCTGTCGTCGGAGGTTACCGGGCGCTGCCTCCCCTCGCCGTCGGGCCGCCTGGGAATGCTGGTAGTCAGGCTGCAGGAAACCTCCTTTATCTCCCCAACGAGAAAACGATTGAGGTCTATCAGATGTGAACCGATTGCGCCAAGGGCTCCTCCGCCCCGCGCGCTGTCGCTCCACCACGACCATGGCTGATCCGGACGGTTACGACTGGAAAGGTTGACAATGCTGCGTACATCATGAAGCCGGCCGATCTCCCCGCTCTCGATCATCTGCTTCATGGTCCGCACGGCAGGGTGGAAGCGGAGCTGATGGTCGAGCACTGCAAGACCGGGAGAAGAAAGTGATGCATTGAACATCGCTTCCGCTTCTCCAACATTGAGGGCAAAGGGCTTTTCGCAGATGACGCTTTTGCCGCTCCCGAGAAGTGCCGTCACCATGTCGCGATGCAGAAATGGCGGAGTTGTCACGCAGACAAGATCAAGGTCCTCTGCAAGAAGTGCCTGCCAGTCAGCATAGCCTTTCGGGATGCCGAACCGATCCATGAATTTCGTGCGGTGCATGTCGGTGGGGCTTGCCACGGCGGCAAGGCTCACATCGTCCATCAAGGAAAATGCCGGAGCCTGTGCAATACGGGCCCATCCACTTCCGAGAAATCCGATTCTTACATTTTTTTTCATTGGCTGGGCATAAAAAAAGGGTGACCGGCGTCACCCTTTTTCAGTTGCAGAACACCACATTCAACCGGCCTGCTGTTCTTTTGCGAGACGGGCCTTTTCAATATAACCCTTCTGGATGTCACGCGAGACATTGTAGGCCCTGGAAAGGCTGTCGGAACGCCAGAGCAGGGCGTCAAAGGCCATGCAGATGTTGCGGAGATAGGGAATCCCCTCATCGGTAACCCTGACGCATTTATCGCCAAGAACCACCAGCCCGTCATTCTCCATGTCCTCAAGACGGTAACGCGCCACATCGAGTTCTTCAGTGTAAAGCTTCGGATCAGCCCATGAGGTCTCCTGACGGCACATGAGGTTAAGAATGTGACGACGCAGCACAAGATCCTCGTCTGTCAGCAGATGACCGCGGTGAAGCGGGAAACGCCCTTCGTTGACAGCCTTGATGTATGCGCCGTCAGTCCGCTCGTTCTGGGCGAATGCATACCAGGTATCGCTGATGGAAGAAGAACCAAGTGCCAGCATCATCTGGGTGGTGTTCTCCGTATAGCCCATAAAGTTGCGGTGCAGGGAGCTGTTTTTGGCTGCAGTGTAGAGCGAGTCGCCCTCGATTGCAAAATGGTCCATACCGATTTCATGGTAGCCGATGGACTCAAGCATGGCACTGCCCTTATCGTAGAGCTCCTGCTTGGCGTCACCGACCGGAAGATCCTCCTCCTTGAACCTGCGCTGCCCTTCGTACATATGGGGGTTATGGCCATAGGCATAAAAGGCCAGGCGGTCGGGGCGCAGCTGCATCACCTTATCTATGGTATCGGTAATGGTTGCAAGCGTCTGTTTCGGAAGGCCATAGACAAGATCAAAATTGACTGAGGTGAACCCGATTTCACGGGCAAGATCAACTTTTTCCTTCACCAGCTCAAATGACTGGATACGGTTGATCTCTTTCTGCACAATGGGGTCGAAATCCTGGATTCCGAAGCTCAGCCGGCGGAACCCCGCGTTGTAGAGCGCAACAAGATGCTCTTTCGTTGTGGAACGGGGATTGGTCTCGAAACTGAATACATAGCCCTCCATCCGGTTGACATGGCTGTACAGGCCTTCAATGAGAAGAGTAAGGTTTTCAGGACTGAAAAAGGTCGGTGTGCCTCCGCCGATATGCATCTCCTTGACATTGAGCGTTCCGGGGAACACATCAAGGTACATCTGCCACTCCTTGAGCAGAGCTTCAAGATAGGGCTTCTCGAAAGAGTGGTCCTGGGTGCGGTGTGCGTTGCATCCACAGAAATAGCAGTGGTTCTCACAGTAGGGAATATGTATGTACATACTGATGCCGCTGGTTTCATTGCTATCATTGAAACCCTTGATCATGGCCTCTTTCCACTGTTCCACTGAAACGCCATCAGTACTCCATGAGGGAATGGTGGGGTAACTGGTGTAACGGGGTCCGGGATTGCTGTACTTTTCGGCGAGATTTGTTGCCATTGTGCTCTTCCTCTACAGGTAATTATTTTATAAATTCACACTGGGGAAAATACATAAAATCAGGGCCATTTCATAAACCGGGAGCCCCCTGAACCTTCTGCCTGCCCGGATGCAGAACTACTTTTTTTTCTATGAATACATCAGCAACTTCACTACCAATACCGGCAATAGGAATCATCATGGGCTCGGATTCCGACTTTGAAATCATGAAGGAGGCGTTAACGGTGCTTGACGAATTCTCGATAGCGTCGGAAATTTCCGTCATTTCAGCACACCGGACACCGCGAGATCTGGAGGCATATGCATCCTCAGCCAGAGAGAGGGGACTTAAGGCCATCATCGCTGGAGCGGGTGGGGCGGCACACCTTCCGGGAGTCACGGCTGCCATGACCGAACTGCCGGTCATCGGCGTACCGATTTTCAACAAAAAACTCAGCGGACAGGATGCACTCTACGCCATTGTGCAGATGCCGGCCGGCATTCCGGTAGCAACCGTGGGCATAGACAATGCCCGCAACGCAGCCCTCCTCGCCGTTCAGATCATGGCTCTTTCAGACGAAAAACTGATGGATGCGCTGGTTGCCTTCCGCGGAAAACTGGCCGATGCGTCCCGCCAGAAAACAGCAAAAATCCGCCAGCGGCTGCATGCAGAAAGCTGAATTCTGGCAAGAACGCCTGGAGCTTCTTCGCCACCCCGAAGGGGGATGGTTCCGAGAAACATGGAGGACGGCAGAATCCTTACCGTTCAGTGATGGAGCCCCCTGTACGAGCCCCCGATCATGTGCCACTGCCATTTATTACCTGCTTGAGGCCGGTGACCGTTCTACGCTGCACCGGATTCGTTCAGATGAGCTATGGCTCTGGCACGCGGGAGACCCTTTGAGGATATCGGTATTCCCGGGCGGCGAGGGAACGCCATCCTCATTCACTCTTGGTCCCGACCCTCTCAGTGGCAACGAACTGCAGGGGGTTGTTGCGGCAGGCGACTGGTTCGGAGCTGCGCCCCCTTCTCCGGGCCTATCAGGCTACACCCTTGTCAGCTGTGTGGTGGCACCGGGGTTTGAGTTCAGGGACTTTGCATTTGCAAAAAGAGAAGAACTCATAGCCCGGTTTCCGCTCCATCGCGGGATCATTGAAAATCTCACTTGAACGAAACATTCGCATAGAGTGATATTCTTATATATTATTATCAACAAGAAAACCTCAAACAAAAACGCACCCCGAACGACATGTCTGATCAATACAGGGAAGGAACTGCAAAAAAACGCGTCGTCATTGTCGGCGGCGGATTCACCGGCCTGAGGGCAGCAAGGATACTGGGGAACAGGGATGACCTCGATATCGTCCTCATCGACCGCCGGAACTACCACCTTTTTCAGCCACTCCTCTATCAGGTTGCCATGTCGGCGCTTGATGAGGGAGATATTGCCGCGCCACTCAGAAACATGCTCGCCAACTACAACAACATCACCGTCTACAAGGGCATTGTGGAGAGGGTCAATGCTGAATCAAAAACCGTCACTACCGATTTTGGTGAGGTCGCCTATGACTATCTGATTCTTGCCTGTGGCGTCCGTCACCACTATTTCGGCAACAACGGGTGGGAGCAATATGCACCTGGACTGAAAACCATATCACAGGCCAAGGAAATCCGCCGGCGGGTGCTGGAGGCATACGAAGCAGCTGAACGGACCAACGACCCTGTAGAGCGCAAGAAGCTGCTCACTTTTGTCATTGTTGGCGGGGGGCCAACCGGCGTTGAACTTGCAGGCTCAATCGGCGAAATGAGCCGCTACACCCTCTCAAAACTCTACCGCCAGATCGACCCGAAACTGACCCGGATTTTCATTGTCGAAGCCGCCCCGAGAATTCTCGGGACTTTTGACCGGAACCTCGCAAGTAAAGCAACCCGTTCGCTTGAACAGCTCGGCGTTCAGATATGGACGAACAGCATGGTAAGCGATGTTGATGAAAACGGTGTGCAGATTGGCAACGAACGCATAGAGGCGGCAACAGTCCTCTGGGCTGCCGGCGTGACGGCCATAGCAATCCCCAACGACATGGGAGCCGAAACCGACCGCATCGGCAGATTTGTTGTGGAGGGCGATCTCAGTATCCCCGGCCACCCGGAAATCTTTGTGGGAGGAGATCAGGCCTGCCTCCTCAATGAAGCAGGCAAGCCGCTCCCCGGCATGGCTCCTGTAGCAATTCAGGAGGGGCACTTCATCGGAAAAACCATCCTCCGTGACCTGAAAGGAAAGGAAAGAAAGCCATTCAAATACACCGACAAGGGGCAGATGGCCACCATCGGCAAAAACCGCGCCATTGTTGAAATCGGCAACATTCAATTTGACGGCGCACCGGCCTGGTTCACCTGGCTGCTGGTCCATATCTATTACCTCACCAGCTTCAAGCACCGGGTCTTCGTCTTGATGCAGTGGGGCTGGTCATACTTCACCTTCGGTTTCGGCGCCCGGCTCATCGTCAATCGGGAATGGCGTTTCTATCCGGACAGCAATACCTGCCCGAAAGATCCTCCATTGTGAGGGCTTCCTCCACGCTGCCAGCAGCTGTTGGAGTCCTCGTTGGGACTTCATTCATCGCCATTTCCCTCTGGCTTTTTTTTACCGTTGGCAGTGGCACCACTTCCACGGCGGGAGACATCAGAATCTTCAGCGCGCTGACGGGTGCATACGGCCTCTGGAGGATAATCAAGTCGGTGATGCTCCTGAAAAAAGGTGAAGAAAATTCTTGAATCAACAATACAATTGAACGAAGTAAAAAGCATGAAACAGCTGTCTGTCAACCCTGAGAGTGAACAAAATCTTTTCTTCCACAATTATTCCCGTCTCCCCATTGCCCCGACCCATGGCAAAGGCGTCTGGATTGTCGGTGATGACGGCACCCGGTATCTCGATATGATTGCCGGCATCGGCGTCAATGCCCTCGGCTATGGCGACAGCAGACTGGAGGAGGCTATTGCTGAACAGGCAAAAAAGCTCATCCACACATCAAACCTTTTCATGCTCCGTCCCCAGTTTGAACTGGCGGCAAAACTGATTGAACTCTCCGGACTCTCCAAGGTCTTTTTTGCCAACAGTGGCACAGAAGCAATTGAAGCCGCCATCAAAATGGCCAGAAAATGGGCCGCAGGAAACGACAGTGCGGCGAAAAACGAAGTCCTCTCGCTCAGCAACTGCTTCCATGGAAGAACATACGGTGCAATGTCACTGACCGCAAAGCCCCAGTATGTAGGCGGATTTGAGCCACTGCTCCCCTCCACCGGCATGATAGCCTTCAACGACATTGAGGATCTGGAGAAAAGAGTTTCCAAAAGAACTGCCGCTGTCTTTATCGAAGCGGTTCAGGGCGAAGGAGGTATCCACAGGGTATCGTCGGGATTCATCAGCCGTCTGATGGAGTTACGGGAGGAGTATGGCTTCCTTATTGTGGCCGATGAAATCCAGGCTGGCTGCGGACGGACAGGAAAGTTTTTCAGCTATGACCACACCCCGCTTCAGCCTGACATGGTCTGCCTTGCAAAACCGCTCGGAGGCGGTCTCCCTCTTGCAGCCGTCATCGGAAGCGAGAAAGTTGCCGATGTGCTCACCTACGGCAGCCATGGGACCACATTTGGAGGCAACCCGGTTGCCTGTGCTGCAGGTTTGGCCATGATAGAGGCCATCATGGATGACCGGCTGATGGAGAACGCCCTCAATACGGGAGACCACATGCGCCGGCAGTTTGAACTGCTCGCTGAAAAACACCCGCAGATCCGCGAAATCCGGCAGTACGGCTTGATGATAGGGGTAACGGTGGAAAGGGAGGCGAAATATTATGTAGAGTCTGCTCTCAAGCGCCATATTCTCATCAATGCGACAAGCCAGAATGTCATAAGGCTTTTGCCCCCGCTCATCTTAACGCCCGAAGAGGCGCAACAATGCATCAACGCACTCGATGAAATCTTCACGGAAGAAACCGCCGGCACATAAAGCTGAAGATAAAGCACACGGCATGCCTCTCGGCAAGACGAACTATCTCATTATCGGGACAGGAGCGCTGGTGATTGCAGGCAGTTTCTGGGGAATGTCCATCGAGAGGCAGGTCGATGGATTCTTTGCGCTCAATGTGGCTCCGTTCCTCATCATCGGCGCATTCGTGGCCATAGGGTTTGGGATACTCCTTCGCCCCATCAGTCGATTCTAAATCGGATCGGAACGGTAAACCATACCCTGATAGGCCGGCTTGCCTGCACAGCGGGATAATAACGCGACTCCATGACTGAACGGATGGCAACCTCATCAAAAACCGTGCAGTCGGCCGGGATTCGTTTCATCACCTTTGCTTTCAGCGGGCGGCCATCCTCGCATACAAGAACGCTGACAAACACCTTCCCTTCAATACCGGCTATTCTCGCCATTTCAGGATAACGAGGCTTTTTCTGATCAAGAAAGCCCGGCATTTTATCGCACGCCACGAACGACGGCACATCATCACCCGCGCCGTCCCCCGCCTGAAAAGCCTGGCGGAGCTCTTTTTGAGTGGCCATGGTCTGATCGGCAGGCACCTCGCTCTCTTTAACTTTTTTGATCTTTCCGACATTGGGAACTGCCGGAGAGGGCGCCACCACTTTCGATGGTGCAGGAGGGGGCATATGCAGAGGCGGAGGAGGTGGCAGCTGGGTCACACAACTGACTACCTCGTACAACTCAAGAGCCTGCCCTGAATCAGGGGAACCTCCGCCAAAAAGCATTGAAATGCGTTGCCAGTTGGCAGCTCCTGCCCAGAACAGCAAAAGAATCAAGACAGCGGCAATAACTCCATGGCTCAAAAAAATATGGGCCTGACGCCGAAGAGCAAGATTGCCGTAACTGAAACCACGAAGACGATCGGTATCGAGAAACTCCTCCCCCATAGACCAGCGACCAGCCCTGTCAGCGGCATTGATGCCGGCATGTATTTTATCAAGCTTTGACTGCATATCTCTGTTGTTCTGAAACCCTCCGGCCTAAGCAGCTTTCTTTATGAACAAGTCGTCCTCAAGTGTGTAATCATCAAGACTGAAGCGGTCTATCTTCATCAGGTTGAGCTCGTCTATGATGTCGACAAGGTTCCGGTATCGTGCCCTGTTGCTGATTTTCACCACAATCACCAGCTTGCTGTTGACAGCGGTTTCACGACGCAAGAGGCTACGGAGGTCAGCGGAAAGAGAGAGCCTTCGCAGCTCACCCCCGTCATAGAGCGGAATACGGAGCGGTCGCTCATCACCCAGTGAGCAGTATGCAACACCCTCTTCGGTAATGCGGAGCGTCATCACATTGGAACCCGCCACCTTGACCTCTCCGGTTGCGGGAGGAATGTTTATCTCCATTGTATTGGCTTTTGAAAAGGTCGTCGTCAGCATGAAAAAAGTGAGGAGCAGAAACGCAACATCAACCATCGGCGTCATGTCGAGACTGAAGCCGATACGGCGGTGGCGTCTCTGTTTTTTTTTCGTACCGCGGCGTTCACCGGGCCCTTCTACCATACCCATATCAGCGAATCCCCTTTTCCATAACAGTCACAAGATTGAATGTCAGAAGATTGGCATCCTTGTAAACGGAAATAACATGGTTGACCGCCTCAAACCCGGCATTGGCGTCAGCCCGTATAACGGGGCGCAACCCATGATCGGCATAGCGGGCCATCGTCACAAAACGGCTGAGCTCATTGCGCTGAACGGGAAATGTTTCAGCAAGTCTGAAGTGGGCCAGCGAATCAGTCACAGCCTTCCCGGAATAACCGGCAACCTCCAGTTTTGGACGGATTGCTGCATTGAAGAGTACCTCGCGTGACGACTGGGAGGAAATTCCCATAAACAGGTCGTCAGTGCTGCTCACCATGACTGTCAGCACCGCCGATTCAGGGAGCTTCTGCTCTGAATGGGATGAGGGCAGATCAATCGCCACCGGTTCGGGCGGACGGAACTTTGTAGTGAGCATAAAAAAGGTGAGCAGCAGAAATGCCACATCAACCATCGGCGTCATATCCAGCCGGAATCCGACCCGTTTTGACTTGATCCTTGCCATCGGGCTTAACGGGTCCTGCCCGTTCCAAGAGTCTGGATGATGTAAAACGCCGCCTCATCAATCAGGTAGCTGAACCGGTCTACCCTGCTGGTAAAGATATTGTAGGTCACAATACCAAGAATGCCGCCCACAATGCCAAGTGCGGTATTGAAAAGCGCCTCTGAAATACCAAGGGAAAGTTGCACCGCATCGGGCGCCCCGCTGGTAGCCATGGCTTGAAATGCACGGATCATGCCAAGGGTGGTGCCGAGAAGACCGACCATGGTGGAAATGGAAGCAATGGTGGAAATGGCGACAAGGTTTTTTTCAAGAAGCGGCATCTCCATGGTCGTTGCCTCTTCAACAGCCTTCTCCATCTCACTGATCATCTTGTCACGGTCGGTCACCTGAAGGGCCGCCATGCTGTTGTATCGATCGAGAACGGAACGGATCACCGCACCCAGTGAACTCTGGTGCTCGTCGCAGCGGGCTATGGCACGATTCACATCTCCTCCGTCAATATCCTGCTTGATCGCCTGGACGAACTCGGGAATGTTTCCCTGACCGGCAGCCTTGTTGAGCGCAATGACCCGCTCAACAGCGTAAGCGATGACCATCAGAATCAGCGCCATCAGAACTGAGACAACAGGGCCGCCCTGAGATACCGCATGAAACATTGAGTCCGGAGGGGTGGTTCCCATCCAGAGATAAAAGACAAGTGAGACCAGATAGGCCGCAAGAATGAGCAGACCGGTAAAGAGACCCTGTTTCATGGTTTGTTAATCTTTGTTGGATCGACCTGATCGCATTTGTGTGGTTATGAACAACCGGGTAATTTACTATACTTGAATCAAGCTGACTGCCCACATACAACATCATTCGTCTTTCGGGCCGCACGGCAAAACATTTTATCAAGGTAATAAATATGACCGTGATTTTTCAATACTCCACTTTTTCTGAATGTAAACTGCCATACGCGGCCTGATGATTCCTGACGCCACCATAGATGAAGTCCGCCAGTCGGCCGACATTGTCGACATCATATCCGATTACCTCACCCTCCAGCCTTCAGGCAGGAACTTCAAGGCACTCTCTCCATTTACCCGGGAGAAAACGCCCTCGTTCATTGTTTCCACAGACAAACAGATCTACAAATGCTTCTCAACGGGAAAAGGAGGAAATGTTTTCTCTTTTGTTATGGAGATGGAAAAGATCCCGTTCCCCGAAGCGGTTGAACTGGTAGCAAAACGCGCAGGTCTGGACATGAAACGCCTCTTTGGCGACAGCAGGAAAAAAAACGAAGAAGAGGACTCCAAAACAAGAACACTTCGCTGGGCCGCACGCCTTTTCCACAGCTCGCTCAATGCCGACAAAGGAAACGAAGGATACGCCTATCTCGCAGCCAGGCGTGGCCTGACGGCAGCCACCATCAACAGCTTCGGACTCGGCTACGCCCCCCCGGGCTGGGACACGCTTCTTAAAGCAGCAAAAAAAGAGGGCATTGCGCACAACCATCTTCAATTTCTCGGCCTCATCACGGAAAACCGCCAGAAAAATTCATGGTATGACACCTTCCGCAACAGAGTGATGTTCCCGATTTTCTCCATCGGAGGTCAGGTTGTAGGGTTTGGTGGCCGAACGCTGGAAACACGCGACGACACCCCGAAATATCTGAACTCTCCGGAAAGCCCGCTCTTTGAAAAGTCAAAGCTGCTTTACGGCCTGCATGCAGCGAAGCAGGAAATAAGGCAGAGTGAAACCGCCATTCTGGTGGAAGGTTATATGGATGTGATTGCCCTTCATCAGGCAGGCCTCCAGAACGCCGTTGCATCGTGCGGCACCTCGCTGACCCGCCATCAGGCAAAAATACTGAAGCGATACACGAAACGGGTGCTCTTCGTCTATGATGCCGACCCGGCCGGCCGAAAGTCCATGATGAGCGGTGTTGAGATTCTTCTTGCTGAAAACATCGCTCCTGTGATTCTTCTTCTCCCCCCGGGAGACGACCCCGACAGTTTTGTACAGCGGGAAGGGCGTGAAAAATTTCTTGAACTGGCAGACACCGCAGGCCTCGGTGTTGTTGATTTCCAGATTCTTTTCCACACTGAAGCAGGCAATTTCGGAAACCACGAACAGAAAGCAGACGCAATCCGCTCCATTGTCCACACCATTCTCCTCGTCCCTGATCCCGTCCGGAGGGAACTCTATCTTGGTGAGCTGAGTGAAAAAACCGGTATCAGCCTGCAGGCTCTGCACGAACTCCGCAACATCGAACAGAAAACCACACAGCGCGATTCCCGGCCGGAAAGGGAAGAAAAGCCTGATCCGGCAGCAGTCATTCCTCCTGCCGAGGTGTCGATCCTTGAAAAAACTTTTCTTAAAGCCCTGCTTGACAGCGCCGCTTATGGCAATACAGTTCTTGAATTCGCCGCCTCACACGAAACAATGCTGGTGCTCCAAAGTCCTGCCGCACGGGAAATTTTTGCACACCTCGTCGCCCGATACCATACGCTATCGGAAGACCCTGATGCCCGCATTGATGTTGCCTCGGCAATCAGCCTCCTGGAAAGCACCGATGCACGGAACCTTGCCATCGGACTCCTCATTGAACAGCCAGTCAGCAACCGGTGGCTGGAAAAAGGCGACCAGCATGAGGAAAACGCCAGACGATGTCTTGCAATGTTTCTTGATGCCTTCAGAAACCTGATTCTCGCCCCCCTCCTCCTCGAAAAGGAGCAGGTAACCGAAAGCATCCGGACCGAAACGGAAACTGAACGCGAAATCGAGCTGTCGAAAGCGAAAATTGCACTGGACAGGAAAATCCGTAAAACGGCAACCGAGCTTAATACTATGATTGCCTCCATCCTCGACCGACGCCAGCCATAAAAAAGCGTCCCATCCAACTGTTCAGCATTTCCCCCCCTGACAAGACACAGCCGCCCCATTCGAAATGACATGGGGCGGCTGAAGTGGCTTTTGGGTACAAAGAGGAAAGTGTGCCGTTCAGGAGGGCGTCACACCATATCCCTCAAGCGGATTTCTGAGACAGAGCGAACGAATCTCCTCCTTGACGCTGCGGCATACAGAGGAGGACTCCGGTGAAGCCGCTGACAGAATGACCCTGTCAATCAGCTCGGCAATCAGCCGGCTGTCGTCTTCATTCATTCCGCGGGTTGTCATGGCTGCAGTACCGATACGGATGCCACTGGTCACGAATGGCGACTTGTCATCAAAAGGAACCATGTTCTTGTTGACGGTTATGCCGGCTTCGTGCAATGTGTTCTCTACAACCTTGCCGGTAATATCCTTGTTCCGGAGATCAAGCAGCATCAGATGGTTCTTCGTTCCGCCGCTCACAATGTTGTAACCGAGGCTCAGGAACCGCTCCGACATAGCTGCAGCATTACTGCGCACCTGCATTGCATACTGACGGAACTCCGGACGAAGAGCCTCGCCGAAAGCAACAGCCTTGCCGGCAATAATGTGCATGAGAGGACCGCCCTGAATGCCGGGCATCACCTCTGCGTCCATCACTTCCGACATCATCTTCACCCGTTGCCCGTTTTTGGTTTTGATGGTAATCCCCATCGGGTTTTCAAAGTCTTTGCCCATCATGATCATGCCACCGCGAGGACCACGAAGGGTCTTGTGTGTGGTGGTGGTCACAAAATGGCAATGCGGCATCGGATCGCTGAGCAGGCCACTGACAATAAGTCCTGCAGGATGGGCGATATCGGCCATCAGGAATGCCCCGACTTTGTCGGCAATTTCACGGAAGGCCTTGAAGTCAAACCCCTGGGAATAAGCACTTGCGCCACAGATAATAAGGCGGGGACGAACCTCAAGGGCCATTTTCTCCACCTGGTTCATATCAATTATACCGGTTTCGCCATCAACTCCGTAAGCATGGGCCTTGTACATCTGCCCGGAAAAATTGACCGAACTGCCGTGCGTGAGGTGGCCGCCATGGGAAAGGTCGAGACCCATGATGCAGTCACCGGGTTTGAGCACAGAAAAAAGCACCGCCATGTTTGCGCTTGAACCTGAGTGCGGCTGAACATTGACATACTCGCAGCCGAAAAGTTTTTTTGCACGGTCGCGCGCAAGATTCTCGGCTATATCAACAAACTCACAGCCACCATAGTAGCGCTTGCCGGGATAACCCTCGGCATATTTATTGGTCATCACCGAACCGCAGGCCTGCATGACTGCGCGACTGGTGAAATTCTCCGAGGCAATGAGCTCAAGGGTTTCCATCTGACGGCCAGTCTCAAGGGCTATCGCCTCAAAAACCTCTCTGTCCTGCATCTTCAGAATATCGGTGTCCATCGTCTCTCGTTCCTTTTCCCTCTGTAGGGAAGTTTAAGGGTTTATGCTTTCGCTTTTTGTCAATAAGGAAATTCAATCCCGTGCCGGGCAAGCCTTCAATGATTCCCGCTGCCGCACGAGCAACTGATCATGTGGCCCATCTTGTCCCGTTTGGTTTCAAGGTATGTTTTATTGACGGCATTAGGCTCAATTTCAAGGGGCACCCGCTCCACGATTTCAAGCCCGTAGCCCTCAAGGCCGACAACCTTTTTCGGGTTGTTTGTCATCAGGCGCATCTTTCTGACACCGAGGTCCTGAAGAATCTGTGCGCCGATGCCATAGTCGCGCAGATCAGCCTTGAATCCCAGTTCTTCATTGGCCTCAACGGTATCAAACCCATCGTCCTGAAGATTGTAAGCCTTGAGTTTATTGATAAGGCCAATCCCCCGCCCCTCCTGCATCAGGTAGACAAGAACGCCACGCCCCTCTTTCTCTATCATTCTGAGCGCAGAGGCGAGCTGGTTGCCGCAGTCGCAGCGGAGCGAAGCAAAGGTGTCGCCTGTGGCACACTGCGAATGCACCCGAACGAGCACCGGTTCATCGGTTGAAACATCCCCCTTCACAAAGGCCATATGGTTTTGCTGGTCGGTAAACGACTCATACGCCATCAGGCGGAACTCTCCGTATGCAGTTGGAATATTTGACTCAACAGCCCTCTGCACCAGCTTGCTGCGGCGCATCTGAAAAGCAACAAGATCCTTGATGGTGATGAGCTTCAGACCAAACTTCTCCTTTATGGTCATGAGGTCCGCCAGGCGGGCCATGCTTCCGTCCTCATGGAGAATTTCACAGAGCAGCCCCACCGGACTGCACCCGGCAAGCCGTGCCAGGTCAACAGCCGCCTCAGTATGGCCGACCCGGCGAAGCACACCGCCGTCCATCGCCCGCAGGGGGAAAATATGTCCCGGGCGTGAAAAACTGTCGGCATGGGAAGTTTCGTCGCCAAGCATTTTTATGGTCATTGCCCGATCATATACGGAAATGCCGGTTGTCACGCCCTCGGCAATTGCATCAACAGATACGGTAAAATTGGTTTCGTGCTGCGAGGTGTTGCGCTGCACCATCGGTTCAAGCTGCAGTTCTTTGGCCCGATCCATTGTTACGGCAACGCAGAGAAGGCCACGCGCCTCTTTGGTGATAAAATTGATCATCTCGGTCGTCACCTTGTCGGCAGCGGCAATAAAATCACCCTCGTTCTCCCTCTCTTCATCATCAATGACGATGACCAGCTTCCCCTGCCCGATATCCTCAAGAGCAGATTCTATAGTATCAATACGCTTGTTTTCCATAGTCGGTAGTACCTTTATTGCAGAACTTCGTAACCGCGAATTCAAATGTAATCAAAAAAAAATCTCCACCCATTTTCCAGAAAGCTTTTCATCCCCTGCTGCAGCGATCCCTCTTTGTATAGAGATGGACATTTTCGTATACTCTTCGGGCTTATGATATCATGAGGTGAATCATTACCTTTATGGAGCCACGACACTCAATTGATTTAAACCCGTCAAGACTGCATGAGCACACAAGTTTCCGAACCGGCCGAAGAGGTTTTGGCCCTTTCCCGCCGCCTCCCCGCAGACCGTCTCATCACAGCCAAGGAGCACGGTTTTTCCGATCTCCAGATTGCTCATATTTTCAGCACAACCGAGAGCACCGTCCAGGGCCTCAGGAAGCATTACGGCATCAACTCGGTCTTCAAGACCGTTGACACCTGCGCTGCTGAATTTGATGCAAAAACCCCCTACCACTACTCCACCTACGACGAGGAAAACGAATCGGTATCGTCCGACAGGAAAAAGGTCATCATCCTCGGCGGAGGGCCCAACCGCATCGGACAGGGAATAGAGTTTGACTACTGCTGCGTCCAGGCCGTTTTCGCTCTCCGTGAAGCGGGCTATGAAACCATCATGGTCAACTGCAACCCGGAAACAGTCTCAACCGACTACGACATTGCCGACAAACTCTATTTCGAGCCACTGACCTTTGAAGACACCATTCGAATCATAGAGCACGAAAAGCCTCTCGGCGTGATTGTCAGCTTCGGCGGCCAGACCCCGCTGAAACTCTCCGGCAGACTTCACGAAGCCGGAGTCACCATACTCGGAACCTCATCAGAAGGAATTGATCTTGCTGAAGACCGGAAAAAATTCGGAGCGCTGCTCGACCGTCTCAACATCCCCCACCCCGATTACGGAACGGCGGTCAGCCTGGAAGAGGCCCGTGACATCACCACAAGAATCGGCTATCCGGTGCTGGTACGACCCAGCTATGTCCTTGGTGGACGGGCAATGAAAATTATTTACAGTGATGATTCCCTGAAAGAGTATGTCGACCAGGCGCTCTTCATCACTGAAAAGTACCCGCTTCTCATCGACCGCTTTCTGGAAACCGCCGTCGAGTTCGACATCGACGCACTGGCAGACACCACAGACTGTGTCATCAGCGGCATCATGCAGCATGTGGAGGCAGCAGGCATTCACAGCGGCGATTCAACATCGATTCTCCCCTACCACAACATCAGCCCTGAAGTCATTGCCACAATGAAGGAGTACACCCGCATCATGGCGGAGAACCTCAAGGTGGTCGGCCTGATGAATGTGCAGTATGCCGTTCAGAACAACAGCGTCTATGTGATTGAGGTAAACCCGAGAGCCAGCCGCACCGTCCCGTTCGTCGGCAAGGCAACGGCAATTCCCGTCGTCAAGATAGCCACACGCATCATGCTCGGAGAAAAACTCAGCGACCTGCGACGCGAATTCGACCTGAAAGACTGCGATGAGCTTGGCCTGAAACACATGGCCATAAAAGAACCGGTCTTCCCCTTCTCAAAATTCGTCAAATCAGGCGTCTACCTGGGCCCGGAAATGCGCTCAACCGGAGAGGCAATGAGCCTTGCCGAAAAGTTCCCTGAAGCTTTCGCAAAAGCCTATCAGGCCGCCAACATGCATCTCCCCCTGTCAGGATCGGTGTTCATCAGCGTCAACAACCAGGACAAGAACAACAGGATTCTTGATATTGCCCGTTCGCTCTACCGCATGGACTTTGATCTTGTGGCAACCGAAGGAACACACCGGTTCCTCTGTGAAAACGGGATTGAGTGCAAAAAAGTATTCAAGGTTGGCGAAGAGGGGAGGCCGAACATTTTCGACATCATCAAACACGGAAAAATCGACTTCGTCATCAACACCCCCCGGGGGGAGCAGGCACTGCATGACGAAGAGGCAATCGGTGCGGCCTCTGTCCTTTCGAATGTCCCTTTTGTAACCACAATAGAGGCCGCAGAAGCATCAGTTCAGGCAATCGACTGCATCCGCCACGAGGAGTTCGGTGTCAAAAGCCTTCAGGAATATGCCGCCTACAGGAACAAACCATAACCGGAACGCAGCACAATGACGGCATCACTTGACCAGCTCCTTGACGCATCGATACAGCTCGAATTGAATCTGGCTAAACTCTACACCCTCTTCAACGACCTGTTTGAAGAGGACGAGGAATTCTGGTGGCAGCTGTCTATGGAAGAACGGGGGCATGCCGCTCTTCTGCAGCAGGAAAAAAAGGATCCTTCGGTCGTTTTCCCCGAAAACCTTCTCGCCAAAGACCTGCTGGCCCTCAATGAGTCGAATGGACGAATCACCGCTCTTGTCACTCAGTTCAGGCAAAACCCTCCCACTCGCAGAGAGGCTTTTGATATAGCTCTCGAGCTTGAACTCTCAGCAGGAGAATCTCACTACCAGGAATTTCTGGACAGCCCTTCGGAATCAGCAACCGCAAACATTTTCAAGCAGCTGAACCAGGAAGACAGGGACCATGCTGAAAGAATCCGCAGCTATATGACGGAATCAGGCATCAGGAACTGAGCCCCCCTCACAATGGGATATCGGAAAACTCCTGAGTGAATGAACCATCTTCAGCTATCCAGAGAGCACTGAAGCGCTTTGACGCATACCGGAAACTGCCCCCGTTGATAAACTCTATGCCTCCGCTTGTATAGGTCTGGAAGCGATGGAAATGACCATGCAGCACAACTCTGGCATCTATTTCCCGCATCACTTGAAGAAAATCATCCCTGTTTTTCAGCTCCATTGTCCAGTCGAACGCCTGGTCAAGCAGACGGTCGGTTCCATACACCTTCAATGCATGATGGCACAGCCCTATGACAAACGACCCTGAAAGAGCCTTCCTCACCGCCGGGGAAGCGATGGCGCGAAGCTCTGAAGGGTCAATGACCCCGCGTGCCCCCAGCGGGTTATCGGTCGGTGACCAGGCATGAACGGAGTTGCACGCTACAATGGAAAGGGTGGCAGCCGGAAAACGCATCACCTTGATGAAGGGAAAAGCCGGTTCAGTATCATCCCCGCCAGTAACCAGCTCACGGAAAAACCTGCAGAATGATTCCGCCCGCTGGCGGCACGCCCTCTCCCGAAGACCCTGCAGAGGGTTCATGGCATTGTAGAAACGCATCTCCTCCTCCAGCCTTATCAGGTCATGATTTCCAGCAACAACAGTTGTCCGCTCCCAATGATACCAGCCATGACGGACAAGTTTATCCTTCACAATCGCCCAATCCTCCGTGCGTCCACGATCCGAAAGATCCCCGGAAATAACCAGATGATCATAGCCCGAAACATTCAGATACTCAAGCATCCGGTCAAGATCCTGAAGCTGCCGTCCCTCACCTGAACCTGCAATATGCAGATCGGAAATATGGGCAATGTGTACATCGTGTTTCATCTTGGAGAGAATTTTGCGGTTTTGAGCTCTAAAAGAGTAAATTGTGCAAACGCAATTCACCGGCGATAAAAAAGCCGTAATAAATCAGGGGCACAGGAAGACTTCAGCAAGATACCTTCTTTCTCCCATTTATTTCAATCCGCTGCCCTATGGGCATGCCCAAGAGACCTCTTCTTATCATGCAGAAAACAATAAGCGCCCTTAAAGATCTTTCCAACAACCTCTGGTGGTCATGGGACACCGAAGCCAAGCAGATATTCGAAGATCTTTCTCCCCTCCTCTGGGAACGAAACAACCATAATCCGGTAGAACTGCTCCGCCACATATCCAATGAAGAACTTGCGGCCCGTTGCCAGTGCGAACTGGGTGAGAGAATCCTCAATGTCCACAGCCGTTTTCAGGACTACCTGAACAGCAAAGAAACCTGGGCACTGAAGGATGCGCCGGAGCTCACCAAAAATCCTGTTGCATACTTCAGCGCCGAGTTCGGCATTCATGAAAGTGTAAGAATCTATTCAGGAGGCCTCGGCGTCCTTGCCGGTGACCACATCAAATCGGCCAGTGACCTCGGCATCAACTTCATCGGCATCACGCTGTTCTACAAAGAGGGCTACTTCCGCCAGTACCTCAACGAGGATGGATGGCAGATGGAGGACTATCCTCTGCAGTATGCAGAAAGCCTTCCCATTGAAAAAGTGACCGGCCCCGACGGCAAGGACCTTGTCATTTCCGTCAATATTGCCCAGAGCGAAGTGTTCGCACAGGCATGGAAGCTCAAAGTCGGCCGTGCAACCCTCTATCTGCTCGACACAAACATTCCTGCAAACGAGTCGCACTACCGCGACATCTGCTGCAGGGTCTACGGCGGCGACCAGAACATGCGCATCAACCAGGAGATCGTGCTCGGTATAGGAGGCGCGAAGCTGCTCGACAGCCTTGGTGTGAAACCGGCCGTCTACCATATGAATGAAGGCCACTCGGCATTCCTCACCCTTGAGCTCCTCGCCGGCGAACTCGCAGCAGGAAAAAAGAAGGAAGAGGCCATGGAAGCGGTGAAAAAGCGCTGCGTCTTTACCACACACACCCCGGTGCCGGCAGGACACGACCGCTTCTCGCGCGACATGATGCATTACACCTTCGACAAATACCTCTCCAAAACGGGGATGGATTTTGAGGATCTGATGCTGCTTGGCTCCGAAGACCCGAAAAACACCCAGGGGCTCTTCACCATGACCGTGCTCTCTCTCAACCTCTCACGCGCGGCCAACGGTGTTTCAAAACTGCACGGCGAAGTGTCACGGGAAATGTGGCAGCACCTCTTCCCCGGCAAAAAAATTGAAGAGGTACCCATCGGCCACATCACCAACGGCGTCCACGCACCCAGCTGGGGCTGCGGCTACACAGACTCGTTCTGGAAGAAATTCACCGAAGATCTTGAAGCAATGACCCTCTCGCGCGAAGCTGCGGAGGAGGCGCTTGCAAAAGTTTCTGACGAAGAGCTCTGGTCACTGCGTTACACACTCAAACGCAACCTGATGGACTTCATCCATCGCTATATCGACAACCAGCTCTTCCATCAGCACAGCCCATCGCGTTCAAACGAATATGACGCCATGCGCTCGGAAAAAAACACCCTTTCACCTGACATCCTGACCATAGGCTTTGCCCGCCGCTTTGCAACCTACAAGCGGGCACCGATGATTTTCAGCGACCTTGAGCGGCTCAACCGGATCATCAATAATCCGAAAATGCCGATGCAGATCATTTTTGCCGGCAAAGCCCATCCGCATGATGATGCAGGCAAGGACTTCATCCGCCAGATTGTACAGCACTCCCGCCGTCCCGAGTTCACCGGACGGGTCATTTTCCTGGAGAACTACAACCTCGGTGTTGCAAAACGCATGGTATCGGGCGTTGACATCTGGCTCAACAACCCTGTCCGTCCCATGGAGGCCAGCGGAACTTCCGGAGAAAAAACTGTCCTGCACGGTGGCCTGAACTTCAGCGTTCTTGACGGATGGTGGCCTGAAGCCTACAATGGCGAAAACGGCTGGTCCATCGGCAACGGAGAAATCTTCGACAACCACGAAGAGCAGGACCGCTTTGACGCTGAACAGATCTACTCCGTACTGGAAAACCAGATTCTGCCCACATTCTACGAACGCAACGAACACAACATCCCCACACGGTGGATCAAAAAAATCCGGAATGCAATTGCAACCATTGCACCCGAATACAACACCCACAGGATGGTTCGCGACTACGCAACCAAATACTACCTCACCGGCGGAGGGAAGTAAGCGAACGCTGAACAGGCAGTGAACAAAAAAGAGCACAAGGGGCTGCCGGCAGAAATTCCGGCAGCCCCTTTCTGCATTGAAACCGCAAATCGACCAGCATGAAGAACAGCAGCACACAAGCCCCGGCAATCAATCTCGGAAGGGGTCTCACACTGAAGTCACCAGTTCTTCTGGCCTCAGGCACCGTATCCTACGGAGAAGAACTCAGCCGCCTTACCGACCTTTCAGCCATCGGTGGCCTGGTCACCAAGGCAATTTCGCTTGAACCCCGAACCGGCAACCCGCCCCGGCGAATTGCCGAAACCCCTTGCGGAATGGTCAATGCAATCGGCCTCGCCAATGTGGGAATTGAGAGGTTCATTGCTGACAAAGTCCCCTTCCTCCGTACTCTCGACACATCAATCATCGTCAATATTGCCGGACGCTCGATTGACGACTACCTGGAAGTGGTCTCACGCCTTGACGCAGTTCCCGGTCTTGATGCCTATGAAATCAACCTCTCCTGCCCCAATGTGAAAGGCGAGTGCATGATTATGGGGGTGAGCCCCGATGCAACCCGTGAGATCGTGACGGAACTGAGGGCCATTACCTCCCGCCACCTGATGATCAAGCTTACACCCAATGTGACCTCCATCAGCTCAATAGCCCTTGCCGCCGAAGCAGCAGGAGCTGACTCCCTGTCGCTCATCAACACAGTAGTCGGAATGGCTGTTGACTGGAAAAAACGCCGTCCACTCCTGACCAATGTAACAGGAGGCCTTTCAGGGCCGGCAATCAAGCCGATAGCCCTGGCAAAAGTGTGGGAAGTATATAACGCCGTCTCCATACCGGTTGTAGGCATGGGCGGCATCGCCTCATTTGACGACGCCATGGAGTTTCTTGTGACAGGCGCAAGCGCCATTCAGATCGGTACCATGAACTTCGTGCAGCCGGATATCGGCGAAAAAGTAGCGGCGGCAATCGAGAAATTCTTCTCAACGCCCGGTGCCCCGACTCCTCAAGAGTTCAAGGGAAGCCTCGTCACCGGATGACACCCCCCTCTTTCATCCAGACGCGCCGACTCGAAAGCAAGCGGTTCCGAAGCAGGCTCTTCGAACCAAACACCTCGAGCGTCATCGCTTTAAGGGGGCCGGTCCACATCCTTCAAAAGGGTGTCATACTGCTCCATAAACGCTGCAGTCGCAGCGGATTCATACGGCCTTTTGCGTAACCAATCATCATGGGCAAATTCATATATTCACCCTTTTATCCTATCTTGGATACCTGCTGAACAACAACATAAAACCCGTTCCTGCCATGCGTATCGGTATAGGTATTGATGTCCACTCCTTCAAAGAGGGGAGAAAACTTATCGTCGGCGGTGTCGACATTCCCTCACCCAAAGGGCTTGACGGCCACAGCGACGCCGATGTGCTTCTGCACGCCGTCAGCGACGCCCTGCTTGGCGCTGCCGCCCTTGGCGACATCGGCCTCCACTTCCCCGACACCAGTCCGGAATTCAAAGACATTGACAGCATGATTCTCTTGAAGCATGTGGGAAAACTGCTGGAGAAAAATGGCTGGCGTACCGTCAATGTTGACGCAATGCTGCTGCTTGAAGCACCCAAAATCGCCCCCTTCGTCGTTGACATGCGGAAAAACATCGCCCGCTGTCTCCAGATAGAAACCGACCTTGTATCGGTCAAAGCCACAACCAACGAAAAGCTCGGCTATATCGGCCGTGAAGAAGGCGCTGCAGCCCACGCAGTCTGCATCATAGAAAAAGCCTGAGAGTAATCTACACTTCGCCGCGAAGAATGCTGACCGGCATATAGGAGGTCGCTTTGCGTGCCGGACTGATGGAGGAGATCACAGCGATGACAATGCCGAACAGGGCGACAATCAGGTGCGCATCGGGCGACTCAAGAATGTTGATCCGATCAGCCTTCAGCACACCGGCAGTCGTCGCTTCAAATCGTATGGTGGAAATGGCGTGACAGATGACATGACCTATCGGACTGCCGAACAGGACGCCGAGAATGCCTATCATCAAACCCTCCAGCATGAATATCCGGGTAATGCTCGAAGCCCGGACTCCCATGGAGCGGAGGATTGCAATATCTTTCACCTTCTGCAGCACCACCGTCGTCATGACTGATGAAACCCCCAGACCGGCAACCACAAACACAAACCCCACCAACACCAGCGTTATGGCCGCATTGCGGTTGTAGAAATCAATCACATTGCGATTGGTCTCGTCCCAGCTCTCGCTTTTGTAACCGGTGGCAGACTGCACCAGAGCCGCCGTAGCGGCAGCCCGCTCCACCCGGCTGGTACTCAGTCCGATACCGCTCACAGAACTTGATGCAATCCCCTCCATCCGCTGGGCAAGGGCAAGGTTCACAATTGCCTCCCGTTCATCCTTGACATTGAATCCGCTGCCAAAACGGCCGACAAGAGTTGCGCTGAACTCCTCCCCGTTTTTAGTCACCAGAACCACACGGTCCCTATAGCGGAGATGAAGCTTCTCGGCCAGAAGATACCCGGCAATCATCCCGTTGGGAGTAGCGCCGAGCTCCTCAATGGCATTCGGGTCCAGCAGATTTTTGCGCAGTCCTGCAATATCAGCCTCAAGTTCCGGCACAACCCCCTTGAGAACACAGGGGGTAAAACGGGTTTTATTACGGGCAATCACCCGGCTCTCCACAAAAGGCGAAATACGGCTCACCCCGCTGACACCGGCAATGGCCTCAACCACCCCCGTATAGCTTTTGATCACCACTTCATCATCAGGCGTAACATTCTTCACCACCATCGAGACCTGCCCGCCCGCTTGCGGGACGATGTTATCGGGCACAAGCGGCGTCACCCGATCCGCCTTCACCAGCACATGGGGGCTGGTATCAATAACCTTCGAAATCACATTGGCCGATGAACCCCGTGCCACCGAAATGGTGGTTATCAGCATCGCCGACCCCACTGCTACGCCGAGTGCGGTCAGCAGCGTCTGGCGGCGGCGCTCCCTGAGATGCACAAAAGCAAATCGCAGATGATCCATCCAGTCCATGACAATCGGGTTAAATTCCGGGGAACCCTTCGTTGAATAATCATACAAAAAATCTATCTTGACAGCAGAACATCAGGAAAGCGATTTCCTGACAAATAAATAAATTCGGGGCTCATAATCCAACCCGTTTAAAAAGAGAAGGAGAAGGGACACAGTGAAAAAAATCGGCATCCTCACCAGCGGTGGCGACTGCGGCGGTCTCAATGCAGTCCTCAAAGGCGCCGCGCTCATGGCGCAGGCAAAAGAACTTGAGCTCTTCATCATACCCAACGGCTACGCAGGACTCTACAACCTCATCGACCAGGACCACATTGTTCGTCTCGACCAGCAGAGGCTCGACCGGTTTGACGCAACATTCGCCGGCTCGGAAGCAGGCCACTCCCGCGTAAAAGTCAAAGCAATCAGCAACCCGGAAAAATACAACCGTATCAAAGCGGGGATGAAAAAGTTTGAGCTTGACGGCCTTGTCATCAGCGGCGGCGACGACTCAGGCAGCGTCATGGTTGACCTCAACCAGAACGGAATCCAGTGCATCCACGCACCAAAAACAATGGACCTCGACCTGCAGACCTACTCGGTCGGGGGCGACTCGACAATCAACCGCATCGCAGAATTCGTCCACGACCTGAAAACAACCGGCAAAACCCACAACCGGGTTCTTGTCACAGAAGTCTTCGGCCGTTATGCCGGCCATACATCCTTCCGCAGCGGCGTTGCCGCCGAGGCAGACTGCATTCTCATTCCTGAAATCCCGACTGATTGGGATGTGGTATACGATCACCTTGCGGAACGCTTCACACGCCGAATCCGCCAGAACGATGTCCACAGCGGGACATACACCATCGTTGTAGCCGAAGGGCTCAAAAATGCCGATGGAAGCGACATTGTCGACGAAGGCGCCGGCATTGACGCATTCGGACACAAGAAACTTGCGGGTGCAGGAAAATTCACCTGTCAGGAAATCCAGAAGAGGATGAAGGCCGACCCTGCCATGCCGCTCTTCATGAAAGAGACCGGAATGTTTGTTGAAGGGATCTATGAAATCCCGGAGGTTCGTGAAATCCATCCCGGCCACCTTGTGCGCTGCGGCAGTTCATCGGCCTACGACACCAACTTCGGCTTTGAGGCCGGTGCGGCAGCCGTCCTGCTTCTCCTTGATGGGAAAACAGGTGTTACTGTATCGAAAGTCAAAGGGCGCAAGGTTGAATACATTGCATCGGAAAAAGCCATTGTGCAGCGACATGTTGATCTTGAACAGGTCTCCATGTACGAATCGCTCGGCATCTGCTTTGGCCGCAAACCGGTTCCCTACGAGCCGATTCTTCGTGAAGTCGACGGCGTCTACGAAAGGATCTACTGAGCTCCGCAACAGGATAAACCATACCAGCAAAAAGCCCCGCACACTCCTGCGGGGCTTTTTGTCGTCGGCGATTTTTCAAATCACCAAAAACAACACTATCTTTATCAGACTGTAGCCCAAAAGCCATAACACACCAATGTCTCTCACTATGAACAAGTCTCTCAAAATCTGGATGAACGGCGAACTCATCGACTGGAACGACGCCAAAATCCATATTCTTTCGCATGTCGTCCACTACGGTTCATCCATTTTTGAAGGAATCCGCTGCTATGAAACCGCCAAAGGCTCAGCCATCCTTTTTCTCGATGAACATATCCGCCGCCTCAGGGACTCGGCAAAAATCTATCGCATTGAAATTCCATACTCAGAAAAAGAACTGAAGGAAGCCGTCATCAGCACCATACAGGCAAACAGCCATAAATCCTGCTATGTACGCCCGCTGGTCTACCGCGGACAGGGTGCGCTTGGAGTCAACCCCCACCGCGCATCGATAGAGGTTGCCATCGCCACCTGGGAATGGGGAACCTACCTCGGCGAAGATGTCCTTGAAACCGGAGTCGATGTCAGGGTATCATCATGGAACCGCCTTGCACCAAACACCCTTCCCTCCTGGGCCAAAGCCGGAGGGAACTACCTGAACTCGCAGCTTATCAAAATGGAAGCCCTGACGGACGACTACGCCGAAGGGATTGCACTCGATGTCAACGGCTATGTGTCAGAAGGCAGCGGCGAGAACATTTTCATTATCCGCGACAATGTCATCCACACGCCCATGTCGGCCCAGTCTATACTTCCCGGATTCACCCGCGGAGCCGTCATGCACATTGCCCGGGAACTTGGCTATGAGGTAAAGGAGACCATGATTCCCCGCGAAGCACTCTATGTTGCCGACGAGGTCTTCCTGACAGGAACGGCAGCAGAAATAACGCCTGTCAGAAGCATCGACAAATACCCCATCGGCAACGAAAAACGGGGCCCCGTCACCGAAGCACTCCAGCACCAGTATCTGAACATTCTGCAGACAGGCGAAGACCCATACAGCTGGCTCACATTCATCTGAATGAAGAGGATTTCAGAAGTATGAGCTGGAACACCGTCATAGGACAACAGCAGCAGGTCCGTGTTCTCAGAAGCGCCCTCCTTGGAGGGCGGCTGGCTCATGCCTACCTGTTCACCGGCCCCGACGGTGCCGGCAAAGAGATGGTTGCATTTGAACTCGCAAAAGCTCTCTCCTGCACTAGTTCGGGCACTTCGCCTGAAGGCGCCTGCGGGCTTTGCGCCGACTGCAGGGAAATGGAAGCACTGCTCCATCCGAATGTCGAATATCTCTTCCCCGTAGAGTCCGCGCTGCTTGAAGGGAGCGACTCGCCGAAAAAGGACAACAGGAAATTCACAGAGGCGAAAGAGCGGTACGACACACTTCTGGAACAGAAAAAAGCAAACCCCTACTTCACCCCATGCATGGACCGTTCCATGGGAATTCTCACCGAACAGGTCATTCAGCTTCAGCAGAAAGCCTCATTCATGCCCCGTGAAGGGAGCCGGAAAGTGTTCATCATTTCGCAGGCCGACCGCCTGCACCCCTCTGCAGCCAACAAGCTTCTCAAGCTGCTAGAAGAGCCTCCGCCGCATATCCTCTTCATCCTTGTCTCCTCCAGACCCGAATCGCTCCTCCCGACAATCCGCTCCCGATGTCAGGAAATCATATTCCAGCGCATACCCGAAAGAGAGCTCCGTTCATGGATGGAAGAGCAGAGAACCGACATTGCACCAGACGAGAGGGAAAGCATTGTCAAAGCATCACGGGGAAGTCTTCGCCGGGCATGGGAACTGATGCTGAACCGCATGGAACCGGGTTTTGAACCCGCAGAAAAGGCCATCCGGACAAAAGCCCTCGACTACCTGCGCAGTATCCTGATGGCCGGCCACTTCCACAAAGCCATTCTCAGCGCTGAAGAGCAGACAAAAAACCTTTCCCGGCAGGAGCTGATACTCTTCATATCATCAATACTCCTCTTTCTTCAGGATGCCATGCATCGAAGCATCAATCCCGCCTTTGCAAACCTCAACAACCCCGACATCGCCGATGCTGTCGACAGGTTTGCCCGCAACTTCCCCAACCCCGACCTGATGGCCATCTCCACCCTTGCCGAAGAATCCATCCGCTCGCTCGAACGAAACGCCGGCAGCCTGCTCGTCATGGCAGCATTCACCAGCCAACTCCGCCCGCTCATCAAAAACTAGGGGACATCCTATATTGAAACCATCAAACACAAAGTTTTCCCGTTTGCATAATAATCCCACCAGTGCTTTGTAAAGCACGAAAAAAGAGGCGGGTTGCTCACTTCTGTAGAATCTCGTACCTTATCGTTATCG
>NZ_RXYK01000067.1 GCF_003968655.1 Chlorobium phaeovibrioides | reverse complement strand
CTGATTGCTCAAGGCAAGTGCCAATTCTACGACTATCCATCGGAATCGATTCGTGATCTTCGTGAGCTGCTGAGCCTGAAAAAACGCTTTAAAAAAGAGGAGCAAGGCCTCAAGGCTCGCATCAGAAATAATTTATTGGCTTTATACTTTCCTGAAATGGACCAGTATATCAACACTTGTCAACGGGACAGTTTATCGGTTATCGGCAACTGTTGTGATCCTTTGATAATTGCCGAAATGGAGTATGACACGTTTTATAACACTGTTGTCTGTGCCCGAAGAACGCAGAAGCAGGAGGAGCATTTATACCGGATCTGGCAAAGCGCTAAAGGGTCGATTGGCTGTAACGCAGGAGTTGCGGCAATCTACGAGGGAACTGTTCTGATCAAGCAATTGCTGGATATCAGAGCAGCAATACAGGAACTCGACAAGGTTATTCTAAACTTGTGCTCCGGTATTGAAGAGTACCCATACCTGCTCAGTATTCCGGGGATTGGGCCGGACACAGCATCAAAAATA
>NZ_RXYK01000066.1 GCF_003968655.1 Chlorobium phaeovibrioides | reverse complement strand
ATCAGCATAATGACTTCGGCCTTGTGATCCTCAAGGATCAGTCGTCCTCGTGCCCCCTGGTAAGTGCCTCGAGCTTTTTTTTTAATATGAGGAGGGCGGCGGCTTCAGCAAGCGCTTTTTCCTTGCGCTGCAGCTCCTTCTCCAGATCTTTGACCTGTTTCTTAAGTGCTTTGTTTTCCTTGTCCTGCTGTTCGTTTTTCTTGTCGATCATGTCGCGAAGCTCCTGGTCCCAGATGGTGATGTGTTCTGAATGCAGCCCTCGTTCCCTGAGAAACTCACCCAGTTGCTCATCATCAATGCCGGCAGCCTCTACGACCAGCTGGTACTTCTCTCTGGGTGTCAGGAAACGGGGACAGCTGTCTTGATTTCCATCTTCAAAGATACCCGTTTCACTTCGTTTGATCCAATTCCTGATGGTTTGCTGATTGACTCCGGTTTCCCGGCTGACTTCAGCGATGCTCCGGCCTTCCGGTGGCAGCACTTTCTTTAAAACACTGTGCCTTACGGCATGCGAGTAACCC
>NZ_RXYK01000040.1 GCF_003968655.1 Chlorobium phaeovibrioides | reverse complement strand
GGTACGGTGAGCAGTGGGTTTACCGAGATTGATGGTGTCGATACTGCGACAAATGCTGTTGCATTCGGAACTACCGGTACAGCGGAAATCGCCGATCTCGACCTTGCGAGTGATGGCATTGCCAACCTGACCATAACATTCGCCAACAGCACGATCAAGGATGGTGCTGCTGAACAGTTGCTTGTGGAGGGGACAACCTCCTCGATAGCACTGAATACTACAGCTTCTGCGTCAAACCTGACGACAGCCATTTCCAGTATTACCTGGTCGGTGGCCGTAACGAGGACGGGCGACGCGTCTACAGGGACTACGAGCGTTGTCTTCACGAATTCATCCAGTCCCACCGAAGTGACAACAGCTCAGGCTGAGGCGCTGCTGGATGCGATCAAATACAACAACACCTCCGACACGCCGACTGCTGGAGCCCGTACATTCCAGGTGACGGTTTCAGATGGTACGGCCATTTCAAGCGCCGCTACAAAGTCGATAACGGTGACGGCGGAGAACGATACGCCGGTAATCTCGGTGGTCAACGTAGCAGGCGCCATCACGGAAGGCACTACCCTCAGCGACAGCGGCAGCATAACCTTCGCCGACCTCGACCTGACGGACCTTCCTGTAGCCAGCGAAGCGACCCTCTCGGTCAGTGCCCTGAAAGCAGACGAAACAACAGTCCTGACGCTGACGGCAGCGCAGCTGACCGACATCGAAGACGCGTTCAGCATCAGCAATGTTGACGGTAACGACAACGACGGCACCGTCACCTGGTCGTACAACATAGCCGAAACCGCGCTTGACTTCCTTGCAAAGGATGAGGTCGTAACGGCCGTGTTCACCATCACGGTGGATGACGGCAACGGTGGCACAGACACCGAGGACGTGACCATAACGCTGACAGGCTCCAACGACGCACCGGTAATCACGCAGGACACTGGAGACAGCATAGCAGCAGCGATCACCGAAGCAGACATCGCACTGGAAGCCGATGGTACGCTGAGTGTCGAGGATCTCGACACCACCAACTCGGTTGCAGTGAGCGTAGTCTCGGTAGCTGCCTCTCAGCTAGACGGTTCCGATGATGCCATGACCAGCGACAGCAGTCAACCGGACAATGAAGCCTTGCTTGCAATGCTGACGGCCACAACGGACCCGATTGACGGCACAGTAACGACCGGGGATATTGCCTGGGCGTTCAACAGCGGTAGCGAAGCCTTCAACTACCTTGCAGCCGGAGAGAAACTGGTGTTGACCTACACGCTGACAGCCAGCGATGGAACAGCCAGCGACGACCAGACTGTGACGATAACGATCACCGGCACGAACGACGCACCGGTAATCACGCAGGAAAATGGAGACAGCATAGCAGCAGCGATCACCGAAGGCACTACCC
Organism: Chlorobium phaeovibrioides; assembly: GCF_003968655.1. GTDB lineage: Bacteria > Bacteroidota > Chlorobiia > Chlorobiales > Chlorobiaceae > Chlorobium > Chlorobium phaeovibrioides. The sequence continues at coordinate 413 of NZ_RXYK01000040.1, read as the reverse complement.
TCAGCGACAGCGGCAGCATAACCTTCGCCGACCTCGACCTGACGGACAGTCCTGTAGCCAGCGAAGCGACCCTCTCGGTCAGTGCCCTGAAAGCAGGCGGAACAACAGACCTGACGCTGACGGCAGCGCAGCAGGCCGACATCGAAGCCGCGTTCAGCATCACCAATGTTGCCACCAACACCAACAACGGTGAAGTCACCTGGTCGTACAGCATCGCTGAAGCCGCGCTGGACTTCCTTGCAAAGGATGAGGTCGTAACGGCCGTGTTCACCATCACGGTGAATGACGCCAAGGGTGGCACAGACACCGAGGACGTGACCATAACGCTGACAGGCACCAACGACGCACCGACGGTCAGTTCTGCCATCACCAGTGCGAAAGCCGAGGGCGATGCATCCTATCAAATCGATCTG
>NZ_RXYK01000065.1 GCF_003968655.1 Chlorobium phaeovibrioides | reverse complement strand
CAGATCCGCAACATTGGCGGCATCTTTACGATCATGCTTGTCCCAGCGATTGTCGAGTAACTCACGGTTCTGTTTGACTGCATTTCCCGATACCTGTACCAAATGTAATCCCTGTCGGATCAGATGCTCTGCTAATGGTTTGTGATAGTTTGCCGTAGGTTCTACCCCGAAAACCACCTGTTCGAATTGGTGCTTCACCCGCAACAGCTCCACTCTTGCTCTCAGTAGATCAAAACCCTCTTTGTTGTTCTGAAAAATCAGTTGCTTGCATAAAGTCGTGCCGTTAGCCGTACCCATGAACGCATAATGCTTCTCTTTGGCAATGTCAATTCCGACAATCAGATGTTTACTCGAACCCCGAATCTCGGTTCGCAATTGCCGATAAGCCGCCAGTCTTTCCGATTCTGATTGCATAAAATCCTCCATTTCAAAGGGTTACAATTCAATGGACTCCCTTTAATATTACAACAGGATATTATGAATCGTGCCCATTTGAGTACAAGCACTATATAACGTTGTTGAATA
>NZ_RXYK01000064.1 GCF_003968655.1 Chlorobium phaeovibrioides | reverse complement strand
TCGTTCTCAAGTTCAGGCCCTGTTCGCGATAAATCCGACGCAGTCGCTTGTGATTGTCGGTAAAGCCTTCTCGTCTGAGTGTGAGCACAATCCGATCAAACCCAAACCGTATGCGGGTGTATGCGATTTCCCGCATACGCATCACAAGCAATGCTTCGTCCCGCTTGTGTGGCTTGTAATACAGCGCTGAGCGATGCATCGGCAATGCCGCGCAAGCTTTCTTGATCGACACCTGGTATGCCACCGTCATGTATTTGACCAGCTCTTTCTTGACGGCAGGTTTTACAGCTTTTTTTTTATGACGTCCTGAAGCATCTGCCGATCGAGGCTCAAGTCGGCAACAAGTTTCTTCAGGTGGGCGTTTTCCTGTTCTAGCAAGCGAAGGCGGCGCAGTTCGGTAACGCCCATGCCTCCGAACTTGGCTTTCCAGTTGTAAAACGTTGGCTCCGAGACTTCCAGTTGCCGGCAGACCTCTTTCACCTTTACTCCTGCTTCGGCTTGCCTGAGGGCGAAGGTGATCTGCTCTTC
>NZ_RXYK01000039.1 GCF_003968655.1 Chlorobium phaeovibrioides | reverse complement strand
GGATACTGTTTTATTGCGGAAAGCTTAACATGGCCATCAGCTGATGAAGTACTTCATCCAGGTACTAATCCACTAAATTCGGCGGAGACCCCGAAAATGAGGTGAGATGTTCATGATATATGAAATCAAAGACCATATTCCTGACAAGATCCGCCAAATAGTAACTCTCGAACACAAACACACCGTTATCAGCGAGCAATAATCCCACCCCTTGCACCCATGAGTCAAGATCATCGATATTAGCGAATACATTATTTGCCGTAATCACATCCGCTTTGCCATAGCGATCTGCGATTTCACGGGCTTGCCCTCGGTTGAAATACGCACTAAGCGTCGGAATTCCAGACTCATTGGCGATGCTTGCAATATGGCCTGCCGGCTCAACCCCCAACACCTTTAGCCCTTTTCGCTTGAATGAGCCTAGAAGCGTTCCGTCGTTACTCCCCAGGTCAACGACTTGATCTCCCTCGGAAAGCCCGACCCTATCAATTACTTTTCCGGCATACTCATCGAAGTGCTGTGATAAGCCCATTGAGCTTGATGTCACATATATGTAATCCCCATAGAGAACGTCCGGATCTATTACGTCACTGAGCTGCGCCAAGCCGCAATCCTTACACATGAACAAATCAATCGGAAATTGCTTTTGCTCTTCATCAATTTTCTCTTGGGGCACATACGCATCACCTATGGGAGAGGGCTTTAATGCAAATACCAGCTCAAGACTCTCACTCCCACAGCCTCTGCATGTTTTACGCCGATATACTGACTCTTTTTTCGTCATGCTCACCATTATTATTGTCTATTTAACCAAATCGTGTCACTATCCTTGAATGGGCCACTTGCAACTTCAATAAATATTGCATGAGGCGATCGCGTATGTATTGACCGATACTGACCGGCTTTCAAACGAATTGACCTTGGCAAGTCACCATCTGCACTTGACAATCGTTGCGCAGAAACCATCACACCATCCTCGTCATACAGGCATATTTCAAGCTCACCGTCTATCATATGGTAACTCAAAGAGGTCTTTTCCTGCTTGAGGGGCCCGACATCGCAGTGCCCAGGATGAACCATGAGCATTTCATGGACATCATCAGCATCGTCAACATGCATACAGCAACGAAAAATCGGACAATTTCTCATTCTCGCATACTCTCTCAAAAGCACCATCTGCTGCTTTGACAAGGAGAAAGGATTCTTGGAAGCGTAAAATACCCGTTCATTCTTTTTTTCCATCCCGCCATGCGCCAGCAATGCTCTTTCCACCGCATCATAGGAATCAAGACGAAACGCACATAGAAATGCAACTACCTCTGAATAATTCTCATAAACGTCAGGCGTCATCGGCTGAGAAATGAGCTCTTCTACAGAGAACCACCGCATCCCCATTCCTTCGGACAAGCGTAATTCACTCACATCACCGTCATAGCGAACCGGGAAGAAGTGATTCACTGTCTCTATCCACCCAGCACTCCATTTCCAACTAAACAACTCATCGAAAACGATTCCAGGAACTTGACCTAATTCCTCTTTCAACTCTCGCTCAAGTCCCCCCTTAAACGTCTCATTACCCTCTACCATGCCACCGAAAAAAGCCCAGCATCGCCGAAATGGCAACCCTTCCTTATCATCTCGCTGCTGCAGCAGCACACGACCATCACTCCGATAAATGAGTGCTTTGACTGAATGATTTCTTGCCCCCATTAATACGGCTCTCCGCCGAATTTAGTGGATTAGTACCTGGATGAAGTACTTCATCAGCTGATGGCCATGTTAAGCTTTCCGCAATAAAACAGTATCC
>NZ_RXYK01000038.1 GCF_003968655.1 Chlorobium phaeovibrioides | reverse complement strand
GGATACTGTTTTATTGCGGAAAGCTTAACATGGCCATCAGCTGATGAAGTACTTCATCCAGGTACTAATCCACTAAAATCAGCGGAGAGCCGTATTAATGAGGTGAGATGTTCATGATATATGAAATCAAAGACCATATTCCTGACAAGATCCGCCAAATAGTAACTCTCGAACACAAACACACCGTTATCAGCGAGCAATAATCCCACCCCTTGCACCCATGAGTCAAGATCATCGATATTAGCGAATACATTATTTGCCGTAATCACATCCGCTTTGCCATAGCGATCTGCGATTTCACGGGCTTGCCCTCGGTTGAAATACGCACTAAGCGTCGGAATTCCAGACTCATTGGCGATGCTTGCAATATGGCCTGCCGGCTCAACCCCCAACACCTTTAGCCCTTTTCGCTTGAATGAGCCTAGAAGCGTTCCGTCGTTACTCCCCAGGTCAACGACTTGATCTCCCTCGGAAAGCCCGACCCTATCAATTACTTTTCCGGCATACTCATCGAAGTGCTGTGATAAGCCCATTGAGCTTGATGTCACATATATGTAATCCCCATAGAGAACGTCCGGATCTATTACGTCACTGAGCTGCGCCAAGCCGCAATCCTTACACATGAACAAATCAATCGGAAATTGCTTTTGCTCTTCATCAATTTTCTCTTGGGGCACATACGCATCACCTATGGGAGAGGGCTTTAATGCAAATACCAGCTCAAGACTCTCACTCCCACAGCCTCTGCATGTTTTACGCCGATATACTGACTCTTTTTTCGTCATGCTCACCATTATTATTGTCTATTTAACCAAATCGTGTCACTATCCTTGAATGGGCCACTTGCAACTTCAATAAATATTGCATGAGGCGATCGCGTATGTATTGACCGATACTGACCGGCTTTCAAACGAATTGACCTTGGCAAGTCACCATCTGCACTTGACAATCGTTGCGCAGAAACCATCACACCATCCTCGTCATACAGGCATATTTCAAGCTCACCGTCTATCATATGGTAACTCAAAGAGGTCTTTTCCTGCTTGAGGGGCCCGACATCGCAGTGCCCAGGATGAACCATGAGCATTTCATGGACATCATCAGCATCGTCAACATGCATACAGCAACGAAAAATCGGACAATTTCTCATTCTCGCATACTCTCTCAAAAGCACCATCTGCTGCTTTGACAAGGAGAAAGGATTCTTGGAAGCGTAAAATACCCGTTCATTCTTTTTTTCCATCCCGCCATGCGCCAGCAATGCTCTTTCCACCGCATCATAGGAATCAAGACGAAACGCACATAGAAATGCAACTACCTCTGAATAATTCTCATAAACGTCAGGCGTCATCGGCTGAGAAATGAGCTCTTCTACAGAGAACCACCGCATCCCCATTCCTTCGGACAAGCGTAATTCACTCACATCACCGTCATAGCGAACCGGGAAGAAGTGATTCACTGTCTCTATCCACCCAGCACTCCATTTCCAACTAAACAACTCATCGAAAACGATTCCAGGAACTTGACCTAATTCCTCTTTCAACTCTCGCTCAAGTCCCCCCTTAAACGTCTCATTACCCTCTACCATGCCACCGAAAAAAGCCCAGCATCGCCGAAATGGCAACCCTTCCTTATCATCTCGCTGCTGCAGCAGCACACGACCATCACTCCGATAAATGAGTGCTTTGACTGAATGATTTCTTGCCCCCATTAATACGGCTCTCCGCTGATTTTAGTGGATTAGTACCTGGATGAAGTACTTCATCAGCTGATGGCCATGTTAAGCTTTCCGCAATAAAACAGTATCC
>NZ_RXYK01000062.1 GCF_003968655.1 Chlorobium phaeovibrioides | reverse complement strand
GTCTGACCCGCTTGATGTTGACCTTGTAGCCTTTGTCCTTTACCAGCCATTCCCACATACGGTAGACACCGTAGTAGGGCTTGAGCAGGTACTGCTCATCCATCAGGCGCATGAGCTCACGGTTCAGCTTCGTGCTTCTCCGTGGCTGATAATACAGCCCTGAGCGGTGAATCGAGAGCAGTTCACACTGCCGGTTCAGGCTGATTTTCGGATGTTCTTTCTCAATCATGGAGCGCCGTTCTGACAGGGTTTTGACTACTGAAGTTTTTTTTTGAGCCAATCCACTTCGACCTTCAGCTGACCGATCGTTTTGTAGAGTTCCTCGGTCTCCTGCTTGCTGTCCTGCTCGGCTTTCTGAGCCTTGTCGCTCTTGCTGAATACTTCCGACGCACGATCCAGAAACTCTCGCTTCCAAAGGGTGATTTGATTCGGGTGGAGCTCGTACTTCTGGGCAAGCTCCGTCAGGGTGAGTCGCTCACTGAGAGCTTCAAGAACGACTTTGGTTTTAAACTCGGGGTTGAATTTTCTGCGCTTCTGCTTCATGCTGACTGCTGG
>NZ_RXYK01000061.1 GCF_003968655.1 Chlorobium phaeovibrioides | reverse complement strand
GCCTGGCAGTCAGCCCTGCCGCTTGCACTGAAAGAAGCAACCCGTACAGCCATCAGCACAAGGATCCGCGAAGCTGAAGCAGAGGCGGCAGCTGAGCAGGCTGCACGACTGGCCCGCATTGAACAGCTCCAGAATGATGGAGTGACTCTGTTCCGTCAGGACAGCATCAATGAGTCTGAAGCGAAGTTCAAGGAACTGGTGAACCTCGATGCACAAAATAAGACTGCCACCTACTACCTCGGGAGCCGTATTCCCGGGCGCAAAGCCGAACTCGCCCGGATAGCGGCAGCAGAGGAAAAAGCAAAAGCCACCTTCGAGGGAGGCAACAAACTCTATGCTGCAGGAGATTATGCAGGAGCAAAGTCCGCCTGGCAGGAAGCTCTTTCTGTGGCAGTAGAGCCTGCAACCAAAACCACCATCACCCAGCGCATTTCAAGTGCTGATGCCGAGCAGGTTGCAATACAGTCTAAAGTTGATGCACTGCAGTCGGAAGCCGCAGCACTCTTTAATGCCGACAACCTCACAGCATCAGAAGCGAAGTTCCGTGAAGTTCTT
>NZ_RXYK01000037.1 GCF_003968655.1 Chlorobium phaeovibrioides | reverse complement strand
CTTTCCGGTATAGACAAGTCTGATGACCACCTGCATAGCCGTCATTGAAAGGTCGACATTCTCGACCATCCAGGTTGATGGAAGTCCGAGAAGTTGCTGGTAGTGGGCGGTGGTGGTCAGGCTTTGCATGATAGAGTATATGGGTATGAATGGGTAATGCGGGGACTACGCCAAGCTACCTTTTTAACCACGCTTTTCCATTAACTTCGTCGGAGAGCCGCAAAACGCAACAAGCGAAGGTGCCCAGGATGAAGAACATTAAAAGAGCCGGAAACAAATACTTTCACAATGAGCTTGAGATATATTTAAAAACCTAAAGTAATTCGACCATCTTTTCAATTTTAATCAAAAATTTCCGACCATCTTTTTCAATTATAAATCCATTTTTCTTATTATTTACTGCGCGACATAAATCAAACAAATAATCAACAGAAACTGTTTTATTACTACACAATGTTGATGCCGCTATAATTTCTTTTTTTGAATGGTATGTGCCTAATGATTGCGACTTTGATATAGATTCTCCGTCAAGAATACTGTCTATGTGCTCTGCTAATAACTCTATACACAATTGATTCGATTTTTCTTGAATTTCTCCGGCAGAGATAAAACCATCATCACAAAAAGTAATTTGAGAAATAATTGGACCTTGATCTAGTTCTTTCGTCATCCAGTGTAGTGTTGCGCCAAAGGGTGTCTTATCAATTATACCCCAAAAGGAATGATGGCACCCGCGATTTAAAGGCAATGCTGCTGGATGGATATTTATAATTGGCAATGAACTTAACACAAGTTCCGGTATAATATAATCATATCCACAATTAACACCGAGCGCATTGCTAAAATATAGTGTATTAAATTCAGAATCTTCCCAGAATCGGCGTTTTCTAATTACAGGTATAATATTATTTTTTAACCCAGCGGATATTTCTGTCCAAACTAAATCAGCAGTTTCACCAACAATGGCTACAACATTTTTTTGTTTCGCCAACAAAACTGTTATTACTGATGCACTATAAAATATATCCTTACCAACAAAACAGATTATTTTGGAAAAAACCTTCCCGTCATATAAAGACGTTATATCATGGCATTGTCTTTGGGTTGGGTTGGGTTGGGTTGGGTTGGGTTGGGTATAATTCATGTTAAAAATATTATTTTCTTTTATAATTTTGGCAGGTACTCCGACAGCAGTACAATTTTCCTGAATATCTTTAAGAACAACTGCTCCTGCCCCAACAATTGAATTGGCACCAATTTGTATTCGATTAATAAGGACTGCGCCAGTGTGAATATGACAGCACTCCCCCAAAACAACATTACCTGCGGTAACAACACCAGGATCAACTTGACAACACTCCTGCAACACATTATGGTGATCTATGTTAACGCCTGTATTAAGAAACACCCCTGATCTGATTTCCGCTTTATAACCCACGATACAACCAGAATTTATCCAAACACCATCGTCTATTTGGGCATAAGGCAAAATCAATGCTGTCGGGTGTATTGCTGATACTAATTGCAAATTAGTAGTTTTGATTAAATCAATTTGTTTTTTACGCTGTTGATTATTTGGTTCCAAAGAGAGAATTTTTGTAACTCCCATCTTTGTGATTATTTCCAGCCAATTGGCAGAAACGATTACGGGATGACCTTTAAATAAACCATTATGCGGAAAAGACGTTGTTTTGCATAATCTTTTAAGGTTTTCTTTTTCAACATCAAGCTCAGCAAAATTAGTAGAATCGACGGACAATGTCAACGAAGATGACGCATTTTTTTGAAAAAAAACATTCACTTTTCGGCCGGGTTCAGCACCACCTTCCGGTTGATCTCCCACGTTCTTGCAGGCCTTGCTCCCCAGCGTTCCGGATTGAGCTCCCTGGCTCGCTGTAAGGTTGCATTCCGCTGCTCAAAGATCGC
>NZ_RXYK01000003.1 GCF_003968655.1 Chlorobium phaeovibrioides | reverse complement strand
GACTCCCTTTAATATTACAACAGGATATTATGAATCGTGCCCATTTGAGTACAAGCACTATATAACGTTGTTGAATATCGTGAATAAGTCCCGAGGACTTATTCACGATATTCAACAACGTCCCCTACTCCCTACAGCTCCCGCGGGTAATTTTGTAGCGAACGGGCCTGGCCTGCTTCCATCACAACCGTATCTTCAATGCGTACTCCGAATTTTCCTTCAAGGTAGATTCCCGGTTCAATGGTGAACACCATCCCCTCCTGAAGCACCGTCTCGCCTTTGGGGCTGATGTGAAGCCCCTCATGCACTTCCAGACCGATACCATGACCGAGACCGTGACCAAAAGCATCCCCATATCCATGACCGGCAATAAAGGAACGAACAATACCGTCAAGTTCACTGGCCCGCATACCGCATCGGGCTGAGCGGACACCAAGCTGCTGAGCCTCAAGGACAATCCCATAGACCTCTTTGGCTTCAGCACAAACGGGCCCCAGTCCCACCGTGCGGGTCTGGTCGGAGGCATAGCCATCCACCATACAACCCATGTCAATCACAATGAGCGCACCCGGCTCAAAATGGGCATCGGAAGGCTGTGCATGCGGCATGGCTCCCCGGGGACCGGAAGCGACAATAGGGTCGAATGAATCCTTCTGGGCACCCAGTTTCCGATGACGGCATGATATTTCAGCCGCAATATCACACTCACTCATCGAGGAGGAAATCATCGGAATAACTTCGCCAAGAACCTGGCAGCTGATATCTGCCGCCCGCTGCATCAAGAGCAGTTCCCCTGGACTCTTTACCATCCTGAACTCATCAAAAAAACCATCAACAGGCACCACCCTGCACCGCTCATCCACCGCTGCAATAATGCGTGTGGCCTCATGCCAGCTTACCCTGTCGGACTGAAGCGCCACACATCCACCCAAAGGATAACGACCGGAGTGAAGTGCCGCAACAAACCCCTCAGCATCAATAACCGGTTCGACAACCCTCACCTCATCCCGTGCCTGCACCCGATACCTTGAATCGGTAAAAAGCCAGCTGGCGCGGGGGGTAAGAAGCAATCGGGCACTTGAACCACTGAACCCTGTCAGCCAGCGGATGGAAGGAAGATCAGTCACCACAAAAGCGTTAAAACCAAGGGAATCCATTTTCAGGAGAACCCGTTCAAGTGAGGCTCGCTGCCAGGCCTCTCTGTCAGAAATGCTCATAAAAAATCATTGAATTTATTTACTGAATAAACAGGTTCTGCTCCCATGGAGCCATTGCAAGCTGAAGTATTCTTCTTATTATTAACGATTTACGAATATTTCCTCTCATTTACCAAAAACTCAGCTGCATGGCGCATACGGAAATACTTGACACCCTTCAACAGGGATCGAAGCTTTCAAAGCCCGAGATGAAACGCTGCATGGACGCAATCATGGACGGCGCCATTCCCGATACAGCCATTGCCACTATTCTCACACTCCTGCAGAAAAATGGCATCAGTGCCGATGAAATTGCCGGTGCGCGGGAAAGCCTCATAGAGAGAGCAACCCCCATAACGCTTGATGAAAGGGCCGTCGACACCTGCGGCACAGGTGGAGACAGTGCCGGAACCTTCAATATTTCCACAGCTGCTGCCCTTATTGCAAATGCAGCCGGTGTCAGCATAGCCAAACACGGAAACCGCTCCGTTACCAGCCAATGCGGCAGCGCCGATGTGCTTGAAGCACTCGGCCTGCCGATAGAGCTTCACCCGGAAGCAACCACGGCTCTCTATCGGCAGACAGGATTTGCTTTTCTCTATGCACCGCTCTACCATCCCGCCATGAAAAAGGTTGCCCCGATACGCAAGAGCCTGGGCATAAGAACCATTTTCAACATTCTGGGGCCCCTGCTCAACCCCGCCCGCGTCAAACGACAACTTGTAGGGGTTTTTGAGCCCTCCCTCATGGAGCTCTATGCGGAAGCTCTGCGCCAGTCAGGCTGCAGCCATGCCCTCATTGTTCATGGTGAAACCGAGAGCGGTCTTCCGCTTGATGAAGCAAGCGTCTCCGGCAGAACTCATATCATTGAACTGCAGAACAATGTTACCTGCCGCCACACCACCAAACCAACCGACTTTCACCTCCAGCAGTGGCCGATAGCCGACCTTGCAGGAGGAACCCGCGAGGAGAACGCCCTCCTCATAACCAGACTGCTTGAGGGCAAAGCCACCCAGGCGCAGCGGGAAGCCGCACTCTTCGCGGCTGCAATAGCATGCTATGTATCAGGAAACGCCAACTGCATTGATGAAGGGATCTGCATGGCAAAAGAGGCGCTCGCAGAGAGGCGTGCGCTCAGAAACCTTGAAGCAATCATTGAAATAAGCCGTGACCTTGAAAGGAAGTACGGCACCGGAAAGAACTAAAGGCTTACATTTTTTTTCAAAAAACTTGTATACTGTTCTTCACATTTTCGAGTGCCCCGAACCCCTTAAGCGAGAAGCGGGAAGAATTCGCCCATGAACGGACAGACCAGGCCAAACACCGACATATCACCCAGCATCGGCGAAACACTCCGCCGGTCGGGCGTTGACGACTCGCGCCGGAAAGCGATAGCAGCGGCTCTGGGCAATGTCAACCGTCCGGGGTTCCGAATAGAACCCTCTGCCATTCTGCCACTCATGAAACCAGTCACCTGGTTTCCCCCGATGTGGGCGTTTGCCTGTGGGGTCGTTTCAACAGGCGAACCCGTTCTGGAAAACTGGTCCGTACTGCTCAGGGGGGTCATTCTTGCCGGGCCACTCATGTGCGCCATGTCGCAGACCATGAACGACTATTTCGACCGCGAGGTTGATGCCATCAATGAGCCCGAACGACCCATTCCCTCCGGAAAAATATCCAAATCAGCCAGCTGGCTGATCACCTTCAGCCTTATTATCACCGGATTTCTGGTTGCACTCTCCATTCACCCCTATGTCATGGCTATTGCTTTTGTTGGGGTTCTCATGTCGCACGCATACTCCGGCCCGCCTTTCAGGGCAAAACGAAACGGCTGGTATGGCAATCTTATTGTCGGTCTTGCATATGAAGGTGTAGCCTGGCTGACAGGAAGCTTCGCCATAACCCAGGGCGTTCCCTCAACAGAAACCATAGCGCTGGCAATCATTTTCTCTCTCGGTGCACACGGAATCATGACACTGAATGACTTCAAATCTGTCGTGGGCGACAGAATCCGTAAAGTCGCCTCAATACCGGTACAGCTCGGCGAAAAAAACGCAGCCATACTGGCATCTGTCATCATGGATGCCGCACAGCTTGGAGCCATTGCAATCCTGCTCGCCAAAGGCTCCTCACTCATGGCCATTCTTGCATCACTTCTGCTTCTTGCGCAGCTGCCAATGCAGAAAATCCTCATAAACAATCCGCGTGAAAAAGCGGTATGGTATAATGCCTTCGGCACCCTTCTCTATGTCCTCTCCATGATGGTTGCAGCAGTCGGCATCCGGCCCTGAAAAACATTGCATTTCTCCTTTAGAAAACTATTTGTATATTCAGGTTCATTTTTTTAACACCAAGAGCCCGAATCATGTCCAAAGTCTGTGTACTGACCGGTAAAAGACCTAAGTACGGAAATACAGTATCGCACGCCAACAACCATCGCCGCACCCGTTTTGAGCCAAACCTCCACACCAAGAGGATATGGATTGAAGAGGAAAAACGCTGGGCGAAGGTAAAGCTTTCCGCCAAAGCCATGAGAATCATTGCAAAAACCGGAACAGGCGAACTCGCAAAATTGCTGAAGTAATCAGCCGGCCCGGAACAGAACCATTTTATTGTCTCAACAGTACAGCAAAGGCTCAATCACAAACGGTTGGGCCTTTTTTTTCGATGGAGAAAAAAGTCACCATATATACCGATGGAGCCTGCAGCGGCAATCCCGGTCCCGGAGGATGGGGCGCGATGCTCATGTACGGGAAAACTGTCCGTGAAATTTCAGGCGGCGCTCCAGCCACAACAAACAACCGGATGGAGCTCTCGGCTGCAATAGAGGCGCTTCAGGCACTCAAAGAGCCCTGTACGGTAGACCTTTACAGCGATTCAAGCTATCTGGTCAACGCAATCAATGAAGGGTGGCTGAAGCGATGGACTGCCAACAGATGGAAAACCGCAGCAAAGAAGACTGTTGAAAACATCGACCTCTGGCAGAAAATCCTTGAATTGACCGACCGCCACCGGGTAAGGTTCCATAAAGTCAAAGGGCACAGCGACAACCCCTACAACAACCGCTGCGACGAACTTGCCCGACTGGCTGTCAGAAAGAAACCCTAAAACAGGATCGGGCACATGATGGGCACAGAGGCAGAAGAAGGCCGGAAGACAACAGGCGGCTCACTGAAAAAGGGATCAGGACTCCTGATGATGATCAGCGTCATCGGATTTGTGTTTTTCCTCACTGTTGTCGCCTGGATCAACTGGCCCAAAACCCGGATCGCCCCCGAACCGCTTTCAGCCGAACAGCACAGCCTTATCAACCGGATTCCCGGCAACTCTGACGCCATCATCTACCTCGGGATGAAAGAGATCCGCCGCAGCCGCTTCTGGCAGGAAGTGCTGCCCGACTCACTGAAAACCATCCCTCTCTTCCAGCCTCCGGGAAAGCTCAACCTGCTGCTGAAGGCCGCTTCAGTCAACCCCGCGACCGACATTGACGCCCTTCTCATGAGTTTCCGCCGTCAGGGCTACAGGGACCAGAATTTTCTTGCCGTTGCCAACGGCCCGGTGGCAGGAAAAATCAGCGACCGGCTGCTCAAGAGAAGCGGCACCGCCATCACTTTGAAAGGGTACGCCTGCTACAGACTTGACAGCACCCTCTGGCTCAGCCGTTCTGCACCCGATGAAATCATCCTTGCCGGCAGCCAGGCAATGCTGGAAGGTTTTCTTGCCCCCAGTGGAAGCTTTTTCCAACGCGACAGTCTTGCTGTTGCCATGATGCAGAAAGCGGTCTACAAATCACACCTCTGGTTCGCCCTGCCCTCAGCGGCGTGGACCTCAAGCGCCCTTGAAAGTCTGACCTCGCAGAACAGCGATGTGAACTCCCTTGGCAATCTGAACAGGATACAGCACCTCGCTCTTTCCGTCAGATTCAATGAGGGAATTGAAGCCGAAAGCGAATGGGTCTACGGCACCCGCCGGGCCGCATGGTTCGCTTCAACATTCCTGTGGGGGGCACTGAAGCTCTCTGGACTCTCGGAGGAGCGAAGCACTCCTGAAATCCGCAATCTGCTTGAAAGAATCCGGATTCAGCAGAACCTTGAATCGGTAATCATCCATACGAAGCTGCCTCTGGAAATCTTCACGCGCCAGAAGGAAGAGCGCTGAGAAAACAGAGCCGTCTATCCTTCCACACCACCTCTCCACCGCCCTCAAGCATCACCCTTCTGCCCGGCTGGGTAGTGAGCAGGTCAACCAGACGCTGGAGAAGAACAGCGTCGACAGAGTATCCATGTTCACGAAGAGCCCGCTTCAGCACCTCCTTCTGCTCAAACACAGTCAATGTTTTCAGGGCGGCGACATCCAGCCACCCCTGAGCCGGCTGTAAACCGGGCTCCCGCTCAATCAGGCCGTCCATGGCAGACTCAAGAAACTCTTCAAGCTCCCCCGACTGCTCCGAAAGGCGCTGCAGCGAAGGCATCAGCTTGTCCGGAAACCGCTCAAGAAGCAGCGGAATGACCCTGTTCCGGATGAAGTTACGGTCATGAGAGTCACTCTCATTGCTTCGGTCAATCCGGTATCTCATCCCCTTCTCCCTGAGATAGCCAAGAATGTCGGCCTTGTGAAGAAGCAGCATCGGCCTGATGATTGAGCCATGTCGGGACCGGATGCCCCGCAGTGAAGGCTGCGAGGTACCGCGGAACAGGTTGAAAAGAATGGTTTCGGCGTTGTCGGCAACATGATGACCGGTAGCAACCTTCGTAAAACCCTCACTCTTCATCAGACGCCCGAAATAGTCATACCGCAGAGTCCTGGCACTCTCCTCAATTGACAGACGGTGCTCCCGACAGTACAGCTCCGTATCAAACCGCGCTACGAAGCACTCCAGCCCGAGCCGCCGGCAGGCCTCCCTGACAAACGCTTCATCGGCAAGACTATCAGGACCCCGAAGTCCAAAATTGCAATGCGCAACCCCGAGGCGGCAATGCAGAACCGGCTGGACAGCAAGAAAAAGAGAGAGCAGTGCCATGGAGTCCGGCCCCCCTGATACGGCAACAAGAAGCGGTTCGCCGTCCATCACAAGGCGTCGTACCCTGATCTGCTCGAGAAACTGTTTTTCAAGTCTGTTCACGCAGCCATAAATTTATACGATTTTCCCTCTGAATGTCCTCAGGCAAGAGAACCATTCAGAGGCTTTGAAACACAATATACATAATGCCCTCAGAACCATCTTTACCCCCTCATCGGCACGCAGCCTGTTTTTTCCCTAAAGGATAAATCACTATCATTGGTTCAGAAATCAATTACGACACATTATTCTTCAGGGCACAAATGTTCACACCCTACGGCAGGAGCACGCTTGTAAAACTGGCAGCAGTTTCAGTCGGCACCCTCCTTTTCTCCATCCTCCTTCCTCTTCAGGCAGCCATACCGGTTGGCTCAGCTGCAGCGATTTTCCTCATCTTTTCTCTCTGGTTCTTCCGTGACCCCAACCGCTCCCTTCCCCCCGGAAAAGGGATTGTCATCGCTCCGGCCGACGGCACCGTCATGAGCATCAAAGCATGCTCCCACCCGTTTACAGGCAACGGCTCCTCCATCATCAGCATATTCATGTCTCCCCTCAATGTGCATGTCAACCGAATACCCGTCACCGGAACAGTCACTCTCCTGCAGCACCACCCGGGCTCCTTCAGCATGGCATTCGACGAGAAAAGCGGAGAGGAAAACGAACGGATGGAGATTGGCATTGAATCAAACGGCATGAAACTCCACTTCACACAGGTGGCGGGATTTCTGGCACGGCGCATAGTCTGCCCTCTCTCTTTGAACGAACCGGTCACGGCCGGTAAACGGTTCGGCATGATCAAATTCGGTTCACGGGTCGACATCGTCATTCCAGCCGGATGGTTGCCCGAAGTAGAGCGGGGAGCAAAAACCCGGGCCGGAGAGACCATCATCGCACGCCTGGCAACCACAGCGGGAAACGGGTGAAGGAAATATTCTTGCTTTAAGCACCCCTATTGAGTATATAAGTATCAGGCAATAGAGTGCAATCATATTTTCAACTTATGGAGGAGGTACATCGATGTTTGGACTAGGAGGACAGGAACTCATTCTCATTCTGCTGATTATTCTCCTGCTGTTTGGCGCCAAGAAACTCCCCGAACTTGCAAAAGGGCTCGGACGGGGGATGAAAGAGTTCAAAAAGGCACAGACAGAGATAGAGGAAGAGTTCAACAACGCCATTGACGATACTCCGGCACAAAAGAAAGAGACCACCAAGGATAAGGAATAACGCCCCGGAACCTCAAAAAAACCGACACCCTGTTTTTTGAGAGAATGCGCCATTCACTCCCACTGCTGCCAGCCACATGCTATCAAGCCTTTACATCAGAAACTTCGCACTGATTGAAGAGCTGACCATTGCGTTTCAGCCCGGACTCACCGTCATAACAGGCGAAACCGGTGCCGGCAAATCCATCATCATTGGTGCTCTCGGCCTTGTTCTCGGCGACCGCTCCAGCAGTGAAATGGTCCGTACCGATGCAACCAAAGCAGTCATTGAAGCAATCTTCCAGAACAACATCCCTTTTTCCACCCAAAAGCTTCTCCAGTCTGCAGAGATAGACCCGGGAGCGGAACTCATCATCCGCAGGGAGCTCTCGGCAACAGGCCAGTCGCGATGTTTCATCAACGACACACCCTGCACCCTCACCCTCCTCAAACAGGTTGGTGAACTGCTCATCGACCTCCATGGCCAGCACGAACACCAGCTGCTCCTCCAGTCGAGAACCCATGAAACGCTGCTTGATGCATTTGCCGGAACAGCATCCGATGCCGAAACCTGCAGAGCACAGAAAGAGGAAATCCGGCTGATCCAAAAAAAGCTCAACACGCTCAGAAACAATGCGGAAGCCCTCGCCGAAAAGCGCGATCTGCTCGATTTTCAGTATCGGGAACTCAGCGAAACAGGGATGCAGGAAGGGGAATATGAGGAACTGCAGCAGCAGATTTCGCTCCTGGAAAACGCCGAAACCCTTGCCGAACTCTGCTCTTCACTCAACTCACTCCTTTACGACGCCGACAACGCCATCTACCCGTCACTCGGTTCAGCCTCAAAACTCACAGAAAAACTCGCAGCCATTGACCCACGGTTCAATGAAATGATTGAACAGGCAAGAATTGCCACTGACAGCGTTGATGAACTCTACCGCTTCAGCCGAAGCTACAGTGCGGGCATTGATCACAACCCGGTCCTGCTCGACTCCCTTCGCGAACGCCACCACCTCATCGGCCGCACAGCAAAAAAATATGCAGTCCCTCCTGACGAAATTCCCCGCCTCGCCCTTGAGCTTGAAAGGCAGCTGAATGCAGACGAAGGAGGGGAAGATTCCCTCCAGAGAACAGAAGCATCACTGACCACCCTGCGCAGAAAACTCTCACAAACAGCGTTTGAGCTCTCCCAAAAACGAAAGGAAGCGGCAAAGCGGCTGGAGATTTCTGTAAAGGAGCAGCTCTCTCTGCTCGGCATACCCCGCGCACTCTTCATTGTCAGCTTCACCCACACACCCGACCCGGAAGGAGACATCACAATAGAGGGCGTCACCTACGGCACTCAGGGTTGCGGTTATGAGAGCATTGAATTTCTCATATCGGCAAATCCCGGCGAAAAACCCCGTCCGCTCGTCAAAGTGGCATCGGGCGGTGAAATTTCACGCGTCATGCTTGCCATGAAAAGCGCTCTGGCAACCAATGCCGACCTTCCCATTCTCATCTTTGACGAAATCGACACCGGAATAAGCGGCCGTATTGCCGATGCCGTGGGCAGAAACATCAAAAGCCTCTCAAGCCTGCACCAGATTGTGGCCATCACCCACCTGCCACAGATTGCCGCCATGGGCGACAGCCACCTGCGTGTCCACAAGGAGGTGGAAAACAGCCGGACACTCACAAAGGTGAGCAGAATTGAGGGAGCCGAAAGGCTTGAAGCAATCGCAGCACTCATCAGCGGGGAACACCGCTCTGCTTCCTCGCTCAGCCTTGCCGGGGAACTTGTTGAGGCAGCAGCAACAATTAAGCCCCCTTCCGTTTAGAAAATCCGGAAGATTGCCTTATTATGCCTACGCATATCCGACTACCTCTAAACCGGAAACAGAAAGAATGTCCAATCAAGACCTCAAAGGCAGCGCTGTAGCGCTGGTAACACCCTTCAGAGAAGATTTCTCCATTGATACCGATGCCCTGAAACAACTGGTGCATTTTCATGCCGAAGCCGGCACAGACATCATCATACCATGCGGAACAACAGGCGAATCACCAACCCTCAACCCTGAGGAGCAGGCCGACATCATCCGCATCGTCAGAGATGAGGCAAAAGGAAAAATGCTCGTGGCAGCAGGGGCAGGAACCAATTCAACCCGTTCAGCAGTAACGCTTGCCAAAAACGCCGAGGATGCCGGAGCCGAAGCCATTCTCTCCGTTGCCCCTTACTACAGCAAACCTTCACAGGAGGGCATCTACCAGCACTACCGCCATATTGCCGAAGCAGTATCGGTGCCAATCATCATCTACAATGTTCCGGGACGCACAGGCTGCAATGTCAGCGCAGAGACCATTCTGCGGCTCGCTGGCGACTTCAGCAATATTGCTGCAGTAAAAGAAGCATCCGACAACTTCACGCAGATTGCCGACCTTCTTGATGGGCGCCCCGAACACTTCTCGGTACTCACCGGTGAAGACACGCTTATTCTGCCATTCATGGCCATGGGAGGAGATGGGGTCATTTCAGTTGCGGCAAACCAGGTTCCCGCAGCCGTAAAGCAGCTGGTGGACAGCGCTGCAGCAGGAAACCTTGAAGAGGCGCGCCGGATAAGCAGGACCTACCGCAACCTCTTCAGACTCAACTTCATTGAAAGCAATCCGGCACCGATCAAATGCGCTCTTGCCATGATGGGCATGATCAAAGAGGTATACCGCCTTCCGATGACACCGGTTTCAGAGGAGAGCCGCAGGCAGCTCTCCCTTGAAATGAGCGCTCTGGGGCTTATCTAAAACGAGCTGAGGAGAAGGGCAAAACGATCCATCTCCTCTTTTGTTCTTTTTTCCGTCACAGAAACAAGCAGCCCCTCATCTCCAAAAACTGAGAGGTCAATGCCGGCAAATATCCCCTCTTCAAGCATCCTCTCCACAATCACCGCCGGATGGACGGGTGTATTGAGCACGAATTCACGGAAAAACGGGGCACTGAAACGGAGCGAATATCCGGGAATCTCCACAATCCTTGCCGCAAGATAGTGGGCCCTCTCAAGAGACTGCCCCGCAACTTCCTGCATTCCCTGCCGTCCGAGAAGGGAAAGATAGACTGCCGCCTGTAGTGCATTGAGCGCCTGATTGGTACAGATGTTTGAAGTTGCCTTCTCCCGCCGGATATGCTGCTCCCGGGTCTGAAGCGTCAGAATGAAGCCGTCGCGTCCATCGCGATCCTTCGTCATGCCGACGAGACGCCCCGGAATTTTGCGCACAAACTTTTCACGGACAGTAAAGATTCCGAGATAGGGACCGCCAAAACTCTGCGCACTTCCAAGAGGCTGACCTTCACCAACCGCAATGTCTGCGCCGTATGCTCCGGGCGCCTCAAGCACGCCCAATGAATGCGGGTCTGCTGAAACAATGAACAGTGCTCCGGCCTCACGGGCTATGGCGCCGATTGCCTCAACATCCTCCAGGCAGCCGTAAAAATTCGGCTGCTGCACAATCACGGCAGCAACTGTGCCATCAACCATGCCGCGAAGGCTGGCAATGGAACCCACACCCCCCTCAACACTGTTCTGAACCACCGGTGAGTGGCCTGCCGCGCCAAGATAGGTGGAAAGCACCGAACTGTTCCAAGGGTGCAGTTGCCCGGCAACCACAATCCGCTCTTTTCCGGTCACATTCATCGCCATCAGGGCAGCTTCAGCAAGAGCTGTTGCACCGTCGTACATTGAAGCGTTGGCCACATCCATACCGTAGAGGCGGCAGATGAGGCTCTGATACTCGTAGATTGCCTGCAGGGTCCCCTGTGAAACCTCTGCCTGATACGGGGTATAGGCGGTGTAGAACTCACTTCGGGACACAATGGCCCTGATTGCCGAAGGGATGAACTGGTCATATGCCCCGCCACCGAGAAAACTGACATAACCCGCAGTACTGCGGTTTCGTGCGGCAAGTGACTCAAGCTGACGGCGCACCGCCATTTCATCAAGGGCGGGAGCGAGATCAAGCGATTTTTTCAGACGAATCTCTTCAGGAATGTCGGCAATAAGGTCATTGAACGATGCCGCGCCGGCAGCAGCAAGCATCTCTGCTCTATCGGAGTCAGTATTGATTATGAATGGCATTCCCGGCTACCCCCCTATCATCTCGGTGTAGGCGGCGGCATCCATGAGTGCATCAAGAGATGAAGGGTCAGCAACCTTCATCTTCACCATCCACCCCTCACCGTAAGGGTCCTGGTTCACGGTCTCAGCCGCATCAAGAACCCCATTGAGCTCAAGAATGGTGCCTGCCACCGGAGCGAACAGGTCAGCAACAGTCTTGACTGCTTCAACCGTACCGAAAATCTCCTGTTCACCAAGAACAGTCCCTTCCGGCTTCAGCTCGACAAACACAATGTCGCCAAGCTCCGACTGGGCAAAATCGGTAATGCCTACAAGCGCTGTGGCTCCATCTGCAAGCAATTTGACCCATTCATGGTCTTTAGTGTAGCGAAGATCTCCAGGGACATTCATGGCAGGTAAAGGAAAAAGTGTTCACAAAAGGGGAAAAACCCTATCCGTTGACTGTAAAAGAAGGTACTATTTTTCTGA
This sequence comes from Chlorobium phaeovibrioides, assembly GCF_003968655.1. Taxonomy (GTDB): domain Bacteria; phylum Bacteroidota; class Chlorobiia; order Chlorobiales; family Chlorobiaceae; genus Chlorobium; species Chlorobium phaeovibrioides. The sequence goes on along the minus strand of NZ_RXYK01000003.1, from coordinate 189,908 downwards.
TTTTTTGAAAAAGCCAAACACCGCCTTGAGCAACCCTGATGCATATCACTGGAGAGCGCCCCGGAAACGCCCTACAGCAGACGCTGGCGCATCACCTCATAGAGCACCACTCCGGCAGTCACACTCACATTGAGCGACTCCACGCAGCCAGCCATGGGAATACGGAGGGTTTCATCACAATACTCCATTGCCTCCGGAGCAAGTCCCGAACCCTCGGCACCAAGCACAATGGCGGTTGGCAGCCGGAAGTCGGCATCGGTATAGTTGGTTTCCGCCTCCATGTCGGTGGCAATAACCCTGATGCCGTTTGCATGGAGAAACTCAAGGCTGCGCACCAGACTTTTCACCTTCGCAACCCTCATGTGGGAAAGCGCACCGGCCGAAGCCTTATGGACAACCGCATTGACAGGAGCACCCTTCCCCTCCACAAGCACCACACCATCAGCAGCCACTGCCTCTGCTGTCCGGATGATGGCGCCGATATTGTGCGGATCGTCAAGCCCCTGAAGAACTACAAGAAGAGGAGCCGTGTTGCGGGGAACGGAAAGGAGCTCCTCAATGGTATAATAGGTAACAGTACTGATAAGGGCGCATACCCCTTGATGTTTTGTTGTTCCGGCTATGAGTGAGAGTTTTTCAAGACGGGCTTTTCCCGTGATGAGTTTTTGACGGCGGGCAGTAATGAGAATCTCTTTAAGCTTGGGGTGGGTGGTGTTGAACTGGAAATAAATTTTCTCGATGCTGCCGGGTTTTTCACGCAGAAGTTCAAGAACCGCATTGCGTCCATAAACAATATTTTCCTGATCAACAGCTCCTTCCATCCGTTCCTCCTCTACCTAAATGTTTTAAAAACCTTAACACCCCTGCCCCTCAACCCTCTATGACCGGGGGGCTGTCCATTGCCGCTACCTGAATGTAATTTAAATTGAGCAATATGGATTTTTTTTTCTATCTTTCCAGTCGCCTCGACTCTCTCGTGATACAGCTTTACCGTGATTTCCCTATGCGGTTCTGACTATCTGCATCATGCATTTGCATCTGCACATACCTTTCATCAATACCAATCCAGTGACTGCCAGTATGAGCCGGACTTATAAAACAATGGAAGGGAATGAAGCTCTCGCGCACATTTCCTATCGCACCAGCGAAGTAATCTGTATCTATCCTATCACACCGGCCTCACCCATGGGTGAATACTCGGACGCATGGGCAGCCGATGGCGTAAAAAATCTCTGGGGCACCGTTCCCAGAATTGATGAACTCCAAAGTGAGGCAGGCGCCGCGGCGGCGGTTCACGGAGCCCTGCAGACCGGTGCCCTGACCACCACTTTCACGGCATCTCAGGGACTGCTCCTGATGATTCCGAACATGTACAAAATAGCCGGCGAGCTCTCTCCCTGCGTCCTGCATGTTTCAGCCCGCTCACTGGCAGCACAGGGACTCTCCATTTTCGGCGACCACAGCGATGTCATGTCGGTCCGTGGCACAGGTTTCTCCCTGCTCGCATCAAGCTCGGTTCAGGAGGTCATGGACATGGCCCTTATTTCTGCAGCAGCCACTCTTGAGTCGCGGGTGCCGATCATGCACTTTTTTGACGGATTCAGAACCTCACACGAAATCGCGAAAATCGAGGTTGTTCCCGATGAAGTCATCCGTGAAATGATCAGCGACGATCAGGTCATCGCACACCGCAAACGCGCAATGACCCCCGACGCCCCGACCATCCGCGGCACATCCCAGAACCCCGACACCTATTTTCAGGGCCGTGAAACCGTCAACACATACTACGATGCTGCCCCGTCCATCACCCAGAAGATGATGGACAAGTTCGGTGAGCTGACCGGACGCAGCTACAAAGTGTACCAATATTACGGAGCACCCGACGCTGAAAGGGTTGTAGTCCTCATGGGCTCTGGCGTTGAAACCGTCCGGGAAACTGTTGAATACCTGAACAAAAACGGCGAAAAGGTTGGCGTTGTCAATGTCCGCCTCTATCGTCCTTTCGATATCAAACGCTTTCTTGCCGCATTCCCCGCCACCGTCAAATCGGTTTCTGTGCTCGACCGCCTCAAGGAACCCGGAAGCGCCGGTGAACCGCTCTATCTCGACACCGTCAACGCCTTCATGGAAGGAGTGGCGGGCGGCTACCGCAAAACCATGCCAGCCCTCAGCGGCGGCCGTTACGGACTCTCATCAAAAGAGTTCACCCCGGCAATGGTCAAAGCGGTATTCGACAACATGGCTTCTGCTGCGCCGAAAAACCATTTCACCGTCGGCATTACCGACGATGTCACCAACCTGAGCCTTGAGTTCGACAGGGGCTTCTCCATCGAACCCGACGAGATGTTCCGGGCCCTTTTCTACGGCCTCGGCTCTGACGGTACGGTCGGTGCCAACAAGAACAGCATCAAGATCATCGGCGAAAACACCCCGAACTATGCACAGGGCTACTTTGTCTATGACTCGAAAAAGGCCGGCTCCATCACAACCTCGCACCTCCGGTTCGGACCAAAGGAGATCCACTCGACCTACCTGGTCAGTGAGGCCCAGTTCATCGGCTGCCACCACTGGATTTTCCTGGAGATGATCAATCTGGTGAAGAACCTGAAAAAAGGCGGCACACTGCTCCTCAACTCGCACTATGCGCCCGAAGAGATCTGGGACAACCTGCCCCGTCTGGTCCAGGAGCATCTGATCCGCAAAGAGGCGAAGCTCTATACCATTGACGCTTACAAGGTTGCACAGGGTAGCGGGATGGGACAGCGCATCAACACCATCATGCAGGCCTGCTTCTTTGCCATATCGGGTGTACTGCCCCGCCAGGAAGCCATTGAAAAAATCAAGGACGCAATCAGAGCCACCTACGGCAAAAAAGGCGATGAGGTTGTCCGCCAGAATATCCAGGCCGTCGACGACACACTGGCAAACCTGCACGAAGTTGCAATCGGCACTGTTGCCGACAGCACGAAAAAGCTGCGCGATCCGATTGTCGGTGAAGCACCCGAGTTTGTCTGCAATGTGCTCGCCCGCATCATTTCCGGAGAGGGTGACGACATTCCTGTCAGCAATCTCCCCGCAGACGGTGTTTACCCTGTTGGAACCGCAAAATTCGAAAAGCGGAATCTTGCATCTGAAATTCCCGTCTGGGAATCGGATCTCTGCATCGAATGCGGCAAATGCGCAATGGCATGCCCCCATGCGGCAATCCGTGCAAAGGTATACGATCCTAAATTTCTTGAAAATGCCCCCCGCACCTTCAAGTCCATAGAGGCGAAAGGGACCAGCTGGGCGGGAATGAAGTACACCATCCAGGTTGCACCGGAAGACTGCACCGGCTGCAGAATCTGCGCAAACATCTGCCCGGCCAGAGATAAGGCAGACCCGGAACGCAAGGCACTTGTCATGCAGCCGCAGGAGCCGCTCCGTGAGACAGAGGTCGACAACTGGAACTTCTACCTGAACATTCCCGAATTTGACCGGACGAAAATCAATACCCGCCTCATCAAGGAGCAGCAGCTGCAGGAACCTCTCTTTGAGTTCTCAGGAGCCTGCTCGGGCTGCGGTGAAACACCCTATGTCAAACTGATGACGCAGCTCTTCGGAGACCGCCTCGTCATTGGAAACGCCACCGGATGCTCATCAATTTACGGAGGCAACCTTCCGACAACCCCTTACACCTGCAACGCGCAGGGGCTCGGACCAACATGGTCAAACTCGCTCTTTGAAGACACTGCAGAGTTCGCGCTCGGATTCCGCGTCTCTATCGACAAACAGCAGGAGTATGCACAGGAACTGCTTCAGCGCCTTTCCTCCACAGTCGGCGATACGCTTGTCGGCGAGATTCTCGGCGCCGTGCAAACGACAGAACCTGAAATTTTCGAACAGCGCAAACGGGTGGCAAACCTGAAGGAGAAACTTGCCGCAGTTGATTCGGCTGATGCAAAAAACCTCCTCTCCGTAGCAGATATGCTGGTCAAAAAAAGTGTCTGGGGCGTTGGCGGAGACGGCTGGGCTTACGACATCGGTTACGGTGGTGTTGACCATGTTACCGCAGGCGACAAGAATGTCAATCTGCTGATTCTGGATACAGAGGTATACTCAAATACCGGAGGACAGGCATCGAAGGCTACGCCGAAAGCTGCAATTGCGAAATTCGCAGCTGCCGGACGACCGATAAACAAGAAGGATCTTGGGCTGATTTCAATGACCTACGGCAACGCCTATGTTGCCTCGGTTGCTCTCGGTGCACGAGATGAACAGACACTCAAGGCATTCCTTGAAGCAGAGGCCTACGACGGCCCCTCCATCATCATTGCCTACTCGCACTGCATTGCTCACGGCATCACAATGGAACATGGGCTCGCCAACCAGAAAGCTGCAGTTGATTCCGGCCACTGGCTCCTGTACAGGTATAACCCTGATCGCCTGAAAGAAGGGAAAAACCCCTTGCAGCTTGATTCCAAAAAGCCGAAAATCCCGGTAGCGGACTTCCTGAATATGGAGAACCGCTTCCGCATGCTCAAGAAAAGCCATCCGGAGGTTGCCGAACAGTACTTTGCGGAAATCCAGAAAGCGGTTGACGCACGCTGGTCCCATTACGAGTATCTGGCAGCAAGAACCTTCAGCTGAGAAGAGCTTCGTTCATAAGGAAAAGAAAAACGGCAGGTATTTCTGCCGTTTTTCTTTTTCCCTCCCACCTTTCTCTCAGGGGGTCTGTTCCATCAGCATCTGCGCTTTCCTCTGCATTTCTCCGGCTTTTTCAGGATTATCAAGCTTCAGATAGAGAGCGCCGAGATGGCTGAAAATCTCCGCCTCACCAGGCTCAAGAGTCGCAGCCTTTTCAAGGACAGTGAGAGCAGACAGGTACTCTCCCTGCAGATAGAGAATCCACCCGAGAGTATCAAGATAGACACCGCTTTCCGGTTCGCCTGCCACCGCCGTTTCAGCAAGCTCACGGGCCCTCGCCAGATCCTCCTGCAAAGAAGCAAGGGTATAGGCAAGATTATTCATCACAAGTGCATTTGAAGGATCAAGCTTCAGCATCATCTGATAGAGGGGAATGCTCTTTCGGGGTCTTTCCAGCTGATCATAACAAAAAGCAAGCGTACCGAGCGCCTTGAGGCGAAGTGCTCTGTGTTCCTTCTCCCTGATGGCCGGCTTCAGCAGTGCACGCCGGAGCAGTTGGGCTGCATCGAGAGGACGGTCGGCCTGAAAAAGAACGAACCCCTCAAGGACACTGAAACGGAGCGTACTCCTGGAAAGACGACGACGCGCCAGACGAACCTCCCGCAGCGCATCCTCATACTGTTTCCCTGCAAGCAGGGCTCCAACAAGGTACTCGCGAAACTCCGCCTTTTCCGGCTTGATAGCGACTGCCCGCCTGAAATCCTCAGCCGCTCCCAGAGCCGCCCCCCTTGAAAGTTTTGAAAATCCCGACAGTGCCAAGGGGTCGGGGCTTTCAGGATGACGGCGAGAAAGGGCATCAAGCATTGCTGCCGAAGGCTCAAGGTAAAGCGGATCATTGGCCGCCTTTGCAAGATAGTAGCGTGCAAGCTCCAACTGTTTTTCCAGTCCCTGGAGACTCGTATCATAGTAGCGGCTGAGATCGGAAAGAAATACGGTCTGCTCTCCGCTGCGGACCGAAACATCAAGGAGAGCCAGCCATCCCGGAACAAATCCCGGTGAACGGGCAACTGCATCCCTGAAAGTTACGGCAGCCTTCTGGTAGTCACCGGTGCGGAGATACAGTTCACCCAGTGTAAGGCGGAGCCTGTCACTGCCTCCATCCTCTCCCATCATCTTCCTGAGTGATGCAATAGCCTCCGGATAGCGTTCCATCCTGATTTCAAGCAGAAGCGAATGGAAACGCGCCATCTCATTGCGGGGATCGAGAGCAAGAATCTCTTCGAACACCTTCAGCGCCTCAGCAGGTTGCTGTGCGGCAAGATACTCCATTGCCAGATAGCCAAGCAGTTCCGTATTCCCGCGCTCAAGATTGCTCAACTCTCGATGCACCGCTATGGCCCGGAGGTAATCCTCCTCTTGATGGGCAATGGTGGCAAGCAGACCGAGATAGTAGCGATTCCGGGAGTTCAGCTCAACGCTCTTCTCGCTATATACTCTGGCTGAGTCCAGTGAGCCAAGTGCATGAAAGGCCCGTGCAGCGGAAAACCAGATAGCTGCACTCCCGGGCTGCTTTTCAAGCAGTTTCCGGTATCCCTGAAGGGCTCCGCTGTAATCCCCTTCAGCAGAAAGGAAAAGAGCTGCCGCAAACGCTCTCTCCGATGCCTGCCCGAGTGAATCCTCACTTCCCGGAGAGAGAACCGGGTTCTTACGCTGCAGTCCGGTACCCGCGCAGGCCGAAAGCAGAAAAACCACCATGATGCAGCCTATTCCGGTCAGCCTCATGAGCCTAAGAGAGATTCCCGTCTGCATCGAACAGTCCTCCGGTGTGCCGTGAAACGCTACCATCAGAAAAACGGAGCAGCGCCTGACGGGTGGCCACCCTGCCACGAGGAGTACGGCTCAGGTAACCCGCCTGAATAAGGTAGGGTTCATACACCTCCTCAATGGTATCCTGCTCCTCACCCACAGAAACTGCCAGAGAGGCAACACCAACAGGGCCACCGCTGAACCGGTTGACAATGGTGTCCATAATCTTTTTGTCCATATCGTCCAGCCCCTCTTCGTCAATATCAAGGCACTCAAGAGTCTTCATGGCAATCCGGCGGGAAATAACGGCAGCCTTCTCCACCTGGGCAAAATCCCTTGCCCGCCTGAGCAGACGGTTGGCAATTCTGGGAGTACCCCGTGAACGACCGGCGATTTCGGACGCTGCATCCTGATCGATGCCGATGGAAAGGATCCCGGAAGCCCTCATGACAATGCCCTCAAGAAGATCGGGAGAGTAATAGTCAAACCGGCTGTTGATGCCAAACCGGGCGCGGAGCGGGGAGGTCAGCAGCCCTGAGCGGGTTGTTGCCCCCACAAGAGTGAAAGGCTCGATTTTCAGCTGCACCGCCCGTGCAGAAGGACCGCTGTCTATCATAATATCAATGCGGAAATCCTCCATGGCCGAGTACAGGTACTCCTCCACAGCGGGCGGCATCCTGTGGATTTCATCGATAAACAGCACATCTCCCCGCTTCAGCCCCGTCAGCAGACCCGCAAGATTCCCGGCCTTGTCGAGGAGAGGTCCAGAAGTAGCCCTGATGCTGCTGCCCATTTCGGCAGCTATGATATGGGCAAGAGTGGTCTTGCCGAGTCCCGGAGGACCGGAAAGCAGCACATGATCAAGGGCCTCTTCGCGCATTCTGGCCGCTGAAATGAAGACCTTGAGATTGTCGGTCAGCCGCTGCTGACCTGTAAAGTCCTCCATCCGGGCGGGGCGTATCTGCTCCTCGATTCTGACTTCGGCGGCATCGGCCGGAGTGGTAAGCAGTTCGATTTTCAAGGGCTTTGGGTGTTCAGAGCTTGATTCTGGGATCAACGACAGCATAAAGCACATCTGCCAGCAGGTTGCCGAAAACAATCAGCGTCCCGGAAATAAAAGTATTGGCGATAATCAGAGGGTAGTCCCGTGCAAAGATAGCCTCCACCGTCACCCGGCCCATGCCGGGAAAGGCAAAAATCACTTCAATGAACAGCGCCCCGCTGAAAATGAAGGGAAGGGAGCTGCCCATAAGGGTAATGACTGGCAAGAGCGCATTGCGCAGGGCGTGGCGCATGATAACCACCCTCTCCGGCAGTCCCTTGGCTCTGGCCGTTCGGATATAGTCCTGCCGGATGACCTCGAGCATGCTGCCCCGTACATAGCGGGCAATACCAGCAGCACCGTTGATGGACAGCACCGTCACAGGCAGCACCAGATGCCAGAGCCGGTCCATGGCAAAGCCGAATGGTCCGAATCCCTCAGCTCCGATTTCATTGAGTCCCGAAGCGGGGAAAATCGGAATTTTCAGGGCGAACAGGATGATCATCATCAAAGCGAACCAGAACTCCGGCATGGAATAGAAAAACAGGGCCCCCACCGTCATGAAGCGATCAAGAAAACTGTTCTGGCGAACCGCGGAGACAACACCGATGATGATGCCGAGCACAAAATTGGCAATCAGCGTCAGAACCGCTATGGTCACAGTAATGGGCAGTGCTCCTGCAATGACATCTATCACCGGCTGCTGGGCACGGCTGAAACTACGCCCGAAATCACCCTGAAGCACATTCATGAGCCACTTCAGGTACTGTACCGGAAGCGCTTCATTCAGACCATACTGCTCACGGATCTGCATGGCCACATTGGGGCTGATTCCCGGCTGGATGAAAAAAGCCGCAGGGTCGCCCGGAGCAAGCCTGATGATAAAAAAAGTAAGGGTCAGCACCCCGAATATCAGCGGCACGGCAATCAGCAGCCGCTTGAAAATATAGGTCAGCATTGCAGTCTATGGAGCAAGAGTTGCTGAAGGACGGAGCGTCCAATCATCAATATTGTAAAATACTCCGGAAATATTGAGTTCCTCACCCTGAATTCTGCCGTTAAACCCCTGAGTTTCACGGATCCAGTAGAGAAAGGTTACCGGCTGATCGCGATGCAGCAGCTCCTGATACTCCAACCAGTATGGCTTTGCCTCAAGAGGGTCCATTTTCTTCTTGGCAAGCATGCAGAGATGGTCGAGGTCAGGGTTCCGGTACCCGGTAAAATTGAACCGGCTGGCTTCAAGATCAGACCCCCACACATCCATCGGATCAATCTCCAGACCGATCGACCAGCCTGCCATCCAGGCATCAAGCCTTCGCGACTGAAGGTTCTCAAAAAAAACATTCGACTCCTGTACCTCAAGGCGGCACAGAATGCCCACTGCGCGCAGGTTCTGCTGAATGATGACGCTGGCATAGTTGCGCCGCTCATTGCCGGCATTGGTATAGAGCGAGAAACTGAACTTCCGGCCCGCCTTCTGCAGAATGCCGTCAGGTCCCGGCACCCAGCCCTCCTCCCTGAGCATATCCGAAGCCTTGCGCGCATTGAAGGCATATGGAACAATCGTGTTGTTGTATGCCCATTTGAGTGAAGGGGAAATATCGCTGCTGCAAAGCTCACCATACTCCTTGAGATAACCGTCCATAATTGACTGGCGGTCTATAGCCATGGTAAGCGCCCGCCTCACCTTCGCTGAACCGAACAGTGGATGGGGCTGTATCCGACCGCTCTTCCGGTACTCATCACGATCGATGTTCGACCAGCCCACATAGTCATATACCCGCAGGCCGACCGTCTTGATCTCAACAGGGGCTGCCGCCCTCTGGAGCCCCTCGAAATCCTGTGGCTTGATATTTTCAACCACATCCACCGCACCTGTCTGCAACTGGGCGAGGCGGACCGTATAATCAGGAACCACCCTGAAGGAGATCATGGGAATATTTCCGGGCTTGGGAAGATTGCAACGGGCACTTGACTCCAGAACCAGCTCCTGCTGCTGCTTCCAACTCTTCAACCGATAGGGACCGGCTCCCAGAGGGTTCTGGTTGAGCCTCGACTGGCGGAACTCTTCAGGTTTCACATCTTTCCAGTAATGTGCCGGCAGCGGTGTCAGGGAGGTATGAAACAACGCAAGATACTCAGGAACCGGCTTATGGAAACGGAACACAAGCGTAGTGTCGTCTGGAGCAGTGATTGCTCTCTGAAAATCCACGGCACCATTCTCGGCTCCAACCAGTTCCGCAAGATACTGCTGACGCGGACTGGCAATAATCGGGTTGCCGTAGAGCATATAGGAAAAACGGAAATCTTCAGCTACAATCGGCATGCCATCATCCCAGAAGGCATCACTGCGGATCCGGTAGGTCAGCGTTCTGTGGTCAGGCGAAAAGGTCCAGCTCCGGGCAAGGGCGGCCTCAGGCTTTTTCGACGCCCCCGTTGCCTTCCGGAGTCGCTTTTCGAGTGCCTCATAGTTGAGAAGACCTGTCGTTGTATCAAAGGAACTCTGAAGAAGCGAAGGATAGATCAGCCCGAAAATATTGGACGATGTGACGGTAGCACCGATGACCGGGTTAAGGTAGTCGGCATCGCCGAGAGAGGTAATAACCAGAGTTGAATCCATGGCCGAAGGTCCCGAAGCACCCCCCCGTCCCCCTCCGCATCCCGTGACGGAGAGCAGAAGAAAACAAAACGCTGCCAGCCGCAAAGAAACACGGCACCCCTCAGAGAACAATCTCCCCCTCAGTTCGTTCATCATTTTTGATTACCTGTTTTATCCGGTCGGTCAGCGCCTCGGCAGCCACATAATTAGAATATCGTTTCAGGAGAACATTCAGGGCAACAACCTCAATGATCACCGTAATGTTTTTACCGGGAAAAATCGGAAGCTGTACCAGGGGAACATCAACACCCAGAACCTTTGTCGACTTCGTATCCAGCCCGAGCCGTTCATACTCCATCTCCTTGTTCCACTCAAGCAGTTCCGCCACAACCAGCACCTCTTTGACATCACGGATGGCCCGTATGCCGAAATTGGCCTTCACATCAACAACACCAAGCCCCCTGATCTCCATGAAATGATCGATAATGTTGTTGCGCGATGCAGAAAGCTGCATCGACTCGCCTTTCCGGCGGATGACAACCACATCATCGGCAACCAAACCGTGCCCCCGCTCTACAAGGTCAAGGGCAATCTCGGACTTTCCAAGCCCGCTCTTGCCAATGAGCAGCACGCCTACCCCGTACACATCAACCATTGAGCCATGGTACTGCTGATAGAGAGAAAACTGGTCGTCCAGAAAATCCGTCACCTGATAAATCGCCTTGGTCGATGAATGGCGGGTCACAAATACAGGAATTCCCTGTTCGGTGGCCATCTCAAGAAGGTCCGGCTGCAGCTTGTTGTTGCTGGTCAGAATAATGCAGGGGACCTTGAAACGAACCAGATTGTCGAATGCCTGACGGCGCTCCTCCTCTCCAAGATGGTTGAGAAAACGGGTCTCGGTATTGCCGAGAATCTGCACCCTTTTGTAGGTGAAGAGGTTGGTGAAACCCGAAAGCGCCAAGCCCGGACGATGCAGGTCGCGCTCAAAAATCCGCCGCTTCTGCTCGTCAACGCTGTTGAGGCGCCGGAGCTTGATATCATGTGTCGTGCCGATATTCTCAAAAAAATATGCGACCGTCACCGATCGCTTTTTCAGCCCTTTCTGGTCAAGACTCATGAGATCGGCATTTCAGGATGAAAAAAAATCCAACGCATCAACTTGTCCGGTTCAGTGCATTTTTTCCTTATGTTTCTGCAGCTGGCGACCCAGTGCCGAGACACAGGCGTCAATGCAGGCCTCATAAGCCGGACCCGCGTCCTTTGCCACAAAATCATGCTGAGGCACATGCACCGTTATTTCAGCAATCTTGTTCTTTTCATAGTCATTCTTCTGATGGTCAAGAATAACATGGCTGCTCGTCATATCGGGATAGAGCCTTGCCAGTTCCTGAACAGCAGCGCGTGCATACTCCTCTATGGTGCTGTGGTTGCTGGAATGGCGCAGGGTAACCTTCACATTGAGCGTTTCGCCCGTAACATCTTTTGTCATGGAACCTCCGTTGATGAATGATGATAATGAAGGAACACGGCCGGAGACAATTGAGCCTCCTGCCTCCAGTATACACTAAGCCTTCGGATGCGCCTTCCGGTATACCTCCTTCAGGCGTTCAAACGAGACATGCGTATAAATTTCCGTTGTCGACAGATTGCTGTGCCCGAGCATTTCACTGACACTCTGAAGGTCAGCGCCGCTGTTAAGGAGATGTGTTGCAAAACTATGGCGCAGAATGTGTGGATTTTTCTTTTTCTGCTCGGTCACCGGAAGAAGATATTTTCGGGTCATCCTCTGAACAAGCATGGGATAAATCTTTTTGCCTTTGTTGGTCAGAAACACATACCCGTTTCCCACCAACTCTGTCCCTCTTTTCATTCTAAAGAAGTTTCGACGGACTTCAAAATATTTTTTAAGGGCTGAAACGGCAGCAAGGCCGAGCGGTACAATCCGCTGTTTGCGTCCCTTGCCGGTCAGCTTCACAAACCCGCCGGCAAGTTCAAGATCATTATCTTGAAGCGCTGTCAGCTCAGAAATCCGAAGCCCGCATCCATACAGCAGTTCAAGTGCAGCGGCATCACGGTGGAGAACAAATGAGTCCAGAAGCCCCGCCTCTCCTTTGCGGTAACGCGCTGCAGGCACCACCGTCTCGAAGAGCTCCCGGGTCTCCGAGACGCTCAAAAACGCAGGGACACTCCGCTGATAGCGGGGCATGGAGAGCGTCTGCAACACCGAATGCCCGAGAAGCCCCCTCTCCTGCAGATAATGAAAAAAACTCCTGACCGATGCCAGCTTTCTGGCTATGGAACGGGGCTGAAGGCCTCGTCGGATGAGTTCCGCCATAAAAAACCGTATATCGGCTGCCGTCAGCAGCTGCAGGTCGTCAGGCGGGGAAAGAATGGAGAAAAACTGCCGGATATCAGTACGGTAGGCAAGAACCGTATGCTCAGAAAGGTTCCCCCGCCCTCTTCTGGCAGAAAGGAACTCCTCAAGAAAAGGCGGTGGCTTGAGGGGGTCCGGGTTGGCTGATATGGCTCGATCATCATTCATCGCAGTGGAACACAGACAAGTTCCCGTTTATTTCTAATGTAATACAGATCCCCCCCTCGCACGAGAAAGTTGTTCCACAAAGGTTTTGACGAACCGCTCTCCATGGCATCCTCATACAGGAGCGTTCCGCTTTCAACTATCCTGAGCGATGATTGCCACCCTCCATCCCTATCCGTGCGGTGCAGACCCTCAACACAGATTCCCTCCAGCAGCATCCACTCACGCCCGCCACCGCTCTGTGGATCCATTTCAGGAAGCAGCACCCCCTGACGCTGCTCCTCCGTTTCTGCTCCGCGCTGCAGGAGCAGGGCCTCTTCTGCAGCAATGTCACCCCCCTCGACCAGAGTACCCCTCAATGGATCAAGCAATGCGTAGCGCCTCTCTGGAAGTCCGGCAAAAAAAACAATCCTGTAGACAAGCAGCCCCCCCGGCGTATTGGCACTGAACACAAACTCCGGTCTGCTCCATCGCACCTCACCCTTCACAGGGTCAAAAGCCCAGATACCACGGTGCTCAGGGCTTGCGTCCTGCCAGGAATGAATGTAGACAAGCTGCTGATGCACGGTTTCAATACCGGCAAACCATCCCTCGCCGATGACAGCCCCCTGCACAGGATCAACCGCCACCCACCCGGCGACATACACCGATCCCGATAGAGGATCAATCGTAAAAAACAGCGCCTGGCGATCTTCCGCAAACCTCTTCTGCCCGACAAGCGTACCAGAAGGGGTAAAGGCAAGATGCCAAATCACAGCCCCCTCACCGCAGTCATGTATCCAACGGCTCTTCAGAATCCGGGTCATGCTCATCTCCTCAACCTGTAGATATTTACCGATACCGGCTTGCCGCTCCCGCAATGCTCCCGGGCATAGGCCTTGACGGAAAATCCATTTTCAGCAGCAAGCTCAAGAAACTGCTCAGCCATACGGCGGCGGGGATCTGCAATATAGGCAGAGCCACCGGGCTCAAGCAGCTGGTCGATGGCAGTTATGATTGGCAGCAGATTGACCCGCTCATAGAGCACATCGGCAGCCAGCAGCATCTCAAATTTCCCCGGCTGCATGACATTGCGCCAGTCAAGCCTCTGGACTCGAAGCCCGACGGCATTGGCATAGGCATTGCAGTGGATGAACCGGAGCGCTTCTGAGGAGTAATCCGTCGCAAGCACCGCTCCCCCAAGGGCAGCGGCAACAATGGAAACCACCCCGACGCCCGCTCCAAGCTCAATGGCACGCACCCCATGCATCTGCACCTCTTCACCAAGAAAAGAGGCAAGAGCGAGTGAAGAAGGCCATATTTCAGCCCAGTAGGGCATCTGCTCATCGCGGAGAAACTCCTCGGGCGTTATCCTGTCAAGCAAGGCGTAACTGTCGCTGACACTGGTAAAAAGGAACGATCTGCCGCCAAAGGAGAACGGACTCTCAGCCAGATCATATTCTCTGGCGAGAACCTCCCTGAGGGAGCGAAAATCATTGGACTCCGGTCTTGAGGACAACTGCATTGAAATGGGAAATTTTCATAAAAAAGTGACTGCGGGAATTGCCGCTGCCGGTAAAAAAGTAAACAGAACTTACTGAAAATCGCGAGGTATTTCTATTTTTGACTTGCCGGCAACAACCCCTTTCAACAACCAACCAAACAATTCAGGTTCCGATGAAAAAAGAGATTCTGGAGGTCTTCGACAACACCTACCCCGACCGCAACTATACCATTGAAATCGTCAATCCGGAGTTCACCTCCGTCTGCCCGAAAACAGGCCTGCCTGATTTCGGGACCATCACCGTCCATTATGTTCCTGATCGCACCTGCGTTGAACTCAAATCACTCAAATACTATTTTCTCGAGTTCCGCAATGCAGGCATTTTCTATGAAAATATAACCAATCGGATCCTGGATGACCTTGTAGCCGCTATGCAGCCCCGTTCCATAACCGTCACCACCAAGTGGAAAGCCCGGGGAGGCATTACTGAAACAGTCACGGCAAGCCACACCGCCCAAGGCTGACGAACCCCAATCCCCCAACAGAAAAGCCCCGAAGTACTCCTTCGGGGCTTTTCCTGAATAACTGTCCGTCCTGTTGCAGGAAGAATCCGTATCAGTATTTCTCGGTCAGGAACATCATGATGTCAAGAGCCTCTTCATCGTTGATGCCGGAACCGGGATAGTCCTGCATTCGTTTGACAATGATGTCAATCTTGCCGGTTTTCTTGAACTTGGTTCTGAGAGCATCCTCAACTGAACCAAGCGTATGACACTTGTTGCAGCGGGCTGTCATCAAATCACCTGCGGCTGCGAAATCGAAGCCTTCAGGGGCAGGAGGCACATTGGAAGTTGCTGCCGGCTGTGAGAGGAATGCGGAAAGCTCGTCAACCGTACGGATGTACTTTCCATCTTCAAGGGTGGTGCGTCCGGTCGTGGACAGAAGAATACCTGAAGGACGGAGCCAGAGAAGGGCAAACATCACCGCAACAATGCCAACAATGGAAAGAGGAAAACTGAGGAACCAGCGGTCACTGATGCGGGACGACATTTTGCCCAATCCCATGATGATGAGCGACGCACAGAAAATAAGCATGAACCAGCCGGTAAACGAACTGAGCGGTGTCAGCAATGAAGAGATGTTCTCTGCCGGTACCTTGAATCCTGTCAGAAACGACACCCCGAAGAACAGAATCCCCATCGCTGCTGCCCCGCCGATGGCCAGGGCGATCAGCTTGCCATTTTGTTTGTTGTCCATGACTGGTAATTAATTAGGAGTTAACGGCTTACCATAAAGTTATGAGGTAAGATACGCATAAATAGTAAAGCCGGCAAACATTAACAGCAAAAAGGAAGCCGCTGGCAGGTCACCGTTTTTTTCAACTACTCCCGGTACATCGCAAGGGAAATACGGCAGAAATAATGTAGATTCCCTCTCACACCCCAGAAACCCGAACCATGCTCACAACACTCTTTGCCGCAGCACTCATAGGCATTGACGCCATGAAAGTGACAGTTGAAATCAATGTGGCGGCAGGCCTCCCATCCTTCACCGTGGTGGGTCTGCCCGACAGCGCCATCAGAGAAAGCCGCGAGCGAATCCTCACGGCCATCCGCAACTCCGGATTCAGGCCGAAGCCAAAAAAAATCACCATCAACCTTGCCCCGGCCGACATCAGAAAAGAGGGAACCGCGTTCGATCTTCCCATCGCCATGGGGCTACTCGGTTCACATGAACTGCTTGATGCTGACTTTGCCGGGACCCTCATCATGGGGGAACTCGCCCTTGACGGCACCGTCCGCAGAATCAACGGAGCGCTGCCTGTCGGTGTCATGGCGGGAAAAGAGGGCATAAAGAGACTCATCCTTCCCCGACAGAACGCCGAAGAGGCTGCCGTAGCCGTTGCCGCCGCCGGTTCAGCCCTGCCGGTATATGGCGTCGACACCCTTCTTGACACTATTGAAATAATCAATGGTTCACCCGGACACCAGCCAGTGGAAGTCAACCTTGACTCTCTCTTTGAGGGGATTGCGCGCTCTGCGGTTGACTTTGCCGACATCAAAGGCCAGGCTTCGGCAAAAAAAGCCCTTGAAATTGCAGCGGCCGGAAACCACAATGTCCTGATGATAGGTCCGCCCGGAAGCGGAAAAACCATGCTGGCAAAGGCGCTTCCCGGCATTCTGCCACCGCTCGGGCTGGATGAATCCCTTGAAACCACCAAAATCTACTCCGTCGCCGGTCTGCTTGACAGAGAAAAACCCCTCATGACCATCCGGCCGCTTCGCAACCCGCACCATACAACCAGCACCGTCGCACTTGTCGGAGGGGGAACCAATGCAAAACCCGGAGAGGTCAGTCTTGCCCATAATGGCATTCTTTTTCTGGATGAACTGCCGGAATTTTCCCGTGGTGCCCTTGAGGTTCTACGCCAGCCGATTGAAGACCGGGAGGTAAGCGTTTCAAGGATATCTGCCACCACCCGTTACCCCGCAGGGTTCATGCTGGTAGCCGCAATGAACCCAAGCCCCGCTGGTGCCTTGAAAGACGGCGATGGCAACCTCACCGCCCCGCCCCAACAGATTCAGCGGTATCTCGCCAAAATTTCCGGTCCCCTGCTCGACCGCATCGACATCCACATCGATGTGCCGAAAGTTGAAACCGGCGAACTCTTCAATACCTCGCCCGCAGAAAGCTCCGCCGTTATCCGGCTGCGGGTTGAACGGGCCCGTGCCATTCAGCTTGCCCGGTTCTCGGGCACTGGAATCTACACCAACGCCCAGATGAATGCGCCCATGATCCGCCGCCACTGCAGCATAGGTGAGGAATCCTCACAAAAACTCATGGAGGCGATGGAGCGGCTGAACCTTTCAGCACGGGCGCACGACCGCATCCTCAAGGTGAGCAGAACCATTGCAGACCTTGATGAAAGTAAGTCCATCGAAATGGCTCACCTCGTGCAGGCCATACACTACCGGAATCTGGACCGCGATTTCTGGAACTTCTGAGAGATGCCCCGCAATGGGGATGGCAAAAAGGCTGTTCAGCGGATATCCACATCAAAGGGCATGAGAGTAAGCATCATCATCCTGCCGGAGCGTACCGCTTCAAGACCGAAAACATCAAACGCACTCATTCCCCCCGATGAGAGAGCACTGCCTGCAAGATGCTTCACAACCATCCTTTCAGCCCGCTGCATAAGACGGGCACCATCCCCATTGAGGAGCAGGGCAATCCACCCCTGTTCCTCAGATAGGGAAACAATCTCCGGATGGCGTGTACTGTCGATGCCCGCAAGCCTCTGTGCCTCCCGAAGGGCGTCAAAGAGCCCACCGCTACGGTCCACCAGCCCAACCGCAAGAGCCCGCTTTCCGGTCCATACCCTCCCTCCCGCAAGGGAATCGGCACCCGCAAACGACAGAGTTCTCGATGCGGCGACCTTCGCCACAAAATCGCGGTAGATTTCGCCCGAAGCCTCCACAAACATTCTGTACTCTTCCCGGTCAAGAGGCTTGAACAGAGAATTGGCATCAGCGTAACGCCCTCTTGTCACCACCGAGCGCCCGAGTCCCGTCTTTTCGGCAAGTCCGCTGATTTCCGGCTTGAGCGCATACACCCCGATGGAACCCGTAATGGTGAGAGGTGAAGCATAGATGGTTTTTCCCGCCAGAGCCGCCATGTATCCACCTGAAGCAGCAACCCCCGACATGGAAACAACAAGAGGCTTTTTCACCGCAGCTGAATCCAGCATCTCCAGCATTGAGGCAGAAGCCATGGCATCACCTCCAGGGCTGTCGATACGCACCACAATGGCCCGAATATTTTTATCGGCAAGGGCCCTGTCGAGCGCACGGCGGATCTGCCCCTCACCGACACCCTCTCCCATATCCTCAACACCCTCAGACCCGGTCGGAACAATAGGCCCCGAAATCGTCACAAGGGCCAGTTTCTCCCTTCCTTCATGTTCCAGAGGGCTGTCAAACGAAGCACTGTAACGCCTGCCGTCAACAAAAAAATCGCTCTCCTCCTCCGGCAGGCGGCCGGTCATGGTTTTCTCCAGAGAGGGCTCCAGTTGCCACGCCGGCACCGTTCCGTCAACCAGCTTGAGCCTGATTGCCTCTTCAGCTGTCATAAGCGGCCGGGTATTGACAATCCGCTCCAGAGTCTCCGGTGCCATGGCGCGTCTTCTGGAAACATATCCGAGATACTCCCCGTAAACATCGTCAAGCAGCTCACCCAGCCGCTCCCGGCTCTGGGGGCTCGGACTGCTCCTGACATAAGGCTCCACCCCGCTCTTGTACTCTTTCCACTGCGCGGCCTGAAACGACACCCCTATCTTTGCAAGTGCTGTTTTGTAGTAGAGGGTTTCCGCCCTCAGCCCATCAAGCAGCATGAAGCTGCCTTTTGCCACAATAATAGAATCACAGGCGGAAGCAAGAAGGTAGTCACTGTCTTCAGGGGAGCGGAGAAAAGCAATCACCCGCTTTCCCCCTTTGCGGACCGCTTCAATGGAGGCGCGAAGCTCGCCGATTTTGGCTGGCGCTGCCCTCAGCCCGTCAATTGAAAGGAGGACAGCCTCTACCCGGCTGTCGCCCGAAGCGCGGCGAAGCATAAAAAGCAGCTCCTGCTGGGAAAGCGGTTCCATGGGAACCAGAAAAGGAAGCGCACCGCTCCGGGATGAATGCTCCCGAACCGTACCGGTGAGCGGAATGTGAAGCACAAACCTTTCAGGCAGAGCCGAACGGGAGCGCTGCAGAAAGAAAACCGCAGCGAGAGCAAGCAGAGAAAACACAATCACCGCCAGGCATCCCCTGACCAGGCATCCAGGCCGTTTCCCGCTGTTCCACAACCGGCTCATGCTTTCTCCTCATTCATGCTTCTCTCCTCTTCATAGAGAAGGCAGCTGACAAGATGAAGGGGCCGGCCGGCAAGAGGTTGGAGGGGCGGCCGGCGAAGGGCGCACTCCGGCCTTGCAGACGGGCAGCGGGGATGGAAACCACACCCCGGAGGAACCTGCATAGGCCCCGGCTGGTCACCATGCAGCAGAATCCTCTCCTTCCGGGCACCGGGCTCCGGAGAGGGAACGGCGGAAAGAAGCGCGCGCGTATAGGGATGGGCCGGATTGCGATAGAGTTCATCGGCTTCGGCAATCTCCACAATTTCGCCAAGATACATAACCGCGACCCGGTCGGAGATATACTCAACCACTGAAAGGTCGTGTGCAATAAAAAGGTAGGTCAGAGCGAAATCCCGCTGAAGATCTTTGAGAAGATTGATGATCTGCGACTGGATGGAGACATCAAGTGCCGAAACCGGCTCATCGCAGACAATGAGTTTCGGATTAAGGGCAAGGGCACGGGCAATACCGATGCGCTGACGCTGGCCGCCGGAAAACTCATGAGGATAGCGATTGTAATACTCTCGCGAAAGCCCCACAACATCCAGCAGTTCATGGATTCTCCTCCTTGCTTCGGCCCCACGGGCAACCCTGTGAACCAGAAGCACCTCGGAGAGCATCTGGCCAACCGTCAGGCGCGGGTTGAGAGAACCGAAAGGATCCTGAAACATCATCTGCATCTGGCTGCGCAGCGGACGGAACTCCCCATTGGACAGGGTAGAGAGTTCCTGCCCGTCAAACTCAATTTTCCCCGAAACCCGACCATTGCCGAGCCTCAGAAGCGCACGGCCGAGAGTTGTTTTCCCGCAGCCCGACTCCCCCACCAGCCCGAGCGTCTCCCCTTCGAACAGCTCAAACGAAACCCCGTTCACAACATGGAGAGGTACGGGAGGGCGAAGAAAGCCGCTCCCTGGCATCAGAAAATCCACCCGCAGGTCATCTACCCGCAAGATTGGCTGCCGTTCGCTCATCTCATAATCAGGCTCTGTTAAAAAAGGAATCCATGCCCCCCTGAAAAATCAGGGCACTCTTCATTATATTAAGTAGTATATACTAAAACTGGAGTGAACCTCTATTTATTGTCGCCAGCGCTGTGCGCAACACAGAAAGAGAGGTACCCTGGAAAGCATTCTCAATCCTGCCCCGGCAGAGCTCCTCCTGAATTTTGCACAGAGAACAGCAGCAGAACGGGCCCCCCGCTGGACATCCCAACGGAACCCTTTACATGGTTGCCACCCCGCTTGGCAATCTGGACGACATCACCATACGGGCAGTCGAAACACTGAGAACCGTTGAGGCCATAGCCTGTGAAGACACCCGGCGTGCATCCATACTCCTGCGCCACCTTGGCATAGCCGGCAAAAAGCTTATCAGCTACCACTCGTTCAACGAAGAGAAAGCCATAGAGCGCATTACCGGAATGCTTGAAGAGGGCATCGACCTTGCCCTCATCACCGATGCCGGCACCCCGGCCGTCAGCGACCCCGGATACAGCATTCTGGCCGCTCTCAATAACAAAGGACTGAGAGCCGTTCCCATACCGGGCCCCTCGGCGCTTTCGGCCGCCGTTTCCGTCTGCCCTCTGCCAACCAGCAGCTTTTACTTCGCCGGATTTCTCCCTCATAAAAAAGGGAGAAAAACCAGACTTGAACAACTCTCTGCCATGCAGACGCTTTTCGTCCTCTATGAATCACCCTTCCGCATTCTGAAGCTGCTTGATGAACTGGAGGCACTTATCCCCGACTGCCGGATATTCATTGGACGGGAGATGACCAAAATGCATGAAGAGTATATCACCGGTTCAATCGGGGAAATCCGCCTTCACCTTTCAACAGGAAAAACACGGGGAGAGTTTGTCGTCGCCGTCCAGCCACCTGAACAGAAACCAGCAAAAAGGGGAAAATACGATGCAGACCGTCACTGATCCTGTCGAAATGCAGACAATTTCGGAAAAACTCCGTCTCGGCCGACAGCTCATCGGCGTGGTCATGACCATGGGGGCCCTGCATGAAGGCCACATCAGCCTTGTCAAGCTGGCCAGAGAGCAGGCCGGCACCGTCATTCTCACAATCTTCGTCAACCCCACGCAGTTCGGACCGAACGAAGACTTTCACAGATACCCCCGTCCCTTTGAGCAGGATGCAGCGCTTGCCCGCTCGGCAGGGGTTGACTACCTCTTCGCCCCCGAAGCCGGAGCCATCTATCCCGAAGGGTTCAGTACCGCAATCTCCTGCAGCGGCGTCAGCGATCTGCTGGAAGGGGAAAAACGGCCCGGTCACTTCAGCGGTGTAGCCACCGTCGTCACCAAGCTGCTGAACATAACCCGTCCTCATCTTGCCGTGTTCGGCGAAAAAGATGCACAGCAGCTCGCAGTCATCAGACGGGTCGTCACCGATCTGAACATTCCCGTCAAGGTAGTCGCCGCACCGACAATGAGAGAATCGAACGGCCTTGCCGTCAGCTCACGCAACATCTATCTCACTGCCGGCCAGCGGGAATCAGCCGGAGCAATCTGGCGCTCCCTCCAGCATGCGCTCGACAGGCTTGCCGCAGGCGAAACCGGACTGAAGGAGCTTGCAGAAGCAACAGCCACAATGATTGCCAGTGAATCCGGCTTCAGGGTTGACTATGTGGCCTTTGTGGATGAGGAAACATTCATGCCGGCCGAACGGGCCTTGAAAGGGCGTTCCTACCGGATTCTTGCCGCTGTCTTTGCCGGCGGCATCCGCCTCATAGACAATGCATGCTTTGCCAGTCCGACGCACATTGCCGGGGAAGAAGCATGAGTAAAGTAAAAGGAAACAGATTTTTATACTATATTTAAAGACAGGGCAAAATCCATTCAAGTGGACAGACCCGACAAATTTCCCATCACCAACACCAAACGATGTTTATGATTATCACGAAAGAAATTGATCTCGGCCAGGGCAAAACGATCTCGATTGAAACCGGAAGAATGGCAAAACAGGCAGATGGCGCCACTGTTGTCCGCATGGGTGACACAATGGTCATAGCGACTGTTGTTTCCAGCAAAAAAACGCCCTCCCCCAACCAGGATTTCTTTCCGCTCCAGGTTGAATACCGCGAAAAATATTATGCCGCAGGCAAATTCCCCGGCGGCTTCTTCAAACGAGAAGCCCGTCCCTCGGAAAAAGAGATTCTCTCAGCCCGCCTGATTGACCGTGCGCTCCGCCCTCTCTTCCCGACTGGGTATTACTATGAAACCCAGGTCATCATCAATGTCATTTCCAGCGACCAGCAGAACGATGCCGATGTTCTCGGTGGTCTTGCTGCGTCAGCGGCCATCATGGTCTCCGATATCCCCTTCGAGAACGCAATGTCCGAAGTCAGGGTCGGAAGAGTCAACGGCCAGTTCATCATCAACCCGACCATTGACGAGCTTGAAGGAAGCGACATCGACATCTCCATCGGCGGCACCGCAGGAACCATCTGCATGCTCGAGGGTGAAATGAAGGAAATTTCGGAAGCAGAAATGCTTGAGGCAATCCGTTTCGGCCACGAAGCCATCAAAAAACTCTGCGCACTTCAGGACAGCGTGCAGGCAGCAGTGGCAAAAGCAAAACGCCCCTTCGCTCCTCTCCAGGTACCATCCGAACTCGGTGCATTCATCAGTGACGCATGCAAAGCCCGTCTCAAAGAGCTTGCCTACACCGCACTTGCCAAGGAAGAACGGGCCGAGCGCACCAAAGAGATCTACGGTGAAACCCTCAAAAGCGCGGTTGAACACTTCAGTGCCGCATTCAGCTCCGAAGACCTTGCTGCCGATCCATCCAAGGCGCTCTTCACCAACGAGCACATCATCGAAGAAGAGATCCACTCCGTTGAAAAAGATGTCATGCGCCGCATGATTCTTGACGACGCCAAACGGCTTGACGGACGCACCCTCGACCAGGTCCGCCCCATCTCCATAGACCTTGGAGTCATACCACGCGCCCACGGTTCAGCACTCTTCACCCGTGGCGAAACCCAGGCACTGGTTGCCGTCACCCTCGGCACCAAAAAGGATGCACAGTCGGTCGACACTCTCACCAACAGCGCCGACAAACGCTTTATGCTCCACTACAACTTCCCGCCATTCTCGGTCGGCGAAGTCGGCAGACTCGGCACAACCGGACGCCGTGAAATCGGCCATGGCAACCTTGCCGAACGGGCAATCAGAATGGTAGCCCCAACCGAGCAGGAGTTCCCCTACACAATCCGCATCGTCTCGGAAATTCTTGAGTCAAACGGTTCATCCTCAATGGCCTCGGTCTGCGGCGGCACGCTCGCCCTCATGGACGGTGGCGTCCCCCTGAAGAAAGCAGTATCGGGAATCGCCATGGGTCTCATCAAAGAGGGATCCGAGTACGCAGTCCTCTCCGACATCCTCGGCAACGAAGATCATCTCGGCGACATGGACTTCAAGGTATCGGGCACCCGCGACGGCATCACCGCATGCCAGATGGACATCAAGATTGACGGCCTCGATTACCACATCCTTGAAACCGCCCTCGAACAGGCTCGTCGTGGAAGGTTCCACATCCTCGACAAAATGGAGGAAGCCATTCCCGCCTCCCGCGAAGATCTGGCACACTACGCACCCCGCCTGACCGCAATTCAGGTACCCGTTGAATCAATCGGCCTCATCATCGGAAAGGGTGGAGAAACCATCCGCAGCATCACCGAAGAGACCGGTGCGGAAATCAACATCGAGGACGACGGCACAGTCACCATCGCCTGCTCAAGCAACGAGGGGACCAAAGGAGCTGTTGAAATCATCAAGGCGCTGATTGCCAAACCCGAAGTAGGCACTGTCTACATTGGAAAAGTTCGCGACATTCGCGATGAACTCGGTGCATTTGTAGAATTCATCCCGAAAACCGACGGGTTGGTCCACATCTCCGAAATCGCCAATGAGCGGGTTGCCAAAGTCAGCGACCATCTGAAGGTTGGAGAGCGGGTCAAGGTGAAGCTTGTCGACATCCGCAAGGATCCCAGAACAGGAAAAACCCGTTTCGCCCTCTCCATCAAAGCAGCTCTTGATGCTCCCGATCCGGGAACGGAAGCCGCTGCTGCAGAAACAAACAGCTGAGGCAGAACAGTCAACGAAACTCATCACTGAACCCTTGAAGCCAAAAAGCAGTGCAGAAGACCCTGCACTGCTTTTTCTTTTACGAACAAAGACCAGAACGACACTGCGCCCCATGAGGTACGATTTTTCAAAGACGGAAAAAAAATGGCAGGCCCGCTGGAAACAGCAGGAAACATTCAAAACCGGAGAAGCGCCCGAAAAGCCCAAATACTATGTGCTCGACATGTTCCCCTACCCCAGCGGCTCAGGGCTCCATGTCGGCCATCTTGAAGGCTACACCGCCTCCGACATCTCTGCCCGTTACCGGCGCAGCCGCGGGTACAATGTGCTCCACCCGATGGGATGGGACGCTTTCGGCCTTCCAGCCGAACAGTTCGCAATCAAAACAGGAACCCACCCCAGCGACACGACACAAAAAAACATTGCCAACTTCAAGGAAACTCTTCAGGCAATGGGTTTTTCGTATGACTGGTCGCGCGAAATCAACACCACCGACCCAGGATACTTCCAATGGACACAGTGGATCTTCCTGAAACTTCATGAAATGGGGCTGGCCTATATGTCGGAGGTGGATGTCAACTGGTGCGTTGAACTCCGTGCAGTGCTTGCCAATGAAGAGGTTGAGGAAAAATTGGCAGACGGCCTTACCGTTGTCCGTCGCCCGCTCCGCCAGTGGGTACTGAAAATAACTGCCTACGCCGACCGTCTTCTTGAAGACCTTGACGGGCTCGACTGGCCCGAAAATGTGAAGCAGATGCAGCGCAACTGGATCGGGAGAAGCGAAGGAGTGGAGGTTGACTTTGAACTCCGCTGTCACAGAACAATGCTCCGGGTCTACACCACCCGACCCGATACACTCTTTGGAGCCACCTATCTGGTCATCTCCCCGGAACACGCAATGGCTGAAAAACTTGCCACTGCGCAGCAGCTGGTTGCCGTCAAGGAGTACATCGCAAAAGCGAAGCTCAAAACCGAGCTGGAACGCACCGGACTTCAGAAAGACAAAACAGGTGTTTTCACCGGATCCTACGCAATCAACCCCGCCACCGGCGAACCGCTCCCCGTATGGATATCTGACTTCGTGCTCACCAGCTACGGCACAGGCGCAATCATGTCGGTCCCTGCTCACGACAGCCGCGACTGGGAATTTGCAAAACAGTATGGCCTCCCGATCATCGAGGTGGTCAAAAGCCCCCACGATGTCCAGCAGGAAGTCTTTGAAGGCAAAGACAGTACGGTTGTCAACTCCAGCAACAATGACATCAGCCTCAACGGCCTTGCCTTTCCGGAAGCATTTGAACTGATGGCTTCATGGCTTGAAAAGAAAAAAGCAGGAAAACGAAAGGTCAACTACCGTCTCCGCGACTGGATATTCAGCCGTCAGCGTTACTGGGGAGAACCGATACCCATCAAACATTACCCCGATGGAACACTGAAACCCGAAACCAGCCTCCCCCTGATGCTGCCGGAGGTTGAGGCATACCAGCCCACCGAAACCGGTGAATCACCGCTGGCCAACATCCCCGAATGGCTTAACGGCACTGATGAAAACGGCCCCTTCCGTCGTGAAACCAACACCATGCCGCAATGGGCCGGGAGCTGCTGGTACTACCTCCGCTTCATTGACCCCCACAACAGCAAGCTTCCCGTCGACCCTGCCAAAGAGGCCTACTGGATGAATGTTGACCTTTACATAGGAGGTGCGGAACATGCCGTACTCCATCTGCTCTACGCCCGATTCTGGCACAAGGTACTCTTTGACCTCAAGGTCGTCAGCACAAAAGAGCCCTTCCAGCGGCTCTTCAACCAGGGAATGATTCTGGGAGAAGACAACGAAAAAATGTCTAAATCCCGGGGCAATGTCATTCCTGCGGACCATGTACTCCAGACCTACGGCGCCGACGCAGTCCGGCTGTACGAGATGTTCCTCGGTCCCCTCGAACAGGTCAAGCCATGGAACACCAATGGAATAGAAGGCGTCAGCCGGTTTCTCTCACGGGTATGGCGGCTTGTCTGGCCAGAGCCAGAAGGCACACGGGCCGACCTCTCCACCCTCGCACCCTCCCCTGACCTCCTGCGACGGATGCACAAAACCATCAAAAAAGTTGCTGCGGACACTGAAAACCTCAAATTCAACACCGCCATTGCCGAAATGATGGTGTTCACCAACGAACTGCACCGCACCGGAGAAAGCAGCCGCATTGCCGTCGAAACCCTTCTCCTCCTGCTCGCCCCCTATGCGCCTCACCTCTCGGAAGAGCTCTGGGAAGCACTCGGCCACCAGGAATCCATTTCCCTTGCTCCCTTCCCTGAGTTTGATCCGGAACTTGCACAGGACAAAGAAGTGACCATAGCAGTCCAGGTCAACGGAAAACTCAGAGGCTCATTCACCGCAGCACCGGGCTGCCCGAAAGAACAGCTGCTGAATGAGGCCAAAGCCCTTGAAGGGGTGAAGAAATTCCTTGAAGGGGTCACAATCATGAAAGAAATCGTTGTTCCCGACAAACTCATAAATTTTGCCGTAAAATAGGGTGAGCGATACGGCAAGAGCCCGGAGAGAGGCTGTCACAATCATTGATGAAGAACATTTTTTTATGTAACATTCCTGTTCAGGCTTCCCCCGGTGTGACGGAAGTGAGTCATGCCGCCAAAAAAGAGGAAACCCGTGATTTTTTCAACACATAAATCCTGGCGATCAATGGCTACAGACGACAACAAGAAAGGGACAGACGCGATAAGCTCTGTCATGTCTGAAAAGCGAAAATTTCCCCCTCCGGCAGCATTTTCGGAAAAAGCCCGAATCGGAAGCATGGAAGAGTACGAAACACTGTACAAGGCAGCCGCAGAGGACCCCGACAGCTACTGGGGAGGCCTTGCCGAAGAGTTTCACTGGTTCAAAAAGTGGGACAGCGTGCTCGAATGGGATACCCCCTATGCAAAATGGTTCAACGGCGGCACCACAAACATCTGCTACAATGCCGTTGATGTTCACGCCAACAGCTGGAGAAAAAACAAAGCCGCCATCATATGGGAAGGCGAAGAGGGTGAGCAGCGGGTACTCACCTACGGAGAACTCCACCGCCAGGTCTCAAAGTTCGCCAATGTACTGAGAATTGCAGGAATCAAACCCGGTGACCGCGTAGCAATCTACATGGGCATGGTGCCTGAGCTGGTCATAGCTGTTCTGGCATGTGCACGAGTAGGCGCTGTCCACAATGTCATCTTCGCAGGTTTTTCAGCCCACGCCATTACCGAACGGGTCAACGACTCCCGCGCAAAACTCATCATCTGCTGTGACGGCACCCGTCGCCGCGGTGGTTCAATCAACCTCAAGAATATTGTCGACGAGGCAATCGTCAACACCCCTTCCGTCCGCAGCGTCATCGTCCTGAAGGTGACCGGAGAGGAAATCAGCATGCACGACGGCATGGATCACTGGTGGCACGACCTCATGGGGCTGGCATCCGACGAATCTGAACCCGTGGAGGTTGAATCCGAACATCCGCTCTTCGTCCTCTACACCAGTGGCTCAACAGGAAAGCCCAAAGGCATTCTGCACACCACCGCCGGCTACATGGTCCACGCAGCAAGTTCGTTCCGCTATGTCTTCGACATCCGCGACGATGACATCTACTGGTGTACTGCTGATGTCGGCTGGATCACCGGCCACAGCTACATGGTCTATGGGCCGCTTCTCAACGGCGCAACCCTGCTCATGTATGAAGGTGCCCCGAACTACCCCCAGTGGGACCGCTTCTGGGACATCATCAACCGCCACAAAGTCACCATTCTCTACACGGCCCCTACCGCCATCCGCGCCTTCATCCGCGCCGGCGACGAATGGGTCACCAAGCACAACATCAGTTCGCTGCGCCTTCTCGGCACAGTCGGCGAACCAATCAACCCCGAAGCCTGGATGTGGTATCACAAGGTGGTAGGGCAGGAGAAATGCCCGATTGTCGACACCTGGTGGCAGACTGAAACCGGTGGCATCATGGTCTCTCCCCTTCCCGGAGCAACCCCGACCAAACCCGGCACCGCAACCCGTCCCCTTCCCGGCATCATGGCAGATGTCGTCCAGAAAGACGGCACCCCATGCGGCCCGAATGAAGGCGGCTACCTGGTCATCAAAAAGCCATGGCCATCAATGCTCCGTACCATCTACGGCGACAACAAACGGTATGAAGAAACCTACTGGTCAGAATTCCACGACATGTACTTCACAGGTGACGGTGCACGAAAGGATGAGGACGGTTACATCTGGATCATGGGCCGCGTTGATGATGTGGTCAATGTATCAGGTCACAGGCTCGGCACCAGCGAAGTTGAAAGCGCCCTCGTCTCATACGAGGCCGTTGCAGAAGCCGCAGTAGTCAGCCGTCCCGACGACATCAAGGGCAACGCTCTTGTTGCCTTCGTCACCCTCAAGGACGAATACGAAGGCGACATGAAGCTGCGTGAGGCACTGCGCAACCATGTAGCCAAGGAGATCGGCCCCATAGCCAAGCCCGACGAAATCAGGTGGGCAAAAGGACTCCCGAAAACCAGAAGCGGCAAAATCATGCGTCGCCTCCTCCGCGAGCTGGCAACCAGCAACGAAATCAAGGGAGATGTCACCACCCTTGAAGACTTCGGCGTTCTTGAAAACCTCCGCGAGAAGGAAGATGAAAGCTGAGCAGGAGACGAACATGAAAAAAGCCCGGCATCCACCGGGCTTTTTTCATTGTACACCCTATACCCCCACTCAGTTCATCTGCCAGATGATGAAGTTCAGGAAGCCCGCAAAACTGACCCAGGCGAGATAGGGAACCAGCAACCATGCTGCAAGGGGAACAACAGCACGGAACTGCATCATCGTCACAACAATTGCCGCCCAAAGCAGCACAATCACGCCCATGGCAAGAAGCGGAGAGTGGAGGCCGAAAAATGCCGTGGACCAGGCCAGGTTCAGGACAAGCTGGCCCACAAAGACAATCCAGGCCGAGCGCACCTGCTCCACAGGAGCCCCCTCTTTGCTCGCCACAAGCCCCATAGCCGTACCCATCATCAAGAACAGTACCGTCCAGACAGGAAGAAAGAGCCAGTCCGGCGGATTCCAGGAAGGTTTGTTGAGTATCTGGTAATACCACTCCGAACCGGGCAGCGGAGTAAAAATGCTGCCACCATAGGCAAAAACGAAACAGATCGCTATCGCCAGTCCTGTCTTCAATGGATTGAGATTTTTCATGATCATGATTTGTATTAATTGGACTCTTATCAGGAAAGAGTATTGTTGAGACACCCAATGCAACATAGTACAAAGAGGGATAATTCCCGCCATGCAAGCCGCCCGTTCCGAACGGAAATACCAGCGAAATACTATATTGCCACCTTGAAACAGTCATAACCATCTTAATCTGACCCTCCGCCAACAGCCATGCCGCAACAATCCCCGGAAATCCTTACCGCCACGCGAGCGGCCCATGCAGCAGGGGCAATTACCCTCAATAAATTCGGCGAGCTCCGAAAAAGCGAAATCCACACCAAAGAGTTCAAGGATTTCGTCACAGAAACAGACAGGCAATGCGAAGCCGAAATCAGCCTCATCCTCTCCGAAGCCTTCCCCGAGGACGGTATGCTCTGCGAAGAGGGGACAACAATGACGCCCCGATCTGGACGCAGATGGATAGTCGACCCGCTTGACGGCACACTGAACTTCATTCACTCCTTTCCTGTATTCTCCATCAGCATAGCTCTTCAGGGAAGCGACGGAGAACTCATCGCAGGCGTAGTCTATCTTCCCATCACCAACGAACTTTTCACTGCTGAACCGGGAAAGGGAGCCCTGCTCAACGGCAAACCCATCCGCGTAACAGACCGGCAGGAAGAAGATGGCTACCTTATAGCCACGGGGCTCCCTTTCAAGGACTATGGCTATCTCGACAGCTACATGGAGATGCTCCGCGATGTCATTCATATCTCTTCAGGCGTCAGGCGCGCCGGCTCCGCGGCAATCGATCTGGCATATACCGCCTGCGGACGGTTCGACGGCTTCTGGGAATACAAACTTCTCCCATGGGACTTCGCCGCGGGAGTGCTTCTTGTACGCGAAGCTGGCGGCATAGTCACCGACTTTCATGGAAAGCGGGATGTTTTCAGCCATAAAAGCATCATTGCAGGCAGCAGCCTGACTCACCCTCTCCTGCTGTCAATGGCACAACGACACTTCCCCCCGGAAGATCCACCCTCTTCAACTCCTCTATGATTTGAAGAGAATCCTCTTCTTTCGTATCTTGAAAATCATCACTTTTGCCTCATGACACAGGGGCCCATTTTCCGCCACGGCTGTCCTGGCGGGAGCAACAACAACACACGATGCTCATTCATCAGCGCACACTCAAAAAAGAAGCCTCCCTCTCGGGAACAGGACTGCATACCGGCAAGGAATGCAGAATCACTTTCAAGCCGGCACCGGCCGGATACGGTTACCGTTTCATCAGGACCGATGTGGCGGACAGCCCCGAAATCCCTGCGCTGATAGACAATGTGGTTGAAGTGCTCCGCGGTACCACCATCGGCATTGGCGGCGTCAAGGTCTACACCACGGAACATGTTCTCGGAGCCCTCTACGGCCTGCAGGTTGACAACTGCCGCATTGAGATGGACGGACCGGAACCCCCGGTCATGGACGGAAGTTCGCTCCCTTTTGCAGAAGCCCTCATTGAAGCTGGCTTTGAAGATCAGGATGAGCCGAAAAACTATCTGGTCATAGACGAAACCATTGAGTACCACGACACCGAAAACAGTGTGGACATCGTAGCTTTGCCGCTTGACAACTTCCGCACCACTGTCATGGTCGACTACAAGAATCCCGCCCTCGGTTCACAGCACTCCGGACTCTTCGACCTGGAACAGGAGTTCCTCACCGAGTTCGCACCCTCCCGAACCTTCTGCTTCCTCTCTGAAGTTGAAGCACTTGCCGGCCAGGGCATCATCAAAGGCGGTGATGTCGACAACGCCATTGTCATCATTGACAAGGAGATGGAAAAAAGGGAGATGCTGGATCTCGGCGAAAAACTGGGACTCGACAGCGACCACCTTGTCATTGGAGAGAACGGAATCCTCAACAACCGCGAGCTCCGCTACAAGAACGAGCCTGCCCGGCACAAACTGCTCGACCTCCTTGGCGACATGGCGCTTCTCGGCATGCCAGTCAAAGCCCAGGTGCTTGCAGCCCGTCCCGGACATGCATCAAATGTCGAGTTTGTCCGCCAGCTTAAAAAATATGCCGACCGCAACAAACTGGCCCGTCAGTACCAGCACGAGAAAAAAGCCGGCGTGATTTTTGACATCAACGCCATCCAGAAAATGCTGCCTCATCGCTACCCATTCCTTTTGATAGACAAAATCGTCGAGTTCAAGCTTGACGAAAAAATTGTCGCCATAAAGAATGTCACCATGAACGAGCCATTCTTCCAGGGGCATTTCCCGGGCAATCCCGTCATGCCGGGCGTGCTCATCATTGAGGCAATGGCGCAGACTGGAGGCATCATGATGCTCAACGGCAAAGACAATACGAAAGAGAGCGTTGTCTACTTCATGGCAATAGACAAAGCACGGTTCCGCAAGCCGGTACTGCCGGGCGACACACTTGTTATTGAAGGGGTCATGGTCAATATGCGAAGAAGCGTCTGCCAGTTTGAGGCAAAAGCCTTCGTAAGGGGCGAACTGGTATGTGAAGCCTCACTGATGGCAACCGTAATGGACAAGCCCGGGAACTAACTCCTGAATTCAAGTCCCTTGTGAATCCGGTAAAAACGGATGCAGTAGAGAACAAAGGAGTAGAACAGCATGATGGTGGAAAGGTAGAGGAAAAGCTCCTTGAACGGCCAGCTCTCAAAAATCGGGAGCGGCCACACCATTGTGATGAAGAGCATGGACACAAAACCCACAGCCCACTTTCCGGGCCATAGTGAAGTAGTGACCATCTGGTGACGGTGACGCACCCAGGCAGCCCCGCCGAAAATCACGAGATCGCGCACAACGGCAAACAGGACAAACCAGAGGGGAAGCTCACCAACCCAAAGGTAATAGAGCGCAACACTTGCCAGACAGAGCTTGTCGGCCAGGGGATCGAGAATCTTGCCCATCTCCGACACCTCATTCGTCCAGCGCGCCGCCTGCCCGTCAAACCAGTCTGAGAGGACGGCAACAAGCATCAGCGATACAGCTACAGTTGTATTCCCGACATGGAGATAATAGAGAAACCATGGGATC
Source organism: Chlorobium phaeovibrioides (assembly GCF_003968655.1). GTDB lineage: Bacteria > Bacteroidota > Chlorobiia > Chlorobiales > Chlorobiaceae > Chlorobium > Chlorobium phaeovibrioides. The sequence continues at coordinate 157,568 of NZ_RXYK01000003.1, read as the reverse complement.
AGAAGAATCCTGAGGAAACTCAACGCATTGGGAAGGTTGAAAATATGACCCTGCAAAGCGTATGATTTAATGGTTAGAGAACCCTGTCCGGACTTGCACGCACAAAATCACCCCAGCTGCACAACCCTCCACCCGAACCCTTCATATCTGTCTGGCGTTCTTTCTGACCACCCCCGCACCGCAGGAGATCACAGAGCGCAACACCCAGCGCATCAGTCACATCAAAAGGCTTCGGCACACTGCTGAGGGAAAGCATTGAGGCCACCATGAAGGCAACCTGCTCCTTTGCAGCTCCTCCACGACCGGTCACCGCTGACTTCACCTCCCGGGGAGCATACTCGAAAATCGGCACCCCGCTATTGAACGAGAGCGCCATGATGGCCCCCCTCACCTGCCCGAGCTTGAGGGCCGACTGTACATTCTTTCCAACAAAAGCGGTTTCAATGGCCACCCGATCCGGCTTCAACTCACCAATCAGCTCACTGAGCTCCCGATATATCTCCCCCACCCTCACAGCATGGCTCTTTCGGGGATGGAGGCGTATCAGACCGCAGGAAAGTGCCCGAAACGACTCCCTTCCGTCCCCGGAAACAACGCCGTAACCGGTAGCGAGACTTCCGGGATCTATCCCCAGCACAACCATACTCTACTCGTCAAGGCTGTCCATGGCACCCTCGCTGATCTCCATGTTGCTGAAAACGGCCTGTATATCGTCATTACCCTCAAGAGCGTCAATCAGTTTGATGACCTTGCGGGCGTCATCAGCCTCAAGCTCAATGAAGTTCTCCGGGATCAGATCCATTTTGGCGTTCTCATAAGCTATTCCGGCCTCCTCAAGGGCTTTTTTTGCCGACTCAAGATCATGCACATCTGTAGTCACAGTATAACCACCCTCAGCGTCTCCACCAATATCCTCCAGACCCGCATCAAGAAGCACCTCCATCAGCTGCTCCTCGGTGGCCGATCCACCCGGCACCTCGATACTTCCCTTTCGATGGAACATCCACGACACACTGCCACTCTCACCAAGAGAGCCGTTGTTGCGGCTCATGATGTGCCGCAGGTCGGCAACAGTCCGGTTTTTGTTGTCCGTAGCTGTTTCAATAATCAGGGCAATGCCTGCCGGTCCATAGCCCTCATAGGTAATTTCATCATAACTTACACCCTCAAGCTCACCGGTTCCTTTCTTGATGGCCCGCTGAATGTTGTCCATCGGCATCGAGTTCGACCGGGCCGTATCAATGGCAAGGCGCAGCCTGGGATTTCCAGCCGGGTCACCGCCGCCCATTTTTGCGGCTATGGTAATCTCCTTGACCAGCTTCGTGAACAGGTTGCCCCGTTTCTGGTCTGTTGCCGATTTTTTTCTCTTGATGGTTGCCCACTTGCTGTGTCCTGACATGGCGAAAAACTTCTGAAATGATTGTTCGGGAAAGGGCCTGTCTATGATAATAGATTTATTTTCTTTAAAGTAAATCTATTCCAACGGCTTTAGTGCAAGGTAATCACAAGAAAAAATAATGACAAACCTGAAGATAGCCTACCAGGGGGAACCTGGAGCGTACAGTGAAATTGCGGCCCTGCGGCTTGGTCAGCCCCTTCCCTGCAACTCGTTTGAAGAGGTGTTTTCCGCCGTCGAAAACCGGAGAGCAGACATGGCAGTCCTTCCGATGGAAAATTCTCTGGGAGGCAGCATTCACCAGAACTATGACCTCCTGCTCCAGCATCCGGTTGTCATCAAGGCAGAAACCTTTGTCAAGGTGGAACACTGTCTTCTGGGTCTCGAGGGTTCTTCGCCCGAAACAGCACAGCGCGTTCTCTCGCACCCCCAGGCCCTTGCCCAGTGCAGGAATTTCTTTGCCACCCACCCGAACCTTACCGCCGAAGCCGCCTACGACACCGCCGGCAGCGCCAAAATGATTGCATCGGAACAAGATCCCACAAAACTGGCAATAGCCTCACAGCGGGCAGGGGAGCTCTACGGGCTTGAAATCCTTCAGCGGAACCTCGCCGACGAAGAGTGGAACATCACCCGGTTCTTCTGCATCACCCATGCCCAGCATCCTGAATCCCTTGAACAAACTGCCGGGTATGACACCTCGCGCCAGAAAACCACAATCGTCTTCACCCTGCCAAATGAACAGGGATCTCTCTTCAAGGCGCTCGCCACAATGGCATTGCGCAACATCGACCTCACAAAAATTGAATCACGCCCTTTCCGCAAAAAGGCCTTCGAGTACCTTTTCCATGTCGACATCCTCGGCCATTGTGACGATCCGGCAATCAGCCACGCCCTCTCTCATCTCAGAGAGTTTGCCACTATGGTCAAAGTACTTGGCAGCTATGGGGTGGTGAATGCATGAACACACGCCAGTACGACTTTTTTCCTGAGGACAGCGTCAAGAACAGTACCGCACAACCGCCTGCGGGCACAAAGCCATCGCTCTTCCTCATTGACGGCATGGCGCTGCTCTACAGGGCACACTACGCTCTGCAGCGCTCAGGCATGCAGAACCGGAGCGGCCAGCCGACAGGCGCCCTCTTCGGCTTCCTCTCCACGCTCATCAAAATCTTCGAGACCTACCATCCCGGCTACCTCGCCGCCGCATTTGACAGCCGGGAAAAAACCTTCCGCCACGACCTTTACGATCAGTACAAGGCCAACCGGCAGGCCCCGCCTGAAGACATGCTTGCCCAGATTGAACCTCTCTTCAAGCTGCTTGAAGCTCTCGGAATACCTATCCTGAAAACCCCCGGCTACGAAGCAGATGATCTCATAGGGAGTGCTGCACGGCTGTTTGAAGACCAGTGCAACATCTTCATCGTCACCCCCGACAAAGATCTCGCCCAGCTTGTTCATGGAGGGGTATCGATGCTCCGCCCCACAAAAAACGACAGCGAACTGCAGCTGCTCACCCCGGAAGGAATTGCTGAACAGTTTGGCGTTCCGCCCGCTCAGTTCACCCAGTTCCTCACCCTCACCGGTGACACTTCCGACAACATTCCCGGAGCCAAAGGGATTGGCCCGAAAACCGCAGCAACGCTTCTCGGACGATTCGGCTCTCTGGAAAATGTCTACGAAAAGCTTGAAGAAATTGCCCCCAAAACCCGAGCCAGCCTTGAAGAGTTCCGTTCCCGCCTTCCTCTCATTACCGACCTGGTAACCATCCGTACTGATCTTGAGCTCCCCGTCACCCTGCAGGAGCTTGCCTGCACCACGCCAGAGAGCAATGCGATCCTCGCTCTGCTCAAAGAGCTTGAACTGAAAACCATTGCGCGACGCCTGCCCGATGCGTTCCCCGGATTTGCCACAGCAGGAAATGCTCTGACGGAAGGCACTGAAGCGCCCGAAAATAAGGAAACTGACGCCCTTGGCGACCCCCGTGAAGGATCTGACTATAGAATGATTTCCACCGAAGAAGGGGTCAGCAGCCTTGTCGCAGAACTGATGAAAGCAACACTTGTGGCCGTTGACACTGAAACAACTTCACTCAAGACCTGCGAAGCCGAACTTGCCGGCATCTCGCTCAGTGCCACTCCCGCCACTGCCAGCTTCATCTCCTTTGCCCGTACAGGCCTCAGCCGTGAAAAGACAATCGAACTGCTCCGCCCGCTTCTGGAAAACCCCGCCATAGCCAAAACGGGACAGAACCTCAAGTACGACCTTCTGGTCCTCAAAAACTATGGTCTGGAACTCAGCCCCATCAGTTTCGACACCATGCTGGCAAGCTATCTCCTCAACCCGGAAACGACGCACAACCTCGACGACCTTGCCGCCCGCCACCTCAAGCTGCGCACCACCAAATACGACGAGCTGACAGGGACAGGGAAAACGAAACTTCACATTGACGATGTCGAGCCCCGAAAACTCACCGACTACGCATGCCAGGATGCCGACATAGCACTCCGCCTTACCGCCATCCTGCAAAAAGAGCTGGCTGAGGAGCCAAACCTCCGCCACATAGGCGAAACTCTTGAGTTCCCGCTGATCAGCGTTCTTGGCGCCATGGAATCACAAGGAATCAGTATTGATACCCGCCACCTTGCCGCCACATCCGAAAGCGTCGGAACGCAGCTGCTGCAGTTGAAGGAAACCATCCACAGTGCAGCCGGAGAAAGTTTCAACATTGACTCACCAAAACAGCTCTCCCGGATCCTCTTCGAGGTGCTCGGCCTCCCCACAAAGAAAACCACCAAAACCGGCTTCTCAACCAATGTTGAAGTGCTTGAAGAGCTCGCCCCTCTTCATCCCGTTGTCGGAAACCTGCTTGAATACAGGAGTCTGCAGAAAATCAAGACCACCTATATTGATGCCCTGCCGAAAATGCTCAACCCCCGGACAGGACGCGTGCACACATCTTTCAACCAGCACATCACCGCCACAGGCAGACTCTCTTCGTCCAACCCGAACCTGCAGAACATCCCCATCCGCACCCCGCTCGGAAGGGAAATCCGTAAAGCCTTCATCCCCACCGACCCCCGAAACCTTCTGCTTTCGGCTGACTATTCCCAGATTGAGCTGCGCATCGCCGCAGAAATCTCCGGTGATGGCAAACTCATTGAGGCGTTCCGCAATCGCGAAGACATCCATAGCGCCACGGCGCGGGTCATCTTCGACACCCCCGACATCACTCCCGACATGCGTCGCAAGGCAAAAGAGGTCAACTTCGGGGTTCTCTATGGCATCCAGCCCTTTGGCCTCTCCAAAAGGCTCAACATACCCCGAAGCGAAGCCGCAGACATCATCAGCACCTATACGGCTAAATACCCGGGCCTCTTTGAAGCCCTCGACACAATCAAAACAACCGGCAGAGAGAAAGGCTTTGTCACCACCCTTCTCGGCAGACGCCGCTACCTCCCCAACCTCTCAAGCAGAAACGGAAATCTGCAGAAAGCTGCCGAGCGGGCGGCCATGAACACCCCCATCCAGGGCACCGCAGCCGACATCATCAAATGCGCAATGATCCTCTGCAGCAAAAGGATGAAGGAACATGACATGCAGTCATCAATGCTCCTGCAGGTCCATGATGAGCTGGTCTTTGAAACAACGCCCGAGGAGCAGGAAAACCTCAGCGCCTTGGTTGAAGAGGCCATGATTGAAGCTGCCGGCGTGTGCGGAATGAAAACCGTCCCGGTTGAAGTGGACTGCGGAACCGGAAAAAACTGGCTCGAAGCGCACTGAAGAACTATTCACGAGCTTATCAAAAAAAAATTTTTATATTCAAAAAATTATAGCCTGAACTCCCGCAGAAAAGCGCTAATTCACTGACTGTATGGCATTGAGAATACCACAGGCCCAAAGAAGTGCGGGAATACGGCGCGCCATCAAGCCGATCGGCTTCATACTCTTTTTCCTGCTTTTCTTTACAGCCTTGCCCATGCAGCTCAGAGCTGCCGAACCCCCCGTCACGAACATGGCACCGGGAACGGAGCAGACAATAGAGCAGCTGATCATGCAGATTGAAGAGGGGGACAGCAGAAAAGCAGCACCGGCTGAAGGGCTCAAAAACTCACAGCAGAGTCCTTTCCTGGCATGCGTACCCAACATCAGACCTGTCAGCGGGCCCGTCACCAGCTCATTCGGTGCCAGAACACACCCCATTTACAAGGTGCGGATGTTTCATACAGGAGTTGATTTTTCGGCCCCAAAAGGCTCACATGTCGAAGCAACCGGAGACGGCACGGTAGCATGGTCCGGCTATGACAGGGGATACGGCCAGAAAGTTGTCATCAACCACGGCTACGGATTCACTACCCTGTATGCTCATCTATCGAAATCACTTGTCCGGATGGGCCAACGCGTTCGACGAGGGGAGATCATCGGCCTTGTCGGCAGCACGGGAATATCCACCGGCCCCCACCTGCACTATGAGGTCATGCGCCGTCAACAGAGGGTTGATCCGGCAGCATACTTCTTTGATGCAGCCCATCCTGAAAAATTCATATCCAACCAAAGCCCTGCAGAAGAAGACAACGGAAGCAACTCGTAATATGAACAAAACAAAAAACTGAATATGTACTGGAATCTCGACCTTGCCCGATACATAGCAGACGCGCCATGGCCGGTAACAAAAGACGAACTGATCAACTATGTCAACAGAACGGGAGCACCGCAGCAGGTTGTTGAAAACCTTGAGGATCTGCCCGACAGCGACGACATGTATGAAAGCCTTGATGAAATCTGGCCAGACTACCCGACCGATGAAGACTTCGGATACAGTGATGAAGAGCTCCAGAACTGAAATGCACCCTCACTCCGGATTTTTTTTTTGACCCGCCACCGCTCAATTCACACCATGAGGGTCGGCGTGGGACTGCTGCTTCTTTTTCTCTTCGTACTGCCGGCACATGCAGCTGAACAAGAACCCGCCGAACCCTATGTCGGGAAAGTGCTCTTCACCGGCAACCGCGCAGTCAGCGACGAGGAGCTGAGCCAGGTCATCATGACCACAAGAGAGCGGTCGTTTCTCGGCCTCGGCCTCTTCGGCAAACAGCGAAAACCCTTCAGCGGGGAAGAGTTCACAAAAGACCTGCTTCTTCTCAAAAAGCTCTATACCTACAAAGGATACTTCTTTGCCGACATTGACACCCTCCTTCAAAGAAAAAAAGGAGGTCAACGGATCGATATTGACTTCCGGATAACGGAAAACCAGCCAACCACAATAGACTCCCTTGCCTATCAAGGGCTTGGCACCATCGCGCCTGAACTCAGAAAGCGGTTCTTTTGGGAACAGAAACTGCACAAGGGCGACATCTTCTCCGTTGAAGGGCTCATTGACGAACGGGACCGCGCTCTGGCATTCTTCAGGGAGGAAGGCTTCGCCTTTTTCAATGAAGACAGTCTCAAAATCACGGTTGACACCACCGGCACCCGCGCCGGCATTACATATATGCTCAGCCTCCCCCGGCAGCTTCATTATGGCACCGTGACAGCAGTTGTCCATAACCCGCTGAAACGACGCTCCTCCGGCCCCCCTGTAACAACCTTCCAGGACAGCACCCGCATCACCATTCCTGAACGGGTAAACATTTCACCCGTACTCATCAGCTCGGCCATCAGCTTCCGGCCCGGAGAACTCACCCGTCGGAGCCGCGAAGAGCGCACACTCCAGAACCTCGGCACTACAAACATCTTTTCATCCATCTATATCAAAGAGGATTCCGTCAAAGCAGACAAACTCTACAGCACCGTCCATCTCGAACCCGCCCCGAAACATCAGCTGGAACCCAAACTTCTGGTTGACAACCGCTACGGCTCTCTCTTTATCGGAGGCGCCCTCAGCTACGAAAACCGGAACCTCTTCGGAGGAGCCGAACAACTGCGGACTACAGCAGAATACGGAAGCCAGACCGGCAGCAGCAACAACCTCCTTGACAACCTCACCTCCGACCAGTACGACAAAGTGACCCCCTATGAACTCAGGCTCAAAAACACGCTGCTCCTTCCCGTCCTGAGAAACCCGGGCAACTTCTACAGCGTCACGGCCGAATATGCAAAAACAGAGCTGCCGGTCCTCCTCTCAAACCGCTACGCCCTTCTCAGAGCGAGCTACAGCGCAAAAAAAGGGCCCTCGTCACAACTCAATTTTGACTTCTTTGATATAGAATTGGTCGAAAAAGACTCCCTCAGAGGCTTCAAACAACTCTTCACAACAGATTTGGCAGAGAACATAGGCATCGATCCGACCGACACCGATGACCTCAACGCCGGGCTTGACAGCCTGCTCGACACCCATATCAACCAGACCTTCAGGCTTCGGTTCAACACATCAAACCGCCAACGGGTCCCGGCCCGCGGAACCGTCCGCACTGTCGACATCCTCCTTGAACACGCTGGTGCCCTGCCCTGGCTGATCGATGAATACATTGACACCTCCGGGAAAGAGGGGTTCACCGACAATGACCCGCAGATCTTCGGCACAACCTACTCGCAGTATGTCAAGGCCGATACACGCATCACCCTCATCCGCCAGCTCTCTGCAAAAGAGCAGCTTGCCGGCAAACTGGATGTTGGATGGATGGCGCCCTGGGGCAAAGCCGAAGCAACCCCGGAAGAGCGACGATTCTATGCCGGAGGGTCCAACAGCATGCGGGGCTGGCTTTTCAACACGCTCGGTCCCGGCAGCAGCGAAAGCGACGCCGCGTCAAACTTCGGAGCTGACATCAAGCTTGAAATGGCTCTGGAATACCGTCTCAAATTCTTCCGTCTGTTCGGACAGGAGTCCGGCGTCACCTTCTTTACCGACATTGGAAACATCTGGAACCGCAACGGCGCCTACGCCCTCAGCTTCAACTCCCTCACACGCGACTTCGCCTGGGACTACGGACTCGGACTCAGGATAGGCTCGCCCATCGGTCCTTTCCGGTTTGACTTCGCATGGAAACTCCACGATCCGGTACTCGATAATCCATGGGTCATATCGAGCGGAGGTCCGGGAAATGTCACCTTCAACTTTGGAATCGGCGAAGCTTTTTAACCACACAAAACCCTCGACAGCCATGCCAGAACAGTCAACTCTCATTGCCCCCTCCATCCTCTCCGCCGATCTCACCCGTCTGGGTCAATCCCTTAAAATAGCGGAAGATGCAGGTGCTGACTGGATCCACTGCGACATCATGGACGGCAATTTCGTCCCCAACATCACCTTCGGCCCCATTGTCGTTGACGCCATAGCAAAAAACACCCCGCTTGTCATCGACACGCACCTGATGATTGCCGACCCCGACCGATACATAGAAGCGTTCGTCAAAGCCGGGTCTCATCAGATAACCGTCCATCAGGAAACCTGCCCGCACCTGCACCGCACAATCCAGTTCATCAAGAGCCTCGGAGCCAAAGCAGGCGTATCGCTCAACCCGGCAACTCCCATATCCACGCTTGAATCCATCCTCCCCGACCTGGATCTTGTTCTCATCATGTCAGTCAACCCCGGATTCGGAGGACAGAAATTCATCCCCTCCTCCGTAGAAAAAATCCGTCTTCTTCATAAGATGCGCACACTGCGTAACCCCGATATGGTCATTGCCGTTGATGGAGGAATCACCGAAGAGAACGCGCAGGAAGTTGTCTCGGCAGGAGCCGATGCGCTGATAGCCGGAACCGCGTTTTTCAGGGCAGCAGACCCGAAAGCAGCTGCCGCAAAAATCAAAAGTGCATCCCGATAGGAAAATAAAGGAAGGAACTGGCCGGAGCCTCAGGCGTTCGGCCAGGAAAGGGAACGAAGTTCACTGCTGACCTGAAGACCCTCACCGATGAGCACGGCATCAAACCCCGCATCTCTGACAAGAGCAATGTCATCTGCGGTTTTCAGCCCGCTTTCCGAAACAGCAATGACACCGGAAGGGAAATAAGGACGAAGTGAGGCCGAGGTGGCAGGATCAACCGAAAAATCTTTCAGGTTCCGGTTGTTCACTCCGACCACCTCCGCTCCTGATTCAATGGCCAAAGCAAGCTCATGCCGGTCATGAACCTCCACAAGCACATCAAGCCCGATCTCTCCGGCCATCTGCAGATAATCGTGAAGCTCGGAGGGTTCAAGCGCCGCCACAATAAGAAGAATGGCATCGGCGCCCATGGTGCGAGACTCGAAAATCTGCAGCTCATCAATAATGAAATCCTTGCGCAGGACCGGAAGGGAAACCGCAGCGGCAACCTGCTGCAGATACCCGGCTGAACCCTGGAAAAAATGCCTGTCAGTCAGCACGGAAAGAGCAGAAGCCCCCAAAGCCTCATAGGCAAGCGCAATGCGGACAGGATCAAAATCCTCAACGATGACCCCTCTTGAGGGGGAGGCTTTCTTGACTTCGGCTATGAGACGAATGGAGCCCCCCTCACCCTGAAGGGCGCGGGCAAATCCCCTACAGGAAGGGAGGGATGAGGCAACATCACGATACCTTGCAGACGGATTCTGTCGCTTCAACGCCTCCACCTCCCTGCGCTTCTCCTCAAGAATGGCGGAAAGATATTTCATAGTCTCCTTCTCACTCCGCCAAGGCAAGCTCGCGCAGCCCGTCCTCACACACAACAATCTGACGGATATTGTCAAGAAACCAGCGGTCGATGGCAGTTGCCTGAAAAATTTCATCAACCGTTGCCCCCGCCTGGAAGGCATAGCGGATATAAAACATTCTATCTGCCTTGGGAACCTTGATTTTCTCCAGAATATCCTCCTTGGCAAACCGTTTCTGCTCCGGGGTCATATCAACAACATTCATAAGATCCTTTCCATCAGCACCCAGCCCCGCACGGCCAATTTCAAGACCGCGAAGCGATTTCTGCAGCGCCTCACGAAAGTTCCGTCCAAACGCCATCACCTCACCAACAGACTTCATCTGGACACCAAGGCGGGCGTCGACATTCTTGAACTTCTCAAAATCCCAACGGGGAACCTTCACCACGCAATAATCAATGGCCGGCTCAAAACTCGCAGGTGTTGACTTGGTGATGTCATTGAGAATTTCGTCAAGGGTATAGCCCACAGCAAGTTTGGCCGCCACCTTGGCAATCGGGAAGCCTGTCGCCTTAGAAGCCAGCGCTGAACTGCGCGACACCCTCGGATTCATTTCAATAATAACAATCCGTCCATTCTCCGGATTGATGGCAAACTGGATGTTGCTTCCGCCGGTCTCAACACCGATTTCACGGATAATGCGAACGGAGGCATCCCGAAGCTCCTGATACTGACGGTCACTGAGGGTCTGTGCCGGAGCAACCGTTATGCTGTCTCCCGTATGCACACCCATCGGATCCACATTCTCAATACTGCAGACAATAATCACATTGTCAGCAAGATCACGGATAACCTCAAGCTCATACTCCTTCCAGCCAAACAGGCACTCCTCAACCAGCACTTCGCCAATCGGGCTCTCTGAAAGGCCATGACGCACCGCATCATAATATTCCGCCTTGGTCTCGGCAAACCCTCCACCCGTCCCACCAAGCGTAAACGAAGGGCGGATAATGATTGGCAGACCGATCTCCTCAAGGGCTTCCCGGGCCTCTTTTTCATTCCGGACAAAAAATCCTTTCGCCATCTCAAGGCCAAGCTTCTTCATGGCATCGCTGAACAATTCACGGTTTTCAGCCTTACGGATGGCACGGAGTTTGGCTCCAATCAGCTCAACCCCGTTGCGCTCCAGAATACCCGACTCGGCAAGACTCACAGCCGTATTCAGGGCCGTCTGGCCTCCCATTGTCGGAAGAAGCGCATCAGGCTTCTCCTTCTCAATTATTTTCTGCACATACTCCGGAGTAATCGGCTCGATATAGGTGGCGTCAGCCAGATCAATATCGGTCATGATTGTCGCCGGATTGCTGTTCACCAGAATGACCCGGTAACCGTCCTCCTTGAGAGCCCGGCAGGCCTGAGTACCCGAATAATCGAATTCGCACGCCTGACCGATCACAATCGGACCGGCACCGATCACTAAAATGGACTTGATGTCTTCCCGCTTTGGCACTGGTATCTGGGTCTTAGGTCTTAGGTAAGTTTCAATGGCTCATAATGTACAAAATTTCCAGCTATTCCACGACGCGTATCGGCTCCTGATGAAACCCGCCAGACTCCCGGCGAAGCCACGCAGTCACCTCGCTCGGACGGCCGTTCACCATGGAAATGATGAGCATGGTATGGCCCGGTCGGGCAAAATCCACATCATGGAGCGAAGGTACCGCAGGAGAGTGGATGTGGGAGTGATATGAGCCGACGATGGCGTAACCCAAAGCCGAAGCCTCGCGGTCTATGTCGTCATACTCCTGTCGGGAAATCTCGAACCCGCTTTCACGGCCATGATACAGGCAGTTCCGGCAGGGGGCAACCTCGTGAACCATGTGTTCAATCTCTCCCCTCCGGCCTGCCTGCTGTACTCCTGCGAACAACCCGCAGCACTCATACGGCAGTTCACGGAAAGCCTGTTCCTGAATGATTTCAAATGCTCTGCGGGGTATTTTCATTCTTGTACTGCACAATCAGATTACTGAAGTCTCAACCCTTTTCCCTTCGTTTATCTTTGAAGGCTCAAAGCGCCCTTGCCCCTATATCCCTGCGGAAAACCGCCCCATCAAAATGGACAGCAGCAACAGCCCTGTAGGCTGACTGAAGGCTTTCGCGTAAAGTCGGGCCAACAGCCGTCACCGAAAACACTCTGCCCCCGGCCGTCAGAAGCCTTTCCCCCTCAAGCGCCGTACCGGCATGGAACAGCGAGCACTCCTTCATCGCCTTCAGCGAATCGTCAATGGCAACGGCAATACCTGTAGGGTAACTACCGGGGTAGCCTTCCGAAGCCATCACCACCGTGGACGCTGAGCCGGAGCGCATTGCAAAAGGAACATCCCGAAGCCCGCCCTCCACACTGGCAAGAAGCGCCGCAGCAAAATCGCTCTCAAGAAGAGGAAGCACCACCTGTGTTTCCGGATCGCCGAGGCGCACATTGTACTCCACAACCGACGGTTCCCCCCCATCTATCATCAAACCCACATAGAGAAACCCCGTAAAAGGGCAGCCCTCACTTCGCATCCCCTCAAGCGTGGGAACAACAACCCGTTCCTCAACTTTTTTCATCACCTCCGCCGTAACCACAGGAGCAGGAGCATACGCGCCCATACCTCCCGTATTCTTTCCGGTATCACCCTCACCTATGCGTTTATGGTCCTGAGCGGGAAGAAAGAGCCGGTACTCGATACCGTCAGTCAAGACGAAAACACTCGCCTCCTCTCCTTTCAGAAAATCCTCTATCACCACCTCATCGGCAGCATCACCAAACACCCGTTCATCAAACATCTCACCAATGGCACGGTGGGCACTTTGAGGGTCAGGCGCAATAATGACACCCTTGCCTCCGCAGAGGCCGCTCGCCTTCAAAACCTGCGGCCAACCCGAAGCCGGAAGTGAATCAAGATAAGCCATCGCACTCCCCCGATCGCTGAACACATTGTAGGCTGCGGTAGGAATATTGTGGCGCTTCATAAAATCCTTTGAAAACACCTTGCTGCTCTCAAGCCGGGCTGCATCACGCCGTGGTCCGACAATTTTCATTCCGGCACTCCGGAAACTGTCCACAATCCCAGCCTCAAGAGGCTGTTCAGGACCCACAACAGTCAACCCTATACCTTCATTCCGGGCAAAATCAAGCAGCGCATCCACCGCCGCAGCCTTCACATCAACATTGCGAACCTTGCCCCCCATCATGGCGGTTCCCCCGTTACCAGGGGCAACAAACAGGGCCGAAACAAGATCACTTCCGGCAAGAGAGTGAGCCATGGCATGCTCCCTCCCCCCGCTTCCTATAATCAATACCTTCATTCACTCTCCCTTTCCCCCTGTGGTTTATAGACAGGGGTTTATTACATTACTCTCATCTCAACCTGAACGGCAACAAAGGTATATAAAGCAGAGCGTGTAAATAAAACAATTAAAAAATTTCACAGCCCCGCCCCCTGAACCCCGGGGTGCGTTGTATCATACCATCATGGCCATATCGCCGATACTCTCCCGCCACATTCTTCCCGGCGCCCTCAGCCTCCTCTACCGGAGCCTGAGAATACAGGTGTCGCCTTCCGGCTTCAAACTTCCCGACAACGAAAAAGGCTGCATTGTCGCCTTCTGGCACGGCCGCATGGCAGTTGGCTGGCTACTCGCCCGTTCACTCGCCAAAGGGCGAACGATTGCGGCCATAGCAAGTCTCTCTGAAGACGGCAGCATACTTTCCGACGCCCTCACAACACTAGGATTCAAGCTTATCCGCGGCTCAAGCTCCACAGGGGGGGCAGAGGTCCGCAGTGCCATGCAGACGGAACTGGAGAAGGGCACCATAGTATGCATCACCCCCGACGGCCCCCGCGGACCCTTCGAACGAATGAAATACGGAACCGTGCGCATAGCCTCCGAAGGGAAGCTTCCCATCATCTTCGCTGAAATAGACATGCCAGCCAGCCGCCAGCTGAAAAGCTGGGACAGGTTCCTCATTCCCCTTCCCTTCAGCAAAGTTCAGGTTACCCTTCACACCATTCTCCCTCCCCCATTCAGCTCCGAAGAAACGCTTCGGGCATTCTCCGAAGAGCTCTCAGACCGGTTCGCCCATGCATAAGCGCCCCCTCTCCATACTGCTCAGGCCGCTGGGACTCCTCTATGGGCTGATTGCCGAAATCCGTAACACCCTGTTCGAAACCGCCCTCCTCACCCCATGGCGCCCCCCCTGCCCTGTTGTCTCCATCGGCAACATCACGGCCGGAGGAACAGGAAAGACCCCGATGGTTGACTGGACAACGAAATATTTTCTCTCACTCGGCTGCAGAGTTGCCATCATCTCGCGGGGCTACGGCAGACTCACGAAAGGAGTGCAGATGGTATCTGACGGGCGCCATCTTCTTTTAAGCGCAAGAGAAGCTGGAGATGAAACGGCAATGCTGGCAGCAAACAACCCCGAAGCCATTGTCGTTGCCGCTGAAAAAAGAAAAGAGGGCGCCCGTTTCATTCAGAAAACCTTTGAGAATTTTCCGCCCGATGTCATTATCCTCGACGACGCTTTCCAGCACCGCCAGATGGCACGCGACCTCGACATCGTCATCGTCAGCGCCAGCGAACCTTTTTTCAAGGCACGGATGCTGCCCGAAGGACGGCTGCGCGAACCGCTCCGGAACCTTGCACGGGCTGACATCATCCTTCTGGGAAAAATCACCGACCCCGACGAAGCCGATGCAATAGAGCATGCACTCACAGCAACCGGTCGGCCAGTCTTCAGAACACGGGTACATACGCTCGGCCTCGAGCCCGTAACTGACCGCTCTGAAGAGTCCGCCAACACCGGCGTTCAGCTTCAGGCGCTTGCCTTTGCAGGCATTGCCGCACCCGAAGAGTTCCTTGCCAGCCTCCGCAGAACAGGAACGGATGTCCGGGCCCACAGATTCTTCCGCGACCACCAGCCCTACACCACCGAAACAGTTCGTTCACTCATCAGGGAGGCAAAAGAGAAAGGGCTATCGCTCGTCACAACCGAAAAAGACTGGTTCCGCCTGTTGGGCGACCCCCAACTGAAGGAGCTGATGGAACATGCTGGATGCAGCTACCTGAAAATAGAAACCAGGCTTCCTGAGGGAGAAGAAAAGCTCCGTATGGCACTCAGAGATCTTGTGGGGAGATAGAAACTTCAAAAAAGAGGGCTCACTGCTCCTTGAGAATGGCTGACACAGCCTTGAAGCGTTCACTTCCAGCCTCTCGAAGAAGCTCGAAAAGAGCCATTTCAGTACTGGTAAGCAATGCTCCCGCCCGCTCCATGCAGCCTATACCCAACTGCCTGTTCCCTTCAGTGCGCGATGAAACCGCGTCGGTGAGAATATGGACATTGTAGCCGAAATCAAGCAGCTCGATGGCGGTCTGATAGACACAGACATGGGTCTCCATGCCGGCGATGAGAATGTCGTTCCGACCGTAGGAGCGGAGAGATGCCATGAAATCATCGTCGCCGCAGCAGCTGAATGAAAGCTTTTCAAGCGGGAGAGCACCGGGAAGCAGCTCCATGATCGGCTCCACAGTGCTTCCGAGCCCTTTGGGGTACTGCTCGGTCACCATAACCGGAACTTCAAGCACAGCGCAGCCCCGAACCATACGCGAAACCGCTGCAATGAGGGAGTCGCTTCCAGCAACGCTTGCCGCAAGCCGTCCCTGGACATCAATGACGAGAAGCAACGACTCTTCAGGTTGAATCATGGGAGGAATTGTCTAATAAAAACAATGGTTGGAAATACAGCGCAGAGATAACTTCTGACTGCAAATATCATACCTTTCTGTAACTTTAAAGATACAAAATCACACGAAATTCATGCAAAACAAAACTGCTGCACCTCATTACCAGCCACCCGGCAAACGGGGAGAATACCTTGTCGCAATCCAGTTCCTCCTGATTTTCAGCTTCATCGCCCTTCCTGTCATGCCTGCGGTCCCGGACTCACTCGCCAGCTTCATTCCCGAACCCCTGCGCTGGACTGTCCTGATTCTCTTCTCCATAGCAGCAATGATCTTCGGCTCACTCGGCTCCCGCCATTTGAAAGAGGTACTCACACCCCTTCCCTATCCGGTTGAGCACAGCCGCCTCATCACCACAGGCATCTACAGCCTTGTGCGTCACCCGCTTTACAGCAGCCAGCTCTTGCTGGCCACCGGATGGAGCATCTTCAGCCTGAGCCTCTCGCACATGCTCCTCACCATTCTGGCCCTCGCCTTCTTCAGCTTCAAAGCCTCCCGCGAAGAACGGTGGCTCACCCTGCGCCATCCTGAATACAGCGACTACCGGAAACAAGTGAAAAAATTCATTCCCTGGATATACTGAAACAGGACGGAAAACCCACAACCTCAAACCATCACCATAGCAATGAAAAAAACAGGTGTCATTCTCTCAGGCTGCGGATTCCTTGACGGATCGGAAATCCATGAAGCTGTCCTCACCCTGCTTGCCCTCGACCGCGCCGGCATTGAAGCCGTCATGCTCGCCCCCGACATACCGCAGACCCATACAGTCAACCACCGCACCGGCGAAGTGGAGGAAGGCCAGATGCGCAATGTACTCGACGAATCAGCCCGCATCGCACGGGGAGCCGTCACCGACCTTGCGCTTATTGACACCCTTGAGCTCGACGCCCTGATTCTTCCGGGAGGATACGGAGCCGCCAAAAACCTCAGCGACTACGCCTTCAAAGGAGCCGAATGCAGCCTCAATCCAGATGTCGCCCACGCAATACGATCGTTCCATACTGCAGAAAAACCCATCGGATTCATCTGCATTGCCCCCGCTCTGGCCGCACAAGTCCTTGGAGCAGAACACCCCCCGCTCACCATCGGCAACGACCCCTCAACAGCAGAAGATCTTGAGAAAATGGGAGCCCGGCATGTCGACTGCCCGGTATGGAATGCAATCGTCTGGAACGAAGGGAAAGTGGTCAGCACACCCGCCTACATGCTGGGCCCCTCCATCGCCGAAGTGGCAAAAGGCATTGACCGGCTGGTTGAAGAACTTGCCAGGCTACTCTGAACGGCGGTTTTTATAAAACGGGACGCCCGCCTCTCGGGGAGCGGCCGAATGGCCCATGAAACCAGCCAGGACAAGCAGCGTCACCACATAGGGAATTATCTGCAGCAGCTGCGAAGGAATCCAGCCGCCCTGGGTCCATATCTCCAGAGACTCGGCAGCGGCAAAAAACAGGCTCGCAAGTGCCGCCCCCAAAGGGTTCCACCGCCCGATAATCATTGCCGCCAAAGCAATATACCCCCTGCCGGCCGTCATATTGTCGGTGAAGGTATGCTGCTGGAACACAAGAAACGCACCGCCAAGAGCGCCGAGAAGGCCTGAAACAAGCACCCCCGAATACCGCATGCCCTGCACATTGATGCCGGCACTGTCCGCCGTTGCAGCGTCCTCACCTGTCGCACGCAGCCTAAGGCCATAAGGAGTATGGTAGAGAATCCAGTATCCGGCGGCAACGGAAACGAGAGCAGCAAGGAAGAGCGGGTCAAGAAAAAGAGAGGCCGCTCTCAAGCCGGGAATGCGAGGAGAATTGATGGAACTGCCATAGAGCAGCACCAGACCGAACCGTGTCGCACCCATCACAAGAATATTGACGGCAATACCCGCAACAATCTGGTCGGCCTTCAGGGTAACGGTAATGAATGCAAACAGAAGAGCGACCAGAAGACCGAGCAGAAGAGCGCCTGCCATGCCCCCCAACACCGAACCGGAAACATGCTGCCCCGCAGCCGCACCGAACGCGCCAGCCAGCATCAGTCCCTCAAGCGCAAGGTTCACCACCCCGCCGCGCTCCGAAAAAACCGCCCCGACGGAGGTCAGCACATAGGGAACTGAAATACGCAGAATCTGCAAAAAAACAACCCCGAGCGTCGCGCCCGTCAGCCCATACTGCAGTTCATCCATAAGAGCTTTTTATCATTTTTTTCAAAATAGGCATTTTCTTCCCTTCACCATACAATGATTTCATCTTGCATACTGACAGGAATTAGCGTTATTATCCTTTTCACCCCTTGAAGCAACAGACGATAACAGACCGAATGGAATTCAGCCACATCACCATACAAGGTGCACGGGTACACAACCTCCGCAACATTTCACTCAAAATCCCGCGCAACAGGTTTGTTGTCATTACCGGGCTCAGCGGCTCAGGAAAATCCAGCCTCGCCTTCGACACCATATACGCCGAAGGCCAGAGGCGCTTCATGGAGACCCTCTCCCCCTATGCACGCCAGTACATCGGCAACATCGAACGCCCCGATGTCGACTTCATTGAAGGGCTCTCGCCCGTCATCGCCATCGACCAGAAAAGCACCAGCCGCTCACCCCGTTCCACCGTCGGCACCATCACTGAAATTCACGACTTCGTCAGGCTGCTCTTCGCAAAAGCCGGCCGACGGTACGACCCCGTAACCGGCCAGATGCTCCAGAAACAGAGCGAAGAGAGCATTGTCGACTCCATCATGGCATTGGAGGAAGGCACCAAAATACAGATTCTCTCTCCCCTCGTTACCGGAAGAAAAGGCCACTACCGCGAACTCTTTGAACGGCTCATGCTCAAAGGGTGGCTGCGCGTCCGCATTGACGGCAAGTACCGCGAGCTTGAAAAAAACATGCAGCTCGAGCGCTACAAAACCCACACCATAGACCTTGTTGTCGACCGTCTGGCCCTCGCCCCCGATCTTCGGGAACGCATTACCAAAGCAGTCGCTCTTGCCATAGCAAACTCCGAACATCGCTCAACACTCTCCTGCGACCCGCTCGATCCGGAAATGAAAGAGATGGTCTTCAGCACCCGCTACGCCTACTCCGACGGCTCCGTCCCCGTCGACACCCTGGCACCAAACCACTTCAGCTTCAACTCCCCCTTCGGTGCATGCCCCGAATGCAACGGCATTGGCGAACTCATGCAGCTCTCGGCGCAACTGATACTCCCCGATCCCACTCGCTCCCTGAACGAAGGCGGGCTCGACCCACTCGGCAAACCCGGAAAAAGAAACATCTGGCAGATCATACGGGCAATCGCCCGCGAATACAGCTTCAACCTCGACACCCCAATTGCCGACATTCCCGACGAAGCAATTGAGATTCTGCTACACGGATCGGGAAGCAGAGCCTTTGATGTCACCTACAGCAACTCCGGACTCGACACATCCTACCCGCAGAAATTTCCCGGAGCCATTCCCTATGTTGAAGAGATCAGCAGCAACGCCTCCACCCCGAAAATCCGAGAATGGGCAGAAAGCTACATGGTCCGCATGCCATGCCCCGAGTGCGGCGGAGCAAGACTTCGCCGTGAAAGCCTGCTCGTAAAAATCAACGGCCTCAACATAGCAGAAACCGAATCCCTTCCCCTTCAGGAATGCCTCGACTTCTTCAGCACACTTGAAGGAGGACTGAGCGCAAAAGAAAAGCTGGTTGCAGAGCCTGTCCTGCACGAAATCACAAAACGGCTCCGGTTCCTGCTCAATGTAGGCCTTGACTACCTCACCCTTGACCGCGGCTCACAAACCCTCTCAGGAGGGGAAGCCCAGCGGATACGGCTCGCATCACAGCTCGGATCACAACTCAGCGGTGTTCTCTATGTTCTCGACGAGCCCAGCATAGGACTTCACCAGCGCGACAACCACAAACTCATTGCCTCCCTTCTCCGCCTGCGCGACCTTGGCAACACAGTACTCGTCGTTGAGCACGACCGCGACACCATGCTCCAGGCCGACGAAATCATCGACATGGGGCCCGGAGCTGGAGAGTATGGCGGAAAAATCGTCACTCAGGGCACAGCCGATGCCCTCGACCCCCGCTCACTCACCGCCGGCTACCTCAGCGGTTCACTGAAGGTCGCATGTGCAGCAGAGCCCGAGCAGAAAAAAGCCCCGGAGCACTCTCTCAACCTCACAGGCTGCACCGGCAACAACCTCAAAGAGGTCGATCTCCGCATCCCCCTCGGCTCCCTCGTCAGCATCACAGGTGTCAGCGGCTCAGGCAAATCGACCCTCATCAACGAAACCCTCTACCCTATACTCGCCCGCCACTTCTACCGATCCAAACTCTTCACCTACCCCTACAAAGCAATTGAAGGGCTTGAACACATCGATAAAGTCGTTGGCGTAGACCAGTCCCCCATAGGACGCACCCCCCGCTCCAACCCCGCCACCTATACCGGAGTCTTCACCTTCATCCGCGACTTCTTCAGCCGCCTGCCCGAAGCCCAGATACGCGGATACAAAGCCGGCCGGTTCAGCTTCAATGTCAAAGGAGGCCGATGCGAAGCATGCCAGGGGGCAGGCACCCGAAAAATAGAGATGAACTTTCTCCCCGATGTCTATGTCCAATGCGAAAACTGCAAAGGGGAACGCTACAACCGCGAAACGCTGCTCGTCAAATACCACGGGAAATCCATTGCCGATGTTCTCGACATGACCATCACCGAAGCCGCCGACTTCTTCACCGACTTCCCCCGCATCCGCCGCATCCTCGCCACCATGCAGAGCGTCGGACTCGGCTACCTCAAGCTCGGCCAGCCCTCCCCCCTCCTCTCCGGCGGCGAAGCCCAGCGCATAAAACTCTCAGCCGAACTCGCCAAAATCCAGACAGGCAAAACCCTCTACATCCTTGACGAACCCACAACAGGCCTCCACTTCCAGGACATCCAGCACCTCCTCGAAGTCCTCCGCCGCCTCGTCGACAAAGGCAACACCGTCATCATCATTGAACACAACCTCGACATCATCGGCAACAGCGACTGGATCATCGACCTCGGCCCCGAAGGCGGCCACGGCGGCGGCCACATAGTAGCCGAAGGCACCCCCCTCACCCTCACCAACTCCCACACAGCAAAAGAACTCAAAACCTGGCTCGCCATCTAAAAAAAAACCGTAAAAGTTGGGGACACTCATGACTGAGTGTACTTATCCGACAAAAGGTCGCACTCGCAAGGATACTCAAAACCCTTACAGCGGCAGCAGAAAATCAGGAATGATGCTGACCTCAATGCCCTGCATGATGCTGTCAAAAAAGATGACCATCCTGTCTTCACGGCCCTGTTTGACCACAATCCCTTCAAGATCCTTGAAGGGACCGGCAAGCACCCGAACCTTCCGGCCGGCAGGCATGGTTGAGACAGTCTGGTGCAATGCATCAGGCTCCCTGACGAGAGTACGGAGCCATTCAATATCGCGCTCGCTGATGACAGAGGGGTTCCGGCCAATGCCGATGAACTTCACAACCCCTTCAGTTTCAAGCACTTTTATATGCTCGTGCTTCATATCGATATTCACGAATACATAACCGCGAAACAACGGCTCGTATACCTTTTTCTTCCGGTCGCTCCACTGCCGCATGGTTTCAAGAAGCGGAAGAAAACTGGTCAACTCCTTTTCCTCCAGCCACTGATGAACCTTTTTTTCGTAACGGGAACGGACATAGACCGCATACCAATGCGGATTCAACTCTTCAATCATAGACAAGGATCCTAACGGACAAAAATTTTAAGGCGGCCCTCCTCGGGAGCCCGTAAACTCCCCTCAATTCCGACGCCTCACTGCGTAAAACATTGGCCACAAGGGCAAGGAATGTAATCACTGCCAAACCAAATACCCTTCCCGGGATCAAAAATAATAGCAAAAATCACAAAAAACAGTCGAATTCTCACAAAAGAAGCACACGATACCACGCAATTCCCATCATCTCCCGCAACGCCGTGAATGACAGCTGCAAAGCCTCGGGATCCGGGATGAACGAGAGAATGGTAGTGCGGGCTGAAGGCTGGACCCGGTAATCCACCCGGAAGGGCACCACAGTGAACCCGGCAGAACGGAACAGCCGAAGCGACCGGGTCATGTGAAATGCACTGGTGACAAGGATAATGCGTTTGTTCGGCCCAAGAAGCCTTGCGGCAGCACGGGCCTCTTCTGCCGTATTGCCGGCAATACCAGTTACCCTTACCCCATCCGCCGGCACCCCGAGCAGAACGGCACGGCGTCGGAGCAGCTCCCCCTCCGGCTCGAAATTCTCCCGCCACGGCAGCCGGCCCCCGGTGAAAACCAGGAGCGGCGCCCGGCCGGCCCTAAACAGGTCAACACCTGCCTCGAACCGATCGGCGGCATCACCCCATTCGCCAGACGGTGCCCCGGGAATTTGCAATGTCATTCCGCCAAGCACCACAATAGCCTCCGCTGGAGCAATTGATGAAACCGCGACCCGCCGGCCGGGACCCTCAAGGACGCGCATCAGACCATCTCCGGCAACAGGAATCGACATGAGCCAGAGCAGTCCGATTCCCATCCATACGAGCCATCGGCGATGAAGCACCATGCCAGCGGCTACCAGCAGAATCGAGAGCCCTGGCGGAAGCAGCAGCAGCGGCAGAATCTTATACAGCATCAGCATTGCGCCACATCCCTCCCCTCTTCAGCCGGATGATCAAGCAGCCAACGGTCAATGAGCCCGAGAAACTGCCTGCCGTATCGCTCAAGCTTCACCTCGCCAACACCCGAGACCGAAAGCATCTCCGCTCCACTTCGGGGACAGAGAGAAGACATCAGGCGAAGCGTCCTGTCGGTAAAGACCTGATAGGGGGCTATTCCCTGCTCATCGGCAAGAACCTTGCGAAGCGAGCGCAACTGCTCAAAAAGAAGGGGGTCTCCCTTCTGGTCATCCCCCTCGGCAGCAGTCCTGGCCGCCGATTTTGCCACCACCTCCAGTGCCATGGAAACCGTTGTTTCACCGCGCAGCACCCCGACAGCCTTTTCACACAGCATCAGCACAGGATAAAGTCCTTCAGCCTTGGCAATCACATTCTGTGCAAGCAGTTCATCAATGAGCTGCCGCCAGAACTTTTTATCTTTCCCCTTGCCGACCCCGTAAGTTTTAATGCGGTCATGGCCACACTCTTTGACTTTCCTGTTTTTGCTTCCAACCACCACATCAACAATATGCGCAGCTCCGAACCTCTCATCGGTGCGTGCAATTGCCGACAGCAGGATCTGCGCTTCAACCGTGCAGTCAACGCTCCTGAAATGGCCAAGACAGACATCGCACGAACCACAGTTCTCCTTGCTGTACTGCTCCCCGAAATAGTTCAGCAAAGCTTTGCGCCGACATACCCCCGACGAGGCAAAAGATGCCACCTTCCGGAGTGCCTCAAGCGCACGGGCTTTTTCCCCTTCGTCTTCCATGGTGTCAATGAAAAAACGCAGTTTTGCCTGATCACCCTGCGAAAACAGCAGGGTACAGTGCGCTGGCTCGCCGTCACGACCGGCCCTGCCTGTCTCCTGATAATAATTCTCAATACTTTTGGGCATGTCGGCATGAATGACAAACCGGATGTTCGACTTGTCGATACCCATACCGAACGCTATGGTTGCAACAATAACATCAACCTCATCACGGATGAAGGCGTTCTGGTTCCGCTCCCGCTCTTCATCACCCAGACCCGCATGATAAGCAAGAGCCCGAAACCCCTTGGCCTGAAGCATGGCGGCAGTATCATTGACACTTTTACGGCTGGTACGGTAGATGATGCCCGCCTTGCCGGAATGGGCCCGAAGCAGTGAAACAATCTGTGCATCCACGCCATCCTTGAAAAGGACCGAATAGGTAAGGTTCGGGCGGTCAAACGAAGCCCTGACCGTAAAGGGCTCACGAAGAGCCAGCCGCCGGAGAGTATCGAGCTGCACCCGCTGGGTGGCGGTAGCGGTAAAGCCCGCCACGGGAACATCCCGGAACATGGTGACCAGAGAAGAGAGCTGGAGGTAATCAGGCCTGAAATCATGCCCCCATTCAGAGATGCAGTGCGCCTCGTCAATGACCGCCATGCTGACGGGCACCTTCCCGATCAGCTTCCGGAAAGAATCGAGGGCAAAGCGTTCGGGGGCCACATAGAGGAGGTCAAGTGAACCTGACTCCAGCTCATCAAGAACCTTGCGGCGATCAGCCAGAGAGAGAGAACTGTTCAGATACGCTGCACGAATGCCGTTTGCTCTCGCCCCGTCTACCTGATCTTTCATGAGCGCAATCAAGGGACTGATAACCATGCAGGTACCCGGAAGCAGAACCGCCGGGAGCTGATAGCAGAGTGACTTGCCGCCACCCGTCGGCATTACGGCAAAAACATCTCTCCCATCAAGAAGGGCCCGGACAACTTCCCGCTGATTCGGCCGGAACCCCTTGAACCCGAATACCTTCTGCAGTGCATCATGCATCGCCTCCTCAGAAACCGGAACCCTCATACCTTCTGGAAATAATTTCATGACACCGGAACTCTCCGGCAAAGAAAGTATATACAGAGAACCGCCCCCGAATGCAACGCCTTCATGTCACTGCACCGCCGGCCGCCGGCCCCGGAGCCCCCCCCGAAAGCAGCCCCGCCATTTGAACAGCGGAACCAAGCAGCTCCCTATCGGCAAGAAACGGAAGGAACCGGAGGGCTTTCTCGAAAGGTTTATCGCGATTGTTCCTGAGCCACTCACTCTGATAGAGCACTGCCATCAAACGGTCCATTGACAGAGAAAAAGCGAAACGAACCACCCCCTCAAGCCTCAGCCCGGATCCATTAAAAGAAGAGCTGCCTCCGTGAAGCTCATCCGTATGCAACGGCGTCATGCAAAGCTCGCGACGCCCCCCACCTTCTCCAAGCCTGAAATCAATCGCCCGGCCACCGCTGAGCAGGAGGCGAAAAGCCACTGGCCGTAATGGTTTCCGGGAGGGATCTGCGCGCCACTCTCTCTTGACGGAACCACCCTCCCGGGCGCCAAACTCCAGCAATGCTCCGCCAACAGCCTCTTCAACATCACTGATAGAGAGACTTCTGTTGACACGCAGAAGAAGACAGACATGCAGGAGTTCCGATATGCAGCTGACAATGACACCCATCGTTCCTCTCCTCTTGAGAAGCGGCATCAGTCGACTGAAAGCAATGTCGCAATAGGCCATCATCCCGACAAGCTCACGGCAATCCATTCCTCCCGCAGAAACCACAGGACTGAAATTGTTGTAAAGGTCCCAGTCATAGGAATGGATCCTCTTCTCTGCCTCGTATTCGCCGAACACCCCGGTACCCGGATAGGGCGTCATCACCATGAACAGCGCCTGACCGAGTCCGAGGGAGCGGGCATAGGCCGGATAGGCAAAGCTGTCGGCAGCAGTTTCGTTCAAGCACCCGAGAATGAAATATCCTTCGGTACCGATGCCATGCTTCCTGCATAGAGCAACGGCCTTCTCAACATCATCCGGGGCATTGTTCTTGTTCATCAGCCGCAGCGTCTCCGGGTTCGGGCTCTCAATACCAATCCCCACTTTATCGAGCCCCACA
Organism: Chlorobium phaeovibrioides; assembly: GCF_003968655.1. Lineage (GTDB taxonomy): Bacteria > Bacteroidota > Chlorobiia > Chlorobiales > Chlorobiaceae > Chlorobium > Chlorobium phaeovibrioides. Next base: position 132,244 of record NZ_RXYK01000003.1, on the reverse strand, counting down.
GCCTTCAGTTTCGGCAGAATCCTTGAAGCCCGGACCAGATCCGCCGCCCGAGTTTCCGTCATAATCCGAAAATTCGTCAACCCCCTCTCAATCATGAGATCACAGATTCTCTCCGCCCGCCTGATGCTGGTCAGAAAGTTTGCATCCCATATCTTCAGCAGCTTTTTCATCTTCGGATCGTGCAGCAGCGCAATCTCCTCCACAACATTTTCCGCAGTTCTCGGTCGCCATTTACCATGCATCTGTCCGTTCGCACAGAACGAGCACGACCAGGGACATCCACGGGAAGTGTAGATGGTGTCAATGAAATACCGGTTTCCCTTTTCACCATACCGATTCGGCCGGAGGCTCCTGAGCGGAAAAGCAATGGTATCGATATCGGGGATGACCGGCCTGAGTTCGTTGCAAACCACAGTACCCTTCTCCCGAAAAGCTAAACCCCGGACACTGCGTGAAGGGCCATAGAGCACCAGTTCCCGGAACGACTCCTCCCCCTCTCCCCTCACCACCGCGTCAATATCGCCCTCCTGCAGCACCTCCAGCGGCAGCGCCGTGGGATGGAAGCCGCCGACAACCACAAACGCACCTGCCTCGCGGGCAATGCGCGCCAGCTTAAGAGCCTGACTCCAGGCTCCGGTCATTGAAGAAATTGCCACAAGATCACAAGGGTGCTGCTTCAGGAGAGTGCGGAGGCTCTTGAAAATACCGTCATTGTAATAGTTCTCCGGCATGACGATGCTCTCCACATCCCGCTCTACGGCAGCAGCAAGATAGCAGACGCCGATGCAGTCTGAAATGTATCGGGGGAAGGGCGTAATGACCGCCTGCGGTGCCTCAAGAAGGCACAGATGCTTGAAATAAGCCATAAAGACTCAGGAGCTATAGCGTACGAAAAAACCAGCAAGAAAGACTGTCTCTTCACTTGCCCGCCCTTTATTGGCACTGTGGTGGGGTTGCCCGGGACGGCAGACTGCTCGAGATGTGTGTATAATGAATATAGGCAAACATGGCGGGGGATAAAAAAACAAGGCCACCCGGAAATAAATCCCGGGCAACCTCTAAGTAAACATGATGAAAAGTCCGGCAGATTATGCTCCGGCCATCATCGCCTCCACATCACCCTCCACGCTGTCAATGGGCTTGATACCGAACTTCTCCACCAGAACGGCGGCAACATTCGGAGTCAGGAACTCCGGAATTGTCGGTCCAAGACGGATGCCTTTCACGCCCAGGTAAAGAAGAGCAAGGAGCACGGTGACCGCCTTCTGCTCATACCATGCAATGTCGAAAGAGATCGGCAGATCGTTGATGTCATTGAGCCCGAACACCTCTTTCAGTTTCAAGGCAATGACAGCAAGCGAATAGGAATCATTGCACTGACCGGCGTCGAGCACTCTGGGAATACCACCGATATCACCGAGCTGCAGCTTGTTGTAGCGATACTTGGCACAGCCTGCAGTGAGAATCACCGTATCATCAGGCAGCGCGCCGGCAACTCCGGTATAATACTTCCTTGACGCATGGCGGCCATCACATCCCGCCATCACCACAAACCGCTTGATGGCTCCCGACTTCACGGCCTCAACCACCTTGTCGGCAAGAGCAAGCACCTGGTTGTGGGCAAATCCGCCAACAATCTCGCCCGTTTCAATTTCAACCGGCGGCTGGCAGGTTTTTGCCAGCTCCACAAGAGCCGAAAAATCCTTGTTTCCACCCTCTTTCCTCGCCGGAATATGCACAAGGCCCGGATACCCGGCCATGCCTGTAGTGAACATCCGCTTCCGGTAAGACTCACGGACAGGAACAATGCAGTTCGTCGTCATCAGAATCGGGCCATTGAACGACTCAAACTCACGATCCTGCTGCCACCATGAACCGCCATAGTTACCCACAAAATGGGAATACTTCCTGAAAGCCGGATAGTAATGTGCCGGAAGCATCTCGCAGTGGGTGTACACATCCACCCCTGTACCCTCGGTCTGCTTCAGAAGCTCCTCCATATCACGGAGGTCATGGCCCGAAATCAGGATGCCCGGCTTTGTACCCACGCCGATATTGACCTTGGTGATTTCCGGATTGCCATAGGTGGAAGTGTTTGCCCTGTCAAGCAGCGCCATTGCCTTGACAGCAGTACCCCCTGTCTCAAGAACAAGGGCGGTCAGTTCATCAGGAGAAAGATCCTCAACCAGTGCCCCAAGACCTTTTGCATAGAATGCATTCACCTCGTCATCATCATAGCCAAGCACAGCAGCATGGTCCGTGTAGGCAGCAAGCCCCTTCAGACCATAAAGAATGAGGCTTTTCAGCGAGCGGAGATCCTCATTCGCACTGTAGGACTGAACTCCCACCGTCTCGGCTTTTGCAAGGAATTCATCAAGCGAGCTTCCGGCCCAACGCGCTGCATCATGGTCAGGAACAGCAGGAAGAAGCGCATTCAATCGATCACGCATAGCGAGGGTTTTCTTGATTTCCTCAACAATGGCAACATCATCAAAATTAGTGTTGGTAACCGTCACGAACAGTGACTCGCTTATTCTACGACCCGCTTCTCTCGACACCCCGCCCGCCTGCCGTCCGGCCGCAAGGGCCAGGCCCACAGTGGCGTACACCAGCGTATCCTGCAGTTTTGCCGTCATTTCATCCTTCCCGCAGACGCCCCTTGCTGTGCATCCCGTCCCATGGATGCTCTCCTGACACTGATCACAAAACATTCCCATTCTTTTTCTCCGTTTATTGTTGTGCTGCTGTTTCCGACGCCACCTGTTCAGCCATCCGTCTGTCTTCGGCCGCACCTGCCGCGTCACCTCTCTTCTCCTTCATTTCAGCCCTGCTTCGAAACGCCGCCCTATACAGACGGGCATTGTTCGGGCGGAGGTTGATAATTGCGCTGAAATCCTCGATTGCCCCAACCATGTTCCCCATCTTCGCCCGTACCAATCCCCGGTTTCCATACGCCACAATCATTTCACGAAACCTGAGTCCCATCTTCAGCGCCATGGTATAGTCAGCAACAGCACCCGCCCAGTTGCAGGAGCTACTCCTCGCGTTCCCGCGGTTGAACCAGCCCTCTGCGTTTCCAGGCTGATCCAGAATCATCCGGCTGATCTCCAGCTCTGTTCCTCGGTACCCGCCCATGGCATCTTTCATCATCGACTTAGCCTCCTCACAGTTTCGCCCATTCATCCGACACACTATCTCCCTTCACCTCAACCCTCATCGCCCCCGTCGAGCACCGGCCGATGAGCCTCCTCAAGGTCCCGCATCAGCTTGCCTATCGTAATGCCTGCGAACTCCCGCTGCACTACATGCTCAATCCGGAGAATTTCATGACGAAGCACACAGTTGGAGCGGTTCACGCATATCTGCTTTCGGAACATGCACTCCGACACCTGCACCGGCCCCTGAAAAATCTCTATGATGTCGAGAAGGGCAATCTCATCAGCATCCTTCACAAGCCGGAACCCCCCTCTGGCACCCTCGCGGGACTCCACCATACCATGGCGTATAAGATCCTGCAGCAGGCCGCGCAGAAACTGATAGGGCATCTGCTGCCCTTCGGCAATCACACGGGCCGAGAGAAACCCATCACCCGCCGCTCCAAGAGCAAGCAAAGCCCGCACCGCATAGTCACTTTTTTTGTTCAGTACTTTCATCTGTTCGCTTAATTGATACCTTTTACATATCAGTTATAGAAGAGAATAAGGAGAATCGACGACAAATAATTTCCCTCCGGATGTTTTTTTTAAAAAAAATTCTCCACCCACCACCCTGAACCCCATAACAGCACGCATTGTGTGAAATTGAGCTACATGTGTATATTGAAAAAAGAGAGCCCCTGGCAACCCGAAAAGAAGCGGAGCTGGATTATGCTGCAACTCAGGACCCCGGGGTACAGGGCAATAGACAATCTCCGCCGGCAGAGGGAATTCCCGACCGGCTGGAGCAGTATGACGGATCTTGAAAAGCAGGCCAACAGTTTTCTGGAAGCCTTTCACAGGGAACGGCATGAGGTTTCACGACAGTTCGGACCAGGCTTTTTTCTCCCCGAACTGATTGACGGTGCCCTTCGCACCTCGAAAGCCGAACATATGGATATGACGGCACTCTCCTCCACCCGGAAACTCCAGCTTGTCCGTGCACTTGAAAGGCTGACAGCCATGCTCGCACTCAACCGGCGGTATGTCAGCTTTCTACGCAACATCATCATAGATATTGCTGAACGCAGCGGCCGCAATGCGCGGGTTCTTGAACTTGCCGGAGGAGCAGGAGGCCTTGCCTTAGCCCTTGCCGAAGAGGTTTCGCACAACAGGTTGCCCGCAGAGATAACGAGTTCCGACATTGTCCCCGCTTATGTTGCAGAGGGGAAGGAGACAGCCAGGAGAAAAAGACTCCCTGTCTCCTTCCGCACACTTGACGCCTGCAGCTTTGAAGGTATTGAGCCCGGCTCAATAGACCTTGTCATTATGGCTCAAAGCCTCCACCATTTCACCGGTGGACAGCTCGCCATGATGATTGCGCGCTCAAAAGAAAACGGGGCAATGGCATTTGTGGGCATTGACGGATTCCGGAGCTTGATGCTGGCCGCAGGAGTACCGCTGATGGCATCCCTTCAGGGAATCCCGGAATTCACTCTGGATGGATTCACCTCGGCAAGAAAATTCTACTCGGAACCCGAACTTGACGCACTGGCGGAAATAGCCACAGGCAAAAGAGACCACTCCGTCCTTTCCCGCTGGCCACTGACCATTACAGCCATCAGTTTTGATGGATCACACACCCCGGCGGCACTATAGCCTGAGAGGCTGATCACTTCAATCCCAAACTCCAAGGAGCTCGCGAACAATGAAACCAGCAACAATCATCGGAAGTGCCGCACTCTTTCTTGCCGCTATCCAGCTCGTTCCCTACGGCAAAAACCACACCAACCCCCCCATCACCGGAGAGCCGGCATGGGACGCCCCGCAAACACGGGAGTTTTTTTTCAAGACCTGCAGAGACTGCCACTCCAATGAAACCCTCTGGCCATGGTACAGCCACATAGCCCCTCTCTCCTGGCTCACCCAGCTTGATGTCTCGCTTGGCCGGGCCAAATTCAATGTATCAGAATGGGGCCGCGAGGGAAAAAACGAGGGAGAAGACGCCGCCGGTGAGGTGCGGGAAGGAACAATGCCCCCATGGTTCTACCTGCCCGCTCATCCCGAAGCCAAACTAACCGATGCCGACGCTTCAGCACTTGCTGATGGCCTGGAAGCCACATTCGGCGAAAAAAAGCATAAAGAATAATCCCCCCGACAATCAGTATGAACTTTCCGCCAAACTCCCGACTCGCCATACTCAGGGAGCAGAACATTCCGCTCCATCTGGGGCTCTTTGCCGCAACCCTTCTCACAACCACTGCGGCAGGGGTCTTCTGGGCAGGCGGCACCCTTGCCTTCAACGGCACGCTTGCCCTCATCAACTCGCTCCAATCCGGCATCAGCTATGCACTCTCGCTCATCCTTTTCCTCAGTGTGCATGAATTCGGTCATTTCTTTGCCGCACTCCATCACCGTATCCGCACCACGCTCCCCTATTTCATCCCTCTTCCTCCGCTTCCGATGCTTCTGGGCATCGGCACAATGGGTGCCGTCATCAGAATCCGGGAACGGATCAAAGATACCGACGCCCTCTTCGACATCGGCACCGCCGGACCGCTCAGCGGATTTGCAATCTGTCTCGGCCTTCTCATCTACGGATTTCTGAACCTGCCCCCGGCCGATTTCATCTTCACCATCCATCCCGAATACATTGCAGCCGGAGGCCCGCCCGCCACACCGCCCGAAGGAACGCTCCAGCTCGGCAAAAACCTCCTCTGGCTTCTGCTTGAGAATACGCTCCCTACCAGGAACCTGCCGCCGATGACGGAAATGTACCACTACCCCCTTCTCTTTACCGGCTGGCTTGGCTGCTTCGTCACCGCACTCAACCTGCTTCCCGTCGGGCAGCTCGACGGCGGCCACATCACCTACGCCATGTTCGGCACAAAAGGGCACCGAAGAGCCGGACACATCACCCTCACCCTCATCACCCTGCTCGCCCTCCCCTCTCTTCTGGAACTGGCCGCATCCCTCACGACGCTTGTCCCCGTAGGGGCACTGCCCGCGACATTTCTCAAGCTTTCATGGCCCGGATGGATTCTCTGGGTCTTCATTCTGATGAAATTCATCGGCACCAGCCACCCCCCAACAATGAACGACCATCCTATCAATACCGGCCGCACCATCATCGGCTGGATGTCTATTCTGGTGTTCCTTCTGACCTTCACACCCGTACCATTCAGCATAACCTGACCTTGACTCAGCCCCAATGGCCCCAATCAGACCCGAAACCCTTACCATTACCTGCCGAAACCGTCTGCTTGATTTTCAGCAGGGCCCCAAAATCATGGGCATTCTGAACACCACCCCCGACTCATTCCACGACGGAGGGGCGTTTGAACCCCACCCGGACCACCCCAACCAGACGCCCGGCAGTATAAACCTGAATGCCGCACTGGACAAGGCTCTCACCATGCTCCGCGAAGGGGCCGACATCATCGACATCGGCGGAGAATCAACACGGCCCGGAGCATTGCCCGTCACCGCCGAAGAGGAAACCCGGCGAACCGCCCCGCTCATAGCCATGCTCCGCCGACATACAGACGCACTCATCTCCATAGACACAAGCAAGGCTGAAGTTGCCGAAGCCGCACTGCTCGCAGGAGCCGACATTGTCAATGACATCTCCGGCTTTACCTTCGACTCCGAAATGGCAGGAATATGCGCCCGGCACAAAGCGCCAGCAATCCTGATGCACGCCCCATTAAAACCTGAAGCCATGCAGTGGAGCACCGACACACTGCAGGGGAATGGTGATATTGTCGAAACCGTCATCACATTTCTGAAACAAGCCATCAAACGGGCCGAAGCAGCCGGAGTAAGGGGCATCATCATCGACCCCGGATTCGGATTCGGCAAAAGCGTTCAAGAAAACTTCACGCTTCTGGGGCGTCTCAAGGAGTTTCGCCAGACAGGGCGGCCAATCCTAGCCGGAGTGTCAAGAAAATCTTTTTTGGCTCATGCAATCAAAAGTGAGGGGGAAAGCTCCCCGCCAACTGCCGACAGGCTGAATGCCACAATAACAGCTGAAACCATAGCCATCCTGAACGGTGCAGATATCATCCGGACACACGCAGTCAAAGCCGCTGCCGAATGCTGCAGGGTCATACAGGCGATGCGGAAAACTGAACCCTCAGAAAAACCGCATCAGGCCGAATAAGCACATACTGGTTTTTTTCTTTACTTTACTGAACACGACACAAGAGAGAGTTCCCCCAAGCGTATCATCGAACCGTCGCAATGTATCTGTCCAAAATTGAGCTGTTCGGCTTCAAAAGCTTTGCAAACAGGGTAAGAATTTCCTTCGACAAAGGACTTACCGCCATTGTCGGCCCCAACGGGTGCGGAAAAACCAATGTCGTTGACGCCATCCGCTGGGTGCTGGGTGAACAGAAAAGCTCGCTTCTGCGGTCGGCAAAAATGGAAAACATCATTTTCAATGGCTCACGGAACCTCAAGCCTCTCAGCTTCACCGAGGTCTCACTCACTATTGAAAACACCCGCAACATCCTCCCCACCCAGTACACCGAAGTCACCGTCACCCGCAGAATATACCGCAACGGTGAAAGCGACTTTCTCTTGAATCAGGTCCCCTGCCGCCTGAAAGACATTCTCGACCTCTTCACCGATACCGGCATGGGCAGCGACGCCTACTCGGTCATTGAGTTGAAAATGATTGAGGAGATCATCAGCAACAAAAGCGAAGAGAGGATGAAGCTGTTTGAGGAAGCCGCAGGAATAACCCGTTACAAACAGCGGCGTAAACAGACCTTCCGTCAGCTTGAGAGCGCCTCGCGCGACCTTGCGCGGGTTGACGACCTTCTCAGCGAGGTTGAAAAAAAAGTCCGCAGCCTGAAACTCCAGGTCCGAAAAGCAGAAAAACTCAGGGAGCTGAAAACCCACAGGCGCGAACTCGACCTTCAGCTCTCATGGCACACCATGGAATCGCTGCAGGAAAAAATCGAACCACTCAACCGGAGCATTGAACAGGAAGAACTGCAGAACCATGAACTTGCTGCCCGAATCGCAACCGAAGACAGCGCCATTCTTGAAGCCGAACGGCAGCAGCTTGAAGAGGATCAGGCGCTTGCCAACCTTCAAAAAGAGGTGAACAGAGGCAACGAAGAGATCCATGCTCTTGAAATGCAGCTTCTTCAGCTTGAAGAGCAGCAGAAAAACCTTACCGGCAGAATTGAACGAACAGAAACGCTGGCCACTGAAAAGCAGGATAAAATCCTCAATCAGGAGACCCTTGAAAAAGAACTGGAAACGAAACTGCCCGAAATAGAGAACCTCTCTTCAAAGCGCCAGGAAGAATTCCAGACACTTGCAGCCGAACATGACCAGCTGAACACAACACTGGGCGAACAACGCAGCAGGCTCACCCTTGAACGCACAAAAAGCGCTGAACGCCAGCAGGCCGTCAACCGCCTTGCAATTGAACGCCAGGCACTTGAAGCCGAACAGCAGCACAGAGAAAACGAACAGGAAAAAATCAGAACAAAGCGGCAAGCCGCCAAAGCCCGACTCGAAACAATCGCCTCATGGAAAGAAGAGAGCACCCGGGAGCTGAGGCAGAAGCAGGAGCAGCTCACCCATCAAAGAGAAAAGGAAACCCTTCTGCACAAAGAACGAGAAAAGCTTGCAACAGAACTTGAACAACTCAAAGAGCGCCTCCTCAGCCTCCGTTCCTCGCACAATCAGCTGCACAACCAGATTCTGTTTGCCAACTCCATCCTCGAAAACTTTGAAGGAATGCCCGAAGGGATCGGGTTCCTTGAAAAACACAAAGATGGACGGCCCGGTATAGGGTGCCTCTCCGACCACCTCTCTCTGGACGACTCAGCACGAAAAGCCGTCAATGCCGCACTGGGCGAAAGTATGAACTACTATGTCTGCCGCACCCTTGAAGAGGCGCACAGAGGGATTGCCGCCCTTCGAAGCTCAGCAAAAGGCAAAGTAAGCTTCCTTGTGCTCGACCTTGTTCCCCCGCCACCCCCCAAAAGTGGCCCCGACATCCCCGGAGCACAAAAAACCATAGAACTTCTCTCCGCGCCACCGGAGCTGCATGATGCACTGGCAATGCTTCTTTGGGGCAGCTATACCGTTCCAACAGCCGAAACAGCCGAAGAGCTCGCATTCCACCACCCTGACCTCTCAATGGTTACGCGTGAAGGAGAAAAATTCACAGCAAAAGGGCTTCTGCTTGCTGGCAGCCCGAAAAGCAGCGAAGGGCTCCGGCTCGGTAAAAAAACCGAACTGGACAGCCTGGAAAAAAAGCTTAAGGCAATGGAAAGCACCATCTCAGGCGAAGAAATGCGGACGGCAGAGCTTGAGCATACGCTCCGCGAGCTCAAAACAGGCAGCCTGCAACCCGCCATCCGTGAAACAGAAACAACAATCATCGGTCTCGAAAAAAAGCTCGCACTTCTTGAAGCCGAAGAACAGGGGCTCAATACCCAGATCCTCTCCGGAGAAACTGAAGCAGTAGAACTGAAGCACGCCGCTGACCAATGCACCGAAAAGCTTCTCGTGCTCCTGGGCGCCATCACGGAAGAAAGCAGCGGCAACGAAGGGTTTCAGGAAGAAATCACAACACTCCAGGCCAATCTCAGCGGGCTGGAAACACGGCACCACGAACTCGGAAAAGAGGTACAGCAACGCCAGAGCAGCTACCGCGACGCCCTTCAGGAACTCGACAAGCTGCGCATTGCAATTGAAAACTGCCGCATAGCCCGCACAGCCCTCCATGAAGAAATCACAACACTCCATACTGAAGCAGCATCGGCAGCCGAAAACCTCACGCTATGCAATGAAGCTGCCGCAACACTGAAAAAAGAGCTTGAAACCAGACGCATCCGGGCAGCAGAACACCAGAAAAAGCTCAACGAAAAAGAATCAAGGTACCATCAGCAGCAGGCACAACAGCAGGACGCCCGAAACACTGTGCGCGAAATGAACAGAAAGCTTGATGTCGGACGCCAGCTGCAAACCGCATTAGCCACTGAACGCTCAACAATGCACCAGGAGCTTGAACGAATCTTCACCTCAATCAAACTCAAATACAACTGTGAACTCGCCACCATGGAGCGGCCTATAAAAGAAGAGCCATTCAACTTCAACGAAGCGACCGAAACACTCGCCTCCCTTGAGGCTCAGTGCGACCAGTTCGGAGCCGTCAACGAACTTGCCCTCGATGAATATCAAGCCGAAAAAGAACGGCTCGACTTCCTCACAGAACAGAAAAACGACCTCTACGCCGCTGAAACGCAGCTTCGCGAAACAATAGAAGAGATCAACCGGACCGCCCTGGAGAAATTCGAAGCAACATTCCACGCCGTACGGAAAAACTTCACCACAATTTTTCAGGAACTCTTCGACCCCGAAGACGAAGCCGACCTTCTCATCCACACCGCCGACGACCCGCTCGAATCCCATATTGAAATAGTCGCCAAACCAAAAGGCAAAAAACCCCTCTCAATCGAACAGCTCAGCGGCGGAGAAAAAGCTCTCACCGCCCTCTCCCTGCTCTTTTCCATCTATCTCGTCAAACCCAGCCCATTCTGTATTCTTGACGAAGTTGACGCCCCACTCGACGACGGAAATGTCGGCAGGTTCATTAAACTCTTGAAAAAATTTGAGAATAACACCCAATTCATTATTGTTACGCACAACAAGAACACCATGGCCTCCTGCCAGGCACTTTACGGAGTCACCATGGAAGAAGAAGGGGTATCAAAACTGATCCCTGTCCGTCTTGAAAAAATCAGGCATTGAAAACATGCCCGTTGCCTACTATGACCAAGAAACTTGTGCTGTTTGACATCGATGGAACTCTCCTCTCAGTAGGGAGCATCAACCGCCGTGTTCTATGCGACGCGCTTCGGGAGGTCTACGGAACCGAAGGAACCGCCTGCTCCTGCAACTTCGCAGGCAAAATGGACAGCGGAATCATCTATGAAGCACTCCGCCCCGCAGGTCTCGACGACGAAGAGATCGGCCGGAAATTCAACCAGGCAAGGCAAACCTACTGCGACCTCTTTCGTCAGCACGCAAGCCTCTCTGACATCACCCTCATGGCCGGAGTGCACGAACTGCTCCAGCAGCTTTCCCTTCACACAGATCTTTTGCTCGGGCTCCTGACAGGGAATTTCGAAGAATCCGGTCGCCACAAGCTCACGCTTCCAGGACTCAACCACTACTTCCCGTTTGGAGCATTTGCCGATGACGGCTACCATCGAAACGAACTACCCCCCGTCGCTGTTGAAAAAGCATACAGCCTTACCGGAAAAACATTTACCGAAAAAAACATAGTCATTATAGGCGACACTGAACACGACATTACCTGTGCCCGGGTGCTCAATGCCCGATCCATAGCGGTTGCTACCGGCACATACTCCATGAGGGAGCTTCGGAAACACCAGCCGGATGTCCTTCTGGAGGATCTCAGCCAGCCGGAAACGGTCCTCAGGGAGATACTCAAGACCTCTACCACCTAACAGTCCCTCGAATGAAAACCTATAGACGACAGATCCGCGAAAAAATATTACAGGCGCTCTACACCCTTGAACTCCGTGATACCGACATAGACTCAGCCGCCGGGTGGCTCCTCACGCCCGAAATTCTGGCCGACCCGAAAGCCATGAAGTTCTTCAACCTTCTGCTTGGCAACATCAAAGAGCACATGGAGGAAATCGACCGCTACATAGCCGCACACACCTTCAACTGGGACATGAGCCGCATAGCCATCATAGACAAGAACATCCTGCGCATGGCAATGGCAGAGCTTCTTTACTGCGACGACATTCCACCCAAAGTCTCCATCAACGAGGCCATTGAAATCGCCAAAAAATTCAGCAGCACCGACAAAAGCAGCAAGTTCGTCAACGGTATCCTTGACGCCATCTTCAATGCCCTCAAAGAGGAAGGAAAAATCAACAAAAACGGACGGGGACTCATTGACCACACCCCTCCCCGCGCGGCAAAAACCGACGCCAAGAGCTGATTGCGTCAACAGGAAAGGAGGGGACACATGCAGACTTCACTCAGTGAAGAGCATAGGATCATAGCCATCGGCGACATACACGGCTGCATCAACACCCTCAGGGCTCTCATTGAAAAAATCAACCCCCGTCCCGACGATCAATTTGTGTTCCTCGGCGACTTCATTGATCGTGGCGAAAACTCAAAAGAGGTGGTCGACTACCTCATAGAGCTCAGCCAGCAGTTCCTCTGCCATTTCATTCTGGGCAATCATGAACTGATGCTGATTGAATACCTTAAAACCGGCGAACCCGGTCCATGGTTACTCAACGGAGGAAGAGCAACCATGGACTCTTATGGAGAACAGGGAGGAATCAACCTCCCTCCCGAACACATGAAATTCTTTGCCGGCTGCATGAGCCACACCACCACCCGGAACTGGTTCTTCACGCACGGAGGGCTTGACCCGGAACTTTCAATAGAGGAAAACCTTGCCTTTCACGACCCCGAAGAACTCGGCTGGCAACGCGAACACATGCGCGAAGCATACCTCAGTGCCGGCAGCTACCCCTGGGAAAAGACCCTCGTCTGCGGACACACCCCGACCGCAGAACCCATCATGCTCGACCGGCTCATTGCCATAGACACCGGCTGTGTCTACACCCGAAACCCCCTGCTTGGAAAACTGACCGCCCTCATCCTCCCCGAACGCACCATTATCCAGCAGAAGAATATCGAGACAACCGCATGAAACAGACCCCGAAAGAAAAAATCAAGTTTCTCAAAGAAGTGCTTGGTACCCGCTACCCCGAACCCCGAAGCGAACTCCTCTTCGAATCCCCCTTCCAGCTGCTCATAGCAACTATCCTCGCCGCACAGGCAACCGACCGTCAGGTCAATATCATCACCCGCGAACTCTTCCGTGCAGCCCCCGACGCAAAAAGCCTCAGCCTCCTTGAGCCCGAAAGCATTCTCAAGCTTGTCCGCAGCATCAACTACTGCAACAACAAAGCCAAGAACATCCGCAGCGTCAGCATCATCCTCACCGGGCAATACGCAGGGAAAGTCCCCGAAACACGAGAAGAGCTCGAAAAGCTCCCCGGAGTCGGCAGAAAAACCGCCAATGTCGTCCTCGCCGCCGCCTTCCACCAGCCCGTCATGCCCGTCGACACCCATGTCCACCGCGTCTCCAACCGCCTCGGCCTCTGCCATACATCCAAAGTTGAAGAAACCGAAGCCGCCCTCATAGCAATTATTCCCGAACCCTGGGTCGTCGACTTTCACCACTACCTCCTCCTCCACGGCCGCTACACCTGCAAAGCAAAAAAACCAGACTGCCCCACCTGCCCCCTCGCCACAATCTGCCCATCCACCGGCAAAACAACATCGTAGAGTTGGAAAGAGTTGGGGACACTCATGACTGAGTGTACTTATTCACAAGTACACTCAGTCATGAGTGTCCCCAACTCTGGCAGCTGTTTCTGGCGGGTTACCGGAGTTCGATTTTGCGGTCTACGGCGTAGATCCATTCACCTTCAGGGCGGTGGCGCGAACCGGCCCAGAGCTCAAGGGTGACTCCTTTAGGAACTGAGACGGGGGAGGTGAAAATCTCTACCTGATAGTAGAATTCATCGAGGAGGTCGCCCCATGCCTGCTGAAGAGGCATATCGGATTCGCCGTATGCAGCGGTCGGGATGAGGGTAGTGGTGTCGGGCAGAAAATAATCGGAAAGGTAAACAAAGCTGTCGGGCATGAGAAACCCTCCACGGAATGTACCGCGGGTGCGTTTTACGCCGGGCACTTCAACCCAGAACTCAAGCAGTGAATCAGCAGTCAGTTTGCCGTCTGCCGCCAGCTTTTCAAGCAGCTGCTGCAAAGTGGTGCTGATAAGGGCGCGGTTCTCGGCACTGAGTTCATGCATGGTGAAGTTTGGCGTATGGTCTCGCATAGCAGGTTCAGGATGGTATTAAGAGGAAGTGTAAGACAGAAATATACAGCTAATTCCATGCTCCTCCCAAACACCCCTGTCAGAGGGATGAAGAGTCATTGCGCCGAAACAGTCTCTCCTGTAAAAATTGCCGGGCGCAGGCCCCGAACTGCATTTGCAAGGAACAGCCTTTCGCCCGGATTGAGATCTTTCAGCAAAAGCATTGCCTCCATTGCTCCCGGGCGCGTTTTGAGCAGGTAGCCCCTCATCACCCCCCTGAGAATCCCTGCGCCGGATGGCGGGGTAAGAAGAAACCGCCCCCTCTCTACAAACACTGAACTGATTGCTCCCTCGGCCACTTCGCCCCGTTCATTGGCAAAAAGCACCTCGTCATACCCCTGACGCAGCGCCTCACGGTAATAACGGTCATAGAGCTCCCTCGCCGTGGTTTTATGCTGGAGAAGGGGATTACGGGAATCAACCCGATCCGCTGCAAGGCAGATACGAAGAGCGGCTGATTTTGAAGAACTCACAATGGACTCATGGGTGGCGGAAAGTTCGCCGGCAGGTGAAAGCGTCAAACGCACCTTGAAGCGGGCTCCCGAAAGCAGCATTTCCCGCTCCAATACCGAAAGAAGCTCCAGTGCCTCATGAGGGTTGAAGGGCAGGCCAAGAGCAACAGCAGAGCTCTCCATGCGCTGAAGATGGGCCGGAAGAAAAAGGTACTCCCCGTTCCAGAGCATACTCTCAAACAGACCAACAGCTCCCATGCAGGAAGAGGGGCGCAGAATATCGGCTTTCAGTGCACATTCCCGGAACTCCTCCCTGGCATTGGAATCCCATACGATCCCGCTCCCCGAACCATACACAGCCTCGTTTCCCCTCACCTCCAGCGTCCGGATTGCCACATTGAACACCATCTCACGGCCGGGCGTCATATATCCAACTGTTCCCGTATACACACCCCTCGGTGAATCCTCCAGCTCAGCAATAAGCTGCATCGCCCTGATTTTTGGAGCACCCGTCACTGAACCACAGGGAAAGAGTGCCCGAAACAACTCGTAAAGGTCAACATCCCCGCGCAGTTCTCCCTTGATGCGCGAAACCATCTGATGGAGGGTCGGCCAGCTTCTCGGCACAAACAGTTCCGGAACCCTCACAGAGCCGGGCAGGCAGATACGGCCGAGGTCGTTGCGCAGAAGATCCACTATCATGAGGTTTTCCGCACGGTTCTTCGTGCACTTCTGAAGCTCCTGAAGCCTATGGCGATCATCTGCCTCTGAGGCACCCCGTGGAGCGGTACCCTTCATCGGCATGGTCTCGATATGGCGGCCGCGGCACCGGAAAAACAGTTCGGGCGAGAGCGTAAGAATCTGGCGGTCGGGAGTGTTGAGCATTGCCGTCCAGGAATCCGGCTGTCTTTGGCGCAGAGTGGCGAACAACGCAACGGGGTTTGCAGGAGCCCCAAAGCGGTACCGACCGGTAAAATTGACCTGATAGACATTGCCTGCTGCTATTTGGCGACGGATAGCGGCTATTTTTCCAGCATAGTCCTCTTCAGAGCAGCTGAACGACAGGACTGAGGGGAAAGCAGCGGCCTGAGACGAAAGCGGGAGGAACAACTCCCGAACCTCCTCGCGAGAGAACCGTTGCGGTTCGCGATAGACCCCGAACCAGCCAAAGAGACCGGGCGGACGGGAAGCGGACGGAGCGCCAAAAAGGCCCCTCTCAAAACCTTTTCCCGCTTCATAGCCAAGCCATCCGGCAAGAAAATAGCCCTGATCAAGACGGCTCTCGAGCTCAAGAAAAAATTCAGGGAGTGCGTCAAGCGAAGAAAGTTCAACGGTAGCCACGGGGTTTGAAAAACAGAGTGCACCGCCGCTCTCAACAAAAGCCGACTCAAACCAGAGGGAGCCCGGTCGCTGAAGCAGGGAGGAGAATGCCCCAACTCCAAAAGCGCTGCAGCCTTCAGGCCCGGCAGAAGGCAATCGGCTTCTCCAGAACATTTTCCAGCAGAGACTTCAGCTGATCTGCTGCCCAAATCTCAATCTCAGGCTCAAACTGAGTACTTAACCGCAACACCAACACACCGTTCTTTTCAACCATCTCAACCCTCTCCACATTCCGTCGGTGGCCGCGCTCAAGCCCGTTGGCAATCCGCAGAATTCCCGACAGTACATCAACAGCGTGCCGGTGCTTCGGCTTCAGCGCGAGATAACCGGGATGTTTTTCAGAAGGGGGCGACTTTCGATGATAGCGGGCAACATTGGCTATAATCTCTATTTCAGAAGGGGAAAAGCCGCGAAGGCCTCCATTCTGAATGATGTACTGACTGTGCTTGTGATGGGAAGAGATGGAGATGAAGGTGCCAATATTGTGCAAAAGGGCAGCGTACTCCAGCAGTTCACGATAGTGCTCATCAACACCGTGCTCTGCCGCAAGAGTATCAAAAAGCTGCAGGCTGATGCGGGCAACCTGCATTGAATGGCGCTGGTTCCAGTTGCAGCGGAACCCGAGCTCATAAACGCTTTCGCGGCGGATGTCGATCTCCTCTTCCGAAGAAGGGCGTGAGGACGAATGATGCTGAAGATAGTGCAGCACCATTCCCTCGCGAAGAGAGGAGTCTGAAACCACAACCTCCTCAAAGCCGAACATGCGAAAGAGTATGTTGACAAGAATCAGTCCAGGTACAATCAAATCAACCCGTTTTTCATCAAGCCCGCTCATTTTCCGGCGCTCCGCCGAATTCAGAGGAATCATCGTCCGATACAGCCTCTCAAACTCACTGCGGGTAAACGAACTGCTGTTCAACGACCCTTCGCTTTCACGGCCATGCATGGAATGGATCATGCGGGCGATATTTTCCGCCGTCCCCGATGAAGCAATGGCGCGCTTTACCTTCAGCCGCTTTGCCGCCTCGACGGAAGAAACCATTTCAGCAGAAAAGAACTGTTCCAGAAGAGTTATCTCCCGTTCCGAAACCGGATCAACGGTCACAAACCTCTCAAGCATACGGGCAACGCCAATTTTACGGCTCTCCAGCAGCTTCACTCCCTCTTGATTGGCTATGACAAACTCCACCGAACCGCCACCGATATCAAAAAGAAGATCATTCGTCGCCCGCAGTTTCACCGCGTTACGCACACCGTAATAGATGAACTCCGCCTCCTCCATGCCAGAAATGACCTTCACTTTCAGCCCGGTCTCCTCACGAACCCTGCGAAGAAATTCATGCTGATTTTTTGCCTCACGGATGGCGCTGGTGGCAAAAGCAAGAATGTTATCACGGGTAACGCCATGCTGGGAAGCGAGCACAAGAAAGTTTTTCAGGGCGGCAACTCCCGACTGCATTGATTCCTCATCAAGCATTTTCGTTGAAATGCTCCCCCGCCCGATACAGATCATATCCTTGACACGATCAATCTCAACAATCCCCTTTTCCGGGCTCTCTTCAATAATAACCATGTGAAACGAGTTGGTACCAAGGTCAATGGCAGCAACCCTCAATGCGTCATTCGGCATACTGACTGGAATGAAGTTGCAATAGCGCTTTACCTCTTGAGGGAAAAACGGCTTCAGTTTCAAGGTATGTAATGTAACCAAAAAAGACGGGCGGGAGAGTTGGAAAATTCAATGTATATTCAGGCCATAACACATCATGTGTGACCTCCCCAACAGAGCCCGTATGACAATGGAAGCAAAAGACCGGCTGGAACTTCGCTACGAAGTAGCCAGAAAGGCCATCCATCTCTCATCTCTAGCAATTGCAGTCATCTACTGCCATATCCAGAGAGAGCTCGCCCTTATCATCCTCATCCCGCTCGTTGCCGGTTTTTTTCTGGTTGACCTGCTGAAAAACTTTGAAGGGCCCATCTCCAGGTGGTATCACCGCACTTTTGACTCCATGCTCCGCCATCATGAGCTTGAACCCAAAAAAATGCACCTCAACGGAGCCACCTGCATCACCCTTTCCGCCCTTTTTCTGGTACTTTTTTTTCCAAAAATCATTGCCATCGCAGCCTTTTCAATGGTTTCCGTTTCCGACACCATGGCAGCACTGGTTGGAAAAACATTCGGCAGGCACCGATTCGCCGACAAAAGCCTTGAAGGGAGTGCCGCTTTTTTCCTCTCCGCTCTGCTTATCGTTGCCATTGTCCCCAACCTCAACCCAATAGCCGGACTCATCATGGCAACAGTCGGGACCATTGTTGAAGCATTCATCATCAGAATTGGCGGCTTCCGTATTGACGACAACCTCACCATCCCCATTGTCAGTGCAACGGCAGGCCTGCTCTTCTACCAGCTGTTCATGCCCGATGCCATAGCAGTGCTCTCACTCTGCCGATAGCCGCACAGCCCACCATGGAGACTCTCATCACCAGCTCGCCACTTGAGGCTGCAGCAATCCTCAATGAAGGCAAAACAGTAGCATTTCCCACTGAAACCGTCTACGGACTCGGGGCCGCCATTGACTCCCCCGAAGCCCTCGCCGAGGTTTTCAGGGCAAAGGGCAGGCCCGGAGACAACCCGCTGATTGTCCACATCGGCACTCCCGAAGAGCTTCCCCGCGTTGCATCCAAACTCAGCCCCGAAGCCGGGCTGCTTGTCACCCGGTTTTTTCCCGGCCCTCTGACGCTGGTGCTGCCCAAAAGCAGCGAGGTCCCCTACGCCGTAACGGCAGGGCTTGATACCGTCGGTGTCCGCTGCCCCGCCCATCCTGCGGCCCACGAGTTCCTCAAATGCTGCCATAGCCCGGTTGCGGCCCCATCGGCCAACCGCTCAGGCCGCCCAAGCGCCACAAGCTGGGAAGCTGTCCACAATGACCTTGATGGAAAAATCGCCGCAATCCTTAGGGGAAACACAAGCCGGATAGGGCTGGAATCGACCATTGTTGACTGCACCGGCCCCCGCCCTCTCATGCTTCGCGCCGGAGCCGTCACTCTGGAAGAGCTGCAGGCAATCATCCCCTCAATCACTCCAGCCGGAGAAACACAAAAAAATGAGGCCCCGAAAAGCCCCGGCCTCAAATATCCCCACTACGCCCCCAGAGCCCGGGTCGTCACCCATGAAAGAGGGGAATCACCTGCAGCAATTCCCTCCGCCTCGGCATGGATAGGGCTCGGAACACCGCCCGTCGGCATTGCTCTTGCCAAGCTCTGCACCACGCATGAGGAATACGCACGGGAACTCTTCAGCTTCTTCCGCCACTGCGACCGGGAAGCCATCCAAACCATCTACTGCGAACTGCCTCCCGAAAAAGGCCTCGGCTGGGCTATCCGCGACCGCCTGAACCGTGCCGCCGGAAATCACTGACCACACACCAAGGCCCCGAAAGGTGCGCAAGCTTCAAAACGACCACAGGCAGCCCACATGGAACGAAGCAGGTGAATCGGTCAGGCGCAAGTCAGACCCGCTGCTGTATACCTCACGATCAGTGTAGTATGTAACTTCATACCGGGCGGCAATCTTCAAGTTCTCCGCCGCCTTCCATGAAGCAAGGAAAAACATCGACTTTCCACGGCCATTGTAAGTTCCAAGGTCAAACTGCATCGGCAGACCATCTTCATATGCATACAGCTGTGAATCATAATCATCGGTATTGAACACAGTACCGCGCCACTTCAGACTCAACCGCCCGCTCTTATAGTTCAGTTGTTCATACACCAGCCACCCGTTATAGGACACATCACCCGAAAAAAACTTCTGAGTCACACGCTTGACTTCTCCCCGTGTGCGTATGCTCAGTACCCTGGAAAGCTTGATGTCAGAATCAAGCCTGACCCTGTCTGTAAGAGAAGGTAACGGCGCATAACCGTTCACGGTCCCCGCTCCTCCCAGAGCCCCCTCTGCCGATGAAGCCTCCTCTTTTTTCTTATGCTGCAGCTGCAGGCTCCAGGCAATTGAGGACGAGGCCTTCCACGAAGCAAAAAGCCGCATGTCGTGACCTTCGGACGGATAGGGATAAGACGAAGGGCTGAGCAGCGGAAAGCGGAACCAATCGTAATAAGCCCCAACCCTCACCTTCCGGCTGAGCCTGGCGTCAATGCCCGCATAATACCCCTCTTCATTCGATGCCCCATCTCCCCGCTCGGCAAACGCACCGGCAAAAGGAGAATAGTAGTGTTCACCATACTGCCGAACAGCGACCACAGTACTCACTCCACGGGTCGGCTCATACGACGCCCCCGCAATCCAGGAGGAGTCGTCGGGTTTTTGTGAAAACACCGTCTCAACGAAAATTCCTGCATTCCCGGAGGTAACAACAGCCTCCAGCCCCACAAGATCAGCCGAGGAAGCGTCTCCCCGCTCAATCCCCGACTCCACAAGTGTTTCCAGCGGCGCCGAGTAACCGTAATGGATCATGCTGCCGCCAACCCGTCCCCTCACACCTGAAGCGCCGAAATTCCAGAGAATATTCGCACCCTCAACTGTTTCAGTCACCCCGTCTCTCCGTTCCAGTTCAGTCTCCGTCCGGTGATAACCACTCTCGTCAAAACTGGTGATGAGCCCGTCACCGTCCACCCTCCCGTCCACCCGATTGGACGAGGTGAACACCGTCACTTCAAACGGCCCGGGCCGAAGGGAAAAGGCGGCCCCCTGCAGAAATCCGTACTCCCCGCTTGAGGAATAGGGCTTCAGCCGTCGGGATTTCAACCGCACACTCCCTGCAGGATCGGAACCCTTTGAAAAATAGCGGTTCTGGCCCATCAGGAGCCCCTCACCGAAATTGAGGGTATAGTTGCCGATTACGGCGCTTTTCAGCACACCGAAGTCATAGGCATTCAGACTGAAGGAGGTAAAGTCATCAAGATCCGGCTCGACTACATCCTTTTCCTGAACAACACTCGCCTTCAGGTGCGGAATGGTAAGCTGCAGCCGGTTGTAGAGTTTGTAGTTCTCGCCGGCGTAAGCCCCTGTGGCAATGCCTGCCCGCTCGGGCATTTCCGTAAAGTAGCGGGTGTAGAGAGAACCCTCAATCTGATCTCGAAGCGCTTTGCGGCGCAGCTGCAGATCACGGCTGAAATAAATGTAGGGCAGAGTCCACGCAGCTTTTTCCTCGCCTATAATCTCGGCAAGGGCAGCTTGGTTGGCAATCGGACCGGTATCTGTTCGTGTGGAAATGATGGTGCTGACATCGGAAAAAGTCAGCCAGGGGAGCTGCAGCAGGTCTTCGGAGGAGGATTCATTCAGGTAGAGCTTCTGCTTTTTCAAATCCGCAAGATCATCAAGCAAAGCGTCAATATTACCTTCAGGTTCAAAGGTACTGAAAACGGACTCTACTCCATCCGTTGCACAGTGTCCGACCTCAGGCGGACGGGCGAGACAGATAAGAAAAAAAAACGACGCCACGAGAGGCATGGCATGTCGAAGCCGAAAAAGCAGTGACTGGTTCATGGGAATGGGGGTTGGTCCTGCATGAACAAAACCGGCCTACGAGCTTCCGGCAAGCTCCTGAAGCTGCCGCACCTCCTCTCTGTTCAGATAACGCCACTCGCCGCGCCTGAGGTCACCGGTTTTAAGGCCGGCATAGGTAACCCGTTCAAGCCGTGTAACTTCAAAACCGAGGGTCCAGAACATCCTGCGCACCTGATGGTTTTTCCCTTCATGAAGGCTCATCCAAACCTGCATGCCTCCATCAAGAATTTTCGCCTGGCAGGGGCGTACCTTCTCTCCGGTATCCTTTAACCGCATTCCCCCCGTAAGAAGCGGGAGGGAACTCTGTGGAAAAGCAGTATCCAGCACTGCAAGGTACTCTTTTTTCACATTTGATGAAGGGTGCATGAGTTTGTTTGCAAGAATGCCATCATTGGTAAAGAGCAGCACCCCCGTCGTTTTCCTGTCAAGCCGGCCAACAGGAAAAACCCGTTCTTTTACTTTGATGTAGTCCAGAACCATCTCACGATCGCGTTCATCGCTGCTGGTGGTAATGACATTGCGCGGCTTATTGAAAAGAATGTAGACCTTACGCTCTTCAGGAAGAGCATACTTCTGCCCGTCCACAATCACCTCATCTTTACCCATCTTTATCTGAAGCCCCGGCTCAATCACAACCTGACCGTTGACCATCACCCGCCCCTCAATCACCATCTGGTCGGCCGCCCGGCGCGACGCAATGCCGCACATCGCCAGATACCGATTGATACGGACCTCTTCACCCCTTCTCTTCTCTGTCATAATCCCCTGCTCCGGACTCCTGTCCTGTTGCGGCCGGAGATAGCTTCTCTCCGCCTGATTGTGATAAATACTCCTGCTCCTCATGCTCGCGAAGAATCTCCTTGATTTCACGAAGCTTGGGAAGATCTTTCAATGAAGAGAGATGAAAAAGGTCCAGAAACTCCTTTGTTGTTCCGTACTGAAGCGGCCTTCCCGGAGTATCAGCGCGACCTTGAACCTCAATGAACCCACGCTCCATAAGCCGGTCGATTGCATAATCAGGGCTGACACCACGAATCTGCTGAATCTCCCCCCGTGTCACCGGCTGATGGTAGGCAACAACAGAAAGCACTTCAAGAATGGAGCGTGAAAGCCGCCTGCGGATTTTAGGCGCCTGAAGTTTCCGTAGCAGGGGGGCAAATTCCTCCCTGCTGAGCATACGGTACCCACCGGCAATCCTGTGAATGGAAAAAGGACGGCCACTCTCAAGGTACTCCCTGTTGATAGCTTCAACAACCTCCTGCAGGGCTGCCGAGTCCATCTCCACACCCGTAACCTGACGGATCACCTGAAGGGTGATCGCCTCTTCGGAAGCAAAAATCACCGACTCTATCTGCTGCTGCATCTCTCTCTGCTGCACTGGCAATTCAGCTTGTTGGAAGAAACCGCCCGAAAGCGGCTGAAAGCACTCTATTTACGGCGGGCTGTCGAAAAGTTCTGATCTAGACAAATCCCCTTCTCAAAATTATACCAGAGCTCCTGGCAGGGAAAATTGCATTCATAAAAAGCCTTGCCAATAATCACAGAATCCACACCATAAGGGCGAAGAGTGGCAAGGCGCTGAAGATCCTCCGAATTGGTCACGCCACCCGAAGCGGTCACCTTAAGTCCCGCCTTCTGGGCAAACCGTTTGGTGCTCTCATAGCCAAACCCCTGCATCATCCCGTCACGGGAAATATCGGTATAGACAATTCTCTCAACCCCCATGTCCTTCATCCTGAGAGCCAGTTCATAATCCTGCATGCCACTGCTTTCCGTCCAGCCCTTGATTTTCGGAACACCGTTCTCGGCATCAATGCCGACAACAATTTTAGAAGCCGGCCAATGCTTCATGAGCTCCCCCACAAGTTCCGGATCGGTCACGGCGGCAGAACCTATGACCACTCTTCCAACGCCCATGTCAAGATAGCGCTTCACCGCATCAATCGAGCGGATGCCACCGCCGATCTGGACAGGAATGTCAAGCTCGGCAACAATGTTGGCGATAATATCGAAATTGACCATCTCTCCCGTCAGGGCAGCATCAAGATCAACAATATGCAGCATCTTGGCATTCTGCTTGCGCCAGATGATGGCCATGTCAAGCGGATTATCAAGATAGATTTTCTGTTGGCTGAAGTCACCACGGGTCAGGCGAACGCACTTACCGTCTTTTATATCAATTGCAGGAATAATGAGCATAGGAAATAATCAACAGACAAGGTTAAATAATGGGGTAGCAGTCACTAACAGGCGGCAAAATTCCTGAGCACCTGCAAACCGGCGTCAGAACTCTTTTCGGGATGAAACTGAACGGCAAAAATACCATTTTTTTCAATGGCTGAACAGAAGTTTTTACCCGCAAACCAGGTTTCGGCCGCTACATCCCCGGTGCTCTCGGGCTCACAGTAATAGGAGTGTACGAAATAGAAAAAGGAGTTGTCGGGAAGTGAGCGGAACAACACGCTGTCCTTCTTCATGGTAATGGAATTCCAGCCGATCTGGGGGATTTTGTCAGTCTCGCTCCTGAACCGGAGCACTTTACCCGGCACAAGATCCATTCCCCGATGGCTGCCCATCTCTTCACTGCTGGTGAGCATCAGCTGCATACCAAGGCAGATGCCAAGCAGGTGCCCCCCCCGGTCAACATGCTCGCGGATTGCATCACTGAAACCCGAAGCATCAAGCGAATCGATTGCCTGACCGAAAGCACCCACCCCAGGAAGCACAACTTTCTGGCACCCTGCCATATCCGCCGGATTGCTGCTGACTGAAGCCTTGATGCCGAGATAGTCGAACGCCTTTTTTACGGAACGGAGATTTCCGGCGCCATAATCAGCTATAAATACCATGTGCACTACACCTCTGAACCACGAAATCGCAAGCGCTGCAGTGCTTTGAACGGGGGAGCCCCCGGCGAATCCGATTTTTAAATTGCATTTAATTTCCGTATTATGTGAGCTTTGCCCTCAAGCCGAAGTCATCAGACAGATCTCCACCAACACACGAAACCGACGAACCAATGTATAGAATTGTTTCATCAAAGCCGTTAGCAGAAAATATTAAAAAAATTGAAATCGAGGCCCCGAGGATAGCAAAGAAACAACAAGCCGGACAGTTCGTCATGCTGCGGGTCAACCCGACCGGCGAGCGCATCCCGCTCACCATTGCCGGTTCAGATGCTGAAGCAGGCACTATCAGCCTGATTGTTCAAGGCATGGGCAAATCAACAAAAGAGCTGAACAGTCTTGCCGAGGGCAGCTCCATCCCCGACATTGTCGGCCCGCTCGGCACCCCGTCGCACATTGAAAACTTCGGAACGGCCGTCAGCATAGGCGGTGGCGTCGGCACGGCAATCGCCTACCCCACCGCCGTCGCCCTCAAAAAGGCCGGCAACCATGTCATCACCATCAACGGTGCGCGCACAAAAGAACTGGTCATCCTTGAAAAAGAGATGAAATCGGTATCCGACGAAGCATACATCACCACCGATGACGGCTCCTACGGCTACCATGGCTTCGTCACCCAGAAGCTCCAGGAGCTGATTGACTCAGGAAAGAAAATTGACTTCGTCCTGGCCATCGGCCCCATCCCCATGATGAAGGCAATTGCCGAAGTCACCCGGCCCTATGGCATTCATACCGTTGTCAGCCTGAATCCCATCATGGTTGACGGCACAGGCATGTGCGGCGGCTGCAGAGTGACCGTCAACAACGAAACAAAATTCGCCTGCGTTGACGGTCCCGAATTCGATGCCCATCAGGTGGACTTCAGCAACCTTGCCGACCGGAACAGAATCTACCAGAGCGAAGAGAAAACATCTTCAGAAGCGGGTGACCACCAGTGCCGCCTGCATGGAAGCCATTGAGCTGACATCTCATAGTTCATTCCCATCCCGTTGGCAACTTCATCAAACAGGTCGTCTTGGGCAGGGCTTCAGCTGAAATTCAACCATTTCCCTAACAGAAGGATTTATCATGGACGCAAAGAACATCACCAACAAAGAACGAATGGCCATTCCGCGCCAGCCCATGCCTGCACAGGACCCGACAGAACGCAGCAGAAATTTTCAGGAGGTCAACCTCGGCTACACGCCTGAACTTGCAATGAAGGAAGCACTCCGCTGCATCCAGTGCAAAGATCCTGTCTGTATCAAAGGCTGCCCGGTCAACATCAAAATTGACCAGTTCATTTTGAAAGTGGCTGAAGGTGATTTCCTCGGTGCCGCAAAAAAGATAAAAGAAGACAATGTATTGCCCGCCGTCTGCGGCCGTGTCTGCCCTCAGGAAGACCAGTGCGAGAAAGAGTGCATCATCGGACGGAAACACGAGCCTGTTGCAATCGGCAACCTTGAACGCTTTGTTGCCGACTGGGAACGGGAGCACGGCACCATGGAGCTCCCCCCGATCAAAGCAGCAACAGGCAAAAAAGCAGCAGTCATCGGCAGCGGTCCCGCCGGCCTCAGCTGCGCCAACGACCTTGTCCGCCATGGCCACGAGGTAGTCGTCTTCGAAGCCCTTCACGAACTTGGCGGCGTACTCATGTACGGTGTACCCGAATTCCGCCTTCCAAAGGATATTGTCAGCAAGGAAATAGAGGGGATGAAAAACATGGGGGTTGAATTCAGAACCGATGTCGTTGTCGGCCGCTCCGTCACCATTGACGAACTGATGCAGGAAGAGGGCTTCGACGCCGTCTTCATCGGTGTCGGCGCAGGACTCCCCTGGTTCATGGGTATTCCGGGCGAAAGCCTTGTCGGCGTGCTTGCAGCAAACGAATTCCTCACCCGCGTCAACCTCATGAAGGCCTACGACTTCCCCGCAAAAAGCGACACCCCCGTCTTCGACTGCAAAGGGAAAAATGTCGCCGTCTTCGGCGGAGGCAACACAGCCATGGATGCCGTCCGTACAGCAAAACGGCTCGGTGCCGATCACGCATACATCGTCTACCGCCGCTCGGAAGCCGAAATGCCAGCCCGCGTTGAAGAGATCCACCACGCCAAAGAGGAGGGAATTGAATTTCTCCTGCTCATGAACCCGCTTGAATTCCTTGGCAACGACCGCCATTGGCTTACCGGCGTCAAATGCATCAAAATGGAGCTTGGCGAACCCGACGATTCAGGACGCCGCCGCCCTGTTCCCATTGAAGGTTCCGAATTCGTTCTTCCCATTGATATGGCCATCATATCCATCGGCAACGGCTCCAATCCTCTTATCAAGCAGACCACTCCGGAGATTGAAACCAGCAAACGCGACACCATCATTGTAGACATCAACACCATGGCAACATCAAAAGATGGCGTCTATGCCGGCGGCGATATTGTGACAGGAGGGGCAACCGTCATCCTCGCCATGGGCGCAGGGCGCACGGCAGCAAAAGCCATTCATGAAAAACTGATGGGAACCACGGCAGGATACGACGAATGGTAAGGTTGAGGGCGGCTTTATAGCCCGCCGAGAACGAGGCGCCAGAGAGGAAGCGTCACAAAGGAAAAGACCACCCCGAACGCCACCATCAGTCCGGCAAGGGGTGGATCGATATCATGCTCTGAAGCAATGATACCCGCTGTAATCATGGGGGGCATGGCTGCCTCAAACAGCATAATCTGAGCCGAAAAGCCATGAGCGCCCAGACCGTAAACATAGAACAGGGCGAGAATGAGCGGAGCAAGAATCAGCTTGAACCCAAGCCCAAGCGCGAGTCTGCTCCCATTACCCGCAAGATGGCCCGGCTGGAAAGCGAACCCCACAGAAAGAAGGGCCAGTGGAGCAAGCGTATCACCCAGCCGCTGGAGAACTGCCGTAAGCCATGAAGGATAGTCCACCCCAATAAGAAGCAGAGCAGCGAGAAGAGAGATAAAAGGGGGAAACAGGACAATCCGCTTAAGGATAGCGCCGGCTGAAGGCGCACCATCCGAATAGAATCCCGCAACCGTAATGCCCAGAGTGGAGAGCACCATAAACGAGCCGAACTGGTCGACCATGATGCCATAACCCAGCCCGGCCTTACCATAAAACGCCTCAATCATCGGCAACCCAAGAAACGAGGTATTGCCCATTCCCCCGGTCAGAATCAGCGCCCCTACCGTAGCACGGGGAAGCTTCATAACACGGCCGACCATCAGGAAAAATGCTGCCGCCAAAGCGAAATGGAGCCACGGCATGGAAGCAGGAAGGAGAGCCCCGGAAGTCAGCTGCATTCCATGAATGGAGAGCAGCGTCAAGGCCGGCAGCGACACATTGATGATAAAACTATTGAGAACCGCCGGTGCAGAGAGCGGCATACGGCCTGAACGGCGGAGCAGCATCCCTGCAAGAAAGCAGACCGCAAGAAGAATGAGGTTATTCATTTGGGCTCACCGGGAGCATCATTGGGGGCTCTTGCCCCCGAACGCACCTCCATCCCCTCCCTGAAGCGCTCTTCGGGCACAAGAGCAACCCGGTCACCCTCTCTGAGTCCCCCAACAACCTCCACAAAAGCAAGATCGGAAGCACCCGTAGCAATCGGCTGTTTTTTTAATCGACCCTCAACAATGCCCCAAACAAAGCTCCGGCCGCTCTCTTTAAACACTGATCCCTTTCGGACCAGAAGCGCCCTGGACTTCACATTATACACAATGTTCGCAGTCGCCGTCATCCCCTCCTGAATCAAATCCAGGGTATCGGTAGGTGTAAGGTATACTTTTGAAGTCTTCGTCACCCTGTCCGTCATAGGAACAACACGCGACACAACGGATGAAAACCGCCGCTCCGGCCAGGCATCAAACGCAATCACCGCCTTCTGACCAACCCTCACCCGCGGCACATCAAGTTCATCAACCTCCACGGAAATAACATACCCGGTCGTATCCACAACCGTCGCCACAACCGTCCCGGCCGAAACATAGTCACCCTTCTTCACATCCTGCAAAGTCAGCATCCCCGCAAACGGGGCACGCACCGTCAGCTTCCCCAAATCATCCTCCACCATCCTCAGCCTGAACTCCCGCTGACGGAGCATTTCCACAGCCTGATCCCTTGATTTTTCAGCCCCATCAACATCCTGGCGCGACACCGCCCCCTGTCCAAACAAGTTGCTTTTCCTTGCATAATTCAATTCAGCATCTTTCAAAGCTGCCCGCTGTTCAGCCAAAGCCGCCCGTGCCTCACTGACCGCAAACACAGGACGCGGACTCTGGAACGAAAGAATTTTCTGCCCCTTTCTGACAGCCTCTCCCTCCCGGGCACCCACAAAATCAATCGTACCCGAATACTCGGCACTTAGGCTGGCAACAGAAGTAGCCTCAACAAAACCCGTCGCATAAACAGCCTGAACCAGTTCCTGGTAGCGCACTTCACCCGACTCTACCTCAATGCTGTTGCCACGGACTATCAGGTAGGCAACCGTAAGGAGGAACAGAGCTCCGAGAGCTATGGAATACTTTGGAAATATCTTCTGGAGGTTCTGCATTTCTCTCTCTTCGTAATGAATTCATGATAGTGAAGGTACGCCTTTTAAACTTTTTCTCCACCGCAACCTTGGTTTTTCCATAATTTTATGAATCTTTAAAAACAGGCAGGAAAACGACTGAAAGCGCGCCGGAAGATTGCATTCCAGAACCCTTAAAACAATCCATCAATGGGAGAGAACGAAGGCATTGACAAAAGCTTTCTTGACACCGTCAAATTCGACGACAGAGGACTAATACCCGCAATTGTACAGGACCACGAAACCGGCAAAGTGCTGATGATGGCCTGGATGAACCGCGAAAGTCTGGAAATGACCCTTGAGCGAAAAAAGGCATGCTACTGGAGCCGCAGCCGCAACAAACTCTGGCTGAAAGGCGAATCATCCGGCAACATGCAGGAAGTTTTCGACATCCTCATTGACTGCGACGGCGACACCCTCATCCTCAAAGTCTCTCAAATTGGCGGAGCATGCCATGTCGGCTACCACTCCTGCTTCTACCGCAAAGTCAACGAAGACGGATCAATGCAGATCTGCGACACCCTCATGTTCAACCCCGAAGAGGTTTATGGAAAAAAACACTGACCGATCGGCCCAGCCAGAGGAAACAGCAAAAAAACTGAACCTCACTAAATCGCGAACCGGCATCCAGCAGATGTTTGACGAAGTCGCCCCCACTTACGACTTCCTCAACCACCTGCTGAGCCTTGGCATAGACAACTACTGGCGGGCCGCAGCCACAG
This sequence comes from Chlorobium phaeovibrioides, assembly GCF_003968655.1. Classification (GTDB taxonomy): domain Bacteria; phylum Bacteroidota; class Chlorobiia; order Chlorobiales; family Chlorobiaceae; genus Chlorobium; species Chlorobium phaeovibrioides. The sequence goes on along the minus strand of NZ_RXYK01000003.1, from coordinate 102,596 downwards.
CACGGGCGAAAAAGCTCACCGAAAAGACGCCCGCCCCAAGCATTCTCGATGTAGCAACCGGCACCGGCGACCTGGCAGCCGCAATGGGAAAAATACCCGGAGCAACAGTCACCGCACTCGACCTCTCGCCCCAAATGCTCGCCATAGCCCGAAAAAAATACCCCGGCATCACCTTTCACGAAGGCTACGCAGAAGCACTCCCATTCAAAGACGCAAGCTTCGACATCGTCTCAGCAGGCTTCGGCGTCCGCAATTTTGAAGACCTGGAAAAAGGCATGCAGGAATTCCACCGCGTCCTCAAACCTGGAGGCAGCGCCCTCATCATTGAGCCAATGATTCCGAGAGCCGCCATACTCAAAAAGCTTTACCTCATCTACTTCAAAAAAGTGCTCCCGAAAATAGCAGGCCTCTTCAGCAAATCCACCTTCGCCTACGACTACCTCCCCCACTCGGTTGAGCAGTTCCCCCAGGCCGAAGCATTCACCGCCATCCTCAAAAAAGCCGGCTTCAGTGCAGCAGAGTACCGCCCAATGACATTTGAAACCTCCATCCTCTACATCGCCCGCAAATAACAACACAAAAGTTGGGGACACTCATGACTGAGTGTACTTATTCACAAGTACACTCAGTCATGAGTGTCCCCAACTCTCCAAAACTCTTAGTTGCTTTATTATAACTGGTTAGTTAGAGGAGGGCGTCGAATTCGTCTTCGGTGATGATGCGCAGACCCAGCTTCCGGGCTTTTTCGAGTTTGCTGCCGGCCTCTTTTCCGGCGACGACAAGGCCGGTTTTTTTGCTGACGGTGGAGACAACGATTCCTCCGCGCGCAACAACCAGTTCACCGGCCGATGAGCGGTCGTGCCGTTGGAGACCTCCGGTAAAGACCACTGTGAGTCCTTCGAAATTGGTGTTGACGAGCGGCCTGGGCTCTTCGGCTGCAAGCGGAAGGCCGGCTCTCCGGAGTTTTTCAATAAGGGAGGGAATGGCAGGCTTCAGGAACCAGTCACGAATACTCCGGGCAATGACGGGGCCTATGTCGGGCACTTCCGAGAGCTCTTCAAATGAAGCCTCCTTGAGCACTTCAATGGAGGAGCAGGCTTTGGCAAGCTCCCGTGCGGTAGCTCTGCCTACATGGCGTATGCCGAGGCCGAAAAGCAGCCGGGCAAAACTCTGTTCACGGCTTTTCAGGAGCCCCTGCAGGAGGTTCCGTGCCGACTTTTCACCCATCCTCTCAAGACCTGCAAGCTCTTCCTCACGAAGGAAATAGAGGTCACCGGGATCCTTCACCATACCCTTTGCAACCAGCTGCTCAACCAATGACTCGCCAAGGTTTTCTATATCCATGGCATTGCGTGATGCAAAATGAAGAACCCTTCCCCGTATCTGGGCCCCGCACCCCTCTTCGTTCGGGCAGTACCAGCTCACCTCACCCTCCGGTTGCACCAGCGGTGTACCACAGTCAGGGCAGTGAGTAGGCAGTTCCTTTGCAGAGAGCCCTGGTGGGCGCTCTTCCAAGAGGACGCTGATAACCTTGGGGATGACTTCTCCCGATTTTTCAATAACCACGCGGTCGCCAGGCATCACACCGAGACGCCGCATTTCATCGAAATTATGAAGGGTGGAGCGCGCCACGGTTGAGCCGGCAATATGAACCGGTTCAAGCTCGGCAACGGGGGTAATGGTGCCGAGCCGGCCCACCTGAAACACAATGTCGCGAAGAAGGGTTGTGGCACGGCTGGCAGGATACTTATATGCAATCGCCCATCGGGGGCTCTTGCTGGTTGCGCCCAGAAGCCGCCACTGGCGAACATCATTGAGCTTCACCACAACCCCGTCCGTTTCATACGGCAGCGCTCGGCGCCCCTCATCCCAGAACTGCATGAAGGCTTCAATTTCCTCAATTCCGTGACAGAGGCGATACTGATTCCCGGTAGAGAATCCGGCAGTCTCGAGCAGCTTCAGACGATCAACATGCCGGGTATCCTCATCATGAAGCCCGGAAACATAATAGGCAACAAACCAGAGACTCCTCCGTGCAACCTCCCGGGAATCCTGAAGTTTCAGGGTTCCCGCTGTGGCATTGCGGGGGTTGGCGAAACGGTCCTCTTCAGGGCGGGTATCGTTCAGTGCCTCAAAATCCTCCTTCCTCATCAGCACCTCTCCACGAACCTCAACTTCGCGGCCCTCACCTGCAGAAAACGGCCCGTCAAACTCCCCGAGGCGCAGCGGAATGGAGGGGACGGTCTTCAGGTTAACCGTAATATCGTCGCCCCGGCGCCCATCCCCCCTCGTAGCCCCCCGTATTAAAAGGCCGTCACGATAGAGCAGACTGACAGCAACCCCATCAAACTTAAGCTCCGCCACAGTGTCCCTACCCTGAGCCCCTTCGGCCTCAAGCAGTCGGTTGAGGCGCCCGACGAACTCCTCAACCTCGCCGATTGAATAGGTGTTGGCCAGGCTGAGCATCGGCTCCCGGTGCTCGACTGAAGGAAATTCTTTTGTGATGGTGCCGCCAACCCGCTGGGTGGGGCTGTCGGGGGTCACAAGCTCAGGATGCTCCCGTTCCAGCTGTACGAGCCTATCAAGCAGGAGATCGAAATCATAGTCCGACAGCTCCGGCTTCGCCTCCACATAATAGAGATGGTTGTGGCGTTCAATGTCGCTCCGGAGCCGTTCAGCCTCACTTCTCAATGCATCGCTGCCCACCATCTTACCACCAAGGTTGTTTCATCCGGGAGAGCGCCCATCCGGAAATGTTCTTCAAAAATCCAACCGACCCCTCAACTCCAAGCTTATCCCAGGTAGCTTTAAGCACCTCAGGATACCGCCAGGCGACCCTCAGCATCACCACTGCCAGCTCTTCAATCTTCATTTCATCACGGAACATAGCCTCGCGATAATGTTCCGGGAGATCATCCAGCGCAACCATCACCTCATTCATGAGATCGTTCACGAAATTGGGTTCGTCGGTGGCCGAATCGTAACACATATACTTCATGAGATTTGCCATGGAGGCCACATTGGGTTCGTATGCGCTGACCTTCTCCAATGCCCTCTTTCCGAGCGAACCCTTTGTGAGAGCGGCTTCGAGCCCCGCCGTCAGGCTCTCCAGGTTGCGCACCATCGAACCGAACCCGCAGAAGGTGAGCGGAGAAGCAAGAGACGCAGCATCGCCAAGCAGGACAATACGGTCGTCTGCAATTTCGCGCGTACGACTGAACCCGTCATGGAAGTAGGCCGGAATAATGCCATAGACCGGCCGATGGACCCTGAAATCGGGCCCCATATTTTTGTACTCCCCAAGCCTTTTAAAATAAGTGTCGAACAGGCCGAGAAGCGACTTGTCGTTCGGCGAAGCAACCTCATCGTAAAAAAATAGGTAGGTGATATACTCATCCCCTTTTGCAGGGAACCCCTCCCAGATAAGCTGACGCCCGCGACCCGGGGAAGTTTCCGCCGGACCGGTACTGGCAAGAATCTCCCCGGTCTGGAAATCCACCCCCAAAAAGCCGCTTGCGCTAGTGCCCACCGTCGGGCAGACATGGGTCTGGGGTCTCCCACGGTTGAGCTGCATGGCAATCGGCGAAAGAATACCCATCACATCCACCAGCACCTTTGCCCCGAACCAGGAAACATTCCCCTTCTGATCGGCAGTTTCAACGACAACATGATCACTGAAACGAAAGCACCGAACAAAACTCGTTCCCGACAGAACCGCGCACCCCTTCATAGCCTTCACCTTCTCCATGGCAAGGCCCAGGAGACGGTCAGCATCAACAGCACAATCAAGCACATTCTGCATGTACAAACGCTTCTGGCTGCCATCCTCCTTGTGGAACTCAACCCATCCGGTTTTGTACTTCCGCACAATCACGGAATCGAGCTCTTCTTTGCTGAACACTCCCGTATCGGCAAGACGGAAAAGCTCCTGGCGTGAAATATTCCAATCCCTGGTGGAACGACCGGGCGTATTACGGTCGAACACCAGTACTTTGCGTCCGAAACGCACAGCCATCACGGCCGCATGAAGCATTCCGAGCGTGCCTCCTGCATAAATGATATCATAGGTGGAGCTGAGGGCTGCTCCAGATGGCAGGGCAGAACCATCCTTCACCACATCGGGAACAGTGTGATCCAGCTGCTCCCAGTATCGATCGAGCTCCTCTATCCTCCCCAGATGCTCCTCCCCGTCGGGAAGAACGGAAAAAGCCTTGAAGAGATGGGGATGGGTTGTGCGAATCTGGCTCAGTGAAGCTGGCATAACGAAAATGAGGTCAAAATGTTCTGCGTTCCGAAAGCGTCCTGTCACTCTCTATTTTTCCATCAACCAGATGGATCCTACGTCCCGCCCTGTTGGCAAAATCCTCATCATGGGTCACAACAACAACCGTCTGCGAGAGCTCCCGGTTCAACCGGTCAAAAAGCTGGTAGACATTATCGGCCGAACGAGAGTCGAGGTTGCCGGTCGGCTCGTCGCCAAGCAGCACTTTCGGATTGTTGGCAAGCGCCCGGGCAATGGCAACCCGCTGCTGCTGACCGCCTGAAAGCTGGCTCGGCCGGTTGGCGTGCTTCTCGGTAAGCTCCACCATGGCAAGCAGTTCCATAGCCCGCTCCCTGATTTCCTTTCGTGAGAACCCTCCGCTGATCATCATCGGCATGCTCACATTTTCAAGGGCATTGAACTCCGGAAGAAGAAAATGGAACTGGTAGATGAACCCGATATTACTGTTGCGGATGCGGGTCATCTCAGTCTCGTTCTTTTCAGTGATATCCTCACCCGAAAGCCACACCCGACCTGAGGTAGGTTTGTCGAGCCCGCCCATGATATAGAGGAGCGTTGACTTGCCCGAACCCGACGGCCCGGTAATGGAGACAAACTCACCTGCGTTGATTTCAAGAGAAAGGTTCGGAATGATGGTCTGTCGCACATCGCGCGACAACTCAAGTTCCTTGCGGATATGATCAAGGCGGAGAATTTCTTCAGCCATCACTCACTTCAATTGTTCAAAAGCCTGCATCTTCCTCCCTTGGCGGCCTGGTGCAAAGAGAATTCGCCCGCAGTACCGCTCAGGCAGGAAGATACAAACAAAAAATGACTGATGGGAACACCCATCCTCATTCAGCCTGCCTGCACCACTCCACGGAACATCCTGCCGCGAAGCCAGAGAGAGACCTGGACAAGACCGATGAGCACAGGCACCTCGACCAGAGGCCCGATAACAGCGGCAAACGCTTCAGGGGAGCTGATACCGAACACCGCCACAGCCACCGCAATGGCCAGCTCAAAATTGTTGCTTGCTGCAGTAAAGGAAAGAGTCGCTGTTTGTGGATAGTTCGCCCCGGCTTTCCGGCCGAGAAAAAACGAAACCATAAACATGACAACGAAATAGATCAACAGAGGAACGGCAATGCGGACAACATCAAAAGGAATGGCGAGGATATGGCTTCCTTTGAGTGAAAACATCACCACAATGGTAAACAGCAGAGCCACAAGCGTCAGCGGACTGATTCGTTTCGTAAAGACCTCCTCATACCATTCAGCTCCCTTCATACGAAGCAGAATAAACCGTGTCAGAAATCCCGCGATGAATGGAATGCCCAGATAGATGAATACTGAAGTGGCAATTTCAGCTATAGTGATACTGACGGAGAACGACGACAGACCAAGCCATCCCGGCAGCACAGAGATGAAAAACCATGCATAGAGCGGGAAAAAGAGTATCTGGAAAATGGAATTGAAAGCCACCAGACCGGCCGCATATTCCCTGTCTCCACCCGCAAGATCGTTCCATACAATCACCATGGCAATGCATCGCGACAGCCCTATCAGAATCAGTCCCGCCATATAGTGCGGCATGCCCGACAGGAACAGCACCGCAAGAACAAACATGAGAAGGGGGCCGACAATCCAATTCAAGAGGAGGGAAAGAGCAAGCACTTTCCGATTGCGGAACACATCTCCGAGCTCTTCGTACCGCACTTTTGCCAACGGAGGATACATCATGACAATAAGTCCGATGGCAATGGGAATATTGGTTGTTCCCGTCTGGAATCGGCTCCAGAAATCGGGAATTGAAGGGAAAAACCAACCCGAAAGAACCCCGGCGGCCATGGCTGCAAAAATCCAGAGCGTAAGATACCGGTCAAGAAATGAAAGCCGGTCGAGCGGTTTCGTCATGATATCCCTCCTTTGATATTCTGCCGATAAAACTCTCCGAACTGCTTTTTTATTCCATCACGCACCCGGCGGAACACCCGAAGCTGCTCCTCATGGGTGCCCACAGCCTCAGCCGGATCCTCAAACCCAATATGAAGACGGTGACCGACCTGTCCCGTAAACACCGGGCAGGACTCTTTCGCCCCGTCGCAGACCGTCACAACCCAGTCAAACGGCCGACCCAGAAAAAGCTCCACACTTTTGGGGCTATTGGCGGCGATGTCCACGCCCTCTTCCGCCATTACCTTTACCGCCAGCGGATGCAGGGCCCCGGAAGGCTCGGTCCCGGCCGAAAAGACCTCCAGCGAAGGATCGAACGAATGGAGAAACCCCTCAGCCATCTGGCTTCGGCAGGAATTTCCCGTGCAGAGCACAAGCACTGAAGTATTCATGGTGTCAAGAGTAGTTTGAGTTGAAAAAGCCAGAAGCAGATTACAGAACAAGGTTGAACACAAAGCCCACAAGCATGATGCCCGAAGCCACAACACCCGCAAAAACAGCTATCAGGCGCGGCCGGAGCACTTTGCGGAGAATGATCATTTCAGGAGCCGACAGGGCAATGACACTCATCATGAAAGCCATCACGGTACCCAGAGCAGCCCCCTTGCCAAGCAGAGCCTGCACAACAGGAATGATTCCGGCCGCATTGGAATACATGGGAACCCCTATGAGAACCGCAGCAGGAACCGACCACCATACTTCACGGCCCATAAGCGAAGCCATGAAGTTTTCAGGCACATAACCGTGTATGCCTGCACCAAGCCCAACGCCAAGCACAATGAACACCCACACCCTACCCACGATTTCCTTCACATGCACCAAACCCTCACGCATGCGCCCGGGCCACACCATTGCCAGAGGAACGGCGCTGCCGGGCCCGGCACTCCCCTGCAGTTTCTGCACCCACTCCTCAAGATGCCGCTCCATGTTCATCCGCCCTATCACCATGCCGGAAAGAACAGCAACCGCAAGACCCATAAACATATAGAGCAGAGCAACCTTCCAGCCGAACATGCCGAAAAGGAGTGCAAGAGCTACCTCATTGACCATCGGAGCAGAAATGAGAAACGAGAATGTTACCCCGAGCGGCACACCCGCCTGAAGGAACCCGATGAAAAGAGGAACCGCCGAACAGGAGCAGAATGGAGTAACAATACCCAGTGCGGCAGCAAGCATGTTGCCAGCGCCTCTCTTGCGTCCCGAAAGCATCGCTCTTGTCCGTTCGGGCGAAACAAAGGTATGCACCACCCCCATCACAAACACAACTGCCGTAAGAAGCAGCAGCACCTTGGGAACCTCATAGATGAAAAAATAGAGCGCCTCGCCAAAGGGAAGAGCCCGCGAAAGCCCAACCGACGAAACAAGGACTTCAGCAAAGCCTTCAAGCCGCCCATACACAAACACCCACAAGAGCGCAGCCAAAAGAAATCCTCCCCACCACCTTACCGACTGGTTCATATTCATCCCCCTTTAACAGCAGGATGAACCCGATGCGCCTGAAGAACCCTTGCAGCAGCAACCCCGCGTCCGGGGAGCAAGCATTGAACGGATTTCTTCAGCAGAAGGAACACGGCCGGCACAGCAAACCGCTCCATCAACGACAAGTGCCGGAGTAGAAAGAACATTGTAGGAGATGATCTCCTGCATATCCTGAACCTTTTCAACCTCCGCAGCTATTCCATCTGCAGCAATTACCGCCCGCACCGTGTCAGCAAGCTGGCCACACTTCGCACATCCCGTTCCAAGAATTTTAACCCGCAGCATACTCTTCTCCTTTTGTTTATCGCAAATAAACGATCAGTAAAAACAATAATCAACCACACTCACACCGATCATGAACGGGTGAAACAAAAAAAACCTTGAGCAAGCCTTCCGCCTTCACCCAATTTTCTCTGTTGATGCAGTAACGAACCTTTGGCGGATTGATTTCACCCTGAATCAGACCCGAATCAAGGAGAACCTTCAGGTGCTGCGATACGGTCGACTGCGCCATCGGAATAAAATCGGTCAATTGGCCAGTAAAACAGCACGACTCAGAAAGAAGCAGCTTAAGAATCCGCACACGCACCGGATGGCCAAGAGCCTTGGCAATTCTGCCGAGTGCCTCCTCTTCCTCAGTGTACTGCACTGCCGACTGCGTTCTCTGCATTCTTTCTCTCCTCCGTTTAGTTCATCGTAAATATACGATAGAAAACAAGACAAGCAAAAAAAACGAACAATCCAGTAAAGAAACTTTTCAGAACCAACACCGGTTCGCTATATTCAAATAAACATAACGGCTACACAAAGAAAGGAAATGGAGCTAAAATCAGAAAATAATAACACTGAAGCGCCTTCAAGCCTTACTTTTTAAAAGAGAGTCCTCTTTCATCACCAGACAGAATTCACCATAATGATACCTTTCCTTCTCCCTGACTCCGACATAGAGCGCTTCATTGAAGAGGACGCCCCCTATGGCGACATGACAACCACCCTGCTCGGCATTGGCGACACACATGGGCAAATCACCTTTACAACCCGTGAAGAGACGACTCTCTCGGGTACGGAAGAGGCCGCCCGCATTCTTGAACGCTGCGGCGCCCGGGTCACTGAATCAACCCCGAGCGGTACGGCCGTAGGGGCAGGAAGACTGTTCCTGTCGGCTGAAGGGTCCGCTGCTGCTCTGCACACAGCCTGGAAGGCGGCGCTGAACATGCTTGAGTATGCGTCGGGCATTGCAACCCGAACCGCGGGGATTGTGAGGAATGCCCAAAGCACAAACCCTGGAATCAGCATTGCAACCACCAGAAAATCATTCCCCGGAACGAAAAAAATCGCAATCAAGGCAATTATGGCGGGAGGAGCAACACCGCACCGTCTCGGCCTTTCGGAGTCGATTCTGGTCTTCCGCCAGCACACGGAGTTTCTGGGCGGCATTGATCAATTTCTCGACACCATATCAGTAATGAAACGAAAGGCACCGGAACACAAAATTCTTGTTGAAGCCGACAGCCCTGAAGAAGCCCTGAAAATTGCATCGGCCGGAGCCGATGTCGTGCAGGTTGACAAACTCTCTACAGAAACCCTCACGGAATTGGTGCAGGCAATACGCGCAATTGCTCCAGGAATAAAAATATCGGCAGCCGGCGGAATCACTCCGGAAAACGCCGCCGCCTATGCCGCCACAGGCATCGACATCATTGTCCTTTCATCAGTCTATTTCGGGAAACCCTCAGACATTGCCGCAGCAATGCAGCGTCTGTAACCCAACCGCCGCTGCCAATGAAATCCGGACTGAAGCGCACATTTGCCAGCATAAGGGCCGCCCTCATGCTCTTCATCTTCTCTACCTCTCCGCTGAACGCCGGAGAGGTAAGGATATCTGCCGGGGCAGGCATGAAAGATGCCCTCACCGACATCGCCAAGAACTATCATGCATCTCATCAGAACACCACCATCACCCCCAACTACGGCCCCTCCGGAGCTCTTGCCGGCCAGATTCTCAACGGAGCACCTGCAGATATTTTCATATCAGCAAACACCACATGGATGGAGTTTCTTATAGAGAAAAAGCTTCTCGATCCTGCATCAAGAAAACCATTTGCCCGCAACGCCATTGTCTTTACAGGCACCACTCCCATACAGGTAACATCAATGGAGGATCTCGCAAAACTGCAGCGGATCGCCATCGGCAGCCCCAAAAGCGTCCCGGCTGGCGACTACGCCATGCAGGCCATCACGAACGCGGGCATGAAGAAGAAGCTGCAGGGGAAATTGATTCTGGCCAGAGATGTACGCGAATGCCTGATGTACGCCGAACTCGGCGAAGTTGACGGCGGCTTTGTCTACAGAACCGACGCAATCCTTGCAAAACAAGCAACCATACGCTTTAAAGTCCCGCAGAACCTCCATACTCCCATCACCTTTCCGATGGCTCTCACCCTGAAAGGCGCACTCAATCCAGAAGCCCGCGACTTCCTGAATTACCTTGAAAGCCCGGCAGCACACAAGGTTCTCAACGCCTACGGATTCGTCACAAAAGAAGCAGGAGACTGATGCAGCTCACCCCTGAAGACATCACGGCCATTCGGCTCTCTCTGCAGATTGCCCTCACAGCAACCCTGCTCTCCGCGCCCCTCGGGTTTGCTGTAGCCTGGCTGCTGTCATTCAAAACCTTCAGAGGGAAAATCCTGCTTGAGGTCTTCATCAACCTTCCTCTCACTCTTCCCCCGGTAGTCATCGGATACTTTCTGCTCCTGATGCTGGGAAGAAACGGATGGCCCGGCTCACTGCTCAACGATGCCGGCATACAGCTCATCTTTACCTGGAAAGCAGCTGTCATAGCCTCGGCAACCGTCGGCTTTCCCCTTCTGGTCCGCTCCATACGCCTCGGAATGGACTCCATCAACCGCCAGCTCATCCAGGCGGCTGAAAGCCTCGGATCCTCATGGTTCGACACACTCATAACCGTCATTCTGCCGCTCTCGCTCAAAGGCATTCTGGCTGGTTCATCCCTCATGTTCGCCCGCAGCCTCGGCGAATTCGGAGCCACCATCATTGTAGCCGGCAACATCCCCGGCCTCACCCAGACCATCCCGCTGGCCATATACGACTATGCCAGCTCCCCCTCAAGCACCGCCATGGCGCTGTCGCTCTGCCTGGTTTCCGTGGCCATATCGGTCGTAGTCCTCTTCGTCCATGAATACCTTGCCGGAACAGTGGAAAAAAGGGGGGAACGATGAGGCTCAGAATTGAAGCAGAAAAGCAGCTGGGAAACTTTCACTTCAACATCAATGCCGACATCACCGACAATCGGATAGGCATTTTCGGTGAATCGGGCAGCGGAAAGTCCACGCTCGTCCACATGCTCTCAGGCCACATGCATCCCGACAGGGGGGAAATTTTCCTTGACAGCGACTGCCTCTTCAGCAGCAGCCGAAACCTCAACCTCCGGCCACGCCACCGACGGGTAGGGCTCGTCTTCCAGCAGGCAGCACTCTTTCCACATCTCTCGGTATCACGAAACCTCTTCTACGGCTACCGCCGGTGCAATAAAGAGCACCGTAAAGTAACCCCCGACGAACTCATTGCCGTACTCAAGCTCGACGGACTTCTGGAGCGCGGGGTCCGCAACCTCTCCGGCGGAGAAAAGCAGCGGGTAGCCCTTGCCCGGGCAGTCCTGGCCAGCCCCCGGATGCTCCTCATGGACGAACCGCTCTCGGCACTTGACGACGGCCTCCGCTTCCAGATCATTCCCTATCTGAAGAGCGTCACCGAACAGTTCGGGATTCCCTGCATCTTCATCTCCCACTCCGTCGTGGAAATGCAGCTCATGTCGAACCGCATCCTGACACTCCAGAGCGGCCGTCTCAACGAGGAAACAACCCCCGACCAGCTTGCCCGAAAAACCATGGCCCGAAGCCAGCGGGGGTATGTCAACCTTCTTGAGCTCGACGGAGCCACTTCCGAAGGAGGGCTCTTCGCCTACCGCTGGGGAGAGGGCCGCCTTCTCATCTCCGACGGAAACAGTCGCTCTTCAGCACTCTTCGAGCTCTCCTCGCGCGACATCATCCTCTTCCAGAAACACCCCGAGGCCATCAGCGCACGCAACCTTCTGGAGTGCCGGGTAAAAGAAACCTTCAGCGCCGACAACCGCGTCGGCATCGTACTCACCTCCGGCAACAGGCAGCTTGTAGCCGAAATTGTCCGCAAAGCTGCAGATGAAATGCAGATAACAGCTGGCTCAACAGTCTTTGCCGCCATCAAAGCCTCATCATTCCGCCGCCTCATCTGAAGCCATCCAGTACAAGTCCTGCAATTTTTTATTTTCACCGATGGTTGAATACCTTACCTATGGGATAAGGAACAAAACAAGCGCAAACATGAACCCTCCCTCCGCAACAACAGGCAGAAAAGTCTGCTTCATGACAGGAGCCTCCGGGCGGCTTGGCAGTGAAATGGCACTCGCTGTAGCCGGAAAAGGGTACACGGTTTTCTTCACCTGGCACAACTCGCACGAGCATGCCCGGGAAATGCTGGAAAAAATACAGTGGATCAGCCCGGAATCACGCATGGTCCGCTGCAATGTTTCCAGACCGAAAGAAATTCAAGCTGCCTTTCAAGAGTTCCGGAAACATTTTGACCGTCTCGATCTGCTTATTGCCAGCGCCTCGAACTTCTACAGAACCCCTCTTGGAGAGGTTACAGAAGAAGAGTGGGACAGCCTTGTCGACACCAATCTGAAAGGAACCTTCTTCACCATGCAGGAGGGGGCGGCAATCATGCGCCTTCAGCCCTTTGTATCGCGAATCATCACCATGGCCGACATTTCCGCCGACCTTGTATGGGAAAACTTCGCCCCCTACACCGTCTCAAAATCTGGCGTAGTACATTTGACAAAAATCTTCGCCAAAAGCTGTGCGCCAACTATCCTGGTCAACTCCATAGCCCCCGGGACCATCACGCTCAACCCCGAAAAGGATATGGACAGCCCCGACACAATGGCTTCCTCAATTCCTCTCAAGCGTATTGGTGAGGCGCTCGACATCGTCAAAACCCTCCACTTTCTCATGGAAAGCGACTACATCACAGGGCAGGTCATACGGGTGGACGGAGGCCGCATGCTCCAATAAAGGGAGATCGCCGCCAATAAAAAGACGAAAGAGTTTTTCTATATTACTGGAAAGTTTTACCACTGTTCAAATACAAACCCAGAGACCCGACAACCATGGAACAGGAAGTCCCCGTCATTCACTCCGCCGCCAAAGATTCTGCAGAGAAACAGTTGAACCCTGCCGGTGACGGACGCATACCCGAACAGATCCGTGAAATCAGCGACTCGCTTTCAGACGCGTTTGCCCGGTTCCGTCAGAGCGACTCATACGACAGCATGATTGATATTGCTGAACAAAGCCGCACCTACATACGCAAAAAACCGCTGCAGGCAATGCTCTATTCGCTCGGAGCAGGAGCACTTCTGGGAATGATGTTCGGGAAAAAAAGCTGAACCATGAATCACAGTACAGCAAAAAAAGAACACGGAGGAGCACCTCCATCTGGAGAGCGGAGCATTCCCCGTCTCATTGACGATACCGTATCAGCCACATGGGATGATGTCAAAACCATCATCGATGCCAAAATTGAAATCCTGAAAATCGAGATTTCAGAAAAAATTGCCATTGTGGCAGCCATGCTCATTCTCTCGATTGTGCTTATTGCCGGCTCAGCCTACCTTGTCACCACGCTGGCTTTTTTAGGGGGTGAACTGACTGGTCACACATGGCTCGGCTTCCTGATGGTCAGCCTGATATTCATTGTCACATTCATCTTTTTCGCCCGCTTCAGGCCGGAGCTCCTCAAAAATCTTATCCAGAAAATTCTTCTCTCCCTCTATGACTATAAAAAATGATCGAATGCAAACAGTTCAGGATCGAATGAAAGAGCTGCAGAGCACCATTGCGGAAAAAGAAGAGCAGATACGCCAGAGAGGACACCAGCTTCAGCATGACATTGAAGCCGGCATATCTCCCAAAGAGATGGTAAAAAAACACCCCCTTCAGTCCACAGCCATCTTCTTTGTAACAGGATTACTCACAGGGAAAGTCCTGCGGCATCTCACAAGAAGGCCGACAACCCCGACGGCAACAAAAAAAAACGAGCTTTCACAGCCACAAGCTGCTACGGACAGCTCCTTTAGCGACATACGCATGGAGCTGCTGCGCTCCGCAAAAGACCTCGGTGTCTCATACCTCCAGCACTACATTGACGGCAAATTCAGAACAAGCCCGAAAGCCGCCTCCTCCCATTCGGAACAAAAACCCTGAGAACTCTGCCCGCACACCATCGCCGTCACCTCATTTAGCTCTGCCCGCACAGGATATCAGAGAAATTCCGTACCTTACAGCTTACGGAAAACGCTCTGAATGCCGCACCGAACCGCCCAAAAACCAACAACGGCAATGCCACCTGACATTGCACACACATTATGACCATAAAGCACAACCCGCCCGTGGCTTTGAACAAGGAACATTTTTATGTCAATCGCAAAGCGCGACAGCTCTTTCACCTGACCGACCCGGACTTCCTTGCACTCTCCTCAGCCGGCCCCGAAAGCCTGAGAAAAGCTGAACAGCAGGCCGCCGTCATCAATGCATTCCTGAAGAAAGAAAACAGCACGACCAAACCTGTTCTCCCTGCCCAGTTCCACGGCATGAAACTGCTTCACGAGCTCTTCCACTTCATCATGGCCCGTGCAATCGCACGAAAAGAGCCCGATATGCTCGACAAGGCATACAGCCGGTTTGAGCAGGAACTCTCTGCAGACCGATCCACCGACTACCTATCCCGTTTTCTTTCAACATTTCCGACGCTGAACATATACACCGGCGCAGAACAGCCTCTTGAAGCACTGAAGCGGAACGAAACCCGCAAAGAGCTGCTTGAAGAGTCTTTCCTTGTATGGATCAACAATCAGAACCCCGCACTCCAGCAGTTCTCCGAACTCCTCAGCGATGCCATGCTCATGCGTGAAGAGGCATACAGGAAGCTGATCCTCACCCTGCAATCCTCCATGCATGCAATGGGCCCTGTCGGCCCCGACAATGAAGATCTGGCCGACCTTCTCACCCGTCCCATACGCCACTCTCCCGACTCCATTCTCGAACAGCTCCGCTACATCCGCCTCAACTGGTCGGACATGCTTGAAGGTTCACCTTTCTGGACCATGCTGTCCGGCGCCATAGAACTCATTGAAGACGAAGACAAATACCTCTTCTTTGAGCGTATCAGTAGAGAAGAGGAAGGCCGTCACGACAGCGCCTTCTTCGACAAGGACGCATTCGTGCCTGACTACACCGCCCTCGGTGACGGCCCGGCAAACTACTCCAGCGACTCTTCATGGATGCCAGAAGTAGTCATGCTCGCAAAAAGCACCTATGTCTGGCTCGACCAGCTCGGCAAAATGTACGGCCGACCCGTCCACCGCCTGCAGGACATCCCCGACGAAGAACTCGACCGTATTGCCGGCCAGGGCTTCACCGCCCTCTGGCTCATCGGTCTCTGGCAACGAAGCCATGCATCGCGCGAAATCAAGCAGATGCAGGGAAACCCCGAAGCCAAAGCCTCGGCCTACGCCCTTGAAAAATATGACATCGCCGACGACATCGGCGGCTACGAAGGATATCTGAACCTTCGCCACCGTACCTCACAGAGAGGAATGCGCCTTGCCAGCGACATGGTTCCGAACCATACCGGCATGGACTCTGAACTGGTGCGCGACCGCCCCGACTGGTTCCTCTCCAGCGGAACACCGCCCTACTACAACTACAGCTACAATGGCCCGAACCTCAGCCCTGATCCCCGCTACACCATTCAGCTTGAGGACGGATACTGGAACCGGAGCGACGCAGCAGTAACCTTCAAGCGGATTGACCACATGAGCGGCGACACCCGCTACATCTACCATGGCAACGACGGAACCAACATGCCGTGGAACGATACCGCCCAGCTCAACTTTCTTTCGCCTGAAGTTCGCGAAGGTGTCATCCAGCAGATTCTCCATGTAGCCAGGATGTTTCCCATCATCCGGTTCGACGCCGCCATGGTACTTGCCAAGCGCCATATCCAGCGGCTCTGGTTCCCGCTCCACGGCCAAAGCGCCGCAGTGCCCTCCCGCTCCGCCTACGCCATGAGTATGGCCGAATTTGACGCAGCCATACCCGAAGAGTTCTGGCGCGAAGTGGTTGACCGCATTCACGCCGAAGTACCCGACACGCTGCTCCTTGCCGAAGCATTCTGGATGCTTGAAGGCTACTTCGTCCGTACCCTCGGCATGCACCGTGTCTACAACAGTGCATTCATGCACATGTTGAAAAAAGAAGACAATGCCAGCTACCGCTACCTCATCAAAAACACTCTTGAGTTCGACCCGCAGATTCTCAAGCGCTATGTCAACTTCATGAACAACCCTGACGAAGACACAGCCATAGAGCAGTTCGGCAGGGGCGACAAATACTTCGGTGTCTGCATCGTCATGCTCACCGTTCCAGGACTTCCTATGTTCGGCCACGGACAGGTGGAAGGGTTCACCGAGAAGTACGGAATGGAGTACGCGAAAGCATACTACGACGAACATCCCGACGAACATCTCGTCTGGCGCCACTATCAGGAAATTTTCCCCATCATGAAAAAGCGGCCGCTGTTTGCCGAGGTGGAAAACTTCTTCCTGTACGATGTCTACTCCCCGGAAGGCTCAGTCAACGAAAACATTTTTGCATACTCCAACCGGCTTGGCGATGAACGGGCCCTGGTCATCTACAACAACTCCTACGAACAGGCCACCGGCTGGGTAAAAACCTCAGTCGGTTACCTGCAGGACGGCGAAATCCGTCAAAGCTGCCTTGGTGATGGTCTCGCACTCAGCCACGACGAAGGAGCCTATCTTGTATTCCGCGACCACGCAAGCGGGCTTGAGTTCATCCGTTCCGTCCGTGACATCAGAGAGAACGGACTCTTTGCCTCTCTTGACGGGTACAAATACAATGTTTTTCTCAACTTCCGCGAGGTCCGCTCCTCCAGGCTCAAGCCATACGATCAGCTTGCACGGGAACTCAATGGAGCCGGCACCCCGTCAGTGGATATGGCAGTTCTTGCCATCAGCCTCTCCCCCCTTCACCGGCTTGTCAAAGAAGCACTTGGTTCAATACCGAAACTCAAAGCGAACAAACAGGCCGCCGAAACCTTCCGGGACACAGCTGAAACTCTTCTTCAGGATCTGTCAGTCAAGTTCAGCGACCTGATGGAAAAACCACTCGCCGTCCCCGAAAACCTTGCCGAAACGGCGCAGATTCGCTTCATTGCCGCCGCAGACATTGAAGCCAGGCTTAAAAAAGAGGACCCAAAAGGAAGGCTTCAGGCTGCACTCGGCATAAACGATACCCAGAACTCCACCTTCAGCGCTCTGGCTACCCACTGGATAGTGCTCGACGCTGTACAGGAAATGCTCCGCCAGGCAGGGGAGCTCAAAACCAACCTGCTTGACGACTGGCTGATGGTTGAGCCACTTTCTGCCCTCTACGAAACCACGACGCTCTGCAGTATAGAAGGCAAAGAACTCCCCGAGCTTCTCGCCTGCCTGCTCACAACCCAGGCTCCGGCACCACCAGCCAAAACCGCGGAGAAACAGAACTCGCTTGAAGGGGCTGAAGAAGAAAAACTCCTCATGGCCGAACTAAAAAGAGTAGCAGACAAGTGCACAGTGCACCTACACCGCATGCTCCTGGTAGAAGAGCACCACAGCAAACACTGGTTCCGCGAACACCGCTTCAGCGTCCTGACCTCATGGCTCGCATTCCAGGCAATAATCAAGCTCCAGCCAACCCTCCAGCCTTGGACAACAGCGCTCGCAGCGCTTGACATGCAAGCATTCCTTGCTGGCTACGAACTTGAAACCTTCTTCACCGGGAAGTAAAAACATCTGGCTGAAATACAAAAAAGCAAAAGCCCCTGACGACTTACAGGGGCTTTTGCTTTTCATGCAGACTCCGTATCAAAGCGTACACCTATAAAAAAAGCCGCCTCAGGCTTGATGCATGAGGCGGCTTTATCTTTTTACTCTTACTCTATCGAGCGTGTCCAGCGACCCCCTTAGAGAGCGCTGTACTCAGCGTATACCCTGTAGGTGTTGATCACAAGGAATGCAAGAACCAGAAGGCCGAGAATCGTGAAGATCGGGCTCTTCTCTTCGCGTGAAGCCTTTCTGTCAAGGAAAGGAACGGCAGCCCATACAACAGCACCAATGGTGAAGAGAATGATTGCCATCAGCTCGCCGCCTTCAAAAGTGAAGTCCTTGAGCAGCTGGAACTGTGCCCAGAAATACCATTCCGGCTTGATGCCCAAAGGAGCTGAAGTCAGCGGATCAGCCTGAACACCAATCTCCCACGGGAAAACTGCTGCAAGATAGATAAGAAGGGCGAAACCGATGATCCATCCGATTGCATCCTTGGCAAGGAAGGTCGGGAAGAACTTCTCATAGCCTTTGATCATGCCAGACTCCTTGTAGCCGATGGGAGCCGAAGTTCCAAGCACCTGCACAAGCAGAAGGTGGGCAGACAGGACAAGAAGAAGGATACCGGGAAGCAGCACAACATGAAGCGAGAACATGCGAGTCAGAGTTTCAGGGCTCACATCTTCGCCACCGCGGAGGATGTCAACAAGAATGGCGCCACCAGGCATGACTTTGGGAACTTCCGTACCAACCTGGGTCGCAAAGAAAGCAAGCTCATTCCAGGGAAGGAGGTAACCGGTGAAACCAAAACCAAGGCTCAGCACAAGAAGCACAAATCCGCTGACCCACATAAGCTCACGGGGCTTACGGTAAGACTTCATGAAGAAGGTGCTGAACATGTGGATGAATGCCATACCAACCATCAGGTTTGCACTCCATGCATGAATCTGGCGGATAAGCCAGCCAAAAGGAACCTCTTTCTGAATGAACACGAAGGAGGCAAACGCCTCTGTACCTGTCGGCTTGTAATACTGGAGAAGCAAAAGACCGGTCACAACCTGAATGATGAAGAAAAACAATGTCAGGCCGCCGAAGTAGTACCAGAACGACAGCTTGTGCTTGGGAACCTCTTTTTTCTTCAGATAGTCGATGATTGGCATCATCACATAAAAACGCTCCTGAAACCATGCTGCCAGCGGGCTCACACGCGAATCTGCGTAAGGATTTGTTTCCGCCCGAACTACCGGGGGCTTGTAAACGCCGCCGGAAGGGGCGTCAGATTTCGCCGCGGGTTTTGCGGCAGGTTTAGCGGCAGGTTTAGCGGCACCCGGAGCTGCCGGCTTGGCGGCAACCGGAGCAGCCGGTTTCGGCTTTACCGGAGCATTTTCTGCGCCTGTATTCTGATTGTTGTCAGCCATATTGAAAGACTCCCTGGATTTTCAAGAATTAAGATTACGCTTTTGCAATGATAAGATCCTCTCCCTCAATTCTCACATTGAACGGAGCAAGCGGTAGAGGCTGTGGTCCTGAAATGATTTCACCGGTCTGCGTGTACTTTGCACCGTGGCAGGGGCAGAAAATCTCATTGTCTTTATCTTCCCAGCGAACAAGGCAGCCCAGATGGGTGCAGACGGCACTGCAGGCGGTAAGCGAGCCATTATCATTGATGACCAGAACCTTGTCTTTATTGAACTGGAAAATCTTTCCCGAGTTCTCAGGAACCTCTGAAGCCTTTCCAACCACCAGCTCATTGACATCAGTCGACTCTTTCACAGGAGGGATGATATACTTTACAATAGGATAAAGCGTTGAAACGGCCACTGCCGCACCAACACCGCCGACTACTTTGCCCAAAAAACTCCGGCGCTCAAAATCCACCCCTTTCAGACCTTCCTCACGGGACTTTCCGCCCGATACCGATCCCGTTGAAGAGAGCGGAGCATCCTCACCAAGCGCACCCATCCTTGAAGGGCTCTTGAAATTAGCTGGTTGTGCCATTACAATCTATCTCCTTTTAAAGCTATTGTTAAATGATGAACTGAAACACCTCTCGGTACCGGTCATGCCAACGCCATGCCCTGTCGAGCATCTTCCCGCGGACTGAAAATGAAAAAGGCAAAGGGAAAATTTACCACTTTTCACCGTTTAAACCAATCCAAACGATCTTTAATCCTGTTGTACTCCCGGTACATGACCGACTGCTCTCCGTCGCGCCATATTCGGCTTCTGATAAAAAAGCGCATAAGGGGCGACTGAAGACGATCCGGATTAAGAAACTCAGAAATCCCGCGAATGCCCTTAAGACTGCTGCCGTTGAAATCGAGTGAAATATCAGAAGAAAACCGCAGATAGAACGGCCCCGAATCCAGCACCTGTTTCTGGTTGATCGTCATGCGTACATCCCCGTCATGAATGTCGAGTACCCGGCCATGCAGCGGGGCAAAAATTCCCCGGCAGAACCGGCTCTCCCTGAAATCAGCCTTGTCTCGCACCAAAGCGCCACCGTTCTGGTTGTCGTTGAGCATGAGGAGCGTCAGCGGGTGAAATGAGGGATCACGAAAGAAAATTACATAGTAAACCAGGTCAACACGATCTGAAAATGCCCGCCCCCAGTACCAGCGGGAAATATACTCCTGCATCGGCATGGTGCCAAGGTTGTGATCGTGGTAGCCTGAAGCCTGAATCTCCACACTGCGGCTCGTCCTTTCCGGCTCTGAAATCTCAAGGCTTCCTCGAACCTCGGCCTTCGGAACACTCAGAAGCCACTGATGGCAGGGCCCCGACCCCTCATGATTGCCATCCTTTTTATTAAAGGTCAGCCTTCGGCACTGATTGAAATGAAGCGTCCCCCGCACCCTTTTCCTGCGGGCAGGAAAGGCAAAATCAATCTCCAGCAGGTACTCGTCCCTCAGCGGATCATGCACAAACCGGTTATTTTCAAATGCAACCTCAGCGCCTGTTTTGCTCCCGCTAAACAGCGACGCACCACCCTCCCTGATGAAGTTGATGGTTTCCCGGCCGTTTTCATAGAGCTGAAAACTGAAACCCGAATAGTTTGACGGACGGGGGGCAGGAGAGGATCCATCGGCGCGCCAACGGTCATACTCCTCTGTATAGGATGGAGAAAAAGGGAATCCTGCGAACCAGATTGCAACCACGGAAATACCCCGCTGAGAATCCTCCGCGTCAAAATACCACCATTCATAGGCGCCAGGCTCCTGTATGTCATGCCAGACCTCCTGTGAGGGTTCAGTAGTAATATTCATGCCGGGGGGGAAGAGTGTCATTCATGCTGCTGAAGGGAAACGGCGACTGGAAACTGGATGGCAGAAAAACGAAAACACATTTTTTAAAGGTGCCAATGCTATAACCATAACTATACCCATTAATTCCGGATTATGCTAAACAACGGCAAATGGAGGCGAACACCAGAAACGCCGAAACCCCTGTGTTTTCAGGGGTTTCGGGACTTCTACGAATGCAGGCAAACGACGAAGAAGTGGACAGAGAGGGAATCGAACCCACGACACATGGATTTTCAGTCCATTGCTCTACCAACTGAGCTATCTGTCCATTGAAGAGATGCAAAATATAGGAATTTTCGCATTCATCCAAAAATAAATCAAAAAAGCGGGAGCCCTCTGTGGGCCCCCACAGAATTCCAGCTATTGCTGCGGAAGCGTGATGACTGCCATACCTTTCCGGATACGACGAACAACAGCCTCACGGCCAAGCACCTCAAGCATATGGTAGAGGCTGGGGCCGAAACTGACACCCGAGGAGACGATTCTCAATGGATGGATAAGTGCTGCGGCTTTCAGACCTTTTGGAGCCACAAATTCCTTGAGGGCTGCCTCAATTGCCTCGGCCGTAAAGTCCGGCATGGACTCCAGCACCGGCAGAAACTCGTCAAGCAGGCTGTTGGTATCAGGCGTCCAGCGTTTCTTGACAGCATCCTCCTCGTATGTCTCCGGCTCAAAAAAGAAATAGGAAGAGAAGGTCACGAACTCACGCTCAAAACCAACCCGCTCGCGCATCAGCTCTATGACATCTTCCAGATAGCGCTCACCGGTTATGGTCGCACGATCAAGAAGCGTCTCTTTCTTTTCAAGTTCCGAAATCAAAAGAGGCTTGATCACCCGGATGATATCCTCGGCCGGGCGACTTTTGATATACTGTTTCTCAAGCCAGTTCAGCTTGTCGATGGTGAAAATGGAACCCGCCTTGCCTACCCGCTCCAGAGAAAACCTTTCAGTCAGCTCCTGAAGACTATAGATTTCCTGCTCACATCCCTCACCCTGATTCCAGCCAAGCAGAGCCACGAAATTCACAATAGCCTCGCTGCTATATCCCTTCCGGATGTAATCCTCCACCGACACATCGCCCTGCCGCTTGCTGAGTTTTGAACGGTCGGGGTTGAGCAGAAGCGGAAGATGGGCATACTTCGGAGGCTCCCACCCAAGGAACTCATAGAGAAGAAGATGCTTCGGCATGGAAGGAAGCCACTCCTCACCCCTGATGATATGGGTAAACTCCATGAGATGGTCGTCAATGACGCTGGCAAAATGGTATGTGGGGAAACCATCCGACTTCATCAGCACCTGATCATCAATGGTAGCCGAATCAAACTCTATCGGACCTCTGATGATATCCTCAAACCATACTGAAACATAATCAGGTACCTTCATGCGCACAACTGAAGGGACTCCTTCATCAAGTTTTTTCTTGATCTCGCTCCGGGGCATTGAGCCGCCCATATCTTCGGGAAGCCATTTCCTGTTGTACTTCGGCTGCAATCCCTGCTTCAACTGAAGCTGCCGGTTCTCTTCAAGCTCTTCGGAAGTTGCAAAACAGTGATAGGCATGACCTGCTTCAAGCAATTGCTCACAATATTTCTTATAGATATCAAGCCGCTCCGACTGCAGGTAAGGGCCAAAATCACCACCATGCAGAGGACTTTCGTCAGGCATAAGCCCTGCCCATTCAAGGGTCTTTATCAGATTTTCCTGAGCATCTGCAACCTTTCTGCTCTGATCGGTATCCTCAATTCTGACAACAAAATCGCCGTCCATCCTTTTGGCGAAAAGGTAGTTGTAGAGCGCGGTGCGAAGCCCGCCGACATGAAGATACCCTGTAGGAGAAGGAGCGAACCTGGTTCTGACCCGTTTACCGACCATCATACGCCTTGTCATTGTTAATGAATTGAGAGAACTGCCATCTGTCAAGAACATTGAATTTAACAAAACTGAGCAGAATTGCAGAGAGAAGCACTGAAAGATTCCAACTCAATATGAAGATGA
Source organism: Chlorobium phaeovibrioides (assembly GCF_003968655.1). Lineage (GTDB taxonomy): Bacteria > Bacteroidota > Chlorobiia > Chlorobiales > Chlorobiaceae > Chlorobium > Chlorobium phaeovibrioides. Next base: position 79,597 of record NZ_RXYK01000003.1, on the reverse strand, counting down.
GGGTGGTTTCAGCTTGAAACAGGGAAACGAAAGCACAAGAAATAAACTTTTTGCTTTCCAACGCAGTTTTACTTTTAATTACTTATACGGAACCAACTTACATTTTGCACAACTCCCTGCCTATCCATCATGCCCGAAAAGCCAGTAAAACCACCGGGGAAGGACTCCCTGCGCAACCGATTCAAGCCGGTCAACGAAGAAGAGCAGGGGCCCGGATGGTTTCAGGGAAAAGGGGACAACCCCCGCCCACAGTTCCCGAGATTCATTCTCTTCATCATGATAGGCCTCATGATGCTCTTTGTGTTCCAGCGTTTTTCATCAGGATCGGACGGCCCGGAAATCATTTACAACGAATACAGAAGCCTTCTCGACAGCAATCTTGTAACTGATATTGCCGTACAGAACCTTGAAGACCGCTCGGCGCTCCTCAAAGGAACGCTCAAAAAGCCTACTTCCCTTGCACTGAAAGACAATACCGAAGTTGAGAGCACACACTTTTCGGTACGGCTCCCCTCATTCAGCACCCCGCAGGCAGAACTGCTTGCCGAAAAAGGGGTCAAGGTTCGCATTGAAGAGGGAAACAACGCCCTCTACACCATTCTCATCCTCTTTGCACCCTGGCTTATTTTCGGAGCCATCTATTTCTTTGTCATCAGGAGAATGAACGGCCAGAGCGCCAATCAGTCAAAAAACCTCTTCAGCTTCGGCAAAAGCCGGGCAAAAATGGTCAGCGAATTTGAGGTAAAAACCACATTCAACGATGTTGCCGGCGTCGATGAGGCAGTTGAAGAGCTGCAGGAGACGGTTGAATTCCTGACCAATCCGGAAAAATTCCAGAAAGTCGGTGGGAAAATACCCAAAGGCGTTCTGTTGCTTGGCCCTCCAGGAACAGGGAAAACCCTTCTGGCAAAAGCCATCGCCGGTGAAGCCAAGGTTCCCTTTTTCTCAATATCGGGAGCAGATTTCGTGGAAATGTTTGTCGGAGTTGGAGCAGCCAGAGTGCGCGACCTGTTTGAACAGGCAAAGAAAAACGCCCCCTGCATTGTGTTTATCGACGAAATCGATGCTGTAGGCAGAAGCCGTGGGGCAGGCCTTGGAGGCGGCCACGACGAACGCGAACAGACACTCAACCAGCTGCTGGTTGAGATGGACGGGTTTACCACCAGCGACAATGTCATACTGATTGCCGCAACCAACCGCCCCGATGTGCTCGACACCGCACTTCTACGCCCAGGGCGCTTTGACAGGCAGATAACCGTAGATAAGCCCGACATAAGGGGCCGTGAAGCCATTCTCAAGATTCACACGAAAGAAACTCCACTTGACGACACGGTGGACATCACAGTCCTTGCCAAAAGCACCCCCGGCTTCTCGGGAGCCGATTTGGCCAACCTCGTCAATGAAGCCGCGCTCCTGACTGCACGCAACATGCAGGAAAAGGTGACTGCATTGAATTTTGACCAGGCCCGCGACAAAATCCTGATGGGTCCGGAAAGAAGAAGCATGTACATATCCGAAGAACAAAAAAAACTCACCGCATACCACGAGGCCGGTCATGTGCTGGTAGCCCTTCACACCAAAGGCTCCGACCCCATACACAAGGTCACAATCATTCCCCGCGGCCGCAGCCTTGGGTTGACCGCCTATCTACCCCTTGAAGACCGGTACACCCAAAACAAGGAGTATCTGGAGGCCATGATCACCTATGCGCTGGGAGGCAGGGTTGCAGAAGAGCTCATCTTCAACGAAATCAGCACCGGTGCTGCCAACGACATTGAAAAAGCGACCGACATTGCACGGAGAATGGTACGACAGTGGGGAATGAGCGAAAAACTCGGGCCCATCAACTACGGCGACACCCACAAAGAGGTCTTTCTGGGCAAAGACTACTCACATGTCCGTGAATACAGTGAAGAGACTGCCCTGCAGATTGATGTAGAGGTGCGAAACATCATTATGGCATGTATGGAAAACGCAAAGAACATCCTCTCTCTTAACAGCGCGGTGCTCCATAGCCTTGCCGAAACGCTTATTGAACGGGAATCACTCAGCGCACTGGAAATAGAGAACATAACGGGAATCCGTCAGGAACTCTCGCGCATGATGACCACATAACCAACAGAGGTTCCATGGAAATCCCTTATGCACAAGTCATCACCATGCTGCTCATCGGCTCGCTGGCCGGCATTCTGTCGGGTATGTTCGGAATAGGAGGTGGGGTCATTATCGTCCCTGCTCTTGTGCTGCTGCTCGGTATGACACAACACACAGCAAACGCAACTTCGCTCGTAGCGCTGCTTCTTCCTGTAGGTATTCTCGGTGCTCTTGAATACTACCGGGCAGGGAAAATTTCAATGGACAATGTCTGGCTTGGACTTATTCTGGCAGTCGGACTGTTCGGCGGAGCGTATTTCGGAGCAAAAATCGCAACCCATCTGTCGGGAAGTGTTTTAAGAAAGGCATTTGCTGTCTTTACAGGAATTGTCGCGCTTCGTCTGTGGTTTAAGTAATCAGTACAATCACCAATAACACCAAGTCATAATTCATTATGGGAAACACAACCACGAAAGCAGACCTGGTCAATGTCATTGCCCACAGGACAGGCCTCACCAAAAACGAAACCGAAACGGTGGTGGACTCTCTCTTTGAAAGCATCATTGACTCACTGAAAGCGGGAAAGCGTATTGAAATCCGTGGATTCGGATCATTCAACATCCGCTACAAGAACCTTCGTCAGGCACGCAATCCGAGAACCGGAGAGAAAGTGACGGTTGAGCCTAAAAATGTACCGACCTTCAAAATCTCAAAAGAGTTCAAGCAGGCCGTCAGCGAAAGCCTGAAAGGAAACATGCCCTGAAAAATCAACCCTTACAGCTCGTAGGGGTTGTCAATAATTTCAAAGCAGACCTCTTTATGCCTGTTGCAGAAAGCAACACGGATATAATGCAGGTTTCCGCTTCCAAACACATCCGCGCCCTTTTCTGCCGCATGAAGGATGATGTGCCCTTTATCATGACTGAGCTCTTTAGACAGGTCGCCCCATTTTCTGAATATCAGATTGGTGAAACTTTCCGTCTCCCTGATTCCCAGAATATCGGGATTGGAGATATCTGTAATCAGGTCAGGCGCTGAAAGGAGAGACATCTCCTTGCCTATCCAGATGCTCAGCAACTCACAGTGAAACGGCAGGAAGACCGAATTCCTGATGACAAACCCCGTCTCCCCGTTCTTTGCGGCATTGACAAAACTTTTCATGGCAGTGTGATCATTCCGTTTACGGGTTCAGCCTCAAAAATTGAAAAACAGCAGCCACAGGACAAGAAAAACCGGAAGAAGAATCGGGATGGAATACTTCCAGATATACTCCACAAAATCCGGAACATCCGCTTCGGCCTGGGCGGCAATATTCTTCACCATGAAGTTCGGGGCGTTGCCGATATAAGTCATGGCACCGAAGAACACTGCGGCTATGGAAATAGCCACAAGATACACATCCGAAGTCACATCACCCGGAACAGGCGAACCAGTACCGGCCGCAAATGCCCGTATCTGGAGAACAGCATCAGCCGAGTTTATGTCAAGACCAAATTTTCCAAGGGCACCGGCAAGGAAGTTGAGGTAGGTCGGAGCATTGTCGAGCACGCCTGAAAGAGCGCCCGTCATCCAGTAGAACCGGCTCACCGAAAATTCACCTGCATGAATTGCTGCATAGGAGCCGATAAGCTCCAGCGCAGGAATCATGGTAGCAAAAATGCCCACAAAGAGAAATGCGACTTCCTTGATTGGCTCAAAGTTGAATTCATTGCCCTTGAGCGCATCCCCGTCAGCATTTTTATAAGCCACAAACGCAACGCTGAACATAATCACTTCACGGATACCAAAAGGCACCCCAAGCATTTCCTGAAGACTCGGAAATCCAGATATCACGGCAGGGTCAAGAAAAACGGCAACAATAATGACTGCAAGCCAGGCAAAGTTCTTCGTCCCGGTAATGGTGATGGCACCATCCGAGCTCTTGGGAGCCGGTGTAACTTCACCCTTGCCGGCCTTCCAGTCCAGAAGCATAAAGATTACTATGAGGGTGGCGATTACAGCTATCCACGGAAGCCATACCTTGGAAATAACCCAGAAAAACGGCACACCCTTCAGGAACCCAAGAAAAAGCGGAGGATCGCCGATGGGAGTCAATCCACCACCGATGTTGCTCACAATGAAAATAAAGAAAACGATATGAAACGCCCTCAACCGGCCCTCATTGATGCGCATGTAAGGACGGATGAGTAGCATGGAAGCACCCGTTGTGCCGATGATGTCTGCCAGTACTGCACCGAACATGAGTAGAGCGCCATTGACCAGCGGCGTCCCCCGTCTCTCAATGTGTATGAGAATTCCGCCCGAAACAATGAAAAGCGATGCGATAAGCGCCATGAAGGAAATATACTCCTCAAGGGTATGCAGAAGAGTGTGCGTCCCGTGATCCATCATAAAGCCGTAGTAAAGGGCAACAACAGCCCCCAACCCCATGGCCGCTTTCGGATAATGATGCTCCCAGAACCGGTGGTAGAAGAGCGGCCCTGTAGCAATCATGAGAAGAAGTACGACAAATGGAGCAACCAGCCATAGGGGCGGCAGATGGTGCGCCATAGCCACAGCAGCCTCTGTGGCAGCAGCGCCACTATGGTGTTCTGAGGCCAGAAGAGGAGCAGATGGAACAATGGCTACCGCACCGGCAACCGCCAGAATCATGCTTTTTGCAGACATCAGTTACTCCCCCTCAAACTCAGTGAGCGAAAAGACACGGTATCCCTTATCAAGGATTTTCCTCTCACCGCCTATATCAGGCAGGTTCACAATGAAAGCCATCTCAGCCACCACACCGCCAACTTTCTCAACCAGCGCCGCCGCTGCAAGGGCCGTGCCGCCAGTTGCCAGCAGGTCATCGACAAGCAGCACCCTCGTACCCGGCAGAATGGCATCAAGATGAATCTCAACCTTGTCGGTGCCATACTCCAGCTCATACTCCTGTGAAACAACATCGGCAGGAAGCTTGCCTGGCTTGCGCACCGGAACAAACCCCTTTCCGAGCGTATAAGCCAGCGCAGAGCCAGGAATGAAACCCCGGGCCTCAACGCCAACAACCACATCAAAATCAACGCCATTTTCCAGATAACGCTGCGTCAAGCCGTCAATAACCAGACGGAACCCCACGGGATCCTTGATAAGGGTGGTGATGTCGCGGAACATAATGCCTTTTTTCGGATAATCGGGAATGGCGCGTATGCGGGATTTGATCGGCATGGGTGTCTCGAATTAAGTTGATGAGAAGCCGTTGCAAAAAAAGTGGAAGGTTAAGATAACAGTCTGCCCTCTAATTGCAAACCAGCTCCTACGATGGCCACCGGCAGCTCCATCCCCGACAGACTCCTTTCATCTGCAGGAATATCCACCCACACCGGCAGATAGTTCCGGCTGTAGCCGCTCCAGCGCAGCGTCCCGTTGCCTGCCTGCCGGCACTCCTCAAACAGCACCCGGCACCGACGACCCAGATACCGCAGCCGGAACTCCGCTGCTTTCCGCTCCCCGATCTCCTTCAGTATTGCACTTCTCCCGGACGCAACCTGCGGAGCCACAGCCAGCCGCTCCCCGCAACTGACCTCCCGGGCAAGTACCGTACCCGGGCGAACAGAACAGCTGAATACATGAAGATAAGCAAGAGGTAATCCCTCAATGAAGCGCACCGTATCCCCGAAATCATCATCGTTCTCCCCCGGGTACCCTACCATCACATCAGCCCCGACCGCACAGTCCTCAATTGCATCCACCGCACCAAGCAGCCGTTCCCGGTAGTCTGCCGTCCGGTACCGACGGCGCATCGCCCCAAGAATACGGTCTGAGCCGTTCTGTAGCGGCAGATGGAAATGAGGAACAATAGTGCGGGAAGCAGCAACGAGTGCCACAAGCTCATCGGTCAGGATATCAGGTTCCAGCGAACTGATGCGAATGCGCGGAACATCAATATCTTCAAGCATCCGAAGCAGCTCAAGAAACCCCGTTGTACCACTCCGGTAATCCCCCGTATTGACCCCGGTCAGCACAATCTCCCGATACCCTGAATCGGCAAGCATCTGCGCCTGCTGGAGGACGACCTCCGGCGGAACCGAACGGGAGCGGCCCCGCGCCAGCGGAATGGTACAATAGGCACAGCCGTAATCGCACCCGTCCTGCAGCTTCAGAAACGCCCTTGTCCGTTCTCCCTCCGAGCCCGAAGGAAGGGAACACGCCCGGTGTGCAGTGAGGAACCCGCCCTCGTCCGACACACAAACAACAGGCTTTCCTGCCGGGGGCGGCGCAGCAACAACACCCATATAGCTGGAGGAGTCAAATTTCTCATCATTGCCCAAAACCGCGTCAACCCCCTCAATGTCAGCAATCAGTCCAGGACTGAGCTGCGCATAACATCCTGTAACAACAACCCTGCTGTCCGGATGGCGTCGCACAAGCCCCCGAATTTTCTGACGGCACTTCTGCTCAGCCTGCTTCGTTACAGCACAACTGTGCACAACAATCAAATCCGGCTGCTCCTGTGGCCCGGCAATCCTCCAACCCCGCTCAACCAGACTCTGCAGTATGGAGGCAGTTTCAGCATAGTTCAGCTTACAACCAAGCGTTACGCCTGAAACCGTCTTTTTTTCAGTTGCATCCATAAAAACACAGAAAAAGATATAAAAAAACAATCAGCAGAAAGCAGCAGAGGCACTCCAATTCTTTGCTTGCAGAGAACAATGCATTGGCATATATTTTCCAATGTGAAACCATGGTATGATTTTCCAATGAAAACAAATAGAAGCAGTCCAATGAGCCAGATAGCAACAACACCCGACAAGTATGATATTTTCATTCAGAAAATTGATCACTTCCAGTCTATGGTAGAAGAAAAGAAAGCACTTCAGGAAAAAATAGCCCGCATGTATGACGAGTTCAAGGCAACAGTCAGCCCTCTCGAACAAGAGCTTGCTTCAATCATGCGAAACCTTGAAATGAACCTCTCAAAACTTGAGAAAGGAACTTCAGGCGCAGCGAAATCAACAGGCACCCGTTTCTCACGCGGTCAGCTTGGCAACGCCATCAAAGGTCTTCTTCGGGCACATCCCCAGAAAGCTTTCAAGCCCCGTGAAATAGCCGACGCATTGAACACCAAAGGAACCACCATCAGCGTCTGGTTCAATAAATTCGGTGCAGAAGATCAGGAAATTGAGCGCATACCAACAGGAAAAGAAGGCAAACGGTTCCTCTACAAAATCAAGTGACAGGATCGAATGGAATACGAACATAAAAAGCGCACTAATGTGTGCTTTTTATGTTTAGTATCCCAGACTTCTCCTGTTATGAAAAAAATTCAGTGCCAACCCAACCATAATCATATTTCCCACCAATGAAGAACCTCCATAAGAAACAAACGGAAGCGGCACTCCGATAACAGGAATAAGACCAAGTGTCATTCCAATATTGATAATGACATGAACCAGAAGCAACGAAACAAACCCCCCAAGCGTCAACTCAACAAAACGGTTTTTGATTGAGAAAATAGCCCATATCAACCGCACAATCACTATTGCAAACAACAGTATCAAAAAAGACGCACCAATAAAACCGAACTCTTCAGCAATGACACAGAAAATGAAATCAGTCCACTGCGCAGGAATGAACCTCAGCTGTGTCTGCGTTCCCTCAAGAAATCCCTTCCCGAAGACCCCTCCCGAACTGATTGCGATTTTAGCCTGAAGTACATTGTATCCCGCACCCTGCGGATCCGACATAGGATCAAGGAAAGTCTGTATTCTTTTCAGCTGATGCGGCTTGAGAATGACATCGGCAAACCGGTTTGCCATCAGTCCGCCAATACAACCGAGAACAACCGTCACCATCTGATGAAGCTTAAGCTTATGGTGCTGAAATGCCAGTACCAGCAGAAAAACCACAGCCATTCCAGCAAGCGCATAGATGCTTATGAAGCCTGTCAACAGAAGCACCAGAGGAAACGCCAGCAGCATCAGGATATAGATATCAAATCCAGCCATGATGATCATCGGAGCAATGAACGACAGCGCAGTGAGGGTTGTCCCCATATCCGGCTGAAGCATTATGAGAACAGCCGGCAGCAGCGGAATGGCAAGCGCTGTGACGAGATGCGGCAGACTGTTGATGTCTGTATTGTCAGAAGAGAGAAAACGGGCAAGCGCAAGAATGGTGGCCATTTTAGCAATCTCAGAAGGCTGAAAGCTGAACCCGGCAATGCGGACCCAGCTCGTCTGACCCGCCACTTTTGTGCCAAGAACCAGCACAGCCACAAGCATCACCATGCTGAGAATATAGAAACCGTATGCGCTCTCCTTGAAAAAGCGGACATCGTTGTAATACACAAAGAGCATTGCAGCTCCCCCAACAGCCGCCCAGGTCAACTGCCGAAAAAACAGTCCCGTATCGCCCGTCCCATTGGTGGCGCTGTATACCCCAAGAAGACCGAACACAATCAACCCCCCGAGAGGGAGCAGAAGCCAGAAATCAACCGCCTGCTGTTTTTTCATCTATCCACCAAACCCCTATGTTTTTCATTATCACCACAGCCCTTAATTTAGTATAGTACCTTTCACTTTCATAAATGTTCCATCCATAGACCCTTTCGCCCATGCCCGCCTCCGCCGCCCCGTCCTTCTCCTGCGGATTCACCAGCATCATCGGCCCGCCAAACGCAGGCAAATCAACCCTGCTCAACGCGCTGCTCGACTGTAAGCTCTCCATTGTCACACACAAGCCGCAGACCACCCGAAAAAAAATCACAGGCATATACAGCGACGACAGCACGCAGATCATCTTTCTCGACACACCCGGCATCATGGAGCCACAGCAGAAACTCCACGAAGCAATGCTCAAGGTCACGCGCGACACACTCAAAGATGCAGACGCCATCATAGCCCTTCTTCCTTTCTCCAAAAAAAACGGCCCCTTCGACCGAGCCTTCGCCGAAGAACTCCACCGCGACTGGCTCAAGAACAGCGGCAAACCCCTCATCGCCGTCTTCAACAAAAGCGACCTTGTCAACGCCGAACAACAGAAGGAAGCTGAAGCATTCATCCGCCGGGAATGGAACCCCGCCGCCATCCTCTCCATCTCTGCACTCAACGGGAAGGGCCTGCAGGAACTTGTGGACGCACTGCGGCCATACCTGCCGATGCACGATCCCCTCTACCCCGAAGACGCACTCAGCACTGCGCCTGAAAGGTTTTTCGCAAGCGAAATCATCCGCGAAAAAATATTCCTCCTCTACGGCCGTGAAGTGCCCTACTCCGCAGAAGTCGTTGTAGACGAATTCCGCGAACAGCACGAAAACGACCCCAAACGCAAAGACCTCATCCGCTGCTCCATCATCGTCGAGCGCGACACACAGAAACAGATCATCATCGGACACAAAGGCCAGGCCCTCAAAAAACTCGGCCAAAGTGCCCGTCAGGAAATAGAACAGCTCCTCGGACGCCCCATCTTCCTTGAACTCTTCGTCAAAGTCCGTCCCGACTGGAGAAAAAAACAGACCCTCCTCAAATCCTACGGCTACTAGCCAAAGCAAAAAAGCCGTAAGAGTTGGGGACACTCATGACTGAGTGTACTTGTCAAGTACACTCAGTCATGAGTGTCCCCAACTCCCCAACTCCATATAAACAGAAAACCCTCCGGAATGCGGAGGGTTTTTCTGTTGTACCTGTACGGCTGGAGAGGACGATGGTTTATTCCTTGTCGCCTTTCTTCTCGGATGACTTTGGCTGGGGTTCCAGCTCGGCAGTCGCATCCTCGATCTCCTTTTTCTCGTTCGGATGAGCCTGAAGGTATGACTCAATTTCCTCTTTGCTCTTGTCCTTGAAGTACTCAAGAGCGGAAAGGATAATGCGCTTGTTCTCTTTGTCGAACTCAATGACGCGGAGAGGCAGTGCATCGCCAATCTTAAACGAGGAGTGAATGTCCTTCACGCCACCCTGCAGAAGATGGGTTGCCGGCACGAAGCCATCAACATCACCTGGCAGAATGACAATGACGCCCTTCTCGATGATCTGCGAAATCTCAGCAGAAGACTCAGCGCCAACAGCGTACTGCTGCTCAAAGCCACCCCAGGGATCGGGGTTCATCTGCTTGTGGCCAAGCGCAATACGGCGGGCGTGCACATCAAACTTCAGCACCTTCACCTCAAGCTCCTGGTTCTTCTTCACCAGTTCACTTGGATGGCGGATCTTCTTCGTCCATGAGAGGTCGGAAATGTGAACCAGACCGTCAACACCGGGCTCAAGCTCAACAAACACTCCAAAATCGGTAATGTTGCTGACAGTACCCTTGTGGCGGGTGTTCTCCACATACTTCTCGGAAAGAGCAATCCAGGGATCCTCGTTGACCCGCTTCATGGAGAGTGAAAGCTTGGTGTGATCCTTGTCGATGTTCAGAATCACGCACTCCACTTCCTGACCGAGCGTAACGAACTGGCCCGGATGCTTGATATGCTGTGTCCAGCTCATTTCTGAGATGTGGACAAGACCCTCGATGCCCTTCTCGATTTCGACAAAGGCGCCGTAATCGGTAATGGAAACAACGCGGCCCTGAGCCTTGGAGCCCACAGGATATTTGAGTTCTATATTTTCCCAAGGGTGCGCCTCAAGCTGCTTCATGCCCAGCGAAACCCTCTTGGTGTTTTCGTCAAAGCCGACAACAACAACCTTGATTGGCTGGTCGAGGTCAACAACCTCGGAAGGATGATTGATTCTGCCCCAGGTGATGTCTGTGATATGAACAAGACCGTCGAGACCGCCGAGGTCGACAAAGATGCCGAAATCAGTGATATTCTTGACCGTACCCTCGAGAACCATGCCAACCTTGATGCTGTCAAGCATCTCCTCGCGTCGTGCAGCATACTCCTCTTCAAGAATAACCTTGTGGCTGACAACGATGTTCTGAGTAACAGGGTTGATTTTGACGACCCTGAAGTCCATGGTCTGGCCAACTAGCGCATCGAAATCGCGGACAGGCTTGACATCAATCTGCGAACCGGGAAGGAAGGCCTCCACACCCGAAAGCGAAACCGTCATGCCGCCTTTGACGCGGTTGATGATTTTGCCGCTGATGATGGTATCATTTTCAATTGAATCGTAAATCTTGTCCCAGATACGAAGGACATCGGCTTTCTTCTTTGAAAGAATAAGCTGACCCATCTTGTCTTCAATGTTCTCGAGGTAGACCTCAACATCGTCGCCAACCTGGATTTCATCCTCATCGCGGAACTCAAGCAGAGAGACAATACCCTCCGACTTGTAACCGACATCAATGGTAACATCCTTGTTGGAGATAGAGACAATGCGTCCCTTGACAATCTCGTCCTGGTTAATCTGATTGAGCGTGCTTGTGTAAAGCTGCTCCATCTGTGAAAGTTCGGCGGGCTCGTAGTGAGCAAAAAATTTAATTTTTTTGCGGGCGGGCTTTTGGTCGACCGCTTTCTCTGTTGCCGGAGCCGTTTCTGCTGATGCAGCTACTGCTGCGATTTCTGTTTCTGCCATTGGTTTTTCCTTTCTCTCATATGATTTGTCTGGCCTGTCGCGAGAGATTTCGACAGGGGGATTCAGGGTTAATGGAAAACGAAAGGGAAGAAAGACGCCTCACCGGCCGCCCTCCTCCATCTGTACTGCAAAATCATGCACCATCGCAACCTGTTCTTCAATATTCAGGCGCGAGGTATCTATTTCTTTGGCATCCGGGTGTTTTTTCAGCGGTGCATGCTCGCGCAGCGCATCCGCTCGATCCCGTTCAACAATTTCGGCTTCAAGAGTCTCAAGGTCTGGCACTCCAAACCCCTCAGGACTTTTTGCCTGAAGTTCAAGGTGTCGCCGTTTTGCCCGTTCACGCGCATCGGCAACAAGAAAAATTTTCAGCTCCGCATCAGGGAACACCACGGTGCCGATGTCGCGGCCATCCATAACAACCCCGCGTCCACGGCCAAGCTCCTGCTGCATGACAAGCAGAGCATCGCGGACAGGCTTGAGCGAACTGATGAAACTCACCTCCCTGGCAACCCTGTTGTCGCGGATTTCACCGCTCACATCACGGCCGTCAAGCAGAACCCGGTCGCCCTCAAAAGCAATGGAAATACCCTTCACAAGCCCCTCAACCTTTTCCGGAGAACGCCTCACCTCATCAAGCATGCCGCTTTCAATCACCTTCAGGGTCACCGACCGGTACATTGCACCGGTATCGATATAAGTATAACCCATAAGACCGGCGACTTTCCGGGCTGTTGTGCTCTTGCCCGATGCAGCCGGTCCATCAATGGCGATGATGATCTTTTTCCTGCCGATAAGTTGCCTCGCTTGCATTTTGAATTAGCCTGCTATTTTATAAAATAAATTTGCTTTTTCCAAACATAATGGTTAGATGAAAAGGCTTTATATTAAAGATTCTGTCCTCCTCGCCCACTCCCGAACCAGGACTGGACAAGCGAGGCCCAATTGAACAAAAAATTTTTACGGTATGTCACTCTGCTGCGGTATCGTCGGCCTTCCCAATGTCGGCAAATCAACACTCTTCAACGCCATCACCGCCAAACAGGCCGAGGCCGCCAACTACCCGTTCTGTACCATCGAACCCAATGTCGGTACTGTTCTCGTTCCAGACGAACGGATGCAGCTCATTGCCAATGTGGTCAAAACCCCCACACTTGTTCCCACCACCCTTGAAATAGTTGATATTGCCGGCCTTGTCAAAGGCGCCAGTAAAGGGGAAGGGCTTGGCAACCAGTTCCTCTCGCACATTCGGGAGGTAGATGCAATCGTTCATGTCATCCGCTGTTTTGACGACCCCGACATCATCCATGTTGAAGGAACAATTGATCCCGCCGACGACATTGCCACCATAGATACCGAGCTGATGCTTGCCGACCTTGAGGGGATGGAGCGGAAAATGGAAAAACTCCGCAAAAGCGCACGCAAGGAAAAAGAGCTTCAGGCGCAGGTGGATCTTGGAGAAGCCATTATCAAAGGGCTCAGTGAAGGAGTGCCCGCCCGCAGCATCATCAGCAGCCCCGAAGAGGAAGAAATGGCCCGCCAGTTCTTCCTTCTCACCGCAAAGCCTCTTCTCTACGCCGCCAATGTAGGCGAAAACGATCTGCCCGACGGCAATGCCTACACAGCAAAAGTTGCAGAAATTGCAGCAGCGTCAGGCTCAAACATGCTCATCATCAGCGCAAAAACTGAGGCTGAAATTGCCGAACTTCCCGAAGAAGAGCGCCCCGAGTTTCTTGAAAGCCTCGGTCTCAAGATGTCGGGCCTCGACCGCCTCATTCAGACCGCCTACGACCTGCTCGGCCTTCAGGTCTACTTCACCGCCGGAGTCCAGGAGGTGCACGCATGGACCATCCGCAAAGGAGCCGCAGCACCCGAAGCGGCTGGAGCCATACACTCCGACTTTGAAAAAGGGTTCATCCGCGCAGAGGTGATGAACTGGCACGATCTTGTTGAAATCGGCTCGGAACAGAAAGTCAAAGAGGCCGGAAAACTCCGCAGCGAAGGGCGGGACTACATCGTGAAAGATGGAGATGTCATTGTCTTCCGCTTCAATGTGTAACTGACACATTAAACCAACCAGGCCAAAGGCGATGCACCGAACCCCGACTTCACAGAGCCCCATCGGCATCTTCGACTCCGGAGTCGGAGGACTGACGGTTTTAAAAGCCATGCAGAAGCTGCTGCCCTCCGAACAGCTTCTCTACTTCGGCGACACCGCAAGGGTACCATACGGCACGAAATCACAGGTAACAATCCGTCGCTACGCCGAGGAAGACACCCGTATTCTTCTTCGCCACCAGCCAAAAATGATTATCGTCGCCTGTAACACCGTCTCGGCCCTCGCCCTGGATGTGGTGGAAAAAACCGCCGACCCGCTGCCCGTTCTTGGCGTTCTTGAAGCCGGAGCCGACACGGCGGTTGAGGTAACACGAACAGGACGCATCGGCGTCATTGGAACTCAGGCAACAATATCGTCCAACGCTTACGCTTACGCAATCAACCAGGCCAGTGCCGATAGTGAAGTTTTCTCAACAGCCTGCCCGCTTTTTGTCCCGCTTGCCGAAGAGGGTATGCTCAACAACGAAGCCACAAGGCTGATTGCACGCGAATACCTCGCCCCCCTTCTTGCCGAAGAAATAGACACCCTCGTCCTCGGATGCACCCACTACCCCATTCTCCGCACTATCATTGAAGAAACAGCTGGAACCGGAGTAACAATCATCGACTCGGCAGAGGCAGTTGCCGCCAGAGCCGCGGCCCTTCTCCGGAATACCGGAATGGAAGCTTCCGGCACCCGAGCAACCATCCCCCACCTTATGGTGAGCGACCTTCCCCAGAAATTCAGCAGCCTCTACCGCCTCTTCATGAACGCCACCGTCCCCGATGTAGAACTGGTAGAAGTCTAAAACGCCCCGAGAGCACCCGGACGGATTTTCAAACGCCCCTCATTCTTCTTACATTTCCTCAAACGCTCCCCGAAAAAATCCACCAGTGAAAGTAAACCTCGACCGAAACTCCTCTGGCTTCTGCTTTGGCGTGCAAAGCACCATCAATGTTGCCGAAGAAAAACTGCGTAAAGAAAAGGGGTTATACTCACTCGGTGATGTTGTCCATAACGAAGTGGAGGTCAAGCGGCTTGAAGCTCTCGGGCTCATCACCATAGATACACCAGCCTTCAACGAACTGAAGAATGCTCCTGTCCTCATCCGCGCCCACGGCGAACCCCCCTCAACCTATGAAACCGCCAACCGGAACAATCTAACCCTCACCGACACCACCTGCCCGGTCGTCGCAAAACTGCAGCGCACCGCAAGCCAGCTCAACGAACTCGGCTACCAGATAATCATTTACGGAAAACACCTTCATCCCGAAGTTATAGGCATCAACGGCCACTGCCAAAACAGAGCCCTCATCATCAAACATGCCGACCTCAGCGACCCAGAAGAGACCCTGCCGATTGATCTCTCAAAGAAAACAGCGCTGATTTCGCAAACAACAATGGATGTATCGGGATTCTATGAACTGAAAAAGAATCTGGAGAAGCTTTTCAGCAAAGGGGGAAGGGAAACGGGCCCATGGGCGGAGGTGAAGAGCATTGGTGGAGCGGAGCCAATGGCAGAATTCATCTTCAAAGACACCATCTGCCGGCAGATATCAAACCGCAACCAGAAGCTTCAGGACTTCTCGCGTGCCAACGAGCGCATCATCTTTGTGGCCGGAAAGAAAAGTTCAAATGGACAGGTACTCTACGCTATCTGCAAAGAAGCCAACCCTGAAAGCCACTTCATTGAAGATGTTGAAGAGCTCCAGAGCGAATGGTTCACAACCACTCAAGGAAAAACGGTTGAAAGCATTGGTGTGTGCGGCGCCACATCAACACCCATGTGGCTGCTTGAAAAAGTAGCAAACCACATTGAAGCCCACTACGCATAAGCGTTCAGCTTCCAAACAGGGATGAAACAAACTGCAGTGCAGTGGTGAGCCACCCCTCTGCCTTATGGAAGAGCGGCGATACATCGCTTCCACTGAAAAGCAGCCAGGCGGCATAGAGCACCACCACTGCCGCGGCAAGCAACAGCAGGCCCGCCAATTTCCTGAGAAAAAAAAACATGACCACTGCAGCCACAATCACCGACACCCCGAGCACTGCGGGGTGAAGAGCGAAATAGTTGACAATCTGCTCCATACTCACTCCTTTATCTTAAGGGCGCCCCGACGGCCCGTTCCCACTAAGTACTCCTCAATAACCTCTGCCACCCGACGCGAAGGCGACTCGCTTGCAAGCCCCGCACGGGCCTCCAGCAGCTCCGCCCTCATAGCGGCAGCGAGAGCCGGGTCATCAAGAATCCGGGATGCTTCGCGAAAAATCCCCTTGCCATCCGCTGCATCCTGAATAAGCTCCGGTACAGCCTGCTGTTTTGCACCGAGCCCTTTTGCAACAATATTGGCCAGAGAAATGCTCGTCAGCTTCACAACCATTCTCCCAATCATATAATTCAGCCAGCCCGTCCGGTACAGCACAACCATCGGCATACCGAAACAGAGAGCCTCAAGCGTTGCAGTCCCTGAAGTCACCAGCCCCAGATCGCTGTACTGCATCACCTCATAGGCACTGCACTCAACAATCCTCAAATCCCTGTACTCCTCCAATTCACGATAGACAACCCCATCAAGATTGGGAGCCCGACCCATCAGAAACACCACCCGGCGGTTCCCGACCAGAAGGCGCGCCCCTTTGAGCATACCGGGGAAAATATGGGAAACCTCCTGCTTCCTGCTTCCCGGAAGAAGACCAACAAGCTGCGCGTCGGCCCCTATTCCATGCGCCCGGAGAAACGCCTCCTTTGGCGGAAGCTGCACTTCCGAAAGCTCCTCAATCACCGGATGGCCAACAAACTCGGCATCAATACCATGCTTCCGGAAAAAATCAACCTCAAAACGAAAAATCACCAACAAGCGATCAATCGAGGCGCCAATAGCCTTCACCCGCCCCTCCTTCCATGCCCAAACCTGCGGCGATATGTAATAAATAACCGGAATGCCCAGTTCCCGACAGAACTTCGCCATAATCAGGTTCATTCCGGGATAATCAACAAGCAGCACCGCATCGGGCATTTCCCGCCGCACGGCCGCCTTCAGATCCCGAATCACCCGGCGAAGAAATCCTGCATGCTTCAGCACATCAAAAAAACCCATGATACTCATCTGCCCGGTATCATAGAGCAGCTCGGCCCCAAGCCTGCGAAGCCCCTCTCCACCAACACCAAAAACCCGGAGACCGGGCACTTCCTGAACAAGACGGGCCACAGCCGGTGCTGCATGCATATCGCCGGAAACCTCCCCGGCAAGGACAAAAAGCTTCTTTGGCATCAAAAAAGGGAGATCATTGGATGTACGGGAGGGAAACTGTATTTTGGGTAAGATTTTCAGTGGAATCATACACCCGCATTCAATTCCCATTATATTAAAAACGCCAGATAATGCAAGTCAAATTCGGTACTGACGGATGGAGAGCCATCATAGCAAAAGACTATACCTACGACAATCTCAAGCTTTGCGCACTCGCCTCAGCCACATACTTTCTCAGCCACCCCAACAGGGCGAAAGGGGTCTGCGTAGGCTACGACACCCGCTTCATGTCAAAGGAGTTCGCCCGTTACACCGCTGAAGTCTTCTCCTCATGCGGCCTGAAAGTCTACCTCTCCGACAGCTTCGTCTCCACCCCCGCAGTCTCGCTCTTCACCAAGGCCAAACAGCTCGCCGGAGGCATTGTCATCACCGCCTCGCACAACCCTGC
The DNA here is from genome assembly GCF_003968655.1 of Chlorobium phaeovibrioides. Classification (GTDB taxonomy): domain Bacteria; phylum Bacteroidota; class Chlorobiia; order Chlorobiales; family Chlorobiaceae; genus Chlorobium; species Chlorobium phaeovibrioides. The sequence goes on along the minus strand of NZ_RXYK01000003.1, from coordinate 62,212 downwards.
AAACTACAACGGCTTCAAGGTCAAATCATCATTCGGCGGCCCGGCCAGTCCGGATGTCATCAGTGAAATAGAGAGCTACCTGCCGGGCGTCGACCCCGAAGCGCCTGTGCAGCCCGATGAAAAACTGATTGAACCGGTTGACATGAAAGGGTTCTATGTCAACTACCTGAAAGCCCACATCGACCTCAAGCTCATCCGCGACTCCCGCATCAAAATTGCCCACAACGCCATGTACGGCGCCGGGCAGGACCTCATCACCCGTCTTCTGGACGAATCCATGGTCAACTGCTACCACTGCAGCCTGAACCCGGGATTCGGAGGCATCAACCCCGAACCCATTCCCCCCTATATTGAAGAGTTCGTCGACTTCTTCAAAGAGGTTGAAACCGATGTGGCAATCATCAACGACGGCGACGCCGACAGAATCGGCATGCTCGACGAAAAAGGCGACTTTGTCGACTCCCACAAACTCTTTGCAATCATACTCAAAGACCTTGTTGAGGAGAAACACCAGACCGGCGAAGTAGCAAAAACCTTCGCCCTGACCGACATCATCGACCGCATCTGCCAGAAACACGGCCTCATCATGCATGAACTGCCAGTCGGGTTCAAGTATGTCAGCACCCTCATGAGCACCAACAACATCCTCATAGGCGGTGAAGAGTCCGGAGGACTCGGCATTACCGGTTTCCTTCCCGAACGCGACGGCATTTACATCGGCCTGCTCATTCTCGAAATGATGGCCCGTCAAGAAAAAACCCTCTCACAACTGGTGCAGGAACTCTATGACGAATACGGATTCTTCGCATATAGCCGGCTTGACCTCCGCGTCAGTGAAGAACGCAAGGCCGGTATTATTGCTGAGGCAAAAGAGGGAAAGCTCACTTCCATTGCCGGCAACCCGGTCACGAAATACAGCGACCTTGACGGCTACAAATACCACTTTGAAGGCGGCTGGATGCTCATCCGCCCATCCGGCACAGAACCGATCCTGAGGATATACTGCGAAGCCGACTCACAGGAGAAAGTGGACAAGGTGCTCAACTTCGCCTCAAAGCTCGCATAACAGAAAAAAGGCTGACAGCGCAGGAATCCCATGCAGAGGGCGTCAAATACATGAACTGATTATAAACCCTGCTGCCCCTGCGTTGCAGCCAAGAATGCCATGGAGCTGATATGGAAGACGCCGAACATACTGCCATGGCAATAGGAGCCGTAACCGCACCACTGCAACACTCCGAAATGACAAAAAGGGAAGAACTCTTCAGGAGCCTCGTCAGCCAATATCAGGAGATGGTCATCAACACCTGCTACCGGTTTGTTTTCAACCGTCAGGATGCTGAAGACATTGCTCAGGATGTTTTTGTTGAAGTCTTCCGCTCTCTCGACCGGTTCCGCGAAGAATCAAAACTCTCCACCTGGATTTATCGCATAGCGGTCACCAAATCACTTGACCACCTTCGGCGCCTGAAGCGCAAAAAACGGTTCACCTCCCTCAAGCGACTTATCGGAGCAGAAGACCCTACGCTCAATCTTCCCACCCCGAACCGCGACAACCCGGAGGAAACCATGATGGAGAGTGAGCGGACAACGGCGCTGCAGGATGCTCTCAATTCACTTCCCGACAACCAGAAAACAGCCTTTCTGCTCAGCAAACACGATGGACACAGCAATCAGGAGATTGCTGATATTATGGAAACCAGCGTGTCGGCCGTGGAGTCACTCGTCCATCGGGCAAAGAAAAACCTGCAGGAAAAACTGCAGGCATTTTACGCGCGAAACTGAAATTTCACACAGAACCACAAGCATTTCACCAACCTGTCGTCAAATTTGAAAAGAAACAGGAATCGATGATGAAAATGGAAAAGAGACAAAAAGCGACGCGAGAAGCTCAGAAAACACTGGCGATACTGGACGCATTGGAGCCTCTGGAAGTACACCCGCAGTTCAGGGTACGCCTTATGGAACGAATTGAAAGGGAGAACAGTGCAAGCGGGTGGCTTAACGCCGGCAGTAGCGCAGGCATGACCTACCGCTTCGCCTTCATCGTGCTTCTCATCATTGTGAATGTAGGCTCTGCGCTTGTGGTGTTCTTCAATACCACTGAACAGAGAGCACCGCTCTTCAGCGACATGCGGACAACCATAAGCGACGACTATTCCAGCCCGACATTCGCATACTACGAACAGCCAGCTGCCTACAGTTCCGATACAGAAACAATGGAAACACGGACCCCCTGACCAGGGGAGAAAACCGCCACCCATTGAACAACAAACGAGACCCGAACGAAACCATGGATTTCCTGACTTCAAAACGACTGATAACCACCGCCCTCATTCTGCTCGTTATCCTGAATGTGTCGCTTCTCAGCGTCCTCTGGTGGCAGAACATGCATACACCGAGGCCCGCCCCCGTAACCCATACCAGGGAAATCAGCCGATCCGTCTACTTCAGTATCCCGCTCTCGCTGACTCAACAGCAGACCGAGAGCTTCAGAGAGCTCAGAAAAGAGCACTTTCACAAGGTTCGCCCGGAAATGGAAGCCATTGCGAACCTGAAAGCCGCACTGGTGGAAGAGTCTTTCAACACCACCCCTGACACCATAAAAATAGCCAACATGGCCCTCGCTCTCGGCAGCCGTCAGGCCAAGATAGAACAAGAGCTCGCCATGCACTTCCATGACCTTGCAGAGGTCTGCACTCCAGGACAGCGCGACTCACTGAAAACTGTTCTTGAGCAGCTTGCCACAAAAAAATTCGTTCTGCGGCAGTCCCGATGGAACAGCCACGCACAGCGTGCTAACCCCTGAACAACTAACAAACACCACAATGAAAAAAGGATTGAACTGGCGGATTTTCATCAGTTTCGGACTGCTCACCTCATTCCTGATGCTTCTCATCTCAGGAATCATTCTCTATATCGCCCCTCCCGGACGGGTGGCAAACTGGACCGGCTGGAACATCCTCGGCCTCAGCAAACATGCATGGCAGAACCAGCACACAATTTTCGGATTCAGCTTTGCCCTGCTCAGCATCTTCCACCTCTTCGTCATCAACTGGAAAGCATTCTTCGCCTACATCACCACCAAAACAGCAAAGGGTCTCAAAAACCCCGTGGAATTCTCCGCAATCATCCTCCTCACTCTCCTCTTTGGCATTGGTACGCAGCTTGAGATACAGCCCTTCACCTCAATCATCAATTTCGGCGAATCAATAAAAGACTCATGGGAAGAGGAGGCCAATGAACCGCCCGTACCCCACGCCGAAACCATGACCCTTGAAGAGCTCTCCCGTCAGCCCGCGCTCGACCAAACGGCCGAAACAATGCTTGAAACGCTTCAGAAAGCCGGTCTCAAAGCAACAGCCACAACCCAGACGCTCGGTGACATTGCCAAAGACAACAACATGCTGCCGACAGAAGTCTACAAACTCCTTGCACCCGCAGCAAAAAAGGGAACCGGGCAGGGACAGCAGCAGGGACAGCAGAAAAAAGAACTCCAGAAAGAAGGATTCGGCCGTAAAACACTCGAACAGGTAGCCGAAGAAAACGGCGTCACATCCATATCCCTTCAGCTCGCCCTCAAGCAGCAGAACATTGCAGCCGAACCCGGCATGAGCATGCGCGCCATCACCGAAAAAAACAACATCGCCATGCCCACCCTCCGCCAAAAAATAAACACAGCCCTTGCCCGCTAAAAAAAAAGTAAGAGTTGGGGACACTCATGACTGAGTGTACTTAACAGCACACTCAGTCATGAGTGTCCCGCCGCCGGTACAGATTGAGATTAACGCTGGTTGAGGAAAAAAAGACGGACCTCTTTCTGGAAAAGAAGAAGCGAAAGGGCGAGATATCCGAAAAGCAATGCAACCCTCGCTCCAACCGAAAAAGGGCCAATAAGCGCAACCGCCGAAGCGATACCGATGCCTGCCGCCAGAAAAAGCAGCAGACGCCCCCAGTCATACTCTATCGGGTAAACCCGAAGGGAATAAAAGGCCATCACAAGGCTCATGACAACAGTCCCCGCCACAATAGCCCAGGCGGCCCCTTCCATACCGCTCAAAGGGATGAGCAGCCAGCAGCTGGCACCTGTAACGGCTGCTCCGGCAAAGGTGACCACAGGAAGATACCGGGTGCTCCCGGTAATGAGAATGCCTGCGGAGAGGTTGGTGGAAACCATGTCAAACACATAGCTCAGAAAAATCAACGGAAGGACAGACAGCCCTATCCAATATGCCGGCGGCAACAGATAAAGCCTCCCTCCCCAATGATACCGCACAAGATCCGGCACAAAAAAAGTGGCCGCAAGCGCAATGACCATGGTCAGCATGGTTGAAATGCTCAACACATGCCGGAACAACCGTTTAGCGTCAGGGTCACTGGAGTGCTGCAGGAAAAACGGCTGCCACGCAAACCGAAACACCTGAATCATGAGCTGCAGAAGCACTCCAAACGCCACCACCCGTCCATAAATACCTACAACATCGGAAGCCTGCATCCCCGCCCCGTAAATCCGTTCAATGTCCTCCGCGGGCATTCGGATAAGAAGATTTCGGTCAATCAGGTGGATAAGAAGGCCCGCTATACCCGTCGGAACATAGGGAAGACCAATACGGAGCATATCGCGGAGCTGGGGAAACGAAAACGACAGACGAAGCTGGCGGAGCACAGGAGTGAGCATGAGAAGGCTCAAAGCGGAACCAAGTATATTTGCCAGAAAGGCCCCCGAAAGACCGGCCTTGAACGGGCCAAGAAGAATGAATGCGCTCAGCACAACCGCCACCACACCCGCAATGCGCGCTACGGCAAACTGTACAGCCTTTCGTTTGAGACGCAGTTCAGCAAACGGAATCACCAGAAGGGTGTCAATCCAGAGAATGACTGCGGCGTAACGGATAAAAGGCTGCTCGGCAGGAGTCAGCCCGATAAGAGAAGAGACTCCCGGAGCAAAAAAGAAGAGAATGGCGGTAAAAAGCGTAGCCGTCGTCAGCAGGGAGAAAAAAGCAGTCGAAAAAAATCCACCCCCATCCCGCTCCTCATGCAGGGCATCGGAAGCACACTTCAGATAGGAGGTTTCAAGGCCATAGGAAAACAGCACATTGGCGATGGCGATGTTTGCATACACCAGCGTCTGAATACCATTGTCGAATGTGGTCAGCTGGTTGGCATAGAGCGGCACCAGCAGATAGTTCAGGCTTCGGGCCAGTATGGTGCTGGTCCCGTAGATCACCGTATCCTTGAAGAGGAGCTTGAGTTTTGAAAAAAGCATGGAAAAGAAGAATAGTCAGAATGCCATTGCGGCCTAAGCGCCATCATCCCTGACCGACCCGTCAGCAGCCTGCTCCTCACGGCGCTTCTTGAGCTGCTCATCGTCAATCTGGAACCGGCCGTCTTTCTTGACAACGGGAAGTTTGGCGATAACCTCCTTCAGATGATCCTGAGCCTCTTTCTGCCGGTTCTTGAGCTTCTGCAGTTCATCACCCGAAAGTCCGATCGGATTGTCGCGATCGATAAGGGTTTCCTGCAGCGACTCAATGTGGAGGTTCTGCTCCTTTTTCATATATCCCACAAAACGGGTAAACAGAAAAACAAACAGCACAAAAATAAGCAGCGAAAAAATCATTATGGGAATCCAGCTCATGAACTGCGGCTTTAATATTGACAATCAAAATAGTTATTATAATGTATGCCATATTACGGTTTTAAAAAAACGAGAACCCCGATAACCCGAAGCCCCCTCATCAAGAAAACTACTCATGGACAGCAGCACCATCATTGAAAAAGGCAGAACGGTCCTCCTGAAGGAAGCAGCAGCAATCAGCCGGATGGCAGAACGGCTTGACGGAAACTTCGCTGAAGCGGTTGCCGCACTCGGCGCATGCAAAGGCAAAGTCATTATTTCCGGTATGGGGAAATCAGGTATCGTCGGCCAGAAAATGGCGGCAACAATGTCGTCCACCGGCACCACAGCAGTCTTCCTCCACCCGGCAGAAGCAGCCCATGGCGACCTTGGCATGGTACAGCAAAACGATGTTGTCATCGGCCTCTCCAAAAGCGGCACCACCGAAGAGCTCAACTTCATCATTCCCCCGCTCCGCCAGATAGGGGTAACAATCATCGCCATGACCGGCAGCGTCCGCTCCTATCTGGGAGAAAACGCCGACATCACACTCGACACAGGCATAGAGCAGGAGGCCTGTCCCTATGACCTGGCGCCAACCACCTCCACAACAGCCATGCTTGCCATGGGAGATGCTCTTTCCATAGCCCTCATGGAAGAAAAATCCTTCACCCAGCGAGACTTTGCCCTCAGCCACCCCAAAGGGGCGCTTGGCCGGAGACTCACTATCAAACTCAAAGAAATCATGGCCACAGGGGAAGCAGTCCCCATAGTCCGCGAAAGCGACTCCATGTCCGAGATGATTCTTGAAATGACCTCAAAACGATACGGCGTCAGCGCTGTCGTCGACAGCGCAGGGCGGCTCACCGGCATTTTCACTGACGGAGACCTTCGCCGTCTGGTACAGCAGGGAGAGGAGTTCCTCTCACTCACAGCCGGCGAAGTGATGACCCCGAACCCCAAAACCGCCGATGACGACATGTTGGCAAAAGAGTGCCTCGACACCCTTGAAACATACCGCATCACCCAGCTCATGGTTTGTAACAACCAGCACCAACCAGTAGGGCTCATACACCTGCACGACCTTCTCGCCCTCGGACTGTAAACACAAAACCCCCGTCAGGCAACGGGGGTTTGAGCGCATCCACGAAAAGTCTTTCTCAGCTGCGCCCAAGCGCTTTCATCATTGCCTCGCCGATATCGGCAGGACTCTCAACAACATGGATGCCGGCAGCCTCCATCGCCTTGATTTTCTCCTCAGCAGTTCCTTTGCCTCCCGACACAATTGCACCGGCATGGCCCATCCGGCGGCCCGGAGGCGCTGTACGGCCTGCAATAAAGCCGACAACGGGCTTTTTGAAATGCTTTTTGATATACTCGGCAGCCTCTTCCTCAGCGCTTCCGCCGATTTCACCGATCATCACCAGCCCTTCTGTTTCATCATCCTTTGCAAACATCTTCACAGCATCAAGAAAACGGGTACCGATAACCGGATCACCACCAATACCAATGCAGGTTGACTGGCCAAGCCCAACATGGGTCAGCTGATGCACTGCCTCATAGGTCAGGGTGCCGCTTCGTGAAACAACACCGATTGAACCCTTCTTATGGATGAAGCCCGGCATGATGCCGATTTTCGCCTCACCGGGGGTAATGACGCCCGGACAGTTCGGCCCTACAAGCACCGCGCCTTTCGACTTCACAAACGCATAGGCTTTCATCATATCGTTGACAGGAATTCCCTCGGTAATGCAGATGATCACCTTCAGCCCCGCATCTGCGGCCTCCATGATCGCATCAGCCGCAAAAGCTGCAGGAACAAAAATGACTGTCGTATTGGCTTCCGCTTTCTCCACAGCCTCCTTGACGGTATTGAACACCGGCACCGGACGGCAGAAACTGTCGCGATCATTGCCGTTATAGAGCACTCCGCCCTTACCCGGCGTCACGCCAGCAACCACATTGGTGCCGTACTCAAGAATCTGCGAAGTATGAAAGGTACCCTCTCCGCCCGTAATGCCCTGCACGCACAGGCGGGTATCCTTGTTGACCAAAACACTCATAATGACAATGATTTAATGGTTGCTATAGAGCTGGATTCAATCGGGAAACCGGGCGCTGCATGTGGCGTGCAATGCCAAGCAGTTTCCCCTCTTCAAAGAAATTGCAGATAAGGTGCATGCCGACCGGCAGGTTCTCCCCATCGTAGCCGACAGGCACGGAGAGAGCCGGCATTCCCACAATGCTTGCCGGCACCGTAAAGACATCGGCAAGATACATTTCCAGCGGATCGGCCGTCTTTGCACCAATACCGAAAGGAGGAAACGGCGAAGTCGGACCGGCAATGACATCAACCTTGGAAAGCGCCTCGCGGTAGCGGTCCTGAAACACCCGGCGGACCTGCTGCGCCTTCTTGTAATAGGTATCATAGTAACCGCTTGAGAGTACATAGGTTCCAAGCATGATTCTGCGCTTCACCTCAGGACCAAACCCCTCTGTGCGCGACTCCACATACATGGAGGAAAGATCGGTAGCCCCCGCGGAACGATAACCGTAACGGGCGCCGTCATAACGGGCAAGATTCGAAGAGGCCTCGGCCGTCACCAGAACATAATAAGCCGCAATGGCATGATCGCTTTTGGGCAGGGTAATATCAACCAGCTCCGCCCCCTGCAGCCGAAGCTCCTCAAGCCTGGCCAGCACAACGCGTGAAACATCCGGATTGAGCCCCTCATTGAAAAACTCTTTTGGAACACCTATTTTCAGCCCCTTCACTGACACCCCGGAAACCTCGGAACAATAATCGCTCACAGCGTGTGAAGACGAAGTTGCGTCATGAGGATCACTGCCCGCCATAACCCCCAGCACAAGGGCAGCATCCATGGATGAGTGCGAGAGCACGCCAATCTGGTCAAACGAAGAGGCAAATGCCACCAGACCATAACGGGAAATACGGCCATAGGTCGGTTTAAGCCCTACAACATCGCAGAACCCGGCCGGCTGACGGACTGAACCTCCCGTATCCGAACCAAGCGCCACCATGCAGAGACCTGCCGCAACCGCAGCGGCCGAACCACCAGAGCTTCCACCCGGAACGCGCGATGGGTCAAAAGGGTTCTGTACCGGCCCGAAAGCAGAGTTTTCATTCGAGCTGCCCATGGCGAACTCGTCCATATTCGTTTTGCCAAGGAAAATCGCATCCTCATCAAAAAGCCGGCGGATAACTGTAGCGTCGTAGACGCTCCGATACCCCTCAAGCATTTTCGAGGCACAGGTAAGCGGAGCCCCGTCCATTGAAATATTGTCCTTAATTGCCATAGGCAAGCCAAAAAGCCGGCCCGGTTCGCCGCCTTCACGAAGCTTCCGGTCCAGCGCCGCTGCACGCTCGATCGCCTCATCACGAAACACCGTGAGATAAATATTGTCATCACCATGGCGCTCTATGCGCTCAAGATACACACGCACCACCTCTTCGCACGACACCTCTCCAGCCAGCAGCCGGGGGCGCAGATCTTCATAACTACTGAATTGCACGGTCTCTATCAGAATTATTTTAGGGAAACCCGCCTATACGGAACACCAGGAAACGATTCCGGACGGAAAAAAACAGCAATCCCGCAGGATTGCCTTCCACTGTAAGGTTTGTATAATAAGAAATAACTGTCTATAATTCAATTTACACCGGAATTGGGCCACGACAATTGCGAGCGCATCCATACCCGACAGCAACAACAATGGCAATGAGTAAAACCGACCTATGGCCCTGATACAAAAACCGGACCTGACAGCAACAAAGAAAGGCCACTGGTTCTCATCAGGCGGGCGCAGCAACGACAGCCTGCTGCAGGCCGAGCTCAAAGCCTCATGCGAACTCCCCTCACATATCGCCATCATCATGGATGGCAACGGCAGATGGGCACGCCTGAAAGGCAAGACCCGCGTTGAAGGACATGCGGCCGGAGTCAACTCCGTCAGAGATATTGTGGAAGCCTCTGCCGAGCTTGGCATAGAGCATCTCACACTCTTCACATTCTCCACGGAAAACTGGAAGCGACCGGAAAAAGAGGTAGCCGCCCTCATGCAGCTGATTGTCAGGATCCTCGGCCGGGAAACCCGCGCACTGCAAGACAACAACATCCGGCTCCAAGTCATCGGAAACAGGGAGCTTCTCCCCCTGAAAGTCCGCGAAACACTTGAAAATACAATTGAGCTCACCAAGAACAACAGCAGCCTCACCCTGACGATTGCGCTCAGCTACAGTGGCAAATGGGACATTGTTCAGGCCTGCCGCACGGTAGCCGAAGCTGTCGAGGCTGGACGCATCACGGCTGACGAAGTCAACGAACAACTGATTGAAAGCCATCTCTCAACTGCCGGAATACCAGACCCTGAGCTCATCATCCGGACCAGCGGAGAGTTCAGGATCAGCAACTTCATGATCTGGCAGAGCGCCTATTCGGAAATCTACTTCACCAACACCTACTGGCCCGATTTCCGCCGCGCGAACCTCTACGAAGCAATCCGCGACTTTCAGGGCCGTGAACGCCGTTTTGGCAAGACCAGCGACCAGATACAATCCACAGCATCATCACTCACGAAATAACACGACCGACCTCGAAGTGCAATGAAAAGAACCGAGAAACACATCATACCCTTCCTTCTTGCCGCCGTAATAGCAATAGGTGGAACAGTTCCCGCTCCCCGGGCGACAGCCTCTGCCGCCCCGGTGGCACAGTCACCCGAAGCTGGAACCACAACGGTTGTCTCCATTTCGATAAAGGGCCTGCAAACCCTTGACCAGGGAGAGCTGAAAGCAAGTCTGCCGATCAAAGAGGGGGACACTGTCCGCATACCTGGACCGGAACTCTCCGGCACCATGCAATACCTGTGGAATCTCGGCCATTTCAGCGACATCTCACTGGACACAGCCCGTCCCGGAGCAAATCGCACATCCCTCACCTTCACGGTAGTCGAGCTCCCGATTCTGGACAACATAACCTTCAAGGGAAACAAGAAAGTCAAGGTCGCCGAACTTGAAAAAACCGCAGCCCTCATCACGGGAAAAACACTCACCCAGCAGGAATTGGTCACTGCCGCAAACAAAATCGAAAAACTCTATGCCACAAAAGGCTACCTGACTGCCGGAGCTGAATTCAAACTCCAGAAAACCTCCCGCACGAACCACTATCAGGCCATCTTTACCATCAGTGAAGGGCCGAAAGTCTCCATTGATAAAATCACCTTTCACGGCAACACAGCCTTTGATCAGGGTAAACTGCGCGGAGTCCTCAAGGAAACCTCCCAGAACTCATGGTGGAGAAGCATTTTCGGTTCGCCAAAACTCGACCGCGACAAACTCGCCGAAGACAAAAACCTTCTGGTGGAATTCTATAGAAACAACGGCTACCGTGACGCACGGGTACTGCGCGATGAAGTAAGCTACACCAAAAACAAAAAAGGGCTCTATCTGGACATCTACCTCAGCGAGGGACCAAAATACTCCATCAGAACCGTCACATGGATTGGCAACACCAAAGATTTTGCCACTACAGAGACTCTCAACACCACCTTTGCCATTCAAAAAGGGGACCTCTACAACGCAAAGAAAATTGAAGAGAGGCTGAACTACTCACAGGACAACACCGATGTCAGCTCACTTTACCTCGATCGCGGCTACCTCTCCTTCCGGGCCAAACTTGAAGAGCGGGTCGTCAAGCCCGACTCGGTTGACCTGACTGTCTACCTGACGGAAGGAGAACAGTACCAGCTCAACTCCATCAATATCAAAGGCAACACCAAAACCAAAGACCATGTCATCCGCCGTGAACTCCACACCGTTCCGGGCGACATGTTCAGCCGGAAAAATGTAGTCCGCAGCATCCGTGAGCTCAACATGCTCAACTACTTCAACCCGGAAACCCTGACCCCGGATGTCAACCCGAACGAAAAAGACAATACGGTTGACCTCACCTATAATGTTGAAGAAAAACAGACCGACACCTTCAACGCATCGGTCGGATACAGCGGCATCGGCTTTACCGGTGCGCTCGGTGTCACATTCAACAACTTCTCACTCAAAGACATATTCAAATCGGAAGCCTACAAACCGATTCCCCACGGAGACGGTCAGAAACTCTCCTTCCAGTGGCAGTTCGGCGACGATGACTACAGCACACTTGCGGTCTCCGTCACTGAACCATGGGCGTTCGGCACTCCAACTTCAGTTGGCTTCTCGGCATTCACCTCCCACCGCTCATACGACTACACCGATGACGGCAACGACAACCCCGACACCATTGACCAGTATGGAGCCACCCTTTCAGTCGGGAAACGGCTGACCTGGCCCGACGACTACTTCTCCATCAACTGGAAGCTCAAGTTCCTACACAGCGAAGGCGGCTTCCTCAGTTTTGTTGACGATACCAACGCCCCGGAACAGGCCGATGAGATTTCCATCACCCAGACCATCAGCCGGAACAGTATAGACAACCCTATCTACCCCCGGCGTGGAAGCAACAACTCCATATCAGCCCAGCTCGCAGGCGGCGTACTTCCCGGCACCGTGGACTTCTACAAATTCACAGGAAGCTCCAGCTGGTTCATCCCCGTCACAAAAAAATTCGTCTGGAACCTTTCCACACAGCACGGCTACATGTCAACCTTCAACGATGACGATTATGTCCCCTACACCGAATATTTCTACATGGGAGGCAGCGGCATGTCGTCACTGCAGACAGTTCCGCTAAGGGGTTACGACGACCGCAGCCTTGGAACTCAGATAGGCTCAGACGAAACTTCCGAACTCTACGGCGGTACCGTCTATTCGAAATTCACAACCGAACTCCGCTACCCGCTGACCCTTTCATCATCAGCCAGCGTCTATGCCCTCACCTTCCTGGAAGCAGGAGGACTCTGGGAAAACTCCAGTGATGTCAACTTCTCCGACCTGAAAAAATCAGCCGGCGTCGGCATGCGGCTCTACCTCCCCATCATCGGTCAGGTAGGAATTGATTACGGCTACGGATTTGACGCCATTGCAAAAGAGCCGGAAAAGAGCAAACAGGGATGGGTCTTTCTCTTCAGCTTCGGCACAAGCTTCTACTGATCCACAACAGGGCGCTTTGAGACTACCGCACTTCGCGGAACAGCACGAAAGAAACCGGCACATTCAGCCGGTTTTTTTCGTTTAAACCGCCATTGAAAAAAAAGTTGCCACTAACTCAAAAAACATATACATTTTATATATAGTAGCAGTTAAGAGCGTGCATATTTATATACACGGACGACCCGAAGACAACACACAACGATTAAACGATTACTGCCATGAAAAAGAAACTTGCACTTTTGACAGCCGGTCTCGCACTTGCAGGATTCAGTGCAGCACCGGCATCAGCCGCAGATCATTATGTAAGCGGCAATGCTGGAATCACCTGGATGAATGATGTTGATTATGCCGGCCACAAAGCCGAAATGGATGCAGGATTCGCTCTCTTCGGAGCGATTGGATGCGATTACGGCGATACGCGGCTTGAGGGCGAACTGGGGTATATGCAGAACGATGTTGACAAGGTTGATGGGGCCAGCGCAAGCGGTGACATTTCAGTGATTTCGCTGATGGCAAACGGCTACTACGACATCGACACCGGAGGCGGCATTGAGCCCTATATCACTGCAGGCGTAGGATTCGCCCAGGGACATGCTGAAGATGTCACAAATTTCGGCACATGGAACGAAACAACTTTGGCATGGCAGGTAGGAGCCGGAGTGGCCGTACCAGTGGGAAACAATGTCATGGTTGACCTTCGTTACCGCTACTTCGACACCACAGACATGCTTGACGACACCAACATCGGCAGCAACAATCTGCTGGTCGGCATGCGGGTAGGGTTCTGAAGCAGACACACTTGTCATTCAATCAATAAAAAAGGAGGCCTTTGGCCTCCTTTTTTATTGAAACAAAACTCATTGAACGAATCATGAACTGCTCTTGAGCCGGGAAATTTCATCTCGCAGACGGGCCGCCTCCTCATAGTTTTCACTCTGGACAGCCTCGGAAAGAGCAGCCTGCAAAGACTCAAACCGGTTCTCAGCACCTTTCGGCTTTTCCTCCGCCCCTGCTGCACCGGCACTCTCTCCTATCGCAGGAACCGACGGTTCAGCTCCCTCTTCCTCCTTCTGCTCCTCCCGGATACCCGCCTCCGCCATAATATCCTCGCTCACAAATACAGGGGCGCCGAAACGCACAGCAATGGCAATGGCGTCGCTCGGCCGGGCATCAATCTCATGAATTTCGCCATTCACCTCACACACCACCTTCGCATAAAAGGTTTCGCTATGCAACTCATCAATGACAATCTCATTGACATGAAGACTGAAAGCATCTGCAATATTCTTGAAAAGATCATGTGTGAACGGCCGGGGAGGCTTGATGTTCTCAAGCTTCAGCGCTATTGCCTGAGCCTCAAACCCACCGATAATGATAGGAAGCCTTCTGTCTCCCTCAAGTTCGTAAAGAATGAGAGCATAGGCCCCATTAGCATGGGGGCTGGTTGAAAGCCCCAGAATGTCAACCTGAACTTTGTGCATAGGTCTCACGAATGTTTCATTTCCATAGCCAACAGCAAAGTACCCTTAATCATTGCATCTTCAAAAATTCCTTGAGAGCCGCAACAAACTCCGGAAGCACTTCACCCACATCTCCCACCAGCCCGAAATCAGCAACCTCAAAAATTGGAGCATGACTATCGCGATTGATGGCAACAACCGTTCCAGCGCCGCTGATACCCGAAAGATGCTGCACCGCCCCCGAAATACCGCAGGCAATATAGAGCCGTGGAGCTATTGACTTACCTGTCTGCCCTATCTGCTCCCCATGCGGCCTCCACCCTTCGTCAACAACTGTTCGGCTTGCGCCGACTGCCCCGCCAAAGAGAGACGCAAGCTCCTCAAGAAGAGCAAACCCTTCCGCACTACCCATGCCCCGCCCACCGGCAACAACAACCCCGGCCTCAGCAACATCAACCATGCCCTCCCGCCTCACCACCTGCCTGACTATTGAAGGAAGATCATCATGCGCTGCCGCAGGAACGGCAAGCGGCAGTATATCCGGCAGGAATTCCGTGGCCGGCTGAAGAAGAATTGAGGAAGGGGAAACGGTAACTATGGCACGGGGAGAGGAGGCCACGAAGGTTCCCTCCGCCGCACCCGAATAGAGCCGGCGATGGCACCGCCCGGCCTCGGGCAGTGCACTGCACCGGCTGAGCAGCGAAGCCCCAAGGCGTACAGAAAGAGCAGGAGCAAGATCGCGGGAAAGAGCTGTATCGGCAAACAACAGCTCGCTGAAACCACCCTCCTCAAACAACTCACCGATTATGCGCCGATACAGACGGGGATCATAGCGCCTCAGCCGCTCGTCACAAGCATGATGAATCACCCCCGGTCCCGAAAGCTGCAGGGAAGGATTCTCTTTATCAACCGGCCCCAAAAGCACGGCAGAAAGCCCGGACCCCTTACACTGCATCTGCATACGATGCCAGAGATCAACCGAGGTGCTCTTCAACACCCCTTCGCGCTGCTCAAGAACAATCAGCCGGCGGCTGCACCCTTGCCCTTCAGCCCCATGAGTATTGTTGCTCATTGCAGCAGCCCCCTTTCATGAAGCATGCCGGCCAGCGCTCTGGCATCAGACGCAAAGTGACAGTTTTTTTTGTTTGAAACCGGCAGAAGTGCACCAAGGCCGACACGCGCACACTCAACCGGTGAACCCTCAACTATCTCCACAGGCTTTTTCCGCCCCTCCATCACCCCCCTCATGCTTGTTTTTCGGGGAACATTCAGCCCCTTTTCCGCACTGATTACAACAGGAACTGAAACCTCCAGCACCTCAGCGCCTCCCTCAATTTCCCGTTCAAGACGAAACACGCCATCCTCCCCGCCCTCAAGCGAACTCACAGCACATACCGAAGGCAGGCCAAGCCGTTCAGCCAGCATTCCCGGCACCTCGGCGCTTCCGAAATCAGTGGACTGACGACCGCAGAGAATCACTTCCGGCAATGCAGCAGAATACCATGAAGTAAGTGTATGAGCCAGAATGGAAGCAGTTTGCCATGAATCGGAACCCTCGCCCTCAGCAATAACCACCCGATCGGCACCCATGGCAAGGGTCTTGCGAAGTGCCTCTGAGCCCGAACGGGGCGCATGACTAAAGACAGTGACCTCACCACCGCCAAACTGCTCTTTCAGCTGCAAGGCAGCCTCAAGGGCATATTCATCATAGGGATTGATTACTTCGGTAATCCTTGAGCGATCAAGGGTTCCATCCGAAAACCCGAACACCGAGGCGGTATCGGGCACCAGGCAGACACAGACAGCAATGTGCATCATAGGCGGGTTCTCCTCTTTCGTTCTGACAACAAAAAAGCCGCTTGACAGCGGCTTTTTCATCAGTATAAGTGCCCGAGAGGAGATTCGAACTCCTACACCTTGCGGCGCTACCCCCTCAAGATAGTGTGTCTACCAATTCCACCACTCGGGCCTTACTTCACAATCCAACAATCTGCAATGAACAGAGTGAGAATAGAAGGGCTCGAACCTTCGACCCTCTGCTTAAAAGGCAGATGCTCTACCAACTGAGCTATATTCTCAACCAATCCGCATGACTGGAAACCAACACAAAGCAAGCTGACGATACCTCACCAAAGGTGAGAATCACTTACTTGTTCTGGTAACGCAGACGCTTCTTATGACGATTCTTCCGACGCATTTTTTTGCGTTTGTGAACCGCCATCTTATGTCTTTTTCTCTTTTTTCCGCAGGGCATGTTTTCTGTGTCCTTACTCTTGTTTTAAAGGCAGATAATATAGGAAAAGTTTCTAAAAGCGCAAATCTATCCATTCATGTATTTGAAAAACTCTTTATTGTCTTTTGTATCGGCAAGCTTTTCGCGCATAAACTCCATGCACTCAACAGGGTTCTTCTCGGCAAGATACTTCCGAAGAAGCCAGGTCCGCGACAACTCCTCCTGACTGAACAGCAGCTCCTCCTTCCTTGTGCCTGAGCGAAGGATATCAATGGCAGGGAAGATTCTCCTTTCGGAAAGCCTGCGATCAAGCAGCAGCTCCATATTACCCGTTCCCTTGAACTCTTCAAAAATAACATCATCCATCCGAGATCCGGTATCAACCAGCGCGGTGGCGATAATGGTCAAACTGCCCCCCTCCTCAATATTTCGTGCCGCACCAAAAAAGCGCTTCGGCTTGGTCAGCGCGTTAGCGTCAATACCGCCAGAAAGAATCTTACCTGAATGAGGGATAATGGTATTGTGGGCACGGGCCAAACGGGTAATGGAGTCAAGCAGCACCACCACATCGCGACCAACTTCAACAAGCCTCTTGGCCTTCTCCATCACCATGTCGGCAACCTGAACATGGCGCTCGGGATCCTCATCAAAAGTCGAACTCACCACTTCAGCCTTCACACTGCGGGCCATATCAGTCACCTCTTCAGGCCGCTCATCAATCAGCAGCACAATCAGATAGACCTCAGGGTGATTCTGGATGATGGCATTTGCCACCATCTGCAGCAGCATGGTTTTACCGGTTTTCGGCTGTGCGACAATAAGTCCGCGCTGTCCTTTACCAATCGGGGTAAAAATATCCATAATCCGGCCGCAATGCTCATTCGTCTTCGTTTCAAGGCGAAGCCGCTCATGAGGAAACAGCGGAGTCAGATTCTCAAAAAACGGCCGTTCGCGGGTGATTTCAGGTTCAGCCCCGTCAATCGTATCAATCTTCAGGAGTGCGAAAAACCGCTCACCCTCTTTAGGTGCACGCACCTGTCCCGAAACCGTATCACCGGTCCGCATACTGAACCGCTTGATCTGGGAAGGGGAGACATAAATGTCATCGGGAGAGGACAGATAGTTATAGTTGGCAGAACGAAGAAAGCCGTACCCTTCAGGAATAACCTGGAGAACGCCGGTATTCACCATCACTGCGCCACCCTCCTCGCCGCTGTTCTTCTGCGACTGGGCCTCGATAATCTTAAAAATCAGCTCTTCCTTGCGAAGACCTGCGGAAAGCACGCCAAGCTCTCTGGCCATGGCATTCAGCTCAAAAACCTTTTTTGTCTGGAGCAAATTGATGTCCAGACCTTTTGACGCGGGAGTTTTCGACATTGTACTTGTATTCAGCGCTTGTTAATGAAAAAACGGAAGGGAAACGCCCTGCAACGGGCGAAATGGAAGCAGCTCAACCCTGGTCATGGCCTCCGGTAAAGGAAAGGATAGTACCCGACACGGCGGAAGGAAAGCCATTGAAAAAATCCGGGAAGTGGTATGGGTAGGGAAAAGTGTCTTGATGACAAAGGAAATTGGTAGTAGAAAAGATGGCGCTGTAGAGCGGAGAATCCTTTGAATGAATATAAACTTTTTCCATAAAAAAATCACGCTCCTTCACCAATCCGTCAAATGTTCCACTAACGCCCCTGCAAGATAAAACGAACCGGTTGCTAGCACCAGCGATGTGGGGGAACTCTCCTGAAGCAGCCTGTCCATCCCCTCACCCACAGAATTCGCCACAGAAACCTCACCACCCTCACGGCGGCACAGCTCCAGAAGCTCTTCAGCAGGCACGCTTCTCCCGGAAGGAATATCAACCACCACAAATCGGCACCCAAGGCGAAGCAGCTCACGAATAATGGAGGGCGCATCCTTGTCGGAAGCAAGCCCAAGCAGAACAGAAATCCTGTCGTAGCTACCAATAAAAGGCAGAAGTGCATCAACCGTAGCCCTCACCCCATCCGCATTGTGCGACACATCAAGCAGAACGGCGGGAGTGCTGCCAATCAACTCCAGCCTGCCACGGTAACCAGTGTCACGCAGCCCAAGAAGCCCGCTTCGCACTGCCGCTTCGCTGAGCCCTCTATCAACTGCCACCATGACGGCAAGAGCCATATTCGAGGAATGGAACCCGCCTGTCAAGGGAGCCTCAAGCCCCGCAAAACGCTTTGAACCAATCTGAAGGTCAACCACCAGCCGCCCAATCGCCGATTCAACAACCCTGACTCTGCTCTCTCTTCCCACCAGGTGCAGCGGGGCATCACACTCTTCAGCTGCCCGCCGAATCGGAGCGAGGCTCTCTTCGCCCGAAACCGACGAAAACACCCGTGAGCAGGGCTTGATGATGGCCGCCTTCTCCCCGGCAATAGCGCCGAGGGTCGTACCAAGCCAATCAGTATGATCAAAGCCTATACCGGTAATGACTGCGTAGTTGGATTGAACCACATTGGTTGCATCCAGCCGCCCCCCCATTCCGGTTTCAATCACCGACACATCAACCCCCTCATCAGCAAACCAGGCAAAAGCAATAGCTGTCGCAACCTCAAAAAAAGTAGCGCTTTTCTCCAAAACAGGCTCTTTCAAAAGGGAAGCATAGTACGCTACCCGCTCTTCGGGAATAGGGAGGCCATCAAGACGCATCCGCTCGGTAAAATCAACAAGATGCGGCGAAGTATAGAGCGCCGTTTTGAGCCCCGCCGCACGGAACATTGCCGCAATGAGCGATGCCACAGTCCCCTTGCCGTTGGTCCCGGCCACATGCACCACAATGCCGAGACGCTTCTCAGGAGAACCAACTACCTGCAGGAGCTCGCGCACCCTCTCAAGGCCGGGCTTTATGCCGAACCGGTGCAGGGGATAAAGAAAATCAAGAGTTTCCTGATAGGTCACAAGAGTAAAGGCTACCTGTTATGCATGGTGGCAAGCGCCCGTTTGATGACAACCTCCAAAGAGGCGTCCGGATCCGGCTCCAGCGCGCATCCCACAGCTTGATTGGCCACAGGACGGGGGAAACCGAGCGTCATGAGAGCGTTGACCGCATCCTCCCTGAACCCTCCCCTGTCCGCAGCCACTGAAGCTACAGCACTACCCACAGGAGCAAGCTTGAGAATTTTGTCGCGAAGTTCAAGAATGATACGCGCAGCAGTCTTTCGTCCAACACCGGTAATGCCGAAAAGCCGTTCCGGTGCATTGGCTAAAATGGCCTCATGCACCTCTGGCACAGCCATGCCGGAAAGTACCGCCAGGGCGAGCTTTGGCCCAACGCCGGAAGTAAGGAGAAGAAGACGGAAGAGCTGTTTCTCCTCTTCGGTCGCAAAACCGTAGAGCTGAAGAGCATCCTCACGGACAGAAAGATGGGTATAAAGAATGGTTTCAGTTCCAACCTCAGGCAGCTGCCGGGCAGTACCTGCGGAAACAAGGAACCGGTAGGCTATACCGGAAACCTCGAGAACCGCCTCTTCAGGCAGGCACGAGACGAGCCTGCCGCGAAAATATGCATACATGAAAAGAAATGGTAAGAGGTCCAGCCCTTACTCAGCCTTGCCGTACTCGTTCAGGATGCGGGCAAGCTGCGACTTCTTTCGCGAAGCTTTGTTGGCATGGATGTAGTTCTTGACGCCAAGACGGTCAAGTTTCTGAACCGCTGAACGGTATGCAACCTCAACCTCGGGCTTGGGAGCACCAGCGTCAACAAGCTTCTGCATGTTCTTTACCAGAACCTTCAGCTCCTTTTTGCGGGCCCTGTTACGAGCATTTTTTCTGTCGGACTGCCGAAGTCGTTTTTCGGCGGATTTGTGTAAAGGCATAAACGATAGCTCTTTATGGGAATTGAATCAACGAAAACCCCGATTTTCAATAAGAAAAGGCATGTAATATAGCAGAAGGAACCAGAAATTCAAAAAGCCCTCCCCTCTTTTTTCTTATATTGGACCAAAACAAAAAAGAACACCTGTATGAGCCTGATGATCAGCGTTTCCGGCATCCGGGGCATTGTCGGAGAAAGCCTTACCCCAACCAACCTCACCGCATTTGCCACTGCCTTCGCATCCTGGGCAGAAACCAGAAAAAAAGAGCGGGAACCCGGAGCCATCAGCCAGAAGCCACATATCATCATTGGCCGCGACACCCGGCCCACCGGAGAGGCAATCACCGGACTGGTCCAGAGTGCTCTTGTGCTCTCGGGCTGCAATGTTACCGACATAGGCATTGCCACCACTCCCACCGTTGAATTGGCCGTCACAGAAGAAAAAGCCGACGGCGGACTCATCATCACCGCATCGCACAACCCCGTCCAGTGGAACGCACTGAAAATGCTCAACCACCGCGGAGAATTTCTCGACAAAGAGGATGTTGACGAGTTGACGCGCATTGCATCTGCTCCCAACCCCAAAAGCGCCCGATGGGACAACATCGGAACCGCGACCAAAACAAGCCGGCACGACGCGCTCCACATTGAAAAAATTCTCGCACTCCCCTTCATCCATACTGAAGAGATCAAAAAAGCAAAGTTCCGCGTTCTCGTCGACTGTGTAGAAGGGGCAGGCTACGCAATAGTCCCCGACCTCTGCCGCGAACTCGGCATTGCCGAAGTCATCCCGTTCGCCTGCGGCGGCACCGGCATATTCCCGCGGACCCCTGAACCCATTGAAGAGAACCTCCAGGACACCATCGCCGCCCTCAAAAAATCAGGAGCTGACTTCGCCCTTGTCGTCGACCCCGATGTTGACCGCCTCGCCCTTATCTCGGAAGACGGCAGCCTTTTCGGCGAAGAGTACACTCTTGTGGCGTGCGCCGACTATTATCTCAAAGTGAGGCCCGGCACCGTAGCCAACAACCTTTCCAGCAGCCGGGCGCTCAAAGACATTGCCAGCCGTTACGGTCAGGAGTGTTTCAGCGCGGAAGTCGGCGAAGCCAATGTCACCCGGCTCATGAAAAAGCACCATGCCGTCATTGGCGGAGAAGGCAACGGCGGAGTCATTCTCCCCGAACTCCACTACGGCCGAGACGCACTTGCAGCCATAGCCATGGCGGTGCAGGCGTTTGCATACTGGCAGAAATCGCACCCCGAAGAGCCGCTCTCCCGGTTCCGCCTCGAGTTCCCCAACTATGAAATGTCGAAACAGAAAATCGACCTGACACCCGAAGGCAAAGAGCGCCTCCCGGAAATCTTTGAAGCAATCGCCCGAAGCTACCCCGCAGCACAGAGCGACACGCGTGACGGACTGAAGCTTGACTTCCCGGAGAGCTGGGTGCACCTGCGCCCCTCGAACACAGAACCAATCGTGCGCATTTACTCCGAAGCCCAAACACGGGAAAAGGCCGAAACGCTTGCTGACGACATCCGTCAGGCAATTGAACAGCACGCAACCGGAGCATAGCAACACCCCATGGGCAACACCAAAGGAAGCTTCAGAACCCAGCAGGACGACACCCTCCGCAACAAGAAAAAAGGCTCGGTAGACCGCTACATTGTCTCCCGCCTTCTCAGCTATGTCAAGCCCCTCAAAGGACTGGTAGCCACAGCCGTCGCCATCACCATTGCAGGATCCTTCCTCGGTCCCCTTCGCCCCTGGCTCACTAAAGTTGCAATAGACGACTATATCGCAGCCCATGATCTCCACGGCCTCGCCATTGTCAGCCTGATTCTTGCCGCCGTCATCCTGCTCGACGGCATAAAACAGTTCATCACCACCTGGCTCACCCAGGTCATCGGCCAGAAAGCTGTCTTCAACATCCGCATGGATGTGTTCCGACACCTCCAGAAACTCCCCGCCCGCTTTTTCGACCGCAACCCTATAGGCCGGCTTATCACCCGGGCCACCAACGATATTGAATCACTCAACGAGATGCTCTCCAGCGGCATCATCACCATACTGGGCGACATTCTCCAGCTCCTCTTCATTGTCGTCCTCATGTTTCTCATCGACTGGCAGCTCACCCTCATTGTCCTCGCCGTCCTTCCCCTCATGCTCTACGCCACAGTTTTCTTCAAGAACCGCGTCCGCATAGCATTCCAGGATGTACGAACCCATCTTGCCCGCCTCAACACCTTCTTCCAGGAACACATCACAGGCATGTCGATAGTACAGCTCTTCAACCGCGAAGAGCGCGAAGCCCATCACTACGCCACCATCAACCGCGACCACCGCGACGCCAACATCCGCACAGTATTCTACTTCTCCATCTACTTCCCCATCATTGAAATTCTCAGTGCCACCGCCGCCGGCCTTGTTATCTGGTACAGTGGAGTGCGGGTCCTCAAGGCCGACCTCACCATCGGCATTGTCATCTCCTTCGTCCAGTACATCTGGCTCTTCTTCCGCCCGCTCCAGCACCTCTCCGACCGGTTCAACACCATACAGACAGCAATAGCAGGATCCGACCGCATTTTCCGCCTGCTCGACGAAGAACCTGGAATTGAAACCCGGGAAGGCCCTTCCCCGCTCACCACATTCAGGGAAACAATTGAATTCCGAAATGTCTGGTTCGCCTACGACGACGAAAACTGGGTACTCAAAGACATCTCCTTCACCATCCGCCACGGAGAAAAAATTGCCATCGTTGGCGCCACCGGAAGCGGGAAAACCACAATCATCAACATTCTCTCGCGCCTCTATCCCTACACCAAAGGGCAGGTTCTCATCGACGGAATACCGCTTGAAACAATCCCCGCCGCCTCCCTCCGCAGAATTGTAGGCGTTGTCATGCAAGATGTATTCCTCTTCTCCGGCACCATCCACGAAAACCTCGCCTTCGGCAACCCCGAAGCCACCCTTGAAGAAATCAGCACCGCAGCCCGCAAAGTAGGTGCCGACCGGTTCATTGACCGCCTCCCCGGACAATACGACTACCGCGTCCTTGAAAACGGCACAGGCCTCTCCAGCGGCCAGAAACAGCTCATCGCCTTCGTCCGCGCCCTCCTCTACAACCCCGAAATTCTCATACTCGACGAAGCAACCAGCTCCGTAGACACCACCACAGAAACCCTCATAGACCAAGCGACCGCAAAACTCACAACCGGCCGCACATCAATCATCATAGCCCACCGCCTCTCCAGCGTCCAGAAAGCCGACCGCATCATCGTCATCCATAAAGGGGTCATCCACGAAACCGGTACCCACCAGCAGCTCCTCAAAGAGCGTGGCCTCTACTACAAACTCTACCTCCTCCAGGGCAAAAATAACCCGTAAGAGCAGCTCTGCACTTTGCACAGCAATAGTGCCTGCAAAGCGTACGGAAATGCGTACCTTATTTCTCTCGTCAGGACTGAAACCCAAGGCACAGAAGTTGCCGGCTCTACCGGGAAAAGATCCGTTTAAAAAAACCGCCACCATTTGAACAGCTGGCAGGAGACCTTGCCGGCGTTTACTCCCGAAGAATCAACATACAGCATAGACTGGTCTATAAGGTTGATGACGAGAAACGCACAGTACAAGTCATTCGCCTCTGGACCCACTACGAGTAGCCCCCGGCTCTTACCTCTACAGCAAACCATCTCCTACAGGCTGCTGTCGCGAAGTACCTGAACAGGATCGAGCTTTGCTGCCCTTGCTGAAGGAAAGTAGGCCGCAAAAGTGCTGATGAACACCGTCGTGCCGATGACATAGAAGAAATAGAGCGGATTGGTCGACATGCTGAACCCGCTTTTAGTAAGCGGCCCCTGCGAGCTCTCAATGGGAATGCTTGCAAAAATATGGATACTGCCGATAGCCAGAAGACCTCCCAAAAGAGCGCCGATAAGCCCCACAATAAACCCCTCAAGCACAAACATGGCAACAAGCTGGGAAGCAGAAAAGCCGAACGACTTCATAATTGCAATGTCGCGGCTCTTCTCAAACACCGTCGTCACCAGAATATTTGCCACACCAAACCCCGACACCACCCCAACAAAAGCCACCAGCGAAAACACAATGGTGCCAATTCGCCTGAACAGCGACAGCACTCCCGCATTCTCCTCCTGCCAGGTCACGCACCGATAACCTGTCACCTCCTGCAGTTCACGATTAAGATCACCATTTTCAAGCGGATAACGCACTTTGAGCGCAATGCCGCTCACCCTGTCGGCTGCCATTCCCTCCACAATCTGGCCAAGTTTCAAGGAAGCATAAACACTATTGTCAATAGCATTGACCCCCGAAAAGAAAATCCCCGACACCTTACACTGCCGGCTCTTTCCCGAAGCGGGAATAAGGGTAACCTCATCGTTCAGCTGCAGGTTCATCTCGCGAGCCACCGTTCGGCCCACCAGAAGCCCGTTGGCCGTTTTGGCAAACAGCCCAACATCGCCAGAAGTCAACTTCCCGCTGATACCGGTAATCACATTCTCCCGATCAATATCAACCCCCTTAAGAAGAATCGGCTCATTGCGGTTCCCCTTCACGGCCATCACCTGCGAAGCCACAAAAGGCGAAGCGGCAAGAACCTCACCCTTATAGACAGGAGACGCAAGCAGCGAAAGCACCTGGCGATAGTTGCGCACCTCCTCCCGCTCCAGTTTTTCAATATTATCCACTACAAACGAAGCCGTCTCAGGCTGCGAAAGGGCAAGCACATTAACCGGCACAGGGTCGGTCTTCTCCCCCTTCAGCGTACTATGGGGAGCCACATTGACAATGGTTTCAATAAACGAATCAAGCAGACCGCGCGTCAGCGAAATAGTAGTAATGAGCACCATTGTACTGACAGCAACACCGATAACGGTTGTCAGCGTCTGGCGACGGCGGCCGATCAGATGGCGACGGGCAATGGTGAACAATGTTTGCAGCATGGCGGCCTACCGGATGAGGGAGCGGAAAAGTTGTGGTATATTTTATTAAGTTATATTTTTCAAGGCAAGTTATAAAAAACAACAGCGGCAGGCGAGACTCAATCCGGGCGGCATGAGCACCACAATCACCAACAGCACCGCAGAGCGGAAACACAGCCATGTCGACATCTGCCTGAGGGGAGATGTCGCCTTCAGCACCATCACTACCGGACTGGAACGCTACAGGCTGCGCCACAACGCCCTTCCTGAACTCAACTACGACAACTTAAGTACAGAAACCGACTTTCTCGGAAAGAGAATCGGAGCCCCTCTCATGATCTCCTCCATGACCGGAGGATACAGCGAAGCCGCCGAGCTCAACGGGAAACTCGCAGAAGCCGCCGAGCGGTTCCAACTGCCACTCGGAGTTGGCAGCATGCGCCAGGCGCTCGAAGAGAGTTCTCACCGCGATAGCTTCGCCGTCGTACGCCGCCACGCCCCTACAACCCAGATATTCGCCAACATCGGCGCCCCTGAAATTGCAAAAGGTCTCTCAAGCGATGACCTTCAAACCATGATTGAGATGATACGGGCCGACGGCCTCATCATTCATCTCAACGCCGCCCAGGAGCTCTTCCAGCCGGAAGGGGGAACAGACTTCAGGCGAGTGCTCGACGAAGTGGCCGCCATCACAGCAAAACTTTCCGTACCTGTCATCGCAAAAGAGGTTGGGTGCGGCATCTCCGCCCCGGTTGCCCGCCAGCTCCTCAACGCGGGAGTGAGGGTAATTGATGTTGCCGGAGCAGGCGGCATCAGCTGGCAGAAAGTAGAAGAGGCCCGCTACACCCGAAGGTTCGGCACTGACGACCGCTTCAGTACACGGGGGCTTGAAGAGCTCCTGAACTGGGGAACCCCCACAGCAGAATGCCTTGTTGCAGTCAACGCCCTCAGAGAGAACCCAACCCCGCCCTTTTCCCTCATCGCCTCTGGAGGCATCCAGAGCGGCATTGACATTGCAAAATCAATCGCCCTCGGAGCCGATCTGGCCGCCTCGGCCGGAGCCCTCCTCAGATCTCTCCATTCAGGGACTCTCGAAGAAACCCTGACCACATGGATGAACGACCTCCGGGCAGCCATGTTTCTCACCGGATCAGCCACCATAGCGGAACTGCAGAATAACAGACCCATCAGCAAACAATGACCCAGAAAGCCATGACCGTAACACAGGAGCTCGTAGAAAAAAAATACAGGGAATACCACACCAGAATCAACGACGCTCTCGGCCAGTGCTTCAGCGCCACAACCCCTGAAACCCTCTACGCCCCGGCCCGCTACATTCTTGAAGGCAAAGGCAAACGCATCCGTCCTTTCCTCACCCTGCTGGCCTCAGAAGCGGTCTCGGGATCATCAGACAATACCATGAAAGTTGCGCTTGCCGTTGAGGTCCTGCACAACTTCACCCTCATGCACGACGACATCATGGACGAGGCCGACCTCCGCCACAACCGCCCGACCGTCCACCGGAAATGGGACGACAATGTAGCCATCCTCTCCGGCGACATGATGATAGCGTACTCATACGAACTCGCCCTCCAGGCAGAAAGTCACCGCCACTGCGAGCTGATCCACATTCTCAACCACGCAAACATCACCATCTGCGAAGGCCAGGCGCTCGACATGGAGCTTGAAGACAAAACCGACGCCACCATAGCCGATTACCTCGACATGATCTCCAAAAAAACCGGACGGCTCATCTCCGCAGCACTTGAAGCCGGCGGTGTGGCCGCTGACGCCACCAAAGAGCAGTTGATGAGCCTGGTCACCTTCGGTGAAAAAATCGGCAGAGCATTCCAGATTCAGGACGACTACCTCGACATTATGGCCGAAAACGGGAAATCAGGCAAAATGACGGGCGGAGATGTCATCAACGGAAAGAAAACCTACCTCCTGCTCCGCTCACTCGAACTGACCAGTGGCGAAGATCACGACCTCCTGCATTCCATTTACATGAACAAAGGAATTGAGAAAGAACGGGTTCCTGAAATCAAAGCCATCTTCGAGCGCTGCGGTGTACTTGAAGAAACCGCCCGCCTCATCAATACCGATACCGAAGAGGCCCTCTCCGTACTTGAGAACCTCCCCCACCCGGAAGGGCGCGACTACCTCAGGGGCTTTGCCAACATTCTGATGAAAAGGGACTTCTGAAAGAACCCCTGCCACATAACGGGAACACACTCCTGCTCGCCCTCACCCTCATCCCCGGGGTCGGCTCTGCCCGCCTCAAAACCCTTGCCGAAGCCCACCCCGACCTCCCCTCAATTCTCCACCAAGCGCCCTCAAGTCTGGCACGCCTGCCGGGTATAGGAGAAAAGCTTGCCACCATCGTCCACAGATTTCTTCATCAGGCAAACTCACTTCAGGCAGCAATAGAGAAGGCCGAACAGCAGCTCACCCTGCTCCACCGTCTTGGGGGAACAATGGTGACCATTCTTGACCCCCTCTACCCGCCTCTGCTCCGGGAAATCTACGATCCACCATCATGCCTCTTCATCCGCGGCACCCTACCCCCTCCCGAAGCGTTGGGGCTTGCCGTCGTAGGCACCCGCTACGCATCCCAATACGGGAAAAAATGCGCCGACCTTTTCTGTAAAGCTTTCGCCCAAAGAGGAATAGCCGTTTACAGCGGCCTCGCCTATGGCATTGACACAGCAGCTCACAGCGCCACACTGCAGCACGGAGGGCAAACCATCGCAGTCCTTGCCGGAGGCGTTGACTCCGCCTACACCGACCCGCAAGGAAAACTCTGGCCCCAAATCATTGAAAACGGTGCGCTGATTTCAGAAGAGTGGATAGGATCGGAACTCACCCCGGCAAAGTTCCCCAAACGAAACCGCATTATCTCCGGCATCACAAGCGGCACCCTTGTCATTGAATCCGACATCAAAGGAGGCTCTCTCATCACTGCCCGCAGCGCGCTTGAGCAGAACCGCGAGGTCTTCGCCGTCCCCGGCCCCATCTTCTCCCGTGGCTCGCGCGGAACAAACAGCCTCATTGCAGAAGGAGCTGCAAAAGCCGTTACCAGCGTGGAAGAACTCATCAACGAACTCGGTCCCCGCTTCACCCTCACAAGACCGGGCGCCACAGCCGAAACCCGTCGCCCTGCAGCCCCGTTCTCAGCAGAAGAGAGCGCTCTACTCAAAGCCATGGGTGAAGAACCGATCCATATCGACGAACTCGCCCAAAAGAGCGGCATTGACTACGCCGGACTTCTCCTCCTGCTCTTTGACCTTGAAATGAAATCCGCCATAGAACAGCAACCCGGTCAATTCTTTCAGAGAACAGCCCGCTTTTGAATCCTTTCAAGCATCCTCTTTACAGAATCTTTCACATCACAAGCAGGCAGCGCATCAATCCGCGGCCCGGGCGACACAACCATATCGCTCTGGGGGCTGAGCGGCGGAAACCGGCTCATGCTCTCCCGATCATTACGGAAAAGCGCCACCACAGGCACATCATAACAAGCCGCAATATGAACCAGCGATGTGTCAAGAGTTACCAGCAGCTTGAGACGCCGGATAATCTCCCCGGCCTCAAACACATTCCCCGTTACAGGAGTAGCTGCCACATTCGAATGAGCAGCCTCAAGTACATTTTTTTTATTTCGGTCTTTCGGATCTGCAAGCACAACAAACCGCTCCCCTCTGAACGCCTCCAGCAACTCCCCCCACTTCTCCTGCTGCCAGAACCGTTCAGCCATGGATGCACTGATATTGATGCCAATCAGGCCGCCGCACTCCATTCCCCCCAGAAAATTCCTCATCATTTCCGAGACCGGCATCGGCGGCAGATACGGTCGGCACTCAGTACCGGGCACATGGAGCACATCAAGCAACGCACAGTTCCTCTCCACCACCGGACTGAAATACTCCATAGCAATCAAGTGGTCAAACAACCCCTCATGATTGGGATGGGCATGGCCTACCTTGAAACCAGCATGAATGAGTGAAGAGTGAAGCAGAAAATTGAACGACGGCGCATCCTTCGGATTAAACAGCACATCGAACCGACGAAGGAGAACATCACGGGCGTATACAAGGTAATCCCCCTTCGCAAAATGCACCCTGGTAATATTGCTATCCTCAGTAAGAAACCGTACGATATGGCGTTTGAACGCTACTGCATGGATCTCGAGATCAGGAAAGGCCAACTTCAAACGCCTGAAGACAGGCGTCAGAAGAATCACATCACCATAGCGTTCCGACACAAGGAACACAATGGAACGAAGCGGTCCCCGAAAATTCTTTCCGGACTTTCTTTTCCAGACAAATTTCCGTAAAAGGTGCACCGACAACTGCCGGTAATATTTCTTCTTCTCTTCTTTATTCACTGTTTACAGGGGAAATAGGAATGGGAAAAACAAGCAAATCAATATAAAGCCATCATGAGAATTACTTATCCCCTTCGTTCCCTGGATATAGTTTTTAATGGCGGAATTATTACCTTTGAAAAGATATTTGCCAATGGCATGCAACAGCCATTTCACAACATTCAAACATAACAACGACCACGATGAATCACTTCAGCGCCATGATGCACAAATCTCGCCATATTCTTATGGCAACAGTACTCACCATCCTTTTCGCCGTTCCCTCACTGCAGGCTGCTCCTGGTGCCGCAGGCAGAACCGGCGTCGTTGACTTCGCCAGAATCCTCCAGCAGATGCCCGAAGCAAAAAAGGCAGAATCAACCCTTAACGCAACAGCCGAACCATTCAAAAAGGAACTGCAGCGCATGAACCAGGATCTGCAGAAATCCCTGGAAGCATACAGTCAGGCACGGGCCGGCATGAGTCAACAGGCTCGTGAGCTCAAGGAAAAAGATTTGAACCTCAAGGCGCAGGGCATGAAGAAATACGAGCAGGAAAAATTCGGGCGCGGCGGCATCGTTCAGAAAAAAGAGCAGGAGCTGATAACCCCAATCCGACAGAAACTGCTGACCGCCATACAGTCGGTTGCCCAGAAAGAAGGGTTCAGTCTGGTGCTTGACAAACAGGCAATGGTATACGGCGCAGCCGATACGGACATCACATTCAAGGTCATGAACCAGCTCAACATCAAATAACACCGCCCCCAAGCAGAACAGCAAGAGAAAAAAGGCAATGGGCATCCCCCTCCTCCACTTTGAAAAGAATATCAGGCGTAATGCCCTTGCCGCTCTTATACTCTACGCCCTCCTGCTCATCCCCCAAGGCTGCACCCCGCCACAGCCACCAGCTCAAGACTCAGACATGCCCAAAATAACTGCCGATACCCCCGTGCAGGAAAGCTGGGAGATTTCTTTTCTTGTTACAGAAGAAGGGCAGCACAAATCAGAAATCAAAGCCGGGCATGTAGCAGAATACCGCACAAAAGGCAAAACCGAACAGCACCTCGACAAGGATGTGAGCGTCGTATTTTTTGACGAAACAGGAGCCGTCTCCTCAAGCATCTCCGCCGAAAAGGCCATCATGTACGAAAACAAAGATATTGAAGCCATCGGCAATGTGGTCATCACCACCAGCAATGGCACCATCATCAAAACTGAATACGCAAAACGCTCCGGCGTAGACCGTAAAATCCGCTCCAACCGCTTCGTCACCATCGACCGCCCAAACCAGACAGTAAGCGGATATGGATTTGAAAGCGACCAGGAGCTTAAACATTATCGTATATTCCGGGCCACCGGAAAAGGCAATCTCAAACAATAACTACCGCAAGTCCGCAATTCACATGAAACTCCACCTACTGAAATCTAAAATCCACAACGCAATTGTCACCAGTGGCGACCTCGAATACGAAGGAAGCATCACCGTCGACAGTGAACTGCTCAAGAAAGCGGACATGATTCCCAACGAAAAAGTCCTCGTCGTGAACAACAACAATGGGGAGCGCTTTGAAACCTACATCATCAAAGGCGATCACGGTTCACGCGTCATCCAGCTCAACGGAGCAGCTGCCCGCTGTGCCCTTCCCGGTGACGAAATCATCATCATGACTTTCTGTGAAATTGAAGCTGAAGAGGCCCCCGATTTCAAACCAATGGTTCTTATTGTCGACAAAAACAACAACCCCAAACGGCGCCACCGCATAGGGGAAGAAGACGAACAGCTCGGCTGACAATAACCACTCAACACGCTACCACATGCCGCTCGCAATTGTCATCATGGCCGGAGGGAAAGGAACGCGGATGCAGTCCGACCTCCCAAAAGTGCTTCACAAAGCCGCTGGCCGTGCGCTTATTGAACATGTCATTGATAAATCACAAGCCCTCGACCCCGAAAAAATCATACTTATCGTAGGTCATCAGGCGGAACTGGTAAAAGACTCCGTAAAGCACTACCCGGTCGCATGCGCCCTGCAGGAACCCCAGCTTGGCACAGGTCACGCGGTCATGCAGGCAGAAGAGCCACTACAAAACTTCCAGGGCGAAGTACTGATCCTCTCCGGCGACGCCCCTCTCTTCACCCTTGAATCGCTGCAGAACCTCATAAGGTTCCACAGAGAAAGCGATGCCCAGGCAACAGTCCTCACCGCCGAAATGGAAAACCCCACCGGCTACGGCCGCGTTATCCGAAAACCCGGCACAGACAGCGTAGAAAAGATTGTTGAACAAAAAGACGCAACAGAAGAAGAAAAAACCGTCAAAGAAATCAACTCCGGCGTCTATGTCTTCAACGCCGAAACCCTCTTCAGCTCCCTCAAGGAAATCACCACAAACAACGCCCAGAACGAATACTACCTCACCGATGTCTTTGGAGTCTGCTTCCGCAAAGGCAGCCGGGTTGCAGCCTGGAAAACCCCCAACCCAGACGAAATCCACGGCATCAACACCCCCCAGCAACTCGCACACGCAGAACGCCTCCTCAAAAAGTAGGGGACACTCATGACTGAGTGTACTTACGCACAAAGAAACACCCCGGGAATAGGGGCGCATGCTCACGATTCGTAAACAAACGCCAGTTAATACACTCAGTCATGAGTGTCCCCAAGATTACTTGCGGGAGCGGCGGGGCTTTTCTTCTTTTGAGAGCGAGGGGAGAGTTGCGTCAGGGGAAGCGGTGTCGAGGCCTGTGGCCTCTTTCTGAATGCCACCGTCCTGCATGGAGTAGAATTCAACGAGGTTGCCGTCGGGGTCCATCACAAAGAAAGCGCGGCCTTCACGGCGATTCGAGGGACGGGTCACAATGTGGACACCGCAATCATCAAGATAAGCAGCTGCTTCATCAACATCCCTGTCTGAAGGGAGCCTGAAACCGAAGTGGTCAACGCGGATATCGCGAGCCTCGCGGGTTCCGGCTGTTTCAGCTTTTACCAGCACCAGCATATCTGAGTTGATTCGCAGATATGTAATATTAGCCCCCACCCTGTGATCGAGGCCAAGTCCGAGAATATTGATGTAGAATGCCTCTGCGTCAGCAAGGTCGTTGACGCGAAGCGTAATCTGGTTAATTCCCGTCAGCTTCATCATCTGTTCCAGCTTTGGCAGCCTTTGGCTCAGCCGCTTTTTCAAGAATGTAGTCGTACTTGTGGTCGAAAAACTCTGCTACAGCTCGGTGAGAAGCCTTTTCGCGGGTCTCATACTCAAGACTGATGGCAATCTGCTCGGGAAACACCCTGTCAGATTCCGACTCACTGCTTGGATTACGGATCATCTCCTTATAGGGAAGAAGCTTCTCTTCAAGCTCAACCCTCTCTTCCTCGTGGATTCTTTTTGCCTTTTTTGAAATAGCGACCACAGTTTCGTAGAGATTGCTATGGGCACTTCTCAGTTTGTTCAGATCTATGGGTTTAACAGGCATCGCTCTGGTAATTTACTTGTTTGAAAGAAAACTTCTGATGGCGTCAGTGACGGCCTCAACCGTCTCATCAAGTAAGTCATTGACAAAAACAACATCGAACCGGTCAGCATATTCAAGCTCAAGGGCCGCACGCTCCAGGCGCAGCTTCAGGCCTGCCTCGTCTTCGCTCCCCCTTCCCTGTAAGCGCTCTTTGAGAACCTCCATGCTCGGAGGACGAATAAATACAAGCAGCGAGTTCGCAGGGAAAAGCTTTTTCAGGTTCAGCGCCCCCTTCACATCAAGATCAAGCAGAAGATGGCGTCCATCTCTTACAGCCTCACTGGTTTTCTCCAGAAGAGTTCCGTAATGGTTGCCGAAAAAGAACTCGTGTTCAATAAAACCACCATTACTCACCAGCCCGTCAAAAGCCTCGGAGGAAAGAAAATGGTAATTCACCCCATCCACCTCTCCGGGCCGCATACTGCGGGTTGTAGCTGAAACGGAAAACTGCAGTTCGGGCAGCTTCCGCATCACATGCCGGGCTATGGTGGACTTCCCTGTTCCTGAAGGAGCTGAAAAAACCACCAGCTTTCCCTGCTGTTTCTGCTCTTCAGTCATAACGATTCTACTCTATATTCTGTAGCTGCTCCCGTATCTTCTCAAGCTCTTCCTTGATATGGACGACCTTCTGGGAGATTTCAGCACTCTGTGATTTTGATGCAATCGTATTGGCCTCGCGAAGCTGCTCCTGCAGGAGAAAGTTCAGTTTTCTTCCAGTCCCGCTCTCCTCATTATGCATCTCCTCAAGAAAAAACTTGTTATGGCTGGCGAACCGGGTCATCTCCTCGGTAATATCAAGCCGCTCTGCAGCCATCACCAGTTCCATTTCAAGCCGATCTCTGCTGTAGGCAATGTCTTTTCCGGCAACAGCCTCAACTTTGGATGTGAGTTTTTTGCGTACAACTTCAAAATTGTCGCCAGCAAGTGAGCGAATCAGCGCAAGCGTCTTCTCTATCTCGGCAAGGCGCGTCGCAAAATCCTGAAGGAGCTCCTCACCCTCACGCCGGCGCATCTGCTTGAGTTGTTCAACCGCTTCAAGCGCAACGGCTTTCACCTGGTCCCAAAGCTCCGAAGCATGTTCAAGAGCGCTGGAGCCACTGTCGAAAACATCGGAAAAACGGAGGAGATTGTCGAGAGTCAACGGGGCCTCAATGCCGGCAGCATCACGAAGCTGGTTAAGAAGATCACGATAGGCCGCAGTCTTTTCAGCATTGAGTGTTGTTGTAATGGGCTGCTCATCATCAGCCTGCAGCTGGACAAATGCAGATATTTTCCCGCGCTGGAACCGCGAACGGATCAGCTCACGGACCTCAATCTCATAGGGAAGCAGCTGGCGGGGAAGCTTGACGCTGATTTCAGCAAACCGGTTGTTCACCGAGCGTAGCTCCACCAGAATTTTCACCCCCGAGGCCACCGATTCGGCACTGCCATATCCTGTCATACTTTCCAACATAGTCGCACCCTGCTCGTTTCGTTTGTATTGCAACGGCTGCAGACCACAAGGGCCGGCAAGTTTCCGGCATCAACCGGTAAGCCGCCTTACTTGCGAAGGTCGAGATCGGCAATTACCTGACGGTAACGGTCGATGGCAACATTCTGGAGGTATTTCAGGGCTTTTTTACGCTTACTCACAAGCATCAGCAGACCACGGCGGGAGTGCTTGTCTTTCGGGTGCTTCTGAAGGTGCCCGGTAAGATCGGAAATCCTGTTGCTGAACAGAGCGACCTGAACTTCGGCCTTGCCGGTGTTCTTGTCGGTACCCCCGAACTTTGTGATGATCTCCTCTTTAAACTCTTTTGAAAGGCTCATGTTCTCTCAGTGTTGTTAATGGTAAAACGGTTGACCTGCAATATAATATTCTTAGCCTTACAACTCCACCCCTTTTTTATCTTTTTCAATCTGCTCCCGCAAAGCATCCAGAGAGTCGAATTTTTTCTCATCCCGGAGAAACCTCAAGAGACTGAACCGCAGCTCCCTGCCGTACAGACTCCCCGACCATCCAAGAATATGAGCTTCAACCGTTGTCACCCCAAGTGACGAAACAGTCGGTCGAACGCCAACATTCATCATAGCCCTATAGGCATTGCCATCAATAACCGTTGTGGCAGCGTAAACTCCGGCCTTGGGCAGCAGCTTATGCGGATCAGGCGGAAGGATGTTGGCGGTCGGAAAGCCGATTTTCCTACCGTTCCCCTCGCCCTCAACAACGGTTCCGCTGATCATGTAGGGGGCACCAAGAAAACTGTTTGCCTCCTCCATCCGCCCTTCTGCAAGCAGGGAACGGATGCGCGTACTGGAAAAATGCTCGTGTTCTATACGAACCTCGTCCACTTCCACCACATCAAACCCCAACTCATTACCCAGCTGGCGAAGTTCATCCCCGCCTCCGCTCCTGTTTCTGCCGAATCCATGATCATAACCTACCACCACACACTCTGCGCCAATCTCCCCCACAAGGAGGGAACGAATGAAGTTGTCAGAACTCCGGACAGCAAATTCAGGTGTAAACCGCACAACACAGAGCATATCCACCAACTCCGCCTGGAGCAGCTCCACCTTTTCATCAAGCGTCGTAAGCAGCCCCAGCGGCCCGCTCACCCCACCCTTCAGCACCCTGCGCGGATGCGGTTCAAAAGTTACGACCACGCTTCTCAACCCCCGTTGACGCGCAATCG
The DNA here is from genome assembly GCF_003968655.1 of Chlorobium phaeovibrioides. Classification (GTDB taxonomy): domain Bacteria; phylum Bacteroidota; class Chlorobiia; order Chlorobiales; family Chlorobiaceae; genus Chlorobium; species Chlorobium phaeovibrioides. The sequence goes on along the minus strand of NZ_RXYK01000003.1, from coordinate 26,461 downwards.
AGACCATACGGGAAATGATTTTACGGTGGCCACGATGCACCCCGTCAAACGAACCGACCGTCACCGCTGATGGCTCTCTGGGGAACCGGGCTTGGCCATCATACTCAACAATGCGCATACTTCCTTTCCGCTTTGTTCATGGTCAATTACTGGTCGGTTACCTGCATCTGCCCGAGAACCCTCGCAACCGCATCCTCCACCCTCATCGCCGACTCTACCTGGTAAGAACCGATGGCAATGCGCCTGAGGCCAGCAAGATAACCCCCAACACCGAGCGCCTCGCCAAGCTCATCGGCCAGTACGCGGATATATGCACCCTTTGAAACATGAATCCGGCAGTATACCAACGGCAGTTCCACACGAAGAACATCAAAACTGTGAACCACAATTTCCTTGCTCTTCCGATCCGTCACCACCGTACCCTTTCGGGCCAGCTCATACAGCCGCTTTCCCTTATGCCATGTTGCAGAATGCATCGGAGCCTGCTGCATTCGCTTTCCCTCCAGCTCCGAGGCGGCACGCTTCACCGCCCCCTCATCCAGATGAGTTACATCCCTCAAACCGTACTCCTCCGACTCACTGTCGTGACTGAGGGTGCGGGCACCAAGGCGAATGACTGCATCGTACACCTTGTCAAGCCCCTCCAGAGTTGAAAGTTCGCGTGTTTTTTTTCCTGTAGCGAGAATAAGCAGACCCGTAGCCTTCGGGTCAAGCGTGCCGGAGTGGCCCACCTTTCGCTTCAGTCCACCCCGTTTGTAGGCGTTGCGAACCTTGGCCACAACATCAAACGAGGTCCAGTCAAGCGGCTTGTCAAGCAGCAGAAACTCCCCATCCTCCGGAAGCCCAGCCCCTTCGTGCATCTCAACCATAACTATCCCCATGCCCGGACGGGCTATTCGTTTTCTCCTGACTCTTTCCTTACGCCACGCAGAAGTTCCTCAATCCGGCTTGCTTTTTCATACAGCAGATCCTCACGGAATTCAAGTTCAGGAATACGGCGGAACTGATGACGGATTTTTGAGGAAAGGATTCTCCGGATGTTCTTTGTTTCATCATTCAGAAACTCCATGGTCTCCGCCCGCTCCTCCTCGTTTCCAATAATGGAAACAAAGGCACGGGCAAGACCCAGATCAGCAGTAATTTTAACCTCCACAACTGTCAGCAACGGACCGCCGCGAGGATACTCTTTTTCAAGAATCGCCCCGAGCTCCTGCTGCAGGAGCGAAGCAACTTTCTCCATTCGTCTCGACATAACTCAAGCTGGCGTTCAGAGTTTGCGTTTCGTTTCAACAATGCGGTAAGCCTCCACCACATCGCCAACCTTTATATCATCATAGTTCTTCAGCCCCACGCCGCACTCATAGCCGGCATCGACCTCCTTCACATCATCCTTGAAGCGTCGCAGGGTAACAAGCATCCCGTCATAAATCTGCACACCATCTCTCAGCAGGCGAACCTTTGCATCGCGCAGAATCTTGCCATCAAGCACATAGCAGCCACCAACATTCCCGATTTTGGGGACCTTGAACACCTGGCGGATTTCCAGCGAACCAAGGCTCTCCTCGTGGAGTTCAGGCGAAAGCATACCCTCAAGCGCTTTTTCAACATCCTCAAGCACATGGTAAATGACGCTGTAGAAACGGACATCAAGATCCTCCTTCTCAGCAAGGCGTTTGGCGTTCACATTCGGCCGTACCCGGAACCCGATAATAATGGCGTCGGACGCAGCCGCAAGCAACACATCGGTTTCAGTAATCTGACCCACGCCCTGGTGGATGATCTGCACCTTGACCTCATCGTTCTGAATCTTCATCAAGCCATCAGCAAGCGCCTGGATTGAACCATCAGTATCGGCCTTGATAATAACGCTCAACTCTTTCATCAGCCCCTCCTTGATCTGGCGGGAAATGCTGTCGAGCTTGACACGGGTACTGCGGCGGAACTCATGCTCACGACGGATAACCTGTCGCTTCTGCGCAAGATCGCGAGCTTCACGATCGGAAGCCATAACCGTAAGCACATCTCCCGACTGCGGAAGGTCCTCAAAACCAAGCACCGACACCGGCCGCGAAGGCCCTGCCGACTGTATTCTCTTTCCTCTCTCGTCCATAATGGCGCGAACCTTGCCCATTGTATTGCCGGCAACAAACGGGTCGCCAACCTTCAGGAAACCGCGCTGCACAAGTACCGTAGAAATAACCCCCTTGCCCTTGTCGAGCTCCGATTCCACAATAACGCCACTGGCCAGTACCTCTTTTGAATAGTTGCCCTTCAGCTCGCGAACCTCGGCCTCAGTCAGCACCTTCTCCATCAGCTCGACAATACCGGTACCCTTCTTTGCCGAAATCTCCTGGCACTGGTTCTCACCACCCCACTCTTCAACAAGCACGCCAGCCTCAGAAAGCTGGGTCTTGATTTTCTCGGGATTGGCCTCAGGCTTGTCAATTTTATTGATTGCAACAACAATCGGCACACCAGCAGCTTTAGCATGGTTGATTGCCTCAATTGTCTGCGGCATTACGCTGTCATCGGCCGCCACCACAAGAATAACAATATCAGTAACCTGTGCGCCACGGGCACGCATGGCCGTAAAGGCTTCATGGCCTGGTGTATCAAGAAAAGTGATCTTCCGGCCATTCGAACCGGTAACCTCATACGCAGCAACATGCTGCGTAATACCGCCCGACTCGCCCCCCGCCACATTGCTGTTGCGCATATAATCAAGCAGAGAGGTCTTTCCATGGTCTACATGACCCATGATTGTCACCACAGGCGGACGGGTATCCATATCCTCCTCATTGTCAACCTCGGCAACAACTTCGGTAGCCTCAACCTCCGACACAAACTCGGCCTCATAACCAAACTCAAGAGCAATCAACTCAATGCTCTCTTTGTCAAGCCGCTGGTTGATGGTCACAAATTTTCCGAGAGTAAAACACTTCTGGATAATATCCTTGGCCGTAACGCTCATCAGCTCAGCAAGCTCATGCGGTGAAGCGTACTCGGTCACACGAACAACCTGCTGCTGCATCTCGCGGAACGCATCGGCCTCCTCCTGCTCATGCTCCCGTTCCATCTTCCGCTGCTTGCGGAACTTCGAACGCGATCCCGAGCCAGCACCAACATCCATCCCGCTTATGGTGCTGCGGATATTTGCAGAAATCACCTTCTCGTCAACCTCAAGCTTCTTTTTCTTCTTCCCTTTTTTCTTTCCCATGCCAAGGTCGCTGCCAAGAGCAGACGAGCCGGGCTTCTTTTTCGGTTTCCCGTCATCATCAAGCTCAACCGAGCCCGTCGTATCGAACTCATCTTTCAAGGCATCGGCCGACTCCTTGAAATTCTTCTTCTTCCCACGACGCTTCCTGTCCGACTCGCTTTCCATATCCAGCGTTCCGAGCACCGTCAACCCGCCGATATTCTTCGGGGCATCGTAGGAAACAATCTGGTCATTCGCCTGTGCTTCAACAGGAGCAGCCTCTTCAGCCTCAAGAGAAGGGGGCGCCACTTCAGGCTGAGCCTCTACGGCTGCCTCTGCCATAAGAGGAGCCTCGGGAGGCGCAGGAGGAACAGCTTCAACTGGAGCAACTGGAGCAACTGGAGCATCCGGCACAACCGGAGCGGCAACAGGCGCCTCAATCGGAGCGGGCACCGGCACTTCAACCCTCCCGGGAACGGGCGATGGCTGAAGAGTGTCACGGAGCTGATCTTCCTTTTCCACAGTCTTGCGCGACTGCTCTTCAAGACGATTCAGCCGCTGCTTTTTCTCCGCCCTGATCTTGCGGGTCTCGTCCACCATCTTCTTTTCATCGCTGAACTGACCTAAAATCAGACCATGCATTTCCGTATCCACCATGGAGGATGTAGAGGCAACTCTGGCCCCCTCCTGCTTCACAAACCGCAAAACCTCCTGCGGGCTGACCTGCAGCTCTCTTGCTATATCACTGATCCGGTACTTCTTGTCCATGTCCTCAAGGGCCATTACATCCTCCTCTGGATTAAAAAACTCTTTACTCGTTCTCCTCCTTCACCGCAGGAACCTTTCGGCAGCTCATGCCTCCGTTTCAGGCCCGTCCGGATCGGGAGCCGCTGGCGCCTCTTCAGCGTCCTCTACGGCATCAACCTCAGGAACCACACTCTCCGGAGTCTCCGGTGCCACCAATGCCTCGTCTTCTTCAGCATCAAGCTCAACTTCGGGAGCCACATACTCTTCATACAGGTCCTCAAGATCCTCATCGGAGAACTGCTCGCGCACCGTCTTATACATGCTGTCGGCAATCTTGTGCCAATAGCGCCTTTCCTCATCGGTAATCTTGCGCTCTCTGGGGCGAACCGGCGGGCGGATGCCCTTACCGAAGACCGTCACTTCCTCCTGGTGCTGCGGCCCAAGAAGAGCCAGCTCAATCTCATCCACACCAGCCTTCAGAACCCGCTTGGCAGTATCAAGCCCGGCATCAAGCAGCTGGTAGATCATATCATCGCCAAACTCCTCGCGGAACTCAATGATATCGATATCCGTCGGATCCTCCATCGACTTGTCAATCACATCACGGTAGACCTCAATCTCATATCCGGTCAGCTTCTCGGCGAGATGGATGTTGTTGCCGTTCTTGCCAATTGCATACTTGATCTGATCAGGCTTCAGCATCACACGCGCCTTGCGGGTTTTCATATCGGCATGCACCGTCAGCGGATCAATTTTAGCGGGCTGCAGCGCACGGGAAATGTAGACCTGCGGCTCATCGTTATAATAGATGACATCAATGTTTTCATTATTCAGCTCCTTCACAATGCTCTGGATCCGCTTGCCGCGGTACCCAACGGTTGCGCCAACAGGGTCTATGCGTGCGCTGGTTGACTCAACGGCAACCTTCGCCCTCTCGCCCGGCACCCGCGCAATCCCCTTGATGACAATGAGTCCATCAAGAATTTCAGGCACCTCCTGTTCAAACAACTTGTAGAGGAAGCGATCATCCACGCGCGACACAATGACCTTCATGCCGCCATCCGCTTTTTCCTTCTCCTCTATTGTTCCATCCTCAAGACGGATCTTTACGCGCTCCCGCTCAATATTCTTCACATACAGCTTCATGCGCGGCGTACGGCGCGGGTTATCTTTTTTCATCATCTCCGACTTAGGCAGCACCAACTCAACACGGTGGTCCTTTGTCGTGTTATAGGTAAAAATCACCTCATTCGAGCGAACCTGATAGACCTCTGCCGCAACAACCTCGCCCACCTTCTCCAGGCACTCTTCATACACAACCATGCGCTCAAGGTCACGAACCTTCTTCTGCACCGACTGCTTGATGATCTGTATCGACTTTCTGGTCAGATATTCGTCAAGCTTGATGGGACCCTCTTCATAAAAATCGCCCACTTCAAGCGACTCATCAATCTTGCGAATCTCCTCAAGACTTATTTCAATAGGAGCAATGTCAACTTCTTCAACAATCTTCTTCAGAATGTAGACCTCGAAATCTCCCCTCTCCGGGTTGATGAAGATATTGGCCTCAACCTCCGGATCATAATCCTTGCGGAGCTGCTTCTGGATGATATCCTTCAGAAGATCGGCAATGTCCATTTTCACCGCAGCGCTCTCAACACGCTTGTCGAGGAAAATCTTAGACTGCTCAATTTCACCGAACGCGCTCGCTATCTGCGCCTTCCGATCTACCCCATCCTCTTTTACCTTCTTTCTGGCCATCTCATTCTATGATTGTGCATTGAAAAAAAAAGACAAACCTATATTTCCGCCTCCGGAACCGCACGCAAAACCGCCCCGAGTTCCAGCGTTATATTTTCCAACTCTTCCCCCTTCCCCTTCTTCTTCTCCACGCGGGGTTTCAACATAATGGAACCAGCACCCTCAGCCAGCGACACCTCCAGCAGGTGACCGGTGAGCTCATACTCAACTCCTTCAAGGTCGCTATAGGAGACCCGAAGCAGCCGGCCGACATGCCGACCATACTGCCGATCGAGAATAATCGGCTCGCCAAGCCCCGGAGAGCCCACAACAAGGTCAAAATTATCACCCAGGATTCCAATCATCTCCTCATCCTCTTCAAGCCGCTCACGCAGCCTCCGGGAGAGAAACGCACACTGGTCAATCCGAACACCGGAATCCGCATCCACAACCACATCAATCTTCCTGTGCACAACCGAACCCTTCACTGTCATACCAATAAAATACACGCCCTCCGCCTTCGTACCCGCAGTGGCCGACAAAACCTCATGCACACATTTCAACAACGCTTCCTGCATAGCTCTATAGCCCTTTCAACCCGTTTTAAGGAAACAAAAAAAGCGGGGGGGACCCCACTTTCAGAGAAAATACATATTCCTCTCCCCCATTCACCCTCTACTACAGCGACCCCTTCACATACTGTGTGCCAATGTAACAAAAAAACACAAACCAGTCAAACACTCTTCGGGCGCTCCTCATCCTTATCAGCAAGCCGGCTGTCAAGCACCTCGAAATCCGCCTCCTCAACCCCATCCGGCGGCTTCCTGCCCCCAAGAGGCCCGCGCCCTTCCGAGGTCCCCTGCAGAAAAGAGACAAACGCCCCGCGAAGCACCCGCATAAGCAGGCGGCCCAAGAGCCAGAGCACAACCAGAAACAGAAAAAATTTAACCATACACTTACTATACAAAAACTTCAAGAAAAAGTCAGGAAACTTGGGAGCACTTGCAACAGAGTGCTTCTGTTTAACCGAAACAGCCCGGAAACCAATGTCACCAACTCTTCAAGAGAGAATGAAACGCATTTTGCTGTGGAGCATTTACAGAAAAATATGCATTATACAGTACAGTAGTTTTTGAATTGATGATAACGATGAAGAGCCAAGTAAGCTATGCTTGATTACCGGAAAAAAGTGATGGAACGGATGGATGCGCTTGACACAGTGAAGGAATGGCAGCGTCAGGGGAAACGCGTGGTGTTTACGAATGGCTGTTTCGATATTCTGCATGCGGGGCATGTGGGATATTTGGCAGAAGCACGACGGCTGGGCGACCGGCTGATTGTGGGGCTGAACAGCGATGCTTCGGTGCGCCGGCTGAAGGGGCCTCTACGCCCTGTGTGCAGCGAGGCTGACCGTGCCGCGGTACTCTCTTCGCTTGAGGCGGTCAGTGCGGTAACTGTGTTTGATGAAGATACCCCTGAGGAACTCATAGGCCTTCTCTTGCCAGACATTCTGGTGAAGGGCGCCGACTGGCCTGTGGAGAAAATTGCCGGAGCGAAGGCAGTGCTGGAGCATGGCGGCAGTGTGCTGAATGTACCACTCCTTGAAGGCCGTTCGACGAGCGGCATCATAGAAAAGGTGATTGAAGCATACGGCGGGAGGCCGTGCTGTGGAACACCTTAAAAAACACACACTACAGGTTCTTGCCGTTCTCTTGGGGGTACTTCTCGTGCTCTCCATTTCGGCAGCGCTGGTTCTCAACAGCGGGCTGATTGACCGATGGGCAAAACAGCAGGCGGTGGAGCTTTTCAACAATGAGCTCATGGGGCGGCTTGAGCTTGACCGGGTGGAACTGAAGTTCCCGAACAGGATCAGCATCACTGAACCCAGAATCTATGAAGAGGGATCGGCGGAACCAGCGCTTGCGGCGCGGAGAATCTCCGCGAAACTCAACTTTCTTTCGCTTCTGCAGCCCGGCGGACTGCGCAGACTCCACTTCACCGGGCTTTGGGCGGACTCACTCAAAGTAAGGGCCATAGAGCGCCAGAGCGGCAAACTGAACCTTACGCTTATCTTCACCTCCCGCAACCCCGACTCCACAAAAAGCGGTATTGAGGCGTTTTCGTGCAATCGGCTGGCGCTACGCCGGAGCGCCGTGTCGTATACCACGCTGGATGGGAAACAACTTGCGGCAGAGGGGCTGAAAATACAGCTCTCGTCATTCTCGATAAAAAAGAATCTTCTGAAAGGCAGCGTTGAAAAGCTCTCATTTTCCATGCCGGATGAAGATTTTGCCCTGAAAGAGGGAACTGGCACAGTGTTCATTACCGACCGTCGGGCCGAGGTCATCAACATGAAGGCAGCAAGCGGAAGAAGCCGGGCTGCTCTGTCGGTATCGCTTGATGGGATCAACCTGTTTGCGATGGACGGCACAAAGGCACTTACCACGGGAACATCGTTCGTAAACATTGAGGAGGTGGCGCTCGACCGGGCCGAACTCGTGAAACTGATGCCCTCCATCTCACTGCCCGAAGGGCTCTATTCACTGCGGGGAAACCTGAAAGGGAACCTTGAGAAGGCAGAGGTGCTTGATCTTCGCCTCTGGCAGAACGGCAGCCACATTGCAGCAAAGGGCGAACTGCTGAACCTCGGCGATACGGATGCACTTGCCTACCGGCTAAAGATTGACAGTTCACTGGTGAGTACCGCATTTCTTGAGACTCTCGGGGGGGAGATTGCCGGAAGGAGTGGCGGCGTGAAGTTCACCGGATCGGTTGAGGGAAGCCTGAAGGGCGTGAAAGTGGCTCTTGGATTGAAGACTGAAGTCGGCACAGGATCCCTTCAGGCAACTGCTGCCACAGCGCAAAAAAGCAGCCTCACTTACAGCGGAACTCTGGATTTTCAGGATTTCATGGCTGAAAAGCTGCTCGGGATGGCCGATGTTCAGAGCAGATTGCAGGGAACGGCATCGTTTGAAGGTCTCGGAGGAGAAGGGGCAGCAAAACTGAAGGCTGCGGTAAGGCTGAAGGAGTCGCGCTGGATGCAGCAGCCTATAGAGAGCGGAACAGTGACGCTGGAACAGGAAGGAAAACTGCTGAAGGTTGCCGCAGCAATGACCGGAGAGGGTCGGGAGCTCGTTGTTGAAGGGAATGTTGATACCGGTGGAAAAGAGCCCCGCTACAGTGGCAATGCAAGAATGCAGGGAATTGACATGGCGAGGCTCATGGCGGCAAGCCCCTACCCCACAAACCTGAACGGTAAGATTACACTTGAGGGAGCGGGCTTTGAGCCCGGCACCTTGAACGCCAAACTGAATATGCAGTTCACCCCCTCCTCCATCAACGGGGTACAGCTGAAAGACGGCTCGCAACTTAAAGCAGAGCTTACTCAGTCGGCCGGCTCATCATCCATTACAATAGAAAGTGATATAGCCGACCTTTCGCTCAAAGGAAACTACTCGGTAGAGCAGCTGGCAGCTCTCGGCGCCTATGCCGCCCGCGGTGTTGAAAGGGAAGTGGCGCGGGAGAACATCTGGGAGAAAAACACCCCGGCCATTATGCAAACCGACCCGCTCCTGAAGCATTCTTTCACCGTCAGTTACAGGCTTGCAGTGAAGGAGAGCGCACCGCTGGCCCTTGTGCTGCCAATCGGCGAAACCCGCTTCCGCGGAACCGCTGCAGGGCGTGCTGTATCGGAGGAGAGGGTCTGCTCCGTCACCTCGTTCGTGACACTCTCCTCACTTACCACACCTGAAAGTAAAGGCGGCATCGTAATAAAGAACCTTGAGGCAGAGGGTTCACTCAAATGCACCGGTTCAGGGATTTCCGGGGTGAACCTTAAAGGCCGGGCAGAGGGCATTCAGGGCATAGGACGAAACACAGGACCAGGAACATTTGCTGCCCGCTACACCCCCTCATCGCTCGGTGTTTCCCTGGACTTTGCTGTAGCTGAACCACAGGGGAGCATCGCATTGGAGGTTGAGGCGCTCCGAAGAGGTGCAAGCTACGCCTTGACCCTCAACCGGCTCGCCCTTGCCGACAGCTCCGGCAGCTGGCAGGCAGAGGGAACTCCGCGCGTCAGGGTTGAAAAAACACGCGCCAGCTTCAACCAGTTCGCGATTGCCAAGGGGCCGCAGAAACTGACGCTCCAAGGAGAGCTCGGCAACAGCACCCCCGGCTCGTTCACCCTTGCCCTCAAGTCATTCCAGCTTTCAGAACTGCAGCGTCTGCTCCTTGACCCCTCACTTTCCGTCCTCTCCGGCACCCTCAACGCCTCACTGAATGTCAGCGGCCCCCCCTCATCCAAAACCAGCACTCTGCAACTCAACGGCTCGGGCGTTCAATACGACAAGTTCAAGGCAGGCACCCTCAACGCCACCGCCCGCCACCGCGGCAGCACACTATCGTTCTCAATGCGAAGCCGCGCCAGTGCTGACGAAAAAGGGTCCGCAGAGCTGAACACCATCACGGGAGAGGGCAGTGTACCTCTCTTGCTGAACTACTTCCCGCTGAAGGCTGAAGTTCCCCGCAACCAGCGCATCAATGCGCAGTTCCGTTCAAACAATCTCTCCGCACAGGTGCTGGAGTTCGCACTCCCCTTTTTCGCCTCGGCTGAAGGACAGGTACCCACAACGCTGCGCATTGAGGGACGCACCCCCTCGCCCGACATCTACCTCACAAGTTCCCTGCGGAACACAAAAATCCGTGTAGCGCCAACAGAAGTAGCCTACACACTCAACGGCGAAGTCGTCATCACCCCCCGGCAGCTCGAGCTCCGCGGCTTGCAGCTGCGCGACAGCCTCAACGGCACCGGCACCCTCAGCGGACTGCTCAAGCTCAAAAACCTGCAGCCCGGAGAGCTCTCGATTGACGCACGGGTCAACCGCCTGCTTCTCTACAACAAAAAAGACAACAAAGACGAAACCTCCTTCGGCACCATTACAGGCAGCAGCAATGGCATGCGCCTCCGCGGTACCCTGGAAGCCCCAGTGCTGGAAGGCGAACTGCGGGTCAACTCCGCAAGCTTCTCCCTCTACCGATCCGGCTCGAATGAAAGCGCCAAATACATAGGGGCGGAAAAGTTCATCACCTTTGTACCCCGCTACCCTCAGCCAGTGACCGCCGGAGAAGACAAGAAAGTAGTGCAGCCAAAAGACGCAAAGTTCTACTACTCCCTTATCGACATTCTCCAGATCAGGGATTTCAAGCTGAGCGGCAACGAACCGATGCGCTACACCATGATTTTTGACCGTATGCGCGGCGAACAGCTTGAAACCACCGTCAACAACCTCTCGCTCGTGGTCAACAAGCACAACCGGAACTACCGGCTCTTCGGCTCAGTGAACATTGTAGAGGGCAAGTACCGCTTCTCCAACTCCAACTTTGACCTTGAGGATGGCGGGCGCATCAACTGGAACAGCACGGAAATTCGCGACGGTGCCATTACGAACCTCTACGGCTCCAAATTCGTCAGCGCCCTCTATCAACCCACAGCAGAGCGCGACAATGTCAAGCTGCAACTCGCAATCACCGGCACAATCAACGAGCCGAGGGTTGCCATGGGCTACTACCTCAACGAACAATCGCAACCCTACGCAGCCTCAACCATGCTCGGTACCCAGTCCGCACAAGTTGACCCCAACGCAGAACTCAATGTCATCTCCATGCTGCTCTCCAAACAATGGTACATCCGGCCCGGCAGCAACGGCACCAGCAGCAACGGAGGCGGCATTGCCGCGTCAAGTGTAGGAATCTCAGCCGGCACCGGACTTCTATCCGCACAGGTCTCCAACGCCATCCGCAACCTCGCAGGACTTGAAAGCTTCAACCTCAATGTAGGCTCAGGGCGCGACGGAGCCCTCACCGGCCTTGACCTCTACTTCGCCCTCAATGTCCCCGGCACCGGAGGAAAAGTCCGCTTCATAGGTACTGGAAGCTCCACCGACCTCTCCCAATCATCTCTCTTCGGCGAGTACGGCACATCACAGAAACTAGAATACCGCGTCACCCCCAAGATATCCGCCGAAGCCTACCGCTCATACGGCCAGAACAGCAGCGAACTCATCAGCACCAACCTCCAGAAACCCACCGAAACCTGGGGCGTCAGCGTCTCCTACAAAGAACGGTTCCACACCTGGGACCAATTCTGGAACCGCCTCACCGGCAAATCCAAGCCCAAACCCCCTCAAAAATAACAACTAAAAGTTGGGGACACTCATGACTGAGTGTACTTACGCACAACAAAAGGCGCGGAACAGCTAATCCTACAGCAGGAAACTAAAGCCCATTTTTACCTACAACACCACAGCACTCAAGAGGCAATGGTCACAGCATGCTATAAATTCCTATTATTACCCACCACTCTACTGGCGGAACAACCGCCACAAACATCACAAACTCATACCTAATCCTACTATTACCTACAGATGCCAGCCAGATTGAAGCCTGAACGAAAACAACACACAATCCCATCAAAGCAGACATTGACCCACAAGATCCTATAGAGGGAAACAGGCCGAAACCTGAAGCATTCTCGGCGTAACCATTTTTTCGGCATGATTTATTCACCCTTGAAACCCGCCTCAGCCGCCATGACCTGAAACGCCGCCGACCACAGAACCACATATCTTCCTACTTAATCCCATAATTACCCACACAAACAATCCCACAAAAAACCAGTTGAAGACCTCTTATGATTCCGCAATTTTTTCGCTATACTTGAATTAAACAGTCATTGGAAGGTCCCCCACCCTAAACCATTACTGCCATGCCACGAGGAGCGCGACTTGACACGCCGGGAACCCTGCATCATGTGATGGCAAGGGGCACCGAGAAACGGGTAATTGTTGTAGATGACGATGACCGCGAGTTTTTTGTTGAACGGCTTGGCGCGATTGCGCGGGCAACGGAGACAAAAATCTACGCGTGGGTTTTAATGGGAAACCATATTCACCTACTTCTGAAAAGTTCAGAAGACGGCCTGTCAACCTTCATGAGCCGTCTACTCGGCAGCCACGCCAGCAACTTCAATAAGCGCTACCAAAGGAGCGGGAGGCTCTTCGAGAACCGCTTCAAGTCTATAGTATGCGAGGAGGAGAGGTATTTCCTGAAGCTCATCGCCTATATTCACCTGAATCCACTGCGGGCCGGGCTGGTGAAGAGCCTTGAGGAACTCGCCAGCTACCCATGGTGTGGTCATGCGTCATTGCTTGGCCTGGAACACCATCACTGGCAGGAGCATCATGCGGTACTTGAATTATTCGGATCAACAGAGTCAGAGGCGCAACAAGGGTATCTTGATTTTGTTGCGAGTGAATTGATGCTGGGAGAACAACCAACGCTCCTTGGCGGCGGGATGCTCCGTTCCGCCGGGGGGTGGGCGGAAGTGCTATCAAAGCGGCAGCGCAGCAAACAGCAGTTCAGCGATGAACGCATTCTGGGAAGTAGCGAGTTTGCCGCAAGGGTTATTGACGAAGCGGCAGAAGGGGCGAAAAGTCAACTCCCAACGCAGGAAAACAGAAAAGAGACCCAGGAGATACTGAAGTCCATGTGCGACAGGGAGGGTGTGTCCATGGGGGCATTGATGGGGGGTTGCCGACGAAAGGAATGCTCAGGTATACGCAAAACGCTGGCCCTTCAGTTCATTATGGAAATGGGCATTTCCTATGCAGACGCTGCCAGAATGCTTGGAATATCAGCATCGGCGGTGAACCAGATTGTTCGACGGGAGAGACAACTGCGTCAGGGCTGACAGGAGCCCACTCATAGGTTTTAATAGTATATGGTAGGATAAAATAAGGAAACCACTCGCAGGCAAAAAGTACACTCTATCATGAGTATCCCCAATTTTCTGGCAGAGAAAATAGGATTTCGTGGCTTTAAGTATGCGAAAATAAGCCATCGACCTGTAGGTCGATAAGTACACTCAGTCATGAGTGTCCCCAACTATTTCGGTTATTTTGCGTTTCGGAGCAAGGTGATGATATGGTTGGGTGGGTATTGGTGGGTATTAGTAGGGAACGCTGGTGCGAGGGTTTTGAACAAATATAGGCAGTCAAGGGTGGGCCCAACTTTTGAGGGGGAATTTTGTACATTAAGGCTATATGGTTTTTGCATTAAACGAAAATGTATGCTGAAGGGTAAACGGATTGTTCTGGGGGTGTGCGGCGGGATTGCTGCGTATAAAACACCGCATCTTGTGCGGCTTCTGAAGAAGGCGGGGGCGGAGGTTCGGGTAGCGTTGACGGAGGCGGGGGGAAGGTTCGTGAGCGAGCTTTCGCTGGCTACTGTGTCGGGGGAGCCGGTTCTTGGGAACATGTTCCCGGCTACGGACACACCCGGAGTTGATTTTACGACGCATATTTCGCTGGGCGAGTGGGCTGATGCACTGGTGATTGCGCCGGCTACGGCCAATACTCTGGCGAAGCTCTCGGCGGGGCTTTGCGACAATATGCTGACGGCTTGTTTCATTACCCTTCGCCCGAACCGGCCGGTGCTGATTTTTCCGGCAATGGATGGCCAGATGTTCCTCTCGGCCTCGGTGCAGCGCAATGTTTTGACACTCTCGGAACAGGGTTGCCATGTATTCTCCCCTGAAAGCGGCGAACTGGCTTCGGGACTGTGCGGCTTAGGCAGAATGGCTGAGCCGGAGGAAATTTCAGCACAGCTTCATTGTGCGTTTGCGTCTACTCCTCATAGCTCTTCCTTTTCTGGCCTTCGGGTTGTGGTTACGGCAGGGCCAACCAGGGAGAAGATTGACGGGGTCCGGTTTATTTCAAATTATTCGTCGGGAAAGATGGGCTTCGCAGTTGCCCGTGAAGCTGCCGATAGAGGAGCGAAGGTGACGCTGATTACAGGGCCTGTGAGCCTTGAGGCTCCTCCAGGCGTTCGGCGCATCGATGTACAGAGCGCACGGGAGATGAATGAGGCGGCTGAGAGCCTGTTTCCAGAGACCGATATTTTCATTGGGGCGGCGGCTGTTGCCGATTACCGTCCGGCCGAACCTATTGAAGGCAAGGTTAAAAAAGGGGACTCTGAGATGGAGATGCGGTTGGTGCAAAACCCCGATATTCTTGCCGGGTTCGGAGCACAGAAGTCAGCGCGGCAGCTGGCCATTGGCTTTGCTCTTGAGGAGGCGGGCGGCATTGAGCATGCACGAACAAAGCTGGAAGCAAAAAATCTTGACCTGATTGCCTTCAATACCTTCAACGGGACCGATTCGGGTTTTGAGGTGGATACAAATATCCTTACTCTGATAGGAAGAGGGGACGAAACAGTGGCCCTTACAAAACTGACGAAAGAGGCTGCGGCAGGAAAGCTCCTTGATGCAGTGGAACGGCTTCTGCCGCGAAAGGCAAAGCAGGCATGAATTCTTCATCGTTGGAAGCCCTTGCCAAAGAGGCGGACAAATGCCGGAAGTGCCGTCTGGCAGATACCCGGCATTCGGTAGTGTTCGGTGAGGGAAACCCGGAGGCCGGGCTCATGGTGATAGGAGAGGCTCCGGGAGCTGACGAGGATGCAAGCGGAAGGCCGTTTATTGGCCGTTCAGGGCAGCTGCTCACCAAAATCCTGCAGGCAGTGGAGTTCAGCCGTGATGAGGTATTCATTGCCAATATCGTCAAATGCCGCCCGCCGGAGAACCGAAACCCGCTGCAGGATGAAATTGCCTGCTGCACGCCATGGCTGGAGAAACAGCTGGAAATTATCCGTCCAAAGGTCATTCTTCTTCTCGGCAAAGTTGCCGCCAACACAATACTCGTCAACCAGACGGCGCTGGGAACAATGAGAGGCAAGGTGCTGGAATGGAAGGGTACAGACTGTTTCGTGACATACCATCCTGCGGCACTCTTACGAAATCCGAATTGGAAACGGGGATGCCGGGAGGATGTGCAGCTGATGCGACGCCATTATGACAACCTTATGAAGAAGAGCCGGGCATGAGAAAGCAGGACAGGAACATTATAGATTTTGAACAGGACATCGACTTCTCGAAAGAGAGCCGCATCCCCCCATACTCCACCGATATAGAGCAGGAGGTACTGGCCTGCGTGCTGCTTGACGACGACCCGATTGAGCAGGTGATACAGATTTTCGGTGAGAGCGGAGGCGATGTATTCTATGAGCGGCGTCACCAGATCATCTTCAAGGCGATGATGCAGCTCTACACAAAGCGCCAGGCGATTGATCTTATTACGGTGAGTGAGGAGCTGGTCAAACTCGGAGAGCTCGACAACATCGGCGGACGCCACTACCTTGCGGAACTATCAGGCAAGGTTATCAGCGCAGCCAATGTGGAGTACTATGCGCGGCTGGCAAAAGAGAAATACCTCTACCGGCGAATGATATCAATCTCCACAAAGATTTCGGAGAGCTCGTACAGCTCGTCCATGGACATTTTTGACCTTGTGGAGCATGCCTCACAGCAGTTTTTCAACATCTCCCAGGCAGGAATCAAAAAGAAGGCCACGCCAATAAAGGATCTGGTCAAAAATGGCATCCGCATGCTCGAAACCCTTCGTGCATCGCAGTCATCAATAACAGGTATAGGGTCAGGGTTCTCGGAGGTCGACCAGATGACTGCGGGGTTCCAGCAGTCCGACATGATCATCATCGCCGCCCGCCCTTCAGCAGGAAAAACGGCGTTCGCTCTTGCTCTTGCCCGCAATGCTGCTGTTGATTTTGAGACCCCCGTTCTTTTCTTCAGCCTTGAAATGGCTGAAGTGCAGCTGGCCATAAGGCTGATGTGTGCAGAGGCTTCGGTGGAGTCGCAGCTGGTAAGAACCGGCCGCATTTCGCAGGAGATGATGGGACGCATCATCAACAACATGGACAAGCTGAACGAGGCAAAACTCTTTATTGACGATACACCCGGCATCTCCATCATGGAGCTGACAGCCAAAGCGCGACGGCTGAAGCAGGAGCACAACATCGGTATGGTGGTGGTTGACTACCTGCAGCTGGTAAGCCCCGTGCGCGATGGGAAGAGCAACCGTGAGCAGGAGATTGCCCAGATATCAAGGTCGCTCAAGGCGCTGGCCAAGGAGCTGAACATTCCAGTCATCGCCCTCGCCCAGCTCAACCGGTCGGTAGAGCAGCGTTCAGGAGACCGTCGGCCACAGCTGTCGGATCTTAGAGAGTCGGGCTCAATTGAGCAGGACGCTGATGTGGTAATGTTTCTCTCACGGCCTGAAATGTACGGGAAACAGACTTTTGAAGATGGCTCATCCACCAAGGATGTGGTTGAAATCGTCATCGGCAAGCAGCGCAACGGCCCTATCGGCGACATCCGCCTGCTCTTCCTGAAGAACTACGGGCGGTTCCAGTCGATGGCAAACGCCTATGTCACCGCCGGTGTCGCAGACGACAGCTACGGCAATCCGGATGGCTACCCTCCACAGGCTGCAGAATTTTCCTCAGAAGGCGACATGCCTTTTGTAAACCCAGATGAATCCCCTTTTTAATCCTTTATCCACCATGCAGGAAAAAACCTCTGAAGATCCTCACTCAACCGGCAGCGCTATGGGCCCATCCAGCCTGAAGATCGGGCTTCCTTCGGGAGCTCCTGCAGAAGACAGGTATACAGGTATTGCCGCCTCACGGGGCATCGCCATCGGAGAGTGCTACTCCTTTGAAAAGGAGATGGACGAACCACAGCCGGAAGTGATTGAAGAGGGACGGATTGAAGAGGAGGTAGAGCGGTTTACGGCGGCACTCGGGCGTTCTGAAAAGGAACTCCGTAAAATCGAGAGGGTCACCATCAAGAAACTCGGGAAGGGGTATTCGAACCTCTTTCAGGCGCAGATCATGATTCTCCAGGACCCCGTGCTGACGGATGCCATTTCCAACCGCATCCGCACGGAGCGTCGGCCGGCCAATCTGGTAATTGAGGAGGAATTCAACCGCCACCTTGAGCATTTCCGGAACTCGGATGACCCGCTGTTTCAGGAACGCGCCGACGACTTGACCGATATCAAGGACCGCATTATCCGGAACCTGCAGGTCCGAAAACTCCATTCATGGATTCCCGAAGGAGTGATTGTTGCCTCCGACCATCTTTCTCCGGCCGACATCATCCTCCTCAGCCGCAGCAATGTGAAAGGGTTCGTCACCGACACGGGAGGAAAAACCTCGCATATCTCGCTTATCTGCAAGTCGCTGAAACTCCCCATGGTGGTCGGGCTCGGCAAATTCTCGCAGAAGGTTTCCACCGGACGGAAAATGATTATCGACGGCCGAACGGGAACAGTTGTCACCGATCCGACGGACGAGACTGTTGCTGAATACATGAAGCGCCAGGAGGAGGAACTGCGAAGTGAAGAAGACGCATCGCGCAGCGCAGTCTTTCCTGCCACAACAAAATGCGGGGTGAGAATCGGGTTCTACGCCAACATTGATTTCAGGGAGGAGCTCGACACTCTCTGCGAAGAGGGGGCCGAAGGGGTCGGGCTGTTCCGGAGTGAAAACCTATTCACCGACGCCTCCAAAGTACCCACAGAAGCAGAGCAGGAGAACTACTACTTCCAGATGGCTGACGCCATTGCCCCAATGCCGCTCGACATCCGCCTGTTCGACATCGGTGGAGACAAGCTGATGTACTCACCCGTCAAGGAACCAAACCCGAACCTCGGCTGGCGCGGCATCCGCATTCTTCTTGACCTTCCGGAAATTCTTGAAGCACAGATAACAGCCATCCTGAAAGCCAACTCACACGGCAATATCGACATTCTGGTGCCGATGATCATGTCACTCGATGAAATTGCCCAGGTACGCGCAATTGTTGACCGGGCCTTTCTGGAACTGACCAATTCAGGATTACACCACATTGAAAAACCCGGAATCGGTGCGATGATAGAGGTGCCTGCCGCTGTGGAGCTGATTGATGAAATCACCCGGGCAGTCGACTTCATCAGCATCGGGACCAACGACCTCACCCAGTACACCCTTGCCGTCGACCGCAACAATGTGATTGTGCAGGACCTTTTCGAGAAATTCCATCCAGCGCTCATCCGCCAGCTCTACCGCATTATCAGCACCGCACAGAAAAACCGACGAAAAGCTGTCATCTGTGGAGACATGGGTTCCGACCCGCTTGCTCTACCCTTTCTCCTCGGCTGCGGACTGCGCCACTTCAGCGTTGTCAGCTCCGACATCGCCAAACTCAAATCCCTTGTCGGATGCTTCACCCTTGAAGAGACCGAAGCACTCGCCCGTGACTGCCTGCAGCTCACTTCCCCGAACGCCATCAAGGAAAGGCTGGAAGCGTTCGGAAAAGGGTAAGGCGATGAAATCCCCTCAACCTGCACATCAAAGATGCCCGGAGGGTTATGTATGCTTGCAAGAAGCTCCGCTCAGGGCCTCAAATCTTCAATCTTCGCCTGCTTGCGAAGAGCACTGAAGTAAGCCGAGAAGAGCTGTTCCTGCTTGAGGCCAAGCACCTGCGGTGCTATGCCGGCTTTTTCCGTCTTGATGTCAAGTCCTTCCGGGAGAGCCCGACTGGAAACCTCACAAACCGCGTATCCACTCTGGATCTGTACCGGCTCTGAAAGCCTGGCAAGCGGCATGCCGGCCATGGCTTCCACCAAAGGACGATCGACGCCGTAACCCGGAATAAAACCGTCGCTCCAGCGGATGTCGCTGGCGCTGAACATGCTGAAGCTGCTGTCAGCGGCAGCAATTGCGGCAAGCGTGGCTCCTGGAGAGGCTGCAAGCGAGGCAAGACGGTTCTTGATGAACTCGCCCTTCTTCTCTTTGATGATTTCAGTGGTAATGCCGGCTTTGAGGTCATCATCAAGCTTGCGGTACCCGCTGTCGTTTTTGCCGGTCAGGCGCATGACATAGAAGCCTTTTGGGGTTTCAATGACATCCGAAAGATCACCCTCGCTGGAGCGGAAAGCAAAATCATCAATTTTGTCGTTGTAGCCTATGGCGGCTATAGGCATGTGACGGCCAAATTGGCCTGTGGTTTCAAGGGGCAGTTTATCGGCCGAGGCACTTTCGTCCATTCCTTTCTCTTTGGCATCCATCTGAAACACCATGGCACGGCGGCGTATGCCCTCGGCAGTTTCGCTTGAGGGCCGGATGGTGCGAACAATTTCAGAGGCAACAACAGCCTTGCGGTCAAACCCGGCAACTTTAATGATGTGAAGGCCGAACTCTGTCTGCACAGGCCCTACAATGGCTCCGGGTTTTGAGGCGAACACAGCATCAGCAAACTCCGGCACCATGCGATCGCTACGGAACCAGCCAAGATCGCCTCCCCTTGCTGCGCTGCCGGGATCGGCCGAGTATCGCCGGGCGAGTTCAGCAAAATTTCCTCCAGCCTTCAATTCCCGTAGAATCATGTCGGAAAGAGCGCGGCCTTTCTGGATGTCGGCACGGCTGTTGGGGTTGAAACGGATCAGAATGTGGGATGCCCGGGCAACGGGCTTCCGGGCCGTCGTCACTGATTTTATTTTCAGGAGACGGTAGGTGCCGCTGTCGGCAATGGGACCTATGATCGATCCTGCCCTGAGGCTGGAGGAACCGAAAAGAGCGGCTCCGGCAACAGGCGAAAAATCCGAACGGTCAAGTGTTTCGTTGATGGAAGAGGAGCGGTCGCTCTGCATCCTCACAAAATCTGTGTCGTTGCGGGTTGTGGCAAACCCTGCGCGAATTGATGCAAACTCCTGCTGTGCGGCAAGGCTGTCTTGTGCGGAAGGTGTGAGAGGGAAAAAAACATAGTCAGAAGAGCGGGATGGAGCTTCGGCGAAAAGTTCGCGGTGCTCGCCGTAGTACCTTTTAATCTCATCCTCCTTGACAGGGTATTTGCTGTCATCTCCGGCAAAACTGAACGGAACGGGGATAAACGATGCCGCCATGCGGGTATACTGCTGGCGCACCAGAGTTTCAAGCTCAAGATCGGTTACATGCTCCATGGTCCGAAGCGCCCGAATCAGCTTATCAATCTTGAGTTCACGGCGGATGATCTCCTCCACCTGCACCCACATCTCGCTGTTCTGCGGGTCACGACGGGCAGCGTCAAGCTTCTGACGGTCAATCTGAGCAGTTGCAGGATCAGTAAAATTGCCTGCTATCACCTGCGGCGGGTCGGGGCGATTGATGGCGGCAAGAATCTCGCCATCCTGCACCGTGATACCGAATTTCTGGAACTGCTGTTCGAGCAGCATCTGGTCAACCACAGTGTTCCATGCCTGCTCCTGAATGCGGAGTTCAATTTCTGGCGACATGTCGGCACCCGGGTTGCTGCGACGATAGTTTTCGCTGAACTGGCGGTAGAGCTGGTCGTACTGACTGTAAGAAATCGACACACCGTTCACACTGCCGGCGTTCTGCCCCCTTCCACCGCGTCCGCCGAATCCGGCAAAATCCATACCCCATTCAAAGACGATCAGCCCCAGAAAAGACGCAAGAAGGATATAGAGAATGATATGCGTTTTATCGCGCAGGTTTGACATGAGCGCCATAGAGTCCTCAGCTGATAGGTATTAGTATAAAAGTGTGTTTTTATCATCCCAACCCTCCCTGCCGACAAGCGGCACGAAGGCAAAATTCTGGTACTGCTCCCTCTCAAAGCGGGCACCCTTCCTGGTGACGAGGGTCATCACCTGCATACCGCGGTTGCCGACGGGAATTACCATACTGCCGTTTTCGGCAAGCTGCTCCTTCAGCGCTTTCGGTTCTGATGGAGCTCCGGCACTCACAAGGATGCCGTCAAAAGGCGCCTCTTCAGGCCACCCGAGGGTACCGTCTCCCAGACGGCAGGTAATCGGAAGACCGAATCGGTGAAACTTCGCCTTCGCCTGATGGTACAGAACAGGCAACCGTTCTACCGAGAAAACACTGTAACCTATCGCTTCCAGAATGGCCGCCTGATATCCCGAGCCGGTACCAATTTCCAGCACTCTGCCAAAGGGTCTGCCACTGCCTCCGGGCACATGGTCTGCCAGCAGGCTCGTCATATAGGCAACCGTAAAGGGTTGCGATATCGTCTGCCCGTAACCTATCGGCCATGCTGCATCGTCGTAGGCGTGAGCCCGCCCCTCTTCGGGGACAAACAGATGCCGGCGAACCTCCTGAAAGGCTTCAAGAACCCATGGATTCTGAATGCCATTTCTTCGGAGAGAATCCACCATCTCCCTGCGCTGGCGGTCAAATTGCGTTTCCGTCCATTCCATACCTGAAATCTCTTTATCTTTCAGGCGGAAACGCCGGGGACCGCTCCGCTTTTGAATATTGTATCTAAAATATGAAAAAACAACCGTTCAACCCTCTCTCAACACCAAAGTTTACCATTTTCGGCGACAACTGCCGCATGGGGAGCTATATCCTGTTCATCCGGGTCGAAAAAAAACTGAATATTTCCTTTGGCCGGTTCCAGAAGGGTACGCCGGTTCTGGTTGAGGCGGGAGAGTATCTTTATCTGGGCTCAGCCCTCGGCAACCGCCCTTCCGCCGCCCCTCTTGCAGCCCGCCTTCTCCGCCACGCCTCGCGCTCCGGAATGCTTCGGGCACACCGCATCCGCAGACCAATGGCAAAGCGATTCAAAGAAGCCGGACTGGTTGACGCTGTTCCTCGCAAGATACCCTCAAAACATATTCACTGGCACGCAGACTGCCTGCTCGACCGGCTTGAAGCAGAAATAACAGGGGTTGTTGCTATCCGCAGCCCTCTCCGCCTTGAAGAAGCTCTTTCCCTGGCGCTTGGCCTTCATCCCGGAACCCGGCCCCTCGCTCCGCGCCTCGGCGCCCAGGATGCCAAAAGCGGTACCCACCTGCTCCGCCTTACCGACAGGGCGGCTGTTGAAACAATGCTGATGGAGAAAATCACCGATCTCTCAGCCCTTCTCCCGACCTAACAGCGCCCCCACAAATCGGCTGCGGTCAAAGAGCTGCAGGTCGTCAATTTTTTCACCCACCCCAATGTACTTCACCGGCAGTTTCAGCTCGCGCGATATGGAGAGAACAATCCCCCCTTTCGCCGTACCGTCGAGCTTGGTTACCACAATGCCGGTTACATGGACAAATTTCATGAACTCGCGCGCCTGCTGCACAGCGTTCTGGCCCGTTGTGCCGTCGAGCACCAGAAGCACCTCGTGCGGGGCTTCCGGGATTTTCTTTTTCGCCACCCGCATAATTTTTGCCAGTTCCTCCATCAGATGGCTCTTGTTATGCAGACGGCCAGCCGTATCAACCAGCACCACATCAGCGTTACGCGCAACAGCGGCACTGACGGCATCAAACACCACCGAAGCGGGATCAGCCCCCTGCCCCTGCCCGATAAGCGGAACCCCCGCCCGTTCAGCCCATACCTGAAGCTGCTCATAGGCCGCAGCGCGGAAGGTGTCGGCAGCGGCAATCATCACCTTTTTGCCAGCCTTTTCGTAGTTGGAGGCAAGTTTGGCAACACTCGTTGTCTTGCCGGCCCCGTTCACACCCACAATGAGTATCACATAGGGTTTTGCGGGAAGCGGAGCGTCAAATTCAACAGGATGCTCCTCTCCGCTCTCCATGAGCATCTTGCCTATTTCATCCATCAGCATCCCATTGAGCTCATCCTCCGAACGGTAGCTTTCAGTGCCGGCCCGTTCAGTAATGGCGTCAACAATTGCCAGTGTTGTTTCAACGCCAACATCGGCCGACACAAGAATATTCTCAAGTTCCTCGAGGAACTCGTCATCTATTTCCGTTCTGCCCTTTGTCACCACGGCCAGCTTTTCGCGAAGGGTCTCCCTTGTCTTTCCAAGGCCTTCGGTTAAACGCGATAATTTGAACTTGTCAAAAAAACCCATATAAAAGAGATATTGTCCTATGTTTACCAAGTACCGACACACGCGGACTCTGCCGCAGGAAATGTTGAACCAATTTACGCAAAATAATGGCATATAAAGCTACATCGGAAACAGGAGAGTTCGGTCTGATAGAACGCATCAAGAGCATTGTCCAGCCAACCCTGGAAAGTGCTCCGGAACTGGTACTGGGAATCGGTGACGACTGCGCCGTCTGGCAACCATCCACAGAACTGCTGCAGGTGAGCTCAACCGACCTGCTGGTAGAACAGGTACACTTCGACCTGCTCACCACGCCGGCAAAACATCTCGGAAGCAAGGCAATCAGCGTCAACGCCTCCGACATCTGCGCAATGAACGCTATTCCCCGCTACGCCCTCGTCTCCATTGCCGTCCCCCCCTCAATGCCGGTGGAGATGGTTGAAGAACTCTACCGCGGCATGGAAAGCGCCGCACGGGAGTACGGCATAGCCATAGCTGGCGGCGACACATCCCGCTCCCGCTCCGGACTGGTGATTTCAGTAACGGTGACAGGAGAAGTTCCTGAAAAGATGATAGCCTACCGTAACGGAGCGAAAGAGGGCGACATTGTCTGCGTTACCGGTACGCTCGGCGGTTCAGCAGCGGGGCTGAGGGTGCTGACCCGCGAAAAGCTGATCATGATGGAGCACATAGAAAACAACGAGACCTACAACCGCAACCTCATGGCCGACCTTCAGGAGTACACCGGCGCCATCCAACAGCATCTGCTCCCACTCGCCAGGCTCGACACCGTCCGGTTCCTGCACGAACGCCAGGTCACGCCCTCGTCAATGATCGACATATCAGACGGACTCGGCCAGGACCTCGGCCACATATGCAACGCCTCCGCCGTCGGAGCCCTTCTTCAGGAGAACCGCATCCCCGTCAACTCCACCGCCCGCCTCATTGCCGACGAACTCCAGGACGACGCCCTCGGCTGGGCCATCAGCGGAGGAGAAGACTACCAGCTCCTCTTCACCATCTCAAAAGAAGAACACAAAAAAATAGCCGACAACCGCGATATCGCAGTCATAGGAGAAATCACCCCCAAAGAGTCCGGCCTCCTCCTCAAAGACATCTACGGCATCACAATAGACCTCACATCCCTCCCCGGCTTCGACCATTTCAAATAGCCGGATAGTTGGGGACACTCATGACTGAGTGTACTAATTAGTACACTCAGTCATGAGTGTCCCCAACTTTTTTGTCCCCAAGTTTTGGTTGTTTGCTTGGGGAAAGGCGGGGAAGAATTGTAAATTGTGCGGCACTGGCCGAAGTGGCGGAACTGGTAGACGCCCGGGACTTAAAATCCCGTGTTCAGCAATGAGCGTACGGGTTCGATCCCCGTCTTCGGCACCATCCATCATATGCTTACATAAGCAATAGCTCTGAAACCCTTTTGAAATAAAGGGTTTCTTTTTTTCTCCTTCGGCTAATACTGCCATCATCGGCTTGAACTGCCAACTTTTTGGGGTATCTTTAGGGGTACTTTCCGGATCCAGCTTCGCTCACGGATAAAAATACCCCTACGATGCCACGCCAAACCGCCCCACTCTCTGCAAGGCGCGTCGACACAGTCAAACCCGGCGACAAGCCAACCAAGCTCTTTGATGGGGGGGGACTTTTCCTGCTGGTGACGCCTCCTGGGGGAAAACTCTGGCGCCTGAAATACCTTTTTGACGGTAAAGAGAAAACCCTCGCCCTCGGGAAATACCCCTATGTCACTCTTGAGATGGCCCGAAAAGGGCGCCAGGATGCCCGCGAACACCTCGCACAGGGCATCGACCCTTCCACACTGAAAGAGAAGGCCGGGAGGGCTGCAATCGTCACCGTTGAGAGTGTGGCGCACGACTGGATCAAGGTCGCTGCCGCCAATTGGACCGAAGGCCACACTCAGACGGTCCGCTCTCGCATGAACATGTATGTGATTCCCCCTCTCGGGAACCGCCACATCACCGAAATCACAGCCCGAGACATTATGGAGGTACTTCGCCAGATTGAAGCATCCGGCCTTTACGATACAGCCCACCGCATCCGTTCCCTGTTCGAGCAGATATTCACCTATGCGATGATTACGGGAGTGGAAGGCGTAACCGGCAACCCCGCTTCAGGCCTCAGCCGAGCTCTGATGAACCCGCCCACAAAGCATATGTCAGCGATACTCGACCCCAAAGAACTCAGCCGGCTTCTCCTTGACATAGACGGCTACTCGGGATCTTTCACGGTCAGGTGTGCCCTTAAACTTGCCCCGATGCTCTTTGTCCGCCCCGGCGAACTCCGGAAGATGCAGTGGGAGCACATTGACATAGAGGCCGCTCTCTGGACCATTCCCGCAGAAGAAATGAAGATGAGGAAACCCCACATTGTGCCGCTTCCAAAGCAAGCCCTTGCTGTTCTTGGGGAACTCCGACAACACACAATGGAACGGAAGTATGTGTTCTCAGGGCGACAACGCACCAGACCTATGAGTGAAAATACCGTCAACATGGCCTTACGGACAATGGGATGGGGACCAGAGAAAGTGACAGGACACGGATTCCGCGCAACAGCCAGAACCATGCTCCACGAAACCCTCAACTTCTCACCCGACGCCATTGAAGCCCAGCTTGCCCACGCCGTACTGGACAGACTCGGCTCCGCCTACAACCGGGCACAGCACCTTGAAGAACGCACAAGGATGATGCAGACATGGGCCGATTACCTTGACGGACTCAAAGCCTAACCGCTCAATATTACAAAGCAACCCCGCACCCCAACTCCCACCTGAAGTATCTTCTTTGGGATAAAAATAAAACATAAACCCTCAACCCCTTATATAAGAACAAGCTGCACAGTATACATTTCGGCATGGGACGACAGCGGGCCGGACTCCTTCGCTTCACTGAAATCATAACCGGAACAGCAACACCTACCAGAGGAACACCCTCCTCATTTATTTCGCATCGGACAGGTATTGTCCGTCGTCTCCCCCTACATTT
>NZ_RXYK01000060.1 GCF_003968655.1 Chlorobium phaeovibrioides | reverse complement strand
AGAACTACAACGAGGCGATGAAGTGGTATCGTCTCTCTGCTGAACAGGGTGTTGCTGATGCCCAGTACAACCTCGGGGTTATGTATTCCAAGGGTAAGGGAGTTCCCCAGAACTACACCGAGGCGATGAAGTGGTATCGTCTCTCTGCTGAACAGGGTTTTGCTGCTGCTCAGAACAACCTCGGGGTTATGTACTACGATGGTCAGGGAGTTCCCCAGAACTACACCGAGGCGATGAAGTGGTATCGACTCTCTGCTGAACAGGGTGTTGCTGATGCCCAGTACAACCTCGGGGTTATGTACGACAATGGGAAAGGAGTTCCCCAGAACTACAACGAGGCGATGAAGTGGTATCGTCTCTCTGCTGAACAGGGTGTTGCTGATGCCCAGTACAACCTCGGGTATATGTACGACAATGGGAAAGGAGTTCCCCAGAACTACACCGAGGCGATGAAGTGGTATCGACTCTCTGCTGAACAGGGGAATGCATGGGCTCAGAACAACCTCGGGAATATGTACGACAATGGGAAAGGAGTTCCCCAGAACTACAACGAGGCGATGAAGTGGTATCGTCTCTCTGCTGTACAGG
>NZ_RXYK01000059.1 GCF_003968655.1 Chlorobium phaeovibrioides | reverse complement strand
CAAAAATACTTGCTTATGTCAGTGATCCAAACCGGTTCGATCATGCCAAACAGGTTCTCAAGCTTGCTGGTTTTGACCTGAGTGCATCGAGAAGCGGAAAACCAGCAGCTAAAGCTACACCCGTTATTTCCAAACGAGGACAGGCTGATCTGCGTTTTGCTCTTTGTCAGGCGGCTTTGGTAGCCTCAAACAGTAACAGCCTGTTCAGCACATGGTTTGCAAGCAAAATACAGGGTAGAGAACGCGAAAAAGGGATCTATATGGTCGTACGGGTGAAACTGGCAGCAAAGATGCTGGTTATAGCCTGGACTTTAATGAAGAAAAAAGAGATGTTTGCCTATGATCAGCTAAACAACAGCTGACAAACAGCTGAAAAGCTTGGGATTCGGCGGGAGTGCCTGTTCGTAACAACATTGAGGCTCTGACCTCGTGCGGGACACTTAGGGCCTCTCACTCGAATCTCGTAACCTGGACAAAGGATGCTTGACAGCCGTTCATCAGCATGTCGAATACACGATAACGATAAGGTACGAGATTCTACAGAAGTGAGCAACCCGCCTCTTTTTTCGTGCTTTACAAAGCACTGGTGGG
>NZ_RXYK01000036.1 GCF_003968655.1 Chlorobium phaeovibrioides | reverse complement strand
GGATACTGTTTTATTGCGGAAAGCTTAACATGGCCATCAGCTGATGAAGTACTTCATCCAGGTACTAATCCACTAAATTCGGCGGAGACCCAAACAAAAGGAGATATGGGACATGACTTCTCTTTAGAGTTTTTAAGATATTCTGTTTTTTAAACCGATACTACTAAATCTCGAACACTAAAAAAGTAATCATCATTTATTACTCTCCCCCCCCTCCACGGCATTAGTGTACTCCCAATAATCTCCATTGGTACGTAATCAATATTTTTCATAAAAATAAAAACTTCTTCTATACTAGACCCGTAACTACTTAAATAAGAATCTACTAATTCAATCATTATCAACCGCGGTCTAAGCCGGAGCAAAGTGTTTTTCATTCCTGCAAGAACTTCCGCTTCATACCCCTCAACGTCAATCTTTACAATATCCAACCGGTTAATATCTATGTCATCAATTCGTATAAGTTTTTTGGCTAAAACATTTCTAATAGATGCACCGAACTCTCCCATTCCATCATGAGGAGAGACTCCCGATAATACAGATGAAAGACCAGACTCCTCACTTTGAGCAAAGGAAATATTACCAGAGTTTGATCCACATACAAACCGAAATATTTCAACATTATTAATTTCATTTGTTGACAATGAAAGCTGTAATAGATCCGCATTTTGGTCAATAGGTTCAAAGGACATTACATGGCTTGCTTGTTTAGAAAACAATAGAGTGTAATAGCCAACATTAGCACCTATATCGATACACACATCATCAGTCTTTATAAGTTTCTGAAGAACTTTTGTTTCCGCACGTTCAAAGACTCGCAGGTACATTTTTTGACAAATCAACTGATCAATGAATAGAAGAGCCCTAAACCCAAATAGCTCTACTTCTTTAACTCTATATGGACCAGTTGGAAAGTAGATTTTCATAAATAACCGAGCCAAATGTTTTAATACATCAAATATTGGTTTCATAATTAAATTTGTTTTGAATGGTTGGCTTGTTATTATAAATTGAGAAGATATTTGAAGCTAATTGTATTATTGAACGAGTATATGCAATATACTTTATATTATATGTTTTCTAAATTATTTCGATTATTAATTCACTACCGAATGCAATTGTTACCTATTATAATTTGATAAAGTAGATACAAGAAAAGAAAGTGTTTTTGACGCGCAATGTGCCCAACTCATTTCCGATGCTCGTTTATATGCTCGACAAGATATCTCATTTCTTAACTGCTCGTTTAGGATTAAATTCTCAATAGCTTCAGCAATTGAATCAGCTTTTTTCGGATCAAAATATACTCCTCCAGACTGAAGAATTTCTGGCATTGGACCACTTATAGAACAAGCAATGGGTATTAATGAAGACATACCCTCAAGCAACGTCACTGGCATACTTTCGCAAGAGGACGCAAAAATAAATATATCTGCATTTTTATAATATTTGGTAACTGATTATGTTCCACAAAAGGGTATTGGCTCACAAAGAGCCCATCGGGGTCAAGCATTTTAATTTTGATTTCTAAATCTTTTTGTGCCTTCCCTTTCCCTCCACCTACAAGAAGCAAATTAACTGTATAACCTTTCATACGCAAGCGGCTAATAGCTTCCACTACAAACACCTGATTTTTATAAGGTGCCGAATTTGAAATATACAGGCATTGTATATCCTTATCAACAAAACTTTTACTTCCTAACCCTTTTTGGGAACTACGAAACTCGTCTGGAATACCATGATGAATAACTTCAGTATTTAAAAGAGCACCTGTATACAACTGAATTACATCAGCAGCATATTTTGTTAAAAAGGCTGCACCATCTGCTCTTCTTAAAGAATACATCTGTATAAATCTCAATACAAAAAAACGAATACGGTGATAGTGCAGTCCGTACCGTGCAGACTCCTCTGGCTCAAAAGGCATTATATCTTGAGAGAGAGTTACACAAGGTCTAAAAGTTCCACGGCGTGATTTTTGGATGATGTCGCGAAACGGGTTTCCAATAAACTACAGCCCGCTTCCGGTTGTTTGATTTGCTGAGCAGTACATTTTACGAAGTTTCTGCTGCTTTCCCAATACTCTTTTTCTTTCAGCGATAATCCCTGCTGCAAGGTCCTGATGCATCTGTTCCGGGGTCACATATCCGA
>NZ_RXYK01000058.1 GCF_003968655.1 Chlorobium phaeovibrioides | reverse complement strand
AAACCGGCACCCGGGCACAAGGTGTATCCGTATTTGCTTCGAGGCCTGACCATACAGCGCTGCAATCAGGTCTGGGCCACCGATATCACCTATGTTCCAATGGCTCAGGGGTTCATGTATCTGATGGCAGTCATCGATCTCAAGAGCCGCTATGTGCTGAACTGGTCTGTATCGAATACGATGGACGCCACTTGGTGCGCCGAGGTGTTCCGGGAAGCAGTCAGCATGCACGGTGCTCCGGAAATACTCAACACCGATCAGGGCAGTCAGTTCACCAGCGAGGTCTTCACAACAGCTGTCATCAAAGAGGCCAAAGTGAAGCTCTCCATGGACGGTAGAGGACGGGCTATTGACAATGTTTTCATCGAGCGGTTGTGGCGAAGCGTTAAATATGAGTACATTTACTACCGTCCCCCAGTCGACGGTATTGAACTCTACCAAGGGCTGAAGAACTGGTTCAATGATTACAATACGACCAGGCGGCACAAGTCTCTCAACGGAGAGGTTCCCGCCACTGTTTATTACTCGCAGAAGGTCCAGGCCCCGGAGGCAGCATGAGCAAACTTATTTTCTCTCGATAGCTGCCCTATAGATGGGGAGTACTTCA
>NZ_RXYK01000035.1 GCF_003968655.1 Chlorobium phaeovibrioides | reverse complement strand
CAGACGAGAAGGCTTTACCGACAATCACAAGCGACTGCGTCGGATTTATCGCGAACAGAGCCTGAACTTGAGAACGATGGCGGTTCCGCCGATTTCGAACACCTGTTCCGGTGAACTTCGAACAGTAAAATACCCGTCATTCAGTCTGCAAGAGCAATGTAGTCAAAGTGTTCGAAGTTAGTCGAGCTTAGCGAGCATTTTACGCATGGATTCACCCTTCAACGGGATCTGGTAGGCGTTGTGGATCAGCCGGTCACAGATGGCGTCGGCAAGGGTCGGATCGTCGATGAGCCGGTGCCACTCCGAGACCGGATATTGGGTGCTGATCAGGGTCGACTGCACGTTGTGCCGGTCTTCCATGATCTCCAGGATATCCCGTCTTCCAGCGTCATTGAGGGGCGTCATGCCCCAGTCGTCGATAATGAGCAGCTGCACGCGAGAGAGCCGAGCGAGGTCCATGACCGTTGCCTTCGTTATGCCCCGCTTCGGATTCATGTGCAGCTCTTCGATGCAGGCTCCGGGATAACGGAGCCTGGCTTTGCGCAGAAGGATGGTGAGCTTCCGGTCCTCCCGGAAGCTTTTCTCCTGCTCCACGAGCAGTTGAAGCCGCTCGGTGAAGTCCATCTCAGCGACAAAGGGCGTGCGGAGCTGGGCCTCGAGCGCTTCGGCCATGCCATGGAGTTTCATGGCGACCAACTGTTCTTTGACACGGTCAAGCATAGTAGCCACCTCCCCTGATGTTCTGATGGTCGATGGCGATGGCTGGCTCCACTTCGGGCTCATCGAAGAGTGTGACGGTGTCGAGCCCCTTGTCCAGCATGGACTTGATGCTCCGATAGGCCAACAGGTTCCGCTCGATTGCTTTGGGTGCCGCCCGTTCAAGCCGTTCAGGCGTATAGGTCCTGGCAAGGCGGATGATCCCAAGGCAGCTCCTGAACGCGTGTTCGGGATGCACGCGGGTTTCCATGATCCGTTCCATGAGCCGCGCGGTGTTCGGGCCGATTTTGGCGCCCCATGAGCGGATACGCTCCGGGCTCCACTCCTTGTAGAAGCGGTGCTCGTGCGGCATATGCGTCGGATCGGTGACGAACTGCCCCTGCTTCAGGGTCCGGATGTGACGAGCCACGACTTCGCCATCGTGGTAGATGACCACCTGGTGCGCCGTGTACTTGATGTCGACCTGTTTGTGGATCAGCGCGTAGGGAACGCTGTAGAAGTTCTTCTCGACGGCGACATGGTAGTCGACATGCACCTTGGCCTTGCGCCAGTAGCCGATGCTGAAACGCTCCTGCGGCAGCGGCGCGAGCCGGTGCTGCTCGATCTCCAGGAACAGCTCCCGGCGGCTCTTGCCGTACTGTCGCATCGTGCGGTTGTTGAGCGCTTCAAGCTGCTCGGCGATGGCCTTGTTGAGCTCTTCAAGGCTGAAGAAGCGGCGGTTCCTCAGCGGGGCAAGGATGCGGCGCTGCACCTGCAGCACGCCACTCTCGACCTTTCCCTTGTCCTTGGGTTTGCGTACCCGTGCCGGCAGGACGGCAAGCGAGTAATGGAGTGCCAGTTCGGCAAAGGTCTTGTTGATCTCGGGATCGTAGTAGCAGGCGTGCGTGACGCCGCTCTTGAGGTTGTCGATCACCAGTACCTGGGGACAGCCTCCAAAGAACTCGAGGGCCTTGATTGTCGCCATGGCGAAGTCTTCCGCCTTCTGGCTTGGGACGGCGCAGGCGAAGGTGTAGGAACTGCCACCAAGGACGGCGACATAGAGCTCCGGCTCATGCACCTCTCCGGTGTCCGGATCAATCCAGCTCGGCTTGTCGCCGGAGAAGTCTATGAACAGTTTCTCTCCCGGCGTGTGCGTCATGCGCATGGTTGCCTTGTCCTGCGCTTCCCACGCCTTGATGAGCTCATAGAAGCGCGTCTTCCTGTAGCCGTCGGGGCACTGTGCCAGATACTCCTCATGCAGGAGCTGGCGGGTCACCTTGCCGTTCGACTGCTTGAGTTCGGCGACCAGTTGCGCGATGTCCGGCTCGGGATGTTTCGGAGCGGGTTTCGATGCCGGCTGCAGGCGCTGTTGCAGCTCCTTGTCCGACAGCGCACTGAGGGCGTCGTACTCGAGGCCCAGGGTTTCAATCTTCTTCACATATCCCTGCACCGTTGAGACCGACAGTTTGCAGGATGCGGCGATGGCCCGCATGCTCAGCTCTTTCTGGAGATGGAGCCGGGCGATTTCCCTGATGGTTTTCATGGTTTTTCTTCTGCCTTGTTTTGGTTGCATAGCCTTCTGGTTTGGTTCTCTGAAACGAGAAGGCTACAGGATACGTCAACCTGCAGAAGAATTGCGGGAGATGCCTTTTCCGGACAACTTCGAACGCTCTTTCCGGCACGTCGAACACCTTTTCCGCCCGATGGGCTAAAATCGTTCGAAGTTGGAGCGGAAAACCTGTTCGAGGTTTCGCGGAATTACTGTTCGATGTTCAGCGGAATTCGTGTTCGAGGTTGGGCGGAACCGACAAGAACGAAGCGCCCGAGCAGAAATCGCAGTGGGCAACACCGAGTAGAAAAAGTAGAGGCCGTTCGAGCGAATCAGACCTGGAGCATGGACTTCGTTGCCGATCAGTTGTTCGACGGCAGGAAATTTCG
>NZ_RXYK01000034.1 GCF_003968655.1 Chlorobium phaeovibrioides | reverse complement strand
AGCCGCACCTTGAGTATTACGGTAACGGATGGCGATGGCGGCACGACAGGAGCACAGTCAGCTGTTGTGAATGTGACCGCGGTAAACGATGCCCCGGCAGTCACGGCCGGCGGGACGACGGCGTTCACCGAGCAGACGCCCATAGCGGTGGCGTCCACAATCAGCATCGCTGATGCTGACGGTGATGCTGATTGGAACGGAGGAGCCCTCACGGTTCAGATTACGGCCAGCAGCGAATCCAGTGACAGCCTCAGCCTCCCGACCAGCAATCCCGGTTCGAACGGCATCTGGATGGATGGCACCAATGTGATGTTCGGAACTACCCTTATCGGCACTGCTTCTGCTTCCTCTGTCAGTAATAGCACTGCGTGGACCCTTACCTTCAACGGCAGCGCAACCAATGCCCTCGTGCAGGCGACAGCGCAGGCGGTGCAGTTCAACAACTCCAGCGATGCGCCAGGAACCCTTACCCGCACTGTAACTTTCACGGTAACTGACAAGAACAGCGGTGCCGCCAGCGCAACACAGTCGGTGATGGTGACGGTGGTGAATGATGCTCCGGTGTTTACCCAGAGCGGTGCTGTTTCAAGTTCGCCGGACCAGTCGACCATGGCGTTGACGGTGGAGCAGTATACCGGGTCCCAATCCAATGTTCTGGCCAATCTGGTTACATATGCAAGCCAGCATACGGCTAATTATACGGTTACCGCGGACGTGATTGATTATACCGATGACACGGCGGGGTTTGCCGGCTCAATTCCGGGAAGCTACAGGTGGCCTGCAGCCGTGGCGACGAATTACAGTGGGACAGGCGGAATAAATGATACGTTCTTTGCCCGGATATCAGGGGCTTTTTACGTCAACACTGGGGATGACTATACCTTCAGGACTTACAGTGACGATGGTGTTTTCCTGATTGTCGACGGGAATACCAGTTCTCTGGTTATCAACGATTCCGATTATCATGCTGAAAGTGTCAATGAAGGAACAGTCCATCTCAATGCCGGAACCCATACGCTTGAGCTTTACTTCTTTGAAAAGGGAGGTGAGGCCTCGTTGGAGTTCACTGTAAAATCATCAACGAGTGCTTATGGACATATAGGTTCAACCAATCCATTGTTTTCGAAGCCTTCTACATATGACACAGGAACAATCGGTTTTGGTGATGCTGATGGTATTGTTGATGATGGCGACCACAAGGTCAGTGTCACTCCAGCCACGGATGCTTTGGGGACGCTGAGCGCTTCAGTGACGAAGTTCAGCACTGCCGGCACTGGCGGTGAAATTAACTGGAGTTACACGGTAAACGAGGATGCAGTACGGTATCTTGACGACAATGAAACCAAAATAGAATCCTATACCATTACGCTTGATGACGATCATGGTGGCATTGTTGACAAGGTCGTCAATATCACTATTACCGGAGTGAACGATGCTCCCGCTTTGAGCACTGTCGGTACCCTGACGGGTGGTACTGAGGATACTGCGTACACAATTTCCTACAGCGATCTGGCAGATACGGCAAATGATGCCGATGTTGACGGCGACACCTTGTCGTTTCGCATTGAATCGGTCACAAGTGGCACGCTTACCAAGGAGGGAACAGCTGTTACGCCGGGGACGACCTTGCTGTCGGCCGGCGAGAGCCTCGTGTGGATGCCTGACAGCAATGCCAGCGGGACTCTTGGGGCGTTTGCAGTCAGGGCCTGGGATGGCACTGAGGCGAGCAGCACTGCGGTGCAGGTTAGTGTGACAGTTGCGGCGGTGAACGATGCGCCGACGGTGACGGCGGGCAATCAGAGTCCGTCGTTTACGGAAATCGACGGTGCTGATACGGGTGCGCATGCGGTGGTGGTTAACAGTGAGCTCTTGGTGTCGGATGTGGACAGTGTGGTATCGGGCGCCGCCGTGACCATCACGAATGTGCAGAGCGGCGACATCCTGCTCTTTACCGATACAGCGAAAATCCAAGGTAGCTACAGCAGCGGCGTGCTGACGCTCAGCCCTAAAACAGGGCAGAGCCCGACGACTGCTGACTTTGAGACAGCACTGGAATCGGTGATGTTCAGCAATACGGGCGACAGTCCGGATACGACGACCCGGACTATTGAGTTCAGGGTCATCGACGACACGGAGAGCTCAGTGGCAGCTGTTGAGTCGGTTGCCGTTGCGGCGGTGAATGATACGCCGGTGATCACGGTGGTCGATGTAGCAGGCGCCATCACGGAAGGCAGCACCCTCAGCGACAGCGGCAGCATAACCTTCAGCGACCTCGACCTGACGGACCGTCCTGCAGCCACCGAAGCGACCAGCTCGGTCACTGCCCTGAAAGCAGACGGATCAACCGCACTGACGCTGACAGTAGGGCAGCAGGCCGACATCGAAGCCGCGTTCAGCATCACCAATGTTGCCACCAACACCAACAACGGTGAAGTCACCTGGTCGTACAGCATCGATGAAGCCGCGCTGGACTTCCTTGCCGCAGGCGAGAATGTGACAGCCGTGTTTACGATCATGGTAAATGACCAGAAAGGCGGCACAGACACCGAGGATGTGACCATCAAGATAACCGGCACGAACGACGCGCCGACATTGACGGGTCTTGATGGTAAGACTGTTCTGGAAAATGCCTCTGCTGCATTTATAGACAGTTCTGTGGTTTTTGGTGATGTGGATTCCGTGAATCTGGATGGCGGCACGCTGACGGTAAGCGGTCTGGATAGTGAAGATGTGGTGTCGATAGCGACAAGCGTGATGAATGTGTCGGGTGCAATCCAGCGCTCCGGAACTGATGTGCAGGTTGGCAATGGTTCAACATGGACGACCATCGGGACGATCG
>NZ_RXYK01000057.1 GCF_003968655.1 Chlorobium phaeovibrioides | reverse complement strand
GTAGGTCGTCGCCGATTTTTTTGTGAAAAGCCTGTCCTTACGGACGGGCTTTTCTCGTTTGGCTCCCAAGCCTTTTTTCCCCCTCTTCCCCCTCATCTGCACAGCTGGCTCCGCCTCGTATTGCGGGACTTCCGCCAGAACAGATGCCATTTCTGCTGATGCCTGGCCCATATATTGCTGTGGCTCTTTTGTTTTGACATAGAGCCTGCCTTTTGTCTGCAGCTGAATCTCCTTCCCCTGTGTTTTACACGATACGATTT
Organism: Chlorobium phaeovibrioides; assembly: GCF_003968655.1. GTDB lineage: Bacteria > Bacteroidota > Chlorobiia > Chlorobiales > Chlorobiaceae > Chlorobium > Chlorobium phaeovibrioides. The sequence continues at coordinate 388 of NZ_RXYK01000057.1, read as the reverse complement.
GATCACCTTCTTCGGGGTGAGAGTCCGGTGTATACAGACAGAATGCTGCCCTACATGATCATGCCCGGCCTCATTGGCGTGCGTGGTGCGTCGGTGTGGAGGCCAAATCGTGCGGTATGTGGCAGAAAAAAAGGAAAAGAGATTTTGCAGAAGTCAGGAAAAGAGATACATTGTGTTCCCTTGATGAAAGGGGCTGTTCTCTTGACGACCCGAGATGGTGAATTTTGTATGATTTGACTGTCAGGCGGGAAGAAAAGAAGTGAATAGTATTTGGAAGATTGAGGAGACTGTGTTACATTGATGTCCCTTGATTCAACAAGGAAGTTCTTTGAATTTGTTGCTAAGTGAACGCCAAAGTCAATTGCTTTGCAGTTGTTTACAACTCAAG
>NZ_RXYK01000056.1 GCF_003968655.1 Chlorobium phaeovibrioides | reverse complement strand
GAGCGTGCAGTTCCTGGGCGAAGGCGATTCGACTACGGACACGATCACCGTGGAGACTCTTGACGGGACCACGCAGACCATCAGCATCACCATCAACGGCACCAACGACATACCCGAGATCACCGGCATAGGCATGGGTAGTGTAACTGAGGATGTGTCCGTTGAGCAGCCTGCTGGGATACTTAAGACTACCGGCGACTTGGACGCTGTTGACGTTGACACCGGCGAATCCGGATTTGTGTTGGAGACCGTGTCCGGGACATACGGGGTCGTGGACATGTATAATTCTGGCTGGTGGCGCTACAGGGTGGACAACAGCCAGTCCGCGATCCAGGAGCTTGGGGAGGGCGACACTCTCACCGACACGATCACCGTGCGTACTTTTGACGGGACCGAGCACGACATAACCATCACCATCAACGGCACCAACGACGCGCCGACGATAACGGGCACCACGACCGGCACGGTGCAGGAGGACGTGATCGCCACGGCTTCCGGCGTGCTTGCGGCGGTGGATGTTGACGCTGGCGAGTCGGGCTTCGCGGCTGCGACGTTTGTTGGCACGTATGGTTCGCTGACCATCGATGGAACGGGCAACTGGACGTACACGCTTGACGATTCGAGCGTGCAGTTCCTGGGCGAAGGCGATTCGACCACGGACACGAT
>NZ_RXYK01000032.1 GCF_003968655.1 Chlorobium phaeovibrioides | reverse complement strand
GCGATCTTTGAGCAGCGGAATGCAACCTTACAGCGAGCCAGGGAGCTCAATCCGGAACGCTGGGGAGCAAGGCCTGCAAGAACGTGGGAGATCAACCGGAAGGTGGTGCTGAACCCGGCCGAAAAGTGAATGTTTTTTTTCAAAAAAATGCGTCATCTTCGTTGACATTGTCCGAACGAAGGTTTGTTGATCTGGCCGGGCCATGTGCCTGTCCAGCCTTGGCTGGAACAAGCCAGCGTGTTCGTTTTGCCTTCCTACCGCGAGGGCGTGCCGCGCAGCACGCAGGAGGCTATGGCTCTGGGCCGGCCGATTATTACTACGGATGTTCCGGGGTGCCGTCAAACCGTGGAGCATGGGGTCAATGGCTTTCTTGTCCCTGTGCGTGATGCAGCAGCGCTTGCCGAGGCTATGCTACAGTTTATTGAACAGCCAGACTTAATTGATTCGATGGGTCGTAAAAGCCGTCGGCTTGCTGAAGAGCGTTTTGATGTGCATCAAGTGAATGCAAAACTCATGGCCGTACTTGGATTGAATGAATAGAGAGCCGCAGAATGAAACGACTTGTTGATATCGTGGTTGCCGCCATAGCTTTGCTTTTGCTCTCGCCACTATTGGCTCTCCTTGCCTGGCGAGTGCGCCGCAAGATGGGGGCTCCGGTGTTGTTTCGCCAGGTGCGTCCGGGACTGTATGGCAAACCGTTCGAGATGCTCAAGTTTCGTAGCATGCGTGATGTGTTCGATGTTGATGGGAGGCCGTTGCCTGATAGTGAGCGCCTGTCGGATTTTGGGCGTTGGTTGCGTGCTACGAGTTTGGATGAACTGCCGGAGTTGTGGAATGTGTTGCGGGGTGAAATGAGTCTGGTTGGTCCCAGGCCTTTATTGATGGAGTATTTGCCGCTCTATACGCCCGAGCAGGCACGCCGGCATGAGGTACGCCCTGGTATTACCGGGTGGGCGCAGGTGAATGGGCGTAATGCAGTGAGTTGGGATGATAAGTTTAAGCTGGACGTGTGGTACGTGGACAACCGCAGACTGTGGTTAGATGTCAAAATTCTCTGGCTGACGGTTCGTAAAGTGTTAGTCCGTGACGGGATTAGCGCTCCGGGGGATGTAACGATGCCTGTGTTTAAGGGTAACCATGAATAGCAAAAAAAATGTGCTACTACTTTCTGCCGGGAGACGGGTGGAGTTACTGCTTGCGATTAAAAGTGAAATCAAGGAACGCGGGTTGAACTCTCGTGTGTTTACGACAGATCTAAATCCAAAAATGTCTGCCGCCTGCCACGTTGCCGATCAGGCTTTTGCAATATCCCGTGCTACTGAAGATGGCTATATGGACCAGCTGCTGGAACTGTGTGAAGAGCAGGAAGTTGGGCTGGTTATACCGACGATCGATACGGAATTGCTGAGATTATCTGAGCATAGAGACAGATTTTCAGCCGAGGGTATTGAACTTGTTATTTCGGATGAGTCGCTGGTGCGTGTATGCCGTGACAAGCGTTTAACAGCTCAACTTTTCAATTCTGTTGGCATAGATGTGCCCAGAATATTGGATCGAAAAGAGCTAACCTTCCCTTGTTTTGCTAAGCCGTACGACGGCAGCCGCAGTGTTGGTGCTGCCAAGCTCAGTCAGGCAGCTGATCTTTCCGATGGTATGCGCGATGACCCCAAGATGATGTTCATGGAGTTCATCGATCAGAGTTTTGATGAGTACACAGTTGATGCATATTACGATCGCAAAGGCGTTTTGACGTGTTTGGTTCCTCGCCATAGGCTGGAAGTCCGCGACGGTGAAATCAACAAAGGGGTAACCCGCAAACACCACGTGTACGAGTACCTGATTGACAAACTGGCAAAGATCAAGGGTGCCCGTGGTTGTTTGACTGTCCAGCTTTTTGCGCATCCACACGAAAAGCGCTATGCAGCCCTGGAAATAAACCCTCGTTTTGGCGGTGGTTATCCGCTTTCGTATTCAGCAGGTGCCAACTACCCAGGTTGGTTGATTGACGAGTACTTGTTAACGAAAGAGATTGGTCATTTTGATGGATGGACTTCGGATTTGATGATGCTGCGTTATGACGCACATGTGCTGGTAGAAAATGCTCATTGACATTGCGCGAACGGTTGTTGTCTTTGATTTGGATGACACCCTTTATTTAGAAGCGGATTATGTGGATTCTGGTATCCGCTATGTTTGTTCGCAGATTAATACTTTGTGTGGTATCGATTGCTACGAGACTATCCAAACGCATCGCTTGCAGGACGCAAATCTTGACTGGCTATCTTTGGCATGCGAGTTGACAGGCTTAAAACCTTCAGTGAAAGAATCACTTTTGTGGATGTACAGGTTGCATTTGCCTGATATAAAACTTTCCGAGAATTGTTCTGCATCTTTAGAAAAAATCAAATCAGTAGCATTAGCCGTTGCTGTTTTAACCGATGGGCGGACTATTACTCAAAAGTTGAAACTGGTATCTCTTGGTTTAAGTCATTACCCGGCTTACGTTTCCGAGGACTACGGCAGTGCAAAGCCAGCCCCTGATCGTTTTCAAGCCATTCAAAAAGACTTTTCCGCAGAAAAATACGTATACGTTGCAGACAATGTCCAAAAAGATTTTTTAGGGTGCAAACCCTTGGGTTGGCTTGGTATAGGGATGCAGGGGAACGATCGCAACATTTATTCACAGTTAACGCAGGGTTTACCTGAAGCTGCGTTACCTGATTATTGGGTCAATAGTTGGGAAGAGTTAACCGAACTTTTGCTTAATCCATGAAGGATGACTTTGTCATCTAGATTTCGGACTAAATATGCTGAACACTCCTTTTTCCCCCTGGCCTAGTTTCACCCCCGAAGAGGCCGATGCGGTGCACCGCGTGGTCATTTCGAACAAGGTGAACTATTGGACGGGCACCGAGACCCGCGAGTTTGAAAAAGAGTTTGCCGCTTGGTGTGGCACGGCGCATGCCGTGGCGCTGGCCAATGGCACGTTGGCGCTCGATGTGGCGCTGAAGGCTTTGGGCGTGGGGCCGGGTGATGAGGTGGTGGTCACGCCGCGCACTTTCATCGCATCCATTTCGTGTGTGGTGAATGCGGGTGCGGTGCCTGTGTTTGCCGATGTGGAGGCCGACAGCGGCAATGTGTCGGCCCGCACCATTTCAGCGGTGTTGTCGCCCAGGACCAAGGCGGTGGTGTGTGTGCATTTGGCAGGTTGGCCTTGCGACATGGACCCGATTATGGCGCTGGCCCCTATGTGTTAACATAGATGTCTATAGTGGTCCCCGATTTTTAGACAGCTGTTTAAGTTGGTAACTTGCTCAAAAGAGGAGCAAGTAAATGACCAAAAGGAAACGCAA
>NZ_RXYK01000055.1 GCF_003968655.1 Chlorobium phaeovibrioides | reverse complement strand
CACTGCAGTCGGAAGCCGCAGCACTCTTTAATGCCGACAACCTCACAGCATCAGAAGCGAAGTTCCGTGAAGTTCTTGCACTGAAGCCTACCAACCTTCAGGCGATGGACTATTACGAGGTGCAGATTCCTGCGCGCAAAGCCGAACTTGAGCGCCGTGCTGCAGTGGAACTCAAAGCTGAAACAGCGGCAGAAGGTGCAGAAAAACTTTTCCTTGCAGGCGACTATACCGGAGCCCTTGTTGGTTGGCAGCAGGCCGTAAACCAGACTGAAACCCCGGAGAGCCGGATTGCATACATGGGCAGAATGGATGTTGCCCGCGAGAAGCAACGCGAAAAAGAAGCGGCACTGCAGGGAAGGATCGAACAGTTGCAGAGCGAGGGCATAGCTCTCTTCCAGGCGGACAGTCTGGAAGCTTCTGGGGCGAAGTTCCATGAGCTGCAGGCCATCGATGCCCAAAACCAGAACGCAAAACACTATCTAGAAACAGCGATTCCTGCCCGAAAAGGCGAGCTTGCCCGCCTCGCTGCTCAGGAAGACAAGGCGAAAGCCGGTCTTGCAAGCGGCAATAAACTCTACACCGCCGGACAGAAATCCGAGGCCATGGCTGCCTGGCAGTCAGCCCTGCCGCTTGCACTGAAAGAAGCAACCCGTACAGCCATCAGCACAAGGATCCGCGAAGCTGA
>NZ_RXYK01000031.1 GCF_003968655.1 Chlorobium phaeovibrioides | reverse complement strand
CATCAGTCTCTGGACTACAGCACTCCGGATGAAGTGTATCGTTCAGGCCAAGGCGGCGGGGCCCACATCGTTGACAAGTACCGGCTCAAAAACGACCCACAGGAAGAGGTAAATGAACAAGAGGGGCAGCGCCTTTCCGCTGCATAACCAGCAGGTTTCCAACTTAAACTCAGGCCCTTTTTGTCTATAGGACGGGGTCCACTAAAGATATCTAAATGGAGCTGATTTATGGCAGGTGAATATGAAAGAGCAATTAGCATCAAGGAAGCGATTGATGCGATAAATAACCGGGACTACCTATTGCCAGCTATTCAGCGCAAATTTGTATGGAGCAGTCATCAGATCTGCGTTTTGTTCGATTCGATCATGCGCGGATATCCTATCAACACGTTCATGATGTGGGAAATCAAAAGCGACCACATCAAAAACGAATATAAATTTTATGAGTTTTTGAAGTATTACTGCCAGAGGTTCAATGAAGAGAATCCATACGTAAAGACCAGCGCCAGCTTCAAAGATTTCAAAGCTATAATCGATGGCCAGCAAAGGCTGACATCCTTGTACATAGGTTTGTGCAGTACATATGCATATAAGCAGCCTCGGGTTTGGTGGCCGGGAACCATGGATGAAAACATATTGCCGCCGAGAAAGCTGTATCTCGATCTCAAGCAGTCAGTGATTTCAGACGATGATGATTCGCTAATGAAATACAATTTCCGGTTCCTGACAGAAAAACAATATCAGGATTCATTGCCTGAACCAAAAGAGCATCACTGGTTCTGCTTGCACAAGATTTTAGAATTTCCACAGGTTGATGGAGGGAGCCAGATATGGAACAAAGTCGTAAGACCCTTTCTTGACTCTGTTGGCTTATCCGATAACGAATTTGCTCAAGAGACCCTCTCTCAACTCTACGATGTGATCAGGGCGCAGAAGATTATCCATTATTTCAATGAAACCAGTCAGGAGATTGATCACGTACTTGATGTTTTTATTCGAACCAATAGCGGCGGAACCAAGCTGGCGTTTTCAGACTTACTAATGTCGATCGCTGTTGCAAACTGGGATGGGGATTTTCGTCAAGAGCTTGATAATTTGACAAATCATATCCATCAAAGCATTGACATGGGATTTTACATTGAGCGGGATTGGATTCTAAAAACCTGCTTAATGCTTACTGATGCGGATGTCCGCTTCAAGGTCAAAAATTTCAAGGCTGAGCAGGTGAAGAAAATTCAGTCCGAGTGGCAATCTATAAAAGACTGCATCAAGGCCACTTTCCTTCTTGTGCGTCGTCTTGGCATTAACCCACAATCGTTGACCTCCAAAAATGCCGTGATTCCAATTTGCTTCTATCTGTACAAGCAAAACGAAGACAGTCGACCTTTATACCGCGACATCAATAACTTGGCCAAGTGTCATGAGCAACGATCGAAGATCAGCCAATGGTTTTATATGGCCTTGCTCAAAGGAGTTTTTGGCGGGCAAGCGGATTCAATTCTGACAAGTATGCGCGACGTTTTACGGAACAACATTCAAAAAACAGCATTTCCTTTGGAAGCGATTATCGAGCGATATAAGGCCACGAACAAAGACCTACGTTTCGATGATGACTACATTGACAGTCTGCTGGACATTCAGCATGGAGAAGGCCGTTGCCGAGCACTTCTACACCTTCTTTTCCCTGAAATGAGTTCGACCGAGGTCTTCCACATTGACCATCTGCATCCCCGTAGTGCTTTTGAAAAAAAGGCGCTCAAGTCGCACAACTTCCTCCAAAGTGACGAGACGCTACTTGGATTTTTCTCTGATGAAGGACATTGGAATTCCATGGCAAATCTTCATTTGCTCAACGACTCGCAGAATCTCTCAAAGAACGACAGACCTTTGTCCGAATGGCTCAATGACCCGAATGTAAACCTGCGAGCACAGGATCTACTTGTTGAAGGAATCGGCTTGGAGTTTGAGGCATTCAGGGAATTCTATGAGAAGCGTAGGTCAAACTTGAAGGAAAGGTTGAAAAGCCGGGTTTTCATGTCAACGCAACTGCCATTGTCTCCAACAGTTGAAGACTCGGATGAGGAAGTGGTTGAGGAAACAAATGCCTGAATTTTATGGCCAATGGGTGGTGAGACTCTTGACGGAAAATATAGCACGAGAGGAAAGACGTAAACTTGGAAACTAAACGATCCAGAGCCCAAGGATGCCTGCTTGGCCAGTTTGCCGGTGATGCGCTGGGAAGTCTGGTTGAGTTTCAGTCCCCGGATGAGATCCGGCGCAGCTACCCTGATGGTGTCCGGGAGCTGGCGGATGGCGGCACATGGAATACCATTGCGGGTCAGCCAACGGATGATTCAGAGATGGCTCTGCTCCTTGCCCGGATGCTCGTGAAAACCGGTTCGTATGATCCGAAGGCAGCACGGAAGGAATATCAATACTGGCTGAATTCCGATCCATTTGACTGCGGCATGACCATTTCGGCCGGGCTGCGTGGAAATCCAAATCCGGACAGTCAGGCCAATGGAGCGATGATGCGTGTCAGCCCGATCGGCATTTTCGGGGCCGGATTTGAACTGAATCAGGTGGCCGAATGGGCCATGCAGGATGCAGCGCTAACCCATCCAAACCTGATCTGCCAGCAGGCGAACGCGCTGTTTGCCATGGGCATTGCCCACGCCATTCAATCCGGCTGCGATCGCAAGGAGCTATACCAAAGCATCCGACAATGGGCCGTCGCCATGACCGTTGAACCCGCTTTGCTGGAGACCATCGACAAGGCAGCCGATACGCCACCAGCGGACTATGTCCACCAGCAGGGCTGGGTGTTGATAGCTCTTCAGAATGCCCTGTATCAGCTGCTCCATGCGCCAAGTCTTGAGAACGGTGTTGTCGACACTATCATGCGCGGAGGTGACACCGACACCAACGCGGCCATTTGTGGGGCGCTGTTAGGCGCTGTGTGCGGTCGGGAGTCGATTCCGACCCAGTGGCTCGACTCCCTGCAGAACTGCCGCCCAGAGGCCGGACATCCGCGAGTACGCCACCCACGCCCGGAATGCTTCTGGCCGGTGGATGTATTGGAACTGGCAGAGAGGTTACTCGTATGATGCTGGCGATTGCGGCTTTAATAGCCGGTCTGGTGCTTCTGGTATGGAGCGCAGACCGTTTTGTGGAAGGTTCCGCTTCCACTGCACGTCATTTCGGCATGCCGCCGCTGTTGATTGGTATGGTGATCGTTGGCTTTGGAACATCTGCTCCGGAGATGGTTGTTTCCGCTTTGGCTTCGATCGATGGGAATGCGGGAATTGCCCTTGGAAATGCCTATGGCTCAAACATCTGCAACATCGCTCTGATTCTTGGGGTATCCGCCCTGATCAACCCGATCATGGTTCACTCTACGGTATTGCGCAAAGAACTACCCATACTGACACTCGTGACCATTCTCACCGTGGGTCTTCTCGCAGATCTCGATTTATCACGGCTCGATGCCGTAGTCTTGCTTCTGGTATTTGGTGGGCTGATGGCATGGACCATAATTCAGGGCTTGAAACGAAAAACGGATACGCTGGCCAAAGAGGTTGAGTCTGAAACCGCTGAAAAAGAAATGCCGATTAAGCGAGCTGTTTTCTGGCTTGTTGCCGGGTTGCTGCTGCTCATTGCCAGTTCCCGAATCCTCGTATGGGGAGCAGTTGAAATAGCACAGATATTCGGTGTCAGCGACATGATCATCGGTTTGACGATTGTTGCAGTGGGCACCTCTTTACCGGAACTGGCTTCGTCCGTCATAGCGGTCCGCAAGGGTGAGCATGATATCGCTCTGGGGAATGTGATAGGCTCAAACCTGTTCAATACGCTGGCCGTTGTGGGTATTGCCGGTTCGATTCATCCTTTTGCAGTGGAGCCGGAAACGCTCTCCCGGGACATGGCAGTGATGGGAGCCTTGACCGTTTCACTTTTCCTGATCGGATATGGGTTCAGAGGTCGTCAGGGGCGCATCAATCGCTTTGAAGGCGCAGCTCTTTTGCTGGTTTATGTGGCATATACTGCATGGCTGATCAGCACTGTACTGGTGGTTAAGACATGAGTTGTAAAACACACCGCCGGGTGTTCAATCGGGAATCGAACCCACGTCCGTTCTCTGTTTCGGGAAAATGTAGAGAATTAAATTTCTCTCGGTGTCCGGCAGACTGAAGGGTTTTGATGTGTGGTAAGGTGTTGAATAAGAAGGATTTATGGATATGATTTGGTTTGGAGAACGAATTGGGGTAAGGCTCCGTGTCCTCCACCATTTTGAAAATGACAACCCGTCTCTCCAGAGTGATTCTCTGGGTAGACAGGTTTTCTTTTTCCCCTTGTTTTCAAAGGTTTTCGGCTGTTTTGACATCGTCCGGAACCTCTCTCTTGAAGAGGAACACTACCATTCACGCATCGGATATGTGACCCTGGAACAGATGCATCAGGACCTTGCAGCAGGGATTATTGCGAGCTTGGCTGATTTAAGATTGAAGCACCCGTAACAACAATCTCAAGGGAGAGTAGGGAGTGTATTCGAGAAAAACACAAGGGGGCGATCATCCAGGGGGAGAGATAACCGGAAGGGTGTAGATACAGTGGGGGAACCAGCGCCATCGTTCAAAAAGCTGCAGATCGGTTGCCATTGCTGATACTACGCACCAGGGCCTGCCATGAAGCCGCAGGAGCTACGCTGGCTTGCATCCCTGACCCGAAGCAATTGTTACATTCTTGCAAGACCAGCAGATAGTATTGAGCGGGAGCGGTATCTTATTTTTTCAAATTTTCCTTGAAACCAACCTACCGACGAGCATGGACAAGAAGAAGACCGTTCTCATCCTCTGCACTGAAAACACTGCCCGCAGCCAGATGGCTGAAGGGCTCCTCCGCAACATGGCAGGAGACCGTTTCGAGGTCCTCAGTGCCGGCACCCAGCCCGCCGATGCCGTTCATCCTCTTGCCTTCAAAGCCATGCAGGAAATCGGGATCGATATCAGCGGCCAGCACCCGAAAGACATAGCGACCTACCTCGGCAAGACCTTCGTACACTACCTCTTAATCGTCTGCAGCAA
>NZ_RXYK01000054.1 GCF_003968655.1 Chlorobium phaeovibrioides | reverse complement strand
TCTGGACGAGCGATCTGACCTACTTGTGGACCGATAGCGGCTGGCAGTACCTCACAGTGGTCATGGAGCTCTTCAATTGGGAGATCATCGGGTATTCACTCAGCAGAAGCATGTCGACCGAAACCACTGTCATTCCTGCATTTGAGATGGCTGTACTGCATCGACAGCCACCGGAAGGAGTCTTCTTCCATTCTGATCGTGGCGTGCAGTATGCCAGCAAATCATTCAGAAAAAAACTCTCCGAGTACCGGATGGTTCAAAGCATGAGCGGCAAGGGAAACTGTTACGATAATGCGGCAACAGAGTCGTTCTTCAAGACCCTGAAGTCCGAATGGATTTACGGCAGAAGGATCCGTAGCAAGGAAGAGCTACAGAAGCTCCTGTTTGAGTATATCCACGTCTTTTATAACCGGAAACGGATGCATTCGACCTTGGGATATCTCTCTCCAGCAGAATACTTACGCAATTATTACCAATCGAGGTCTTTGGCTTCTTAAAGTGTTCATTTTTCCCTTGCAACTCCAAGCCTTTTCGCCGGTCTTTCAGGCACCCTTGCTTCCAGCGCTGCAGCGTCCGGTGTGAGATCCCGACAACGACACAGGCTTTGCTGTAGCGGGCTCCGTTTTCATGCGCTTCTTCTATCAGCATAATGACTTCGGCCTTGTGATCCTCAAGGATCAGTCGTCCTCGTGCCCCCTGGTAAGTGCCTCGAGCTTT